>JAXLVD010000035.1:0-19320 GCA_046329125.1 Spirosomataceae bacterium | reverse complement strand
TGACGTCGAAAAGTGGTAATATACTCTTCAGCGGAGATGTCTATTTCTTTTTCAATAACCACATCTCCGCTTTCCTTTCATTGGTAATCACCAAGTCTGTGTTATTGACAAACACGAGTGCTTCAGTTTGTCCTTTCCCCGTTTTGATACAGTATTTTGGCTTACTCAAATTCAGCGAGTCGGCCACATCAAACAACAATACCTTACCGTAAGTCAGCAATGCCAATGTTTTGCCGTCGGGACTGATGTCAGCCCCCGTGACCATTGCTTTGCTGTAAACACTGTCTACGGGTGCCGTTGTGTACGTACCGGCACGGTCGGGCAGACTGTACATTTTTACAAAACGATGGGTTTTACTTCGATTTTTGGAAAACAGAAATAGCCTGTTTTGATGCCAAACGACTGCCTCACAATCGTAATTTCGTTCATCCGGAGCCGGAGGAAAGGCGGTTTGGTCAGCGTATCTCAGTCGGATCGTTTCGGGGTTAGCCGGTTTAGCGGGGTTTAGTTTATAGATTTTTAAATCTTGTCGTTGATTAAGGTTATTGCCAACGTCGGCAATAAACAGATTTCCCTGCCGGTCCTGCGCCAAGTCTTCCCAATCGGTATTGGGCAGTTGGGGAAGCAGCAGACGGTTGATGATTTTTCCCGTCGCATCTGTTTCGAACAATTCAGCAGGATTATCCCCGTCGTTGTGAGTCCAAAAGGTATTCGGGGTTTTTCCTAACGCCAAACCGGAAGTTTCGCTGACGGCCGGCGGAAGATGCCCGATTTGGGTCATGCTATAAAGAGGCTTTCCCCGACGAAAACCTTCTTTCCTGTTTTCGGTATGACAATCACACAGGGCCACCCGAACGGTAAAAGCCCACCAAATTAGTTTTTGAAGCATTGATATTCGGGTTTTTAAGTAGATTTGGGGGACTTTTAGATATCCCGGACTTATGCAAAAATCATTTCCTTTTTCCCTTCGTTTGGCAGGGTGGCTGATTTCCGCAGTACTTATTGTGCTTATTCTTTACACCTTGCGCGAACTATTGGTTCCGTTAACGTTTTCCGTCTTATTTTCCGTTTTGCTTTATCCTATTTGCGCTTTTTTAGAACGATGGCGCGTACCCCGACTTTGGGCTATCACCATTGCTCAAATTTTATTTTTTGCGGTATTGGTGGGGCTTATTTATTTGGCTTCGGTTCAAATTGTAAGTTTTGGAGAAGAATTGCCGCGTTTGGAGAAAAAAGCCAACTATTGGGTAGATCAAGGGCAGGACTTTTTGTCGGACAATTTCGGCCTCAGTCGCCGTAAGCAGTTTACGGAAGGCCGAAAATACCTTACCGAAGCGCTCAAAAACAGCGGTTCGGTGCTTACCGGAGCCGTAGCTACCACGACCGGTACTTTGGCTTCGGCGGCGCTCGTGCCTTTGTTTGTATTTTTCTTCTTACTCTATCGTGACTTTTTTCGTCGCTTTTTTTATCAGTTGTTCGACAGCAAGCATAAACGTCGGGTAGATCAAGCCATTCGGCGTATCTATGAAGTGGTTCAAGGCTACTTGGTAGGGTTGGTTTCCGTCATTTTGATCGTCGGTGTCATGAACTCGGCGGGCTTATTGCTGTTGGGGGTACCCCATGCCATGTTTTTCGGGTTTTTTGCCGCCTGCTTGTTGTTAATTCCTTATATCGGTTTGCTGATCGGGTCGTTGCTGCCCGCACTGATGGCTTTGGTGGCTCTTGATTCTCCCATGTATGCGGTAGGCGTTTTGGCGGTTTTCGGAGTAATACAAATTTTAGAGGGTAATTTTATTACGCCTTACATCGTCGGTTCCAAAGTAAGTGTTAATCCTTTGGCGGCCATGATCGTTCTGATTTTAGGCGGACAATTGTGGGGCGTTTCCGGATTGATCTTAGCCTTACCGGTCACTGCTATCATGAAGGTTGTGTTTGATTCGGTCGATGCCCTCAAGCCATTTGGGTATTTATTAGGAGAAGCTGAGGAAGGAAAACCGTTATCGGTTAAGTTACCGACGATTACTCAAGATTAAAACCTATGAAAAAGCTGTTTGGAAGTATTTTTCTTTTTGTGAGTGCCCTTACTTTCTCTTTCAGAGAGCGCGGTACCTCTTCTGTTTTCATCCCCAAAGATAATCTGTCGGAGTATGGTTTTTTTCAGGGAAAAATAGCCGACCAACTGCCGGCAGAGGGCGTTATACCCTATAAACTGAATACCCCGCTTTTTTCGGATTATGCCGAAAAACTGCGTTTTGTGCGATTTCCTGCGGGACAAAAGGTAGCTTTTAACCCCGATGAAGTTTTGGATTTTCCTGTCGGGACGGCATTAATCAAAACGTTTTATTATCCCAACGACTTTCGGAAGCCCGACGCCGGGCGGCGAATTATGGAAACTCGTTTGTTGGTGCATGAAGAAAGCGGTTGGAAAGCGCTGGAATATGTATGGAACGACGACCAATCGGATGCTTATTTGGAGGTGGCCGGCGAAACTAAAGAGGTAAACTGGATTCACAACGATGGTACAAAACATACGATTCAATATGCAATGCCCAATTTGAACCAATGCAAAGGATGCCATAACCGCAACGAGAAAATGATGCCGATAGGCCCGTCGGCCCGTCAGTTAAACGGGGATTTTGATTACGCCGGCGGCAAAGAGAATCAATTGATGCATTGGCAAAAGGCAGGAGTTTTGACGGATTTGCCTGAGTTGGCTGCCATCCCTAAAGCAGCTGTTTGGAATGACCCTTCTTCCGGGTCGTTGGAGGCGCGGGCACGGACTTGGCTGGATATCAATTGTGCGCATTGCCATCGAAATGAAGGCCCGGCGAAGACGTCAGGCTTGATTTTGAGCTATCATGAAACCGACCCAACCAAACTCGGCATTATGAAAGCTCCCGTAGCTGCCGGCAGAGGGTCAGGAGGGCGTCAGTTCAGTATTGTCCCCGGACAACCTGAAAAATCTATTTTGATGTACCGTTTGGAATCGGCCGATCCGGGAGAAATGATGCCTGAATTAGGAAGAAAAACAACGCACACCGAAGGCGTAGCCTTGGTGCGCGAGTGGATCAAATCCATGAAAACCGATTAGAGTTACGGCAGGTAAGAGAAGGCCATTTTGTCGGAAAATTTTCCCAAGGTGACCGGTACTTGTTGGCCGTTGGTCTTTCGTATCAGGTTTGACCGGACGTAGGCATATAACTCACTGATGGTCACGATTCTATCATTGTCTTTGTCGGCCTTTCCTTTGGCCCCTTCTACAAAATAATTAGTGAAAAAACCGTGGTGGGTTCCGTTAGGGTCCGCATCTTCGCCTGATACCTGATCGGAACGCGATGCCATAAATCCGGCAAAACCGGCTTGGTCATCTTCTATTTTATTATCTGAATCCGGTACCGCCCGAGTTGAGGCCGCGTTTTTGAGCATGCTTCCGGCGTGGCAGGCATCGCCGAACAGAAAACGAGTGCGGGCATGACTTTCACGAAAAACCTGTGCTATCGCTCCTTTGGACAGAGCGGTTGATTGATCATAATCGTAAGGACAAAATACTCCGTCTGAACCATGACCGCTGAAATAAAAGATAATACGGTCTTTGGAGGTAGATCGGCGAAACAACTTACGCATTTGGCTGATCACGTTAGCGGCAGAGGCTTGTTTATCAATCAACAAGACCATGTTTTCGGCCGGCACACTTCCTCCTTCGGGACTGCGGAAGAAATCGTATACTAAGCGGGCATCATCATCGCAGTAGTTCAAGTCAAAAGGCGGACGGCGATTGGTGGGGCTTGGCGGCAGCAGATATTTGTAGTCAGAAACACCTACAATAACCGCATAAGTAGTGCCCGGCGCAGAGAAAGCGATGTCCGAAGATTTAACCCATTTGTAGCCAAAGTAGATGCCTCCGGCTACCGCCAGAAATATCAGGAGATTGATTGCAGTTTTCATATGTGTAAAAGAATCAGCGTTTTCTGAGTAAGGAATTAACGGCCCCCTGAAACAGTTGAACCGGGTCGTTGTTGTTTGATTGTCCGGAGTTGTATTGTTGACGAGGTTTAGAACGCCGGTAATTTGCATAGGCGGTTCGACTTACCCGAGACAAAGCCGTTTGGGCATCGTGAATTCCCTGATCGGCCGCCAACCGATAGTAGCGGGCTGCCATGTCTTCATTTTTGGCTACCCCCCAGCCGTTTTCATAGACGCGCCCTAATTGATACTGCGCCCATTTTTCACCCATACCGGCCCCTTTTTCATAATATTTTTTGGCTTTTTGAAGGTCAGAAGTGACACCGTAACCACCTGATAAATAAATACTTCCTATATAAGCAGAAGCGGCAATGCTGCCTTTTTTCTCAGCCTCTTCAAAATAGTTAAGCGCTTCTACATAATCTCGGGTTTTGCCTCCCACGCCAAAGTAGTAGATGTAGCCGATGTTATAAAACCCCCAATGATAGTCGTCCACCTTCTCGTAGTAATCGAGGGCTTTTTCAATATCCAAAGCCGCCCCTCCCCGTCCGTTTTGGTAGAAGATCCCCAACATGTTGTTGGTGGTATCGTCCATTAGCCAAGTGCCGGCATATTTGTCCAATATTTGGTAAATCTGCGCATATACCGTCGCCGTATCATTGTAGTTGATATTGGCGAAATGCGTGGTTTTAGCCCATCTTAGTTTTTCTTTTCCCTCACTTTGCCAATTCCAATAGAATAAGAAACCGATCAGCACCGCTGCCGCTGCCGTTATTGCGGTATATTTTCGTAGAGGTAAAGGTTTTGTAGGAGTCTCTTTTTTGACTAATTCTGCTCGGCACTTTTCAATTTGACGGCGAGCCACCGCATTTTGGGCATCTATCTTTAAAATTTCTTCATAGTCTTTGATTGCTTCCCGCAAGGCCTGTTCTTTAGAAAATCCAACTAATCCGGCGGCGGCCTGTGCCCGTGCGTTAGCTTTTTCCAACCATTCTTTCACGTTGAGCATGGGTTCGTCTACCCGAATGGTGGCGTCGTCGTTGACGGGAACTGCAGGTGTTTTTACGGAAGGAGTAGCTATATTTTCCAATAATTTCAGCAAGTCTTCGGCTTTTTGAACGCGTTTGGTGTTATCCGGAGTCAGGCATTTTTTAATGATGGTACGGTAAGGTTCCGGAATCTCTTTGATCTTATCGGAAAGTTTCCCTTTGATGATCTGTTTACTGATCTCAAGATTCCAACTTTCTTGGCTCATCGTACGGGAGGCATCAAACGGCAGTTCGCCTACGAATAAATGATAGGCGCAGACGCCCGCAGCCCACAAGTCCACATTAGGTCGAATGTCTTGGTTTTGAATTTGTTCGGGAGCGGCATAGGCAACTGATAAACCAATGGCAGAGTTCTCCACCGAACGGGTATTGGTATCGGCGAGTTTGCTTAGACCGAAATCGGTCAATTTAGGGATCCAAGTATCGCCGCTCCGCTCCATCAAAATATTTTGGGGTTTCATGTCCCTGTGAATGATGTGGTGGCGGTGCAAATGGGCTATCCCTTTCAAAATACCCGAAATGATCTGATGTTTTTGCGTAAAGGTGAGGGCATATTTATGGATGACATCGTTAAGATTCCCTTCTTCGTAAAAGTTAAGAATGGCAAAATCGTAGCGTACCGGCATGAATTGAAAACGGTAGCAATTGCCGTAACGAACAATGTTTTCGTGCGAATCCAGCTCATCCACTATTTGTTTTTCGTATTGCAGATTGAACTTTTCGTGTTTCACTTCCGCAATTTTTACCGCTACGAATCGCTTCTGAACCGTATCAAAGGCTTTATACACCGAAGCAAATCCGCCGGTACCCAATAGTGCTTTTTTATCTTGGGTATCAAATTGGTAGCGTTTTAAAAAATCATCGTAAGTCATTGTCTTAAAAAGTTTCTTTTGACCCTTTATCGCTGAAATTCACCGAAGGTCACCGTATTTTTTTATGTTTATTCATGACCGGGAAAGTGAGCAGCCTGAAATCCCCAAGAGATTTTGGCAGTTGCCGGCGACTTGATACTTTTCGATTTTTTCAGCAAAAACGACCATCCGTGTTTGAGGGCCGAAATCATACCCAAAATCAATAAAATAACCAACCCTGCCATCAATCTCAGCACTTGAAGAAGGGGCGAATCAGGCTTTTGGGGACTGTCAATGATTGTTGTTTCAAGAATTGCTTCTTCCAAAACCGGCATTTCGATCTCGGCCGACCGTGTGACCGGTGCATTTTCCAAAAGGGATAACAACTCTTCTGCGTTTTGGGCACGCCGGGTGTTATCGACAGTCAGGCATTTTTTGATAAGCGTGCGATAAGGTTCCGGCAAGGTGTTGATCTTATCAGAAAGCCGACCTTCCACGATTTTTTTACTAATCTCAATGTTCCAACTTTCCTGACTCATCGTACGGTGGGCATCAAACGGCAGTTCGCCCGTGAAAAGCTGATAGGCACAAACCCCTATTGCCCACAGATCTACATTAGGCCTAATCTCCCGATTTCGGATCTGCTCGGGAGCAGCGTAGGCAATCGAAAGGCCAATGGATGAATTTTCAAACGAACTTTCAGTGCTGTCGGCGAGTTTACTTAAACCAAAATCCGTTAATTTAGGTATCCAATTCGTACCGGACCGTTCCATCAGAATATTTTGCGGTTTCAAATCGCGATGAATGATCCGATGTTGGTGCAGATGCGCTACTCCTTTCAAAATACCCGTAATGATTTGGTGTTTTTGGGACAGACTCAGCGCATATTTATGGATGACTTCGTTAAGATTGCCTTCTTCGTAAAACTTCAGAATGGCAAAATCATAGTACACCGGCATGATTTGAAAACGATAGCAGTTGCCGTATCGGACAATGTTTTCGTGTGAGTCCAGTTCATCCACCATTTGTTTTTCTGCCTGTAAATTGAACTTTTCGTGTTTTACTTCCGCAATTTTTACGGCTACGAATCGCTTCTGAACGGTATCAAAGGCTTTATAAACAGAAGCAAACCCGCCTGTTCCTAACAGGACCTTTTGATTTTGGGTGTCAAACTGATAGCGTTTTAAAAAATTTTCGTGCGTCATTGTCGTAAGTGTTTCTTTTGACTGTTTATCGCTAAAAGTTACCCAAGGTCACTGCTTTTTTTTCTCTTTTTTTATTTTTTGCGCCTCATAGCTGTCAAACTTATTCTTTTTGTCTTCCGGAATTGGTTGTACGACTTGTGTTTCGGTCTTCGGTTTTTCTTTGGGAGGTTCTTTCGGTTGATTATTCCAATAGAAGAAATAAATAATAGCGGCAAAAAGGAGGAGATTGACCAAGGTTAAAGCCCACATCCATTGCTTGGAAGAAATGGACTTTTTCTCCGACGGCGTTTCCTGCGGTTCTTCCTCAGTCGGAATCAACTCTACATCGGGGTGCTCCACGGACTGAATGCGTACCAAAAAGGCGGTGAAATTATCACGACTTTTGCGTTGACATTCGTTTTGAATTTGGGCTATTTTTTGAGTGTCCTCCTGTTGGCTTCCTAAAATTCGGATTAATTCACTTTCTTCCATCGCTTCCAAAATACCGTCGGTACAGAGGAAAAAATAATCGCCTTCCTGAATATCTTCTATCTCCTGAATAGCTGCTTCTACCCGGTCCTTATTTCCTTGCAATGCCCGCGTAATCACATTTCGTTTGGGATGTTGTCGGGCTTCTGCCGAACCGATAATACCGGATTTTACCAATTCATTGACAAAACTGTGGTCTTGGGTTTGCCATTGGATGTGTCCGTTGCGAATGTGATAAACCCGACTGTCACCTATGTGAGCCACCGTGGCCCCCGACTCATGTAAATGCAGCAACGTTAGGGTAGTAGCCATTGTTACGGTCTCCGGATGCTGCTCCACGTGGCGTTTTAATTCAGATTCTGCATAACCGACAGCGTCGCTTATCACTTTAGCGTCGCTTATTGTAATGCCGACCTGTGAAAAATAATGAGGAACCGAACGGCAAACAATAGCACTGGCTACTTCTCCTTTATCAGCACCGCCCACTCCGTCGCACACCAGAAACAGGCGGCTGTCAGGAGAGGATTTACCGATGGCCGGAAACAAATTATCTTCATTATCAGGACGCTGTCCCCGTTCGTGTAAGGCGAGCGGGGCTGCTATTTGAATTTTCATCAGTACAAACAATTAAAAAAGTACAGTTTTCAGAAAATCTGAATGGATGACGGTTTCGGTCGCTTTTCGGGCCGTGCCGGCAGCGGCAGCCGTTTTCAGGACAACTTTGGTCTTGCCTAACTGCAACGTGACTCCGTCAATTAGTTCGAGGGTGGTACCGCGTTTGAGCGGATAGGTATCCACAAACGTAGGATTGGTGCAGTCGGGGTGCTCAGACAGCCAATATTTGTACGTTCCGTCTTTACTTTGGATGATTTCAATGACCAAATGATGACGGCTCATGTACCGATCTTGGGTCTGAATCATGACTTCGCAAGGTTTGTTGGCAGATGCCCGTCCTATGACCTGTTTTCCCAATTTCAAGGGTAATGTTTGTGCCTCCGTATATTCGTCATGAACAATTACCCAGCCTACCTCCGCCGGTTGAAACACAAAGGTATGATCTTCAAAGGCCGGCGCAGGAGTCTTGGGAAGGTCTATCGGAATAACCGTTTGGCAGCGTACACACTTGATGAAAGGGTTTTGGGGAGACAAAGCCTTCTCGTTGAATTTCAAACGAGCCTGACAGGACGGGCAAGAGACAATCATAACTGTAAGAAAGAATGAAAAACTGAAAAAAGAATGGTTAGGCAACCATATCGTCGGGATGGATGAAATCATCGGCCCCTTCGTAATTGCTGTCGTAATCTGCATCTACCGGATCTACATCGGCATAAGCGGTATATTCATCTGAGTAGGCCTCTTCGCCGGAGACCGGGTCGGAGGTATCGGTCGATTGGTCGACGCCGTCAGAGGCAGGGTTTAAATCAAATACATAGGCTACTCCTTCTTCTTCAGGTACGACTTCTATGCCGTCGGTTTGTGATTCGTGAGCGATCCAGGCATCAGCAAACAAATTTTTTATTTCGTCAGGCAAGGCCGCATATTCGTTGGGGTGGCAGGTATGATACAGTTCGCCGCGCCATTCAAACAAAGCCCCGGCTCCCATTGATTGGCGAGCCGCTTCAAAAGCTTCATCAAAACTCATGCTGTCGGGCATGTTAGCAATGGCCAAATGATCCGGTACCGCTGTTACGTTTACATTATTATGCGTTTCCTGCGTAGGTTGCGGGGTTTCTGTCGTTGTTTGGGATGTGTTTGTTGAATCTTCCGGAGCAGTTGTCGTTTCAGATGTCTCTTGCGAAGTTTCCGTTTCGGCAGAATCTTCAACGGCGTCTTTGATTTCGGTCGCATAGGCATCCCAACTGATAGCGCCTACCCCCGCGGCCACTCCGGCGCCTATGGCTAACGCTTTTTTAGAAGCACTTTTTTTGTCCGCGTTTTTTACGGGAGAAGATTCTTTTTTAGCGGCCGACTGTGGCTGCAAAGCATCGGGCAGGATTTGTGTTTTGTCAGACATGATAGGTACGTGTTTTGATGTTTAACGATAGCCTTTTCGGCTTTTCTGACACTTTATCGTTGACCTGAATAAAAGGTCACCCGATTTTGAAATTTTTTTTTCAGAACCACTTGGCTTTGCAGCGCAGACAGGTTCGCATACGTTCGCAGTCGTCCCACGTAAGCCAATCGTAGTCGCGTAAAGGCTGTTGGCACTTAGGGCAAGCCCATTTACGTAAACTTTCTTTCAGAAGGTTTTGATGTTTGGTCAACTGAAATTTATCTTCAAAAACAACCACTGCCAGTCGCCCTACGTAAGGAATGGCTTGGATAAAATCAACGTTTTTTTGTTTTTCGGCAATTTTGGTTCGGTGCAATTCAATCTCCTCCCACACCGGCCGGAGCGCCTGAAACTCCTCCTTAAAATCATCCGCCGATTTATTGAACCGAAAGATTTTACCCAATTCAACGATTATCTTACCTACCTTCACTTGGCTTTTGGAATTGATTACGCCTTTCCGGATACGCAGATCGTCAATGAAAGTGCCGTTGGTAGAGTCATTGTCTTCGAGCAACCATTCCTTGGTCGACTGCAATGAAACTGTAGCATGATAGCCGCTTACGCTGGGGTCATCCAACACAATATCGTTATCGGGCTTGCGGCCAATCCGAAGCGTTTGAGTTTTCATAGGATATATAAGTATGGATAGGGCAGCAAAAATACCCTAACGAAATTATTGGTTTTCGGAACGATGGGCAATAGTTAGAGGTAACTATATTACCTCAAAGCGGTAATGGTTTCGGTTTTGCGGATAGGATAAGTACGTCCGTTTATCCACACCTTATATGCCTTAGTATCATTGTCATACTCCAAGTTGATTTTAGGACGAGTCGCCGGGATACGATCTAAATACAGTTCAAATTGGTCGGTAAACCGATAATGCAGCGGATAGGCTGCGTTTTTGCTAATGACCGCATTCATGAATCGCGTTTCTTGTCGCACCCGCACACCATTTTGTTTTTCCCAAACCAACAGCGGGATTCTGAACTTTTCGGGTTCGTTATCACCGGTTCTGATTTCGGTCCCCGGTTTTTCGATGCCCGGTTCTTTCATAAACACCCAAACACTCACAATCAATAAGGCAACAGAGGCCGCAATGGCTAAGTAAGAAAATTCTCCCCATTTGATTTTTTTGACCGGAACCGTATTCAACTCGGTTTCATCGGTATCTGTACTTGACACGGTCTTATTTGTCGCCGCTACCTCTTCATGAAAAATAGCAAGGAGCTGTTTCAGTTCGTTTCGTTCTCCCTGTTGTTGAATAAAGCTTTTCACCGCTTTTTGAGACTCCACTTCCAATCGTAAGTCTTCTTCTAAACGCAGCCGGTCCTCAAACGCAGTACGCTCAGCGGGCATCATTTCGTCGTCTAAATAACGATCTATTTGTTCGGTTTTAGGTTCTTCGTTCATCATGGCAGCTTAGCGATTTATTGTTTTTAGCACTTCTTTGGCCAAATCCCGGGCTTTGTCCATGCACTTATTTTTTTGACTTTTGGCGGAGTTATCGTCTTTAAAACCTAATCGCCAGGCAATTTGGGACATCGGCAGTTTTTCGTAATAAAAAGCCTGTAATAAATCGCGACATTTATCGCCGATTTGGCCCATTACATTTTCAAGTGCCTGCAGGTAAGGCGTTTGATCTGCGTCGTCATCCAATATCAAGCCCATGTCTGTTTCATCCCATGCCACTTCGGCTTCTTTATTTCGACGACGCAATCGGTCGATCCATTTATGATGACATACCGAATAAAGATAGGTAGAAAGCCTACTCTCCAATTGATCTAACTTAGCACTCCTGACCTGTAGGATCACCTCCATCATTCCTTCTTGGTAAACATCTTTAGCATCATCCTCACTGCCACTGTTTTTTAAAACCAAATGGGCAATTTTGGCGAAATTTTCGCGATAAAAAGCCCCCAAGGCTTTTTCATCTCCTTTCTTTATGGATAGAATGAGAGGTGCATCAGGATAATTTCCTTCAATGGCCATACGTAAATCGGGGGGATAGGGAAAATGTCACCCCTAATTTAAATAAATTTTTGACCGGCAAACGGGGCATCGTTGAGTTTTATCCTAACTTGCACTCCTATAAGTCTATATTTTATCAACAAAATACCAAAACCCGTCTTTATTTTCTTTAACCTAATGAGATACCTTCGTGCGTTGTTAAGTCTGTTGGTAGCCGGCGGACTAACGTACCTTCTTAACCGTCCTATTTCGGTATTGCCGGCTTTAGGACCTTTTTTCAGTCCGTTCACCGGTTTTTGGCAAAATGCCGATGCTCCTCTTAAATCTCCTCCTGCCGACATGAAACTCGCGGGTTTGAAGGGCGAAGTAACTGTTTTATACGATGACAACGGCGTGCCGCACGTTTTTGCTGACAGCGACGAAGACCTGTATTTTGCCCAAGGCTACATCATTGCGCGAGATCGCCTGTGGCAAATGGACTTTTACAGTCGGGTGGCAGCGGGTCGCTTAAGTGAAGTAATGGGACCGTTGGCGCTTGATTTTGACCGTTACAATCGCCGTTTGCAATTGCCCGAAGGGGCCGAACGGCTGGCAGAAGCCTTTATGCACGATCCGGTCTCTAAGATGATTGCAGAATCTTATTCGGCAGGGGTAAATGCTTACATCAATCAGGTTAGTTACAAAGACTTGGCGATTGAATACAAGATATTGGGCTATCGGCCCGAAGCTTGGTCTCCTCTGAAAACCGCCTTGGTCGAAATGGTAATGCGGAAAGACATGAACGCCCGTTCAGACGATTACCGCATGTCAAATGCCTTGGCGAAACACGGGCAAGAGGTAATGAACGATCTATTTCCGGATTATCCTATCGAAGAGTCACCGATTATCCCGTCCGGGACAAAATGGGACTTTACGCCGTTGGCGGTGCCGAAGGTTCCCGAAATGATGAAAGCGACGATTGCGGCCAATTTGGACATAGAAGCGGAAAACCCCGGAATCGGCTCCAATAACTGGGCTGTGCACGGTTCGCGCACGGCCACGGGTTTGCCCATTCTTGCCAATGACCCACACTTAGGATTATCGCTCCCTTCCATTTGGTACCAAATGCAGTTGGTTTCGCCCACGGTCAATGTTTACGGCGTTTGTGTGCCGGGTTGGCCGGGTATCGGTATCGGATTCAACAAAGATGTAGCTTGGGGTATGACCAATGTAGGTTCAGATGTGTTTGATCTCTACCAAATTCAGTTCAAAGACAAAACGCTGAAAGAATACCGCTACAACGGCGAATGGCGCCTGGTGACGATGAAAGTGAATGAGTTTAAAGTAAAAGGAGTACCGACCGTTGCTACTGATACGGTCCTTTATACCCATCACGGTCCTATTTTATACAGTGAAGGCCAAAAGCCTTTTTTCAGTGATTTGCCCGTAGGGCACGCGCTCACGTGGGTAGGGCCGGTTGCCCAAGGGAATTCTTTGAAAGCATTGTATATTTCCAATCGGGGTAAAAATTATGATGATTATCGAAAAATAATGCCCTACTTAGCCGCTCCCGGCTTTAATGTCGTATTTGCGAGTAATCAGAACGACGTGGCCATTACTTCTTCCGGGCATTTTCCGTTGAAGTGGAAAGAACAGGGTAAGTTTGTGCTTGACGGCTCTAATCCGGAACACGATTGGCGGGCTTGGATTCCCGTAGAGCATAACCCGCACGTCAAAAACCCGGCGCGAGGCTTTGTCAGCTCGGCCAATCAGTTTCCGGCAGATAAGACCTATCCTTATTATTTGGGTTGGAAATTTGCTCCCGGCGAACGGGGCATTCGTATCAACGAACGCCTCTCCGCCATGACAAAGGCCACCGCAGACAGTCTCCGATTGATGCAAAACGACAATTTTAATGTCGAAGCCCGTCGCATTTTGCCGGAATTACTTAAGATATTGGAACAAGACCCGACCTCTAAAGCCAATCCGGCGTATTCGATTTTGGCTAAATGGAATCTCCGAAATGACCCGTCGGAAATAGCGCCGACAATTTTTGAACGTTGGGTTCGCGAACTTCGTCTGGCCATCTGGGAAGATGATTTCCCTTCAAAAGACGAAAAGGCCCCGTTGGCCTTGCCCACTCGCGACCGTACGTGGGAGTTACTGAAAAAACAACCCACCGCCAAATGGTTTGACGATACCCATACGGCCGACAAAGTAGAAACGGCAGCAGATATTGTTCGGACAAGTTTCAAAGGAACCGTGGATTCGTTAATGGCAAAACACGGCCCGATCAATCCGCAAACGTGGGCATGGGGAACCGCTAAAAGTACCGATATTAAACATTTAGTGCCTCTCTTTAAATCATTCTCCCGCATGGATGTTATCAATGGCGGTGGCGGAAATATGATCAATGCCACTACAGAAGGAGGACACGGGCCTTCTTGGCGGATGGTGGTGCAGTTGGACAAAACGTGGCCTAAAGCCTATGGGTTATATCCCGGCGGTCAATCCGGCAATCCCGGAAGTCCGCTTTATGATAATATGATCGACAAATGGGCGAAAGGGGAATTGAATGAACTGGTCTTTTTGAAGTCTAAAGAGGAGAAACATCCTAAAATCGTAGCAACAATGAAACTGAACCGGTAGAGGCAGACGTAACGTCTGCCTCTGCTCCAATCCTTTAAAAAATAGCATGACTTATATTCTTATTCTTCTTCTCAGCGCTGTGGCGCAATACTTCGGCCCTTGGTGGCTGATGCCGATCGTCTGTTTCGGACTTTCTTTTTGGAAATCGAAAAATGTTAAAGAAGCGTTTGGGGTCTCCTTTGCGGCTATTGCAACATTATGGCTCGGTTATTCTTTATATCAGAACGTGGTCACTGAGGGGGTGATTACGATGAAAATAGCCGAGTTGTTTCGTTTCCCCAATACGATCCTGCTTTTCACGGCGGTTACTTTAGTGGGCGGTCTCGTGGCCGGCTTTGCCGGAATGGCCGGTTATTATTGTCGTCAGGCCCTGACAGCCCCGGTAAAGTTGTAAAAGTAACGGTTGGGTCAATAATAGCGAGGAGTACCCAAAGGAATAGCGCTGATAATTGTGATGGAAGTAAAATCCGGATTAAAGGGAGTGGTGACGATGTGTTCAATTTCCAGCTTTACTTTACGGAAAGAAACGCCCAATTTGGGGGCTACGCTGAGAAAAGCATCTTGATTTCGGCGCCGAAAGGTGTACGTTTGTTCAGTAACTAAGTTTTTGGCTTCCAAATTTCCTATGTAGGACACTCCTGCGCTGAAACCGATGTAAAAGCGAGGCTTATAGGGTCTTTCTAAAATACGGTAAGGTGACGAAAGATAATAATCAGCAAACAAAAACCCGTAGCCGGTGAATTTTTGCTGAATAAGGCTGTTGGATTCTGCATCCTGAAACGTTGGGCGGAAAATTCCGCCTAATTTCATCCCTACATTGAAACGATTGGAAACCATATAGTAAGGAGAGGCAAACACTTGCCAACCTAAACCGGCTTCGGTTAAAAACAGAGGTTTGAGATCATAGGCTTGTCCGGCTTTGAGAAAGCCGGGTCCGGCACCGACATTGATCCAAAATCGGCGGTCATCTTCATTGATCTTAATGAAACGTTGCGCATAAGCGGTGCTTGCCAACAAAAGCCCCGAAATAGCGATCAAAAGTAGTTTTTTCATCTTTTTCGTTTGTTTTCTCCTCGAAATCAGAGCAATAAGCATACCAAATTTCCGGCTTGGAGGCCGCGTCAGGCAAACGATTTGCCCAAAAACACCGTATATTTGTTGTATGAACGATTATTAATCATTGAACAATGAATAAGTGGCTGCAAGCAAGTGTATTGATTAGTGTAATGGTATCGGTAGGGTGTGAAGACAAATTACTGAAAACAAAAGGGGCACAGGAAGCAACGGCGATCTTAGGAAAATGTGAGCCCGACCGGCCCATCAGTTTAACCGAAGAAACCGACGCCGTACGAGGATATTTTAACCCGAAAGACAGCCTGTATTATGCAAATGTAGTGATCGGCACATTCTACCGAGGCGGTTTGACTAATCCCTGCGAGTTGGTGCGTCGTCCTTTTGAATATAAAAATGTCATTTCCCGTAAATTCAGAGTGGTATGGCAAGGGCCCAAAGGGGTTACCAATGACCGAAAGATTCCCCGGGCGCTGATTCGATTTACCGATAAAAACTACCGCGATGATGTAGATGTCAGTCTGCCCGAAGTGGATACCCTCCGCCCTTTTCCTTTTGAAATTAAAGTACAGGACGATACGGGTTATGTCAATGTAGTGACAGCGCGAGAATACAAAGTAGCCCTTCGCAAAGGTTATTCCAATGAATTAGATCAAGTCAAATGTGCGGAGGTAAGCCTTTCGGCAACACCGACCTTCGATGCCTCCCGAATCATTCTGGAAAATGCAAACGCGGGTAGTTGGTCGCAACGCTATTTTTTCAGAGCATCGGATTTTGCTCCGGCGGTTCAATACTTAGTCGTGCGCGAAAAAGAATGTGCGGTTTGTGATGTGCCTACGCCGACATTGACGGCTGGCAAGATAAGCATTGCCAAAGGAGAAGAAGCTGTATTAAGTTTTTCGGGGTGTCCTGTCACTGCGGGGTCTCAAGGACCGTTGGAGTGGTTTGCCCAACCTGTCGGGGGGCAAAAGTACTTGGTACAGCGTTATAGTTACAGCGCCCGCAACGAACGACGATTCAGTCCGGAGATAACTACGACTTATTTTTTGCGGTGCCAAGGCGATTGGTACTGCAAACCGCAAAAAGAAGTCAGTGTGACGATTGAAGTGAGATAACTGAAAATTACGCATTTTTGTAACTCTTTCAGCTAAATAAACACACTTCATGCCCGGTTTTCGAAATACGTTTCTGCTTACCTACCTGTTATTGATTGCAGCATCGGTCACACACGCCCAAAAAATTACGCGCGGGCCGTATCTTCAAACGGGAACGCCGACGGGCCTGACAGTGCGTTGGCGTACTGATGCCGCCACCATCGGAAAAGTCACCTACGGTACGGCGACCAACCAAAAAACACAGTCGGTAACAGAGGATGTACCTACTACGGATCATGAACTTAAAATCATCGGGTTAACTCCGAATACGGTTTATTATTACGGTATCCAATCCTCACCGGACGGATCGGTAGCAGAGGGAAATGACTATTACTTCAAAACCGCTGCTCCCGCAGGCAGTAAGCAAAAAATACGCATTTGGGCCATGGGCGACATGGGCGACGGCTCGCCAAATCAGCGCGCCGTAAGGGATGCCTATCTGCAAAGAATCAAAAATGACAATCGCCAAACGGACGTCATGTTGTTGTTGGGGGATAATGCTTACGCTATCGGTACGGACGAAGAATACCAAAACAACTTTTTTAATATTTATCAAGATCATTTTCTGAAAAACAATGTGTTATGGGCCGTTCCCGGAAATCACGAATACTACTCCGGGTCGCGAACGAGTCGGGATATTTCTTATTTTAAAATTTTCTCTTTTCCTCAAAATGCCGAAGCCGGCGGCGTGCCTTCGGGGACAGAAATGTACTATTCCTTTGATTATGCCAATGTTCATTTTGTAGCATTAGACTCAGACGGGATCGAAGAAAATCAATATCGCTTGTATGACACCCTCGGCCCTCAGGTAAAATGGCTGAAAAAGGACTTAGCGGCCAACCGCCAACCTTGGACCATTGTATTTTTTCACCATCCGCCCTACACAAAAAATTCACATGATTCAGATTCGGAAGAAGAATTAAAATTGATTCGCCAAAACCTGACGCCGATTTTGGAACGGTATAAAGTGGATTTAGTGTTAAGCGGGCACAGTCACCTGTACGAACGTTCGCGCCCGATGCACGGGCATACGGACGTATCAACCACTTTTCGTGATGATCAACATTTGGCATCCCTTTCATCAGGACGGTACGACGGAGAGCCCAATTCGTGTGCTTATATCAAAAACGGAGGGGATGAAGGCGTTATTTATGTAGTGGCGGGTTCTGGCGGTCAAAACAACGGATATAACGGCGTGGCACACCCGGCTATGCCCTTCAAAAATGCCGTTAACGGAGGTTCTGTGGTCATAGAGGTAGAAGACAATCGCCTTAATTTTGAATGGTTGTGCAATGACCGAATTGTAAGAGATCAGTTTACTATTTTCAAAAACGTCAATAAAATCACCCCCTTGAAGGCTCGTCACGGGGAAACGGTAAAGTTGATGCCTTCTTGGAAAGGAACCTATCTTTGGCCAAACGGCAGTCGTCAACCACCGTTCGAATTTACCCTAACCAACGATACGACCATCGTGGTTCGTGATAGCTTAGGATGTTTGGAAGACCGCTTCAGGGTTGAATTAGCGGCAAAACCGGTCATTGTTACCGAAAAACTGCCCGCTACAGTCTGTGCGGGTGATAAACTGAATCTGCCTTTTACCGTGGCGAATACGGATGCTGGGAAGTGGCGTTATCGTGTTCAGTTATCCGATGCGAAAGGTGATTTTACAAAGGCGATCACGTTGGCAGAAGGAGGCGCGGGCTCATTGACGGTCACTGTCCCCGAAAACTCCGAAACAGGAGATGGCTACCGAGTCAGAATCCTGGCCAATGTAAACGGCATTGACCAAGGTGTGTCCGCCGCCTTTCCGATTCGGCGTAAACCAAGTGCCAATCTCAGCGGCGAAGCGACCATTGAAGCGGGAAAACCCACCAATTTAGTGGTAACATTTTCGGGATCAGCACCTTGGACTTATCGCCTGTCTGATAATTCTTCAGCCACTACCTCCGTAAATCCGCTTACAATTTCGGTCACTCCTTTAGTAAGCACTGCGTATGTGCTGAATTCAGTAAATAATACTTGCGGTGAGGGCGAAGTGCGAGGCAGTGCCCGAATCGCCGTTATTCCTCGCATTACGGCCAACCTTTCATTGAGTCAAGTTGTCTGCAATGATACTCCGTTTGATTTGCCCTTCAGTGTTACGGGAGTATTTGAAAATCCGGTGACGTATGAGGCGCAATTATCCGATAAAGACGGAAATTTCACTGATCCGCGACTTATCGGCACGGCAACGCAAAGTCCGATAAAAACAACGATTCCGAATGATGTGGCTTTGGAAGGAAATTATCGGATTCGGGTATATCCTTCCCAAAATGGAACAGCCTACTTCACCCCAACTCCTTCATTTTCGTTGAAACAACGGGCCAAGGCAACTATAAGCGGAGACACAATCATTCAATTGGGCGAATCGGCTTTACTGAAGCTTCGTTTTGAAGGTCAGTCTCCTTGGACCTACACCCTTTCTGATAATTCTTCTAATACCGTTTCTTCGGCTTTGCACACCATTGTCGTAAAGCCTGATCTGTTGACGACCTACACCCTGAAATCAATATCAAATGTTTGCGGAGCCGGCGTGGTTAGCGGCAGTGTTCGGGTCAACGTAATTGTGACGGGAATCGAAGAGGAAGAAGAGTCGGTTCGGGTTTTTCCCAATCCGGCACAAACGAAATTGTCAGTTGAAATCAAAGCTTTGCAAAATCTGTCGTTTGATTGGGAATTAACCGATGCTTCAGGGAAGATGGTAAGGAAAGGAAATCTGAAAAAAAGCCGGCGAAATCATGTTGACATTGACCTCATTGATTTGCCCGTGGGAGTGTATGCCTTGCGTATGATTTCAGAAGGACGTGAAACCATTACTCGAAAAATCATCAAGCAGTAATTTTATTCTTATTGCGACGCAATTTTCGTGAT
>JAXLVD010000034.1:0-23058 GCA_046329125.1 Spirosomataceae bacterium | reverse complement strand
TTTGCAATCTACACTGCCGATGACTTGGCCCGCCTTCAAATCAGCGCCTTCTTCTGCGGTAAAGCGAAGGAGCTTTCCGGAAGCTTCCGAAGAGATTACTACCTCGTCGGCTTCAAAAACACCGCCGGCATCAAAGTCTTGGTCGCCGCCTTTGCACGCGGCTATGCTGATAAGCAACAAAAGAGAAATATAGGAACGAGTCATCATGATAAATACGAATTGGAGGTTTATGATGGTTTGTGCTGGAAAGTCACTGTGAGTTGTCGAAACAGCGTGACGGTCAATTGCCGACGGTCAAACGCAGGTTATGTCGCGCTTGAAGCAGTTGGGTTTCGTGTAAGATCAAATTCTGCCGGGCAGTATCCTCGTTGTCCACCTCGGTCAAATAATCCGAAGCCGTAATAATGCCGTTGTCGAGTTGCGATTCGGACGCTTTGCGGATCGTTCCTCTGAGGTCGATCAGTTTGCGGTCGCTTTCTACCAACGCCTGCAATCGCTCTATTTCACGGCGTTGAGACGCCGATCTGATCTGTGTTGCCAACAAAAAGCTTTCGCGTTGCCGGTCAATCCGTTGCTGATTGATCCGTAACTGCCGGATTTCCATCCCTTGACTGTTAGAGTACCATTGGGTCAGCGGAATTTGCAGTTGTACGCCGCCGATAAAGTACGTTTTGAAGCTTGTCGCCAGAAAGTTCAATCCGGGACGACCGTAACCGCCGGTAGCAAAAGCCGAAAGTTTGGGCAGATTTCTGGCCTTGATCAACTGCTCATTGACGGTCAAACTTTGCTTTTGAATCTCAAACAGACGCAGTTCCGGACGGGTGATTTCCTCTGCGATCGTGCTTTGCCCGGCGGTCGGTTGCAGCACCGCAGAAGTATCAATTATTGTCCCTGTCAGTAACGAAAGCCCTTCCAGTGCTGAGGCACGGCGCTTTTGAGTCTCCAGCCATTGTTGTTCTATTTCCAGCAATCGGGCTTCTAAGGCCAATACATTGGAGCGAATAGCGATACCGTTTTGAACAGAAGCTTTTGTCTTTTCGAGTTTGGTTTGGAGTTCTTTTCTCAAAATCTCAAAATTGCGGAGTTGGCGTTGAGCAAAGAGCGCACCGAAATACAGGCTGTTCACTTGTTCCCGAATTTGGTACAGATCCACCTTCACTTTTTGCTGCTCCGCCTGCTGATTGGCCAAGGTCACCGCTTTTTGTTTTTCAGTGACGCCGCCGTCCCAAATCGTCTGTGTTACGTCCAGCGTCAATTTGTACTGATCTTTCGGGGGAGTCGCTATGTCAATGTTCGGCAATTTGATCGGCACGCTCGTCACGTCCGACTGCCACGTAGCCTGTCCGTTCAGACGAGACTGCGGCAAATAGTTGCGATTCAGCAGTTTCACCTGCAAATCAGTCGCTTCTTCAATCAGGCGCATTTGTCCCGCCTGCGGACTGTGCGTTTCGGCCAACCGGTAACATTCCTCCGGCGATAAAGGAGTTTGTGCCCGCCCGACCGCGTGAAGAGCCGCCCAAAAGCCGATATACATCATACATCTTCGCATAACCTAACAGTTTAACTAAATGGTTAAAAACAGAATAAAAAAATAGTTATGGTTTTAAAATCAATCGTACATAGCGTTTCAATTCCTGAATTCGTTGCTCCATAAGTTGGTCAAAGGCTCCGCCGTCGGCCTTAAACATATTCTGTAAAATAGGGCGTCCCAAGAAAGGGAAAATACACATCCCCATGACGGAAATCACAAACTGCAACGGATTCACTTCCCTTACTCTACCCTGTTGCAGATCGTGCTGATAACTCATAATCAATCGTTGGCTCAATTCGACCGGCATTTTTTTTATGAAATCCGCATTGTCTTTTTTATTAATGGTATTCAACACAAAAAGCGGCAGGTAGGGTTTGCTTCGCAACAGATTAATATACTGCTCAATAAACACTTCTACCTTCTCTATAAAGGGCAAATCCTGATAAAAGACCTGCTCTATGCGCGGGAAAAAGACCTGCACCTTTGCATCAAATATCTTTTCAAACAATTTGTCTTTTGACCGAAAATAGTAATGTAACAACGCCTTATTGATACCGGCCACGTCTGCAATATCCTGCATCCGTGAGCCGTCGTAGCCGTCTCGCATAAAAACTTCTTCCGCGGCTTTCAAAATTTTTTCTTCGGTGGATAAGTCGTTTGCCATACTTAACTTTACAGTTTAACCATTTGGTTAAATTCAACACAAAAGAATAATTTGCATTTTGAATTTCCAAATAATTTGAAATAAAAATTAAAAAACCGGCAGCTATCAGGCAAATCACTACCCATTATTGCTTGTTTTTGAACGAAAAACAGTCTCTGCATAAGAGATAACGTCTGTTTCAGCCTTTAAACAAAGGCTTTGGTTTTTGAAATAAGCGACAAGTTCTTGGGTTTAAAAATCAGAATTGTCAACACTCCCCAAAGTGTGATCAAAAACCCCATGAGATTGGTCATCTCAGCATTGCTGCTCTCCGACGTAAAGACAATGTCTATAGCCGAATGAAAAACAGCACAGATCAAAATACTGCCTTTGGAGGAATTGTACAGCCAAGTGAGTAACACACTGCCGGTCAACAGACTGAATACCCATCCGAAGACACCGGCCGGGTCCATAGAAGTATAGCCGGGCCGATAGAAAAAGGCAGGCCAATGCCAAACGGCCCAAAACACCGTGAGCATCAAAGAAGAACCCAACGCATTGAAATGTTGTTGAAACCGCGGCAGTGCAAATCCGCGCCAACCTACCTCTTCGCCCCAACCGAAAAACAGCAGATTGTATCCGAACCACTCCAACAGATTGAAATCAGGGAATTCACGCGAATACCCCATACCCTTTAGATTGACGGGAGTGTGGTATAAAAAATAACTGCCGACAGCGGCAACCGCCGTTAAGACATACGGGCTGAATAAGGCAATCAGCAGATACACTGCCGGTCTTAGCTTAAAGGAGTGGGTCCACAATTCTTTTACTCCTTTTCGGCTTTTAAGAAGGTAAGTGGTGACAAAAGCTGACAGTAAAGGCCCCAACCCTCCCAAACCATGATGAAACGGCAAAACAGGCAATCCCTTGATTCCGAAAGAAGGGCCGTATAAAGGCAACCATATCACCCAAGAAAACAAATAAGCGAGTGAAAAGAAAAGTACTAAAGGCATCATTGGAATAAAATCGGCTACGTTTTTAGGTTATTTTCTCAGCGGCAAATAAGTAAGCCGCTTCAACAATACGATCAATAAAACCAAACTGATTAACGCCAATACCCCCATCAATATCGCCACAAAAGAACCGGGCGCTACCCCGCGATACTGCATCAATAGTGTCAATCCCCCGATGGTTAGGTCCATTAAAACACAAAATGACAGAAAGACCGGCGCTAACAAATGCCCCCATTTTTTTCTTTGAAACAATAACCACCCTACCCCAAACATCCCCGGCAAGAAGACAGCCAAATCGATCACTTGTACGGGATTGGCAGGAAGGCCCGCAGCTATCAGCGTAGGCGGAACCGTATGATACCACGCGTGGGGAATCACTTCAGACAACCAAAGCAGATAAAATAAACCGGCAATGACCATCAAATAAGCCCCCGTAAAGCGGTTGACTGAAGACACCGGCAGAGACACCCTTGTTTCCATCCGGAGCAGGCAATAAAAAAAGAAGAGTGCTGAATAGAAAGATGTCCCCAAAGTAAGGCAATAAACCCAAAACAGAGAATTGAAATGAACGGCAAAGGCATAAATGAGGAAAGTATAAAGTAGATACATCACCGTACCGCCCCAAACCAAAAAGGCATTACGGTGATTACGGACAACCATAAAGGCCGAAATCACCAAGACCGGAACAGCCAAAAAAAGGTCAGCCAAGTCTTGTCCTACAACTTGTGCCTGCCAATTGGGCGTTTCTCGGCGGTAGAAATCAGCATTTAACCACCCTACTAAGCTTACGAAGGTGACCAATCCTGTTAAAATCAGCGATAAAGCCGATACGATTTTATTTTGAAGTGTGGAACTCACGTTGCGTTTCCGTGCTGAATAAAGTAAATCCTACGCCGACCAAGCCCAACCCCGCACTTCCCATCACCACATGGAGATAGTATATATCTTGCACCATTAACATCTGAATGACAATCCACCCGCAGAGAATAATTCCCTGCCCCATGATCAGTAGCGAAGAAAGTCGGTATTGGAAAGCCAGGGCAGCCAACACCGCAAAACTGAACAGGCCATTGGCCGTAAACAAAATGAGACCCGGTACAAAATAATTTTTGAAAGGAATATGTTCCAAGTAGGCAGCGGGCAACTGCATTTGAACTCCGGTGGGGTCAGTCATCAGGACCCAACCGCCGTACAGGGCTCCGATACCGTTGAAAAGCAGGAGCAACACGGCTAAAATTCGGATTATTTTTATCATGGGTGCAGAAAGTTAGTGGCATCAAAGATGGCACCTAACGGCCATCTTTCAGATGACTTTAGCTATCATTCTACCCTGACATCGGTCATTGTAACGACTCTGAAATCTTTCGGTAATCCGGCTTTCTTCGAAAAAATACAAAACCGTTCTCTTCTTTCAATAACTCCAAATTCGGGTTCTTTCGGTACTCTTCTGCCCGATCAATACGGGCGATCAAAAAAGTGGGCTTATCTACGGGGCCGTTGAGGAGCCATCCCTCGTCGCTTGCCTCTAAACGAATCCCGGGCGGCTTTTTAAAATAAAAAAACTGGGCATAACTCCGGTTACCCACAGGCCATACGTACACATCCTGCCCGGTCTTAGATTCATAAAAATCAATGACTGCCCGTTGAGTATAACCTTCTATTTTCGGTACGACCACCGCCGAATACAAAAACAGCAATACCGCCGTGGCGAAAAACAACAGCCGAACACTCGCCACTTTGTGTCGTTTTTGAATGATTAATGCCGTAATGACCAACGAAAAATAACCGACACCGTATCCCCATTCGTAGCCGGCCCATTCTACAGGTGCCTGTAAATTGGCCACGGCGAAAGGGTCATCAATATACGGCGTAAAAGCAGTCGAGTACATCCCGATGAGCGGAACGGCCGTCAAAACCAACGACAGCACAAACCCGATGAAAACCAATAGGATCGTCATCCATCGCGGCCACACCAATTCTCCTTTGAACCACCGATACAGCCACAACGCCGCCAAATATGATAAAGGAAAATAAGTCAATGAGCTGTAATGAACGATCTTGGTTTTGACGATCGAAAATACCAACATCACTACCCAAAACAGACAGAGCATCGCAAGGGAAAAGCCGGAAACCGGGAGTGAAGAGCCGGAAGAGGATGGTGTATCTTGAGAGGAAGTTATCATTCTTCGACGAATTCTTTGCCAAAGCGGGGTAAAAATTCGACTCACGTACGGCAATCCGATCACAGAGATAGGAAAACATCCGATCAATACCACCACAAAATGATAATAGAACGGTTGTCCGTGGTCGGCTTCCGAAGTAGCACCTAACCGATACAGATATTGCAAAAAGGCCCAAAAAGTAGCCCAACCGCTTTCCAAAATAATGGCTGCCATCCACCCTAACGTAAGCAACCCGGCAGTTAAACCGAAGATAATCAAGTTTTTCCAAGAGCCAACCGTTGCTTTAAAGGCTTCTTTTACGTCAGACAGACGCAGGTAGTTTGCCGCCCCTATCGCCCCCAATACGAAGGTAGGCACCCCTACTCCTACGGGGCCTTTGGTCCAAACTGCCAAACCGGCAAACACGCCCGCCAAAAAAAAATTTTTCCTTGCTGACTTTTTATCAGGCAAGGTCATATTTACTACACTCAAAAACATGAAGTAATTGAACCACGGATCGATAATACCTGACTTAAAATACAAATGCGGCGTCACTGATCCCAAATAGGCCAACACCCACAGAAAACCGAAACGCGCATCAAGAAGTCGTTGTCCTAAATAATACAACGTAAGAAGCGTGATAAGTCCCATCACAGCATTGGGAAAACGAGCCGCAAATTCATTCACTCCCAATACTTTCATCGACAACGCCTGCAGCCAAATAAAAAGGGGGGGTTTCTCCCAAAAAGGCTGATAATCAATCTGCACCCGAAGGTAATTACCCGTCACCAACATCTCACGCGCCGATTCGGCAAAGTTGATTTCGTCCCAATCAAACAAATGAACTTTCCCCAAAAACGGCACAAAAAACAGCAGGGCAAGCGCCGCCACTACCCACGGGTTTTCTAATTTTATTTTTTGAATTTGCATTGTAATGGCAGATTTTCTAAAGAGGTTGACCATGAATCAACGGACTTTCTTTCTTTCAAGAACGGGCTCCAAACGAAGAAAAACGACCCAAGCCGTCAAAGTTCCTAACAAAGAACCCACATAAACATCCACTAAGAAATGTTGGAGCAGGTACATCCGGGAAAAACCGACGGCAGTTGCCGCACCCAAGCACAGACACTTCAACCACGGATGTTTTACCCAAAGACTGAGCAAAGCAAACAAAGCAAAAGCAGAAGTCGTATGCCCGGAAGGAAAACTGTTCCAATGACTTAACTCTATGCCCGGTACAGTATGCAACGAATCCATCATTTTGGAAAAATACTCGGCAGGACGAGGTTCTTTCGGAAAACCGAAATTCTTGATCAATTGCGCCAAAATCCCCGACACCGCATACGACACTAAGATCGCCACACTCTTCACCCAAGACCGAAACCAATAGGCTAATCCGACGGCAATACAAAACAGTCCATCACCCAAGTGTGTAACGTACTGAAAAAACACATCGGCCGATTCACTGTAAAAACGATTGATTTCCAACAGAATAATTCCCTGCCGAAAAAGAATTTGATAAACGCCTAAGCCTAATAAAAGCAGCCCGTACGGGAGTACAAAAAACAGGTTAGTGCGAAGTACCTTGAGAAAGTTCATGGCGCAAAGATAGAGGGCCGAAAAATAAAATCCCCATTTTTGCGTTGTGTATGCGTTTATAACTTACTGTTTCTATGAAAAAGCTATTCCTCATCAGTCTGTTCAGCGCTTTTTTGGCAGCCAACCACACCAATGCCCAAAAAATGTTGCAGGAAGTTATTGTTGATTATGTCAATCTGCCTTCGGCCAACATGGTAAACAAGGTGATGGCCAAGAATAAGCCGATTAAAGTCTCCCGTCTTAAAGGCACAAGTGCCGCTTTTTATCGAGTAACTGTTTTCCAACCCGAAAAAGTCAATACCTATACTCGACTGTATGAATCACTCCGCTTGGTCAATCCGGATACTTTGGCCAAAGCCGGGTATGATTACAACAAACATTTGTTGGAAGCCAACGGAAACTTCAACGTGGCGGTCGGCTTTTTTGAGGACGCTTCTTCCGCCGAAAAGTTTTTAAGCGGAAAAGAGGCAAGCCCCTGTTTCAAAATAGACAGTACCAAAAGCAGCGCGGGAGTTATGGAAGGGTGCCGCAGCGAAACTTTCTACGTAGCCGTTAAGCCCCTTGATAAAAAAAGCATCGGTTCGATCAAAGTAGAGATCGTAGCCTTGGCCGATGTCATCGAAGACCCTGTCAACGACCGTTTTCCGTTTTCCATTCAAAACGAACTCAGCGGAGAGGTAGCCTATGAGATAAGCGGCGATCGCCAAAATTGGCAGGCGTTTTATTTGCCCACTAAAAAAAGAGCGGAATTCAAATTGGCGGATTCGCAAGTGTACATGCGCGTGAGTACCCTCGAAAAAGTGACGGAGGAATACAAAATTGATTCCGGAAAAAAATACCGCCTTTACTGGAACAAAGACAAAAACCGGTTAGATTTGGGAGAGATTCCTGCTAAAAAGTAGCCACGTTTCCCCAATCTTTATGCACTCTTCCCGTTTTTATCAGGCATTACTCAGTTGTCTGTTGGTCGTCGTTTATATTGCCGATGCTCAAAACCTGATCTTTGAGGTGTCAATGGAGGCGCCGGCGACTCAAAAGTTTCAGGTAACACTTCATTACAAAGTCCCGAAAATCCAAGTCATTGAATTGAAAATGCCCAATTGGTCGCCCGGGTATTACCAATTGATGAATTATCCCAAAAACGTATCCAATTTTCGAGTAACTGATAAAAACGGTCAAGCGCTTCCTTGGGCACACCCTAACAACACCACTTGGACCATAGAACGGGGACAGGCGGAAGCAATCCTTATCAGCTACGAGGTATTGGCCAATCGAAAATTTGTCGCCAACAGTTATTTGGACGAAGAAAGGGCGTATCTTGTCCCGACCGGTGTTTTTATGTATCCGGCCGGTCAGTTGACCTCCTCCGCAGAGGTCACGATTCTGCCGGGGCCCAAATGGAAAAACATTGCCACGGGTTTAGATAAAGTGGACGGAAAACCAAACACCTTCACGGCACCCGACTTTGATACGCTCTACGACAGTCCTTTTCTGATTGGGAATTTGGAAGAACTTCCCTCATTTACCGTTCAGGGCATTCCGCATCGGTTCATCGGGTATAAATTGGGGAGTTTTGATCGTCAAAAATTCATAGATGACCTCCGAAAAGTGGTCACAGAAGCCGCGGCTATTATCGGACATATTCCCTACAAACACTACACCTTTATTGCCATCGGTCCCGGTCAGGGAGGCATTGAACACAGCAACTCAACCACTATCAGCTTCGACGGGTCGGGCTTAAACAGTCCCGAAGGCAGGATTCGCATGTTAAACTTCCTGGCGCACGAATATTTTCATCATTACAACGTCAAGCGTATTCGTCCGTTGGAATTGGGACCTTTTGACTATGAAAAGGGCAATCGTACCCACCTGCTTTGGGTATCGGAAGGGCTGACGGTTTACTACGAATATCTGATCTTGCGACGGGCTGCCATTACGACCGAAGAACAATTATTGAACTCCCTTCGCTCCAACATGACGGCCTTTGAAAACAAACCGGGTCGTTTGTATCAGTCACTGACACAGGCAAGTTATGAAACGTGGTCGGATGGTCCTTTCGGTCGAACGGGCGATGAATTCAACAAAACGATTTCTTATTATGATAAAGGCCCCGTCATGGGGTTGTTGCTGGATTTTAAGATTCGAAACAGTACCCAAAATCAAAAATCATTGGACGATGTCATGCGGGCACTTTATCAAACCTATTACCTGAAAGAGAAAAGGGGATTCACCGAAAGTGAGTTTAGAACGGTATGTGAACAAATCGCCGGCGAGCCGTTAACTGACTTTTTTGAGTACATTTCCACTACGAAAGAAATTAACTATGCCCCCTATTTTGCCTACGCCGGTTTGCAGGTCGATACCGGTCTGAAATTGCTGCCCGGCGCTTGGGTCGGAATTTCTGCCCGTATGCGAAATGATTCGTTGGTGGTCTCGGAGGTAGCGTATGACTCTCCCGCTTGGCAGGCGGGCCTACGCCGAAATGATATTTTATCGGAAATTGACCGCCAAAAACCTACGCCTAACACCCTTCAGGAAGTCCTTTCGGCCAAACAACCGGGCGAGGCTATTGAAGTAAAAGGAATAAAAAATCAGGCTGCTTTTCAAAAAGTCATTCCGACTCAACAAAAAGCCGAACGCAATTTTCCGATTACGCCTCTTCCCCACCCTACTCCTTTACAAGAACAAATTTATCGGAGTTGGGCCAAACTCCCTTAAGGCTTTTCAGACACCGGACATTGGCTTAATCCGACAATCGAACAATTTGGCCTTTAGAACCGATGGCCCAACACCGATTTCCTGAAACCGTAAGCGCATGAAGCCCGGCAGAGGCACCCGTCAGCGGCTGCCACGTTTTGCCGTTATCCGTCGAAATACAACTCCCTGCCGGTCCTGCCGCAATCAACGTACCATCCTTCCGTTTGACGACTGCCTCTTTTAAGCCGGCCGGATCGGTGGGTGCAGCATTTTGCCATGTTTTACCGCCATCCTGTGTCGTAATGACGTTTTCAAAAGCTTCTCTATCTGCCTTATAATCACCGCCTACGGCTATACCGTGGTTTACATCCCAAAAGTGAAGCCCGAAAATACCGGAAGAGGCATTGGCTTTCATGGGCGTATCCGACACCTGCCACGTTTGCCCGCGGTCAACCGAATAAAAAACACGGGCTCGGTCGGCACCACCCGTTCCTACCCAAATATGCTTGCTTCCCTGAACGACCATCGTGGAGTTGCTGGCGGCAAAAGAGGCTTCTTTGGGTAAGTTTTCCGGCAGACCGGCAGGCAAAAGACGCTCCCATGATTTTCCCCCGTCTGATGTCTTGAGCAAATACATACGATTATCGAGCGGATCCCCGAAAATCATCCCGTTCTTTTTGTCCCAAAAAGCAACACCATCCAAAAATACGCCTTTTTGATTGGTTTGCCACACTTGTTGCCAAGTCTTACCGGCATCCTCCGTACGGTAGATACGAGCCTGACCCTCTTCAGCCAAGCCGGCACTGACCGCTACGGCCGTATTTGGGTCAATCCCTTTGATGCCCCGAAAATCTAATTTCTCCGCTCCAAGCACTTTGATTACCACCCAATTTGACCCGCCGTCGGTCGTGCGTAAAACCGTACCTTTGGAGCCGCCTGCCCATACAACTCGTTCATTTACTGCCGAAACAGAACGAAAATGAGCATCTGTCCCACTGTTTTGAGGGGCCCATTGAGAAAATGTAACAAATGAGATAATTAAGAAGAAAAAAAGTTGAGGGAGTAACTTCATTGCGAATTATATTTGTCGTAAATATAGTTAAAACAAAAGGCTGTTTGTAACGTTCTGATAAAGGTAAACTAAAAGAGCTATGCATAAAATCGTATTGAAATCCGTCATTTTCATTGCCTTAATGTGTTCAGGACTATTATGGTCATGTCGGACTAAGGATGTTGCTTCGGGAGATGCTTTGGTCAACGAATTCACCGCCGTCAATATGGATTATTGGTATTATTGGAGAGATAAAATCACGCCCAATGCCAATAAAAGTTTGGCTCCCGAAGCCTATTTCAATACACTTTTGTATCCTTTCGATGCCCAAGTCCGCCCCGACGGCGACCGATTTTCACGCTTTTTGGCCAATGCCCAAGAAACAGAAGCCTCTCTTTCCGGCGAAAGTAAATCTACCGGCGCTCGTTTAGCGCTGTATAACAACAATAATAACATTGCCGGATTTGTCATGTATGTACTGCCGGGCTCACCGGCCGAAAAAGCGGGTATTAAGCGAGGCGATATTTTTGCAAAAATGACTGTTGACGGCCAATTGGTTACCGTTGATAACTACGCTAAATTATTGGCTGAGGGAGCCAATTATGTCTATACAACCGGTACATACAACAATGGATTTGTTGCCGGCGACCAAACCAAAACCGTAACGGCACTGGCACTTCAGGAAGACCCCATGTTGCTGGATACAATATACACAAAAGGCAACAAGAAGATCGGTTATTTGGTCTACAATCGCTTCTATTCAAAGCCTAACAACAGCGACCAGGCCTTATACGATCAAAAAATGGCGCAGATTTTCGGAAAATTCAAGGCAGCCGGCATCAATGAGTTTATTTTGGATTTGCGTTACAATGGCGGCGGGTTTATTTCTACGGCCATTACCCTGGCGAGTTTTATTGCCAAAGGAGTTACTGACAAAACCGTGATGTCGCGGGATGAGTACAATTCAAAAGTGACCCCCGATCTTGAAAAGAACCAAGGAAAAGAGTTCAATCTCAATTATTTTAAAGCCAAACCGGAAAATATCGGGGCGAATCTGCCCCGGGTATATGTTTTGACCAGTAGCCGTACGGCTTCTGCCAGCGAATTGGTTATCAACGGATTAAAACCATTTATGGAAGTATTTTTGATCGGCGACGTAACCGTCGGAAAAAATGTAGGTTCTTCTGTCTTCAAAGACACCAAAAACCGATTCCCTCAAGGTATCATGCCCATTATCCTGAAAACCTTCAATTCGGCCGGGCAGTCTGATTATACGGCGGGATTTACCCCCAATGTCACCGTGAAAGAAAGTTTGGCAATACCGATGTATCCTTTCGGTGATTTGCGCGAACCTTTACTTTCGGAAGCTTATTTCCAAATTACAGGTACCCGCAACGTCCGGCGCGGTATTACCGATACCTCCGATTCAGATCGCTTAAAAATCGCTCCGCAGGGAATAGAAACCGAGATGTTTGTCGATTTACCGAGATAATCGGCTTTACTCCGCTTTAATTTCCGCTAATTTCACTTTTGTCGGATTCGCGTTGAGGATGTCCGATTCGACCAACCCGTCGCGCAAACGCACGATTCGGTGCGCATATTTGGCAATGTCGTCTTCGTGGGTTACCACAACGATGGTATTGCCTTTGGAGTGAAGTTGGTCAAACAAATCCATGATCTCGTAAGAAGTACGGCTGTCCAAGTTCCCCGTCGGTTCGTCAGCCAAAAGAATACTGGGGTCGTTGACCAATGCCCGGGCTACGGCTACCCGTTGGCGTTGTCCGCCGGAGAGTTCATTGGGGCGGTGACCGGCACGGTGTTCCAACCCTACATTTTTCAGCGCTGTCATGGCTTTTTCCGTACGTTGGGCTTTAGTAAATCCGGCATAGATGAGCGGAAGAGCTACGTTCTCCAACGAAGTCATCCGCGGAAGCAGGTTAAATGTCTGAAATACAAACCCGATTTCTTTATTACGTACTTCGGCGAGCTCATTTTCAGTCATGTCACTCACGTCTTTTTGATTCAGGACGTATTTGCCCGAAGTGGGGCTATCCAAACAGCCGATGATGTTCATCAAAGTAGATTTGCCCGACCCCGAGGGCCCCATAAAAGCGACATATTCGCCTTTATTGACCGAAATGGTCACGTCTTTGAGGGCTTCAATCACTTCACTACCCATAACGTAGCGTTTGGCAATGTGCGAGGTTTCGATGATTTTCATGACTGCTTTCCGGAGGTTATGTAGCTAAATCAGTTTTATTTGAGTTTTTTTAAAATACTTTGGATTTCCTGTGTATCGTTATCGTTTGCCAGTATTTTCTTAATAAACACCTGAAATTCAGCTTGCAACAACGTTTGATCAAATACACCTAAGTTATTGGTAAATACCACAAACTGTGTCCGATTTCCTTTCTTATCAATGGCATAGAGGGCATAGTTCAAGACAAACGCCGTTGAACCGCCCTTAGCCCCGTAATGCACGAATTCCTGTTTATTTTTCGGATTCATGCGCATCGGCCATTCCATAAGCCGGTCCAAAGTCACTTGGGTCGTCGAATCGAAATAGGTATGACTACCGATCTTAGCCATCAACCCCGCATATTCGTTAGCGGTAGAGGCCGGTAATCTGTCCGACCACACGTGCTGCACAGGCAGCGGGACATTGGCCAAATTAAAGTTGGCTTTGGCCGTGGTGTCCACTTTCAAGAGTTCAAAATATTTATTGGCTCGTTCAATATACAGTTTTAACGGCATCTTTTTCATCCCCATGGCCGAATGCTCGTCAGAACAGACATACAGGGCAGACACAAACGGGTACAAGGGTTGATGTTTGGTCAGTCCGAGTTTCGGAAGGTTGGCATTGATGTTATTCAACCCCAGTTTCCACATCAAAAACTCGGTATTGGCATTGCTGCTGAACTGCATCATTCCTTTGGCTACTTCCAAAAGCGATACCCTGTTATCTTGGATCAACTTGTCTTTTTTCAACTCAGCCAACCAAGCCGGGTGGGCACCTCCGTCGGTATCTTTGATATAAAACCGTGCAATTTCACTAAGAGGCACTTTTTCTTCAGGCTTGATTTTGCCCGCAGCAACCTGCTGCGCAAATTCTACTGCCATGATGGTTTTGACGGTACTTGCCAAGGGCATTAAGGTATCGGCCCGGTGACTGACCGGTACCGAATCATTGCGAACCCAATACACAGCGCATTTCTTCGGATTTTTGAGCAGGTATTCCGCTACAAAATCTTTCTCGTATCGTAAATATTTAAAATAGAAATAAGCAAATACGCAACTGAACAAAAGTGCTAAAATTCCTAAGCCGGTGGCCAGTACTTTCCACATAAACCGTGGTTGATTTATAGATTAAAAAATTGGCATGTAGGGTAAAAACCAATAAGTAAAAGTACGCTTTTCACTGAAAACTTTCACGCTCTTTTTCGATGAGTGCGCGTTGGGCTTGATAGGTTTTCAAAAATGCTTGATAATCGGCATCGGTGGTAATGGCAAACAGGTCGCGCATACCGTCTTCGGCAAAATCAGTGAGGCGTAAATGAAGACATTGCAAAATGTACAGCTTTTGTAATTCAGGCGAATCACCGCGAAAACGGAGCGCATTGAGCAGGGCTTGATAGGCGATTTTCGGCTTTTTCCGATGGTTAAAATATTCGGAAGTACGCCGCAATAACGACAGGTCAAAAGGGTGCCGGCGAAGGGCCTGCAAAAAGTCGCTCTCTGTCTTTAATTGTCCGATAGTCGTTCGTTCGGTTTCTGTCGGAGGCGCATTTTCTTTCAACAACCAAAACTGCAACGTTTGTCGAGCTAACGCCACTTTTCGGGAGGTATCGGCAACGGTCTGCGATGCCAAAATATCCAAGGCGGCTATTTTATCATAACCGTAGGCACTGTATGCTTCGGCCAGTTGCAGTTCGTGATAAAAATTACCGTTGGTACCGGTATTGACTAATTGACGGAACAACGTCGCCAAGGATGTATCTTTCGTGTATTGACCGTAATTGTACAAATACGCAAAATTATTCACACTCAAGGTCGAGTCTTTCGGCAATTGGATAGCTACCTGTACAGCTTCCGTTTTTTCCCCCGTCAATTGGGCCACTGCCAAGCGATTGGCCTCGTGTGACAGCGTAGCGGATTTGGCATTCAGCAACCCTGTTTCTTTCAAATCCGCTTTGGTAAGCCCCAACTGTGCCGTTGTGCTTTGAGCATCGGACAACGCCAACGCTTTGCCCCAAAACACCAATAGATTGGTTTCAGGAACAGCCTTATTTTCAGCATTTTGGCGAGCTGCTTCAAAATAATAATACGCCGAATCGGCAATGGCAGTGCGGGTGTAGAGATAACCTAAATTGTTTTGCAGCTCACCGTTTTCGGGGAATGTCTGTAAACCCTTTCGGAGGTTAAAGACGGCATCGAAAAAAAGGTTTTCATTCATTAAAGCCTGACTTAGCCCCGCATAGGCCTGTGGAGTGGGGTCTTTGTGTAATGCCTGCTGAAAGAAAGCACCCGCCGCAATACGGTCACCCCGGTAAAGGGCTAAAGTAGCCAAGGCAAAGCCGGATTTATGATTTTGATAATCTAAATTGAGGGCCAATTGGTAATATTGCTCTGCCACCTCGTATTCTTTGGTCGCAATATGCAGATCGCCCAAGGCATTATAGTACCCGGCAACAGCCTGATCCACGGAGAAAAAACGATTAAGGGCTAATAACGCCACGACTCCCATGCCTCCTATCAGCCACACCTGCGACTGAAAAAAGCGCATCGGCTTGTAAATCACTTTATAAACGGCTTTTCCCTGTTGGAAAATCGGCCAAAAGTTTAGGGCAATGTAGCCCGCAAAGATGGTACCAATGGCCAATTGGCTGTACACAACGGCATCTTCCGCCACTTCGAGGAGGGAATTATTTTGCGTAAACAGCACAAAGGCGATAAGGGACGTAGTGATTAACCCAAGCCCGAGGTAAATCCACGCACCGATTTCGCGAAAAGGAAGGTTTCCGGCAGTACGTTTCTCAAAACTCCATACTCCTAAAACAGCACTGATGACGTATAACACAAAAGGACTCACGTAGAAAAAAGAACTGTCGGTCCGGCGAGTGACCTTCAGATACAACAGTACGATACTGAGGAGATAAAGACTGGCTAAAACCAAAAAGTTGAGCAGGCTGTTTTTGCCGAAACCCGTTCGGGGGTGAGTCACTACGTACACAAAGCCGGCAATGATCTCTACAGAGAGCCAACCGATAAATGCTACCGATAGCCCAAGCACCGGCAACAAACTATAGGTAACCACCGTCAGACCCGCAAACGGTACTTTCGTAAAAAACGGTACTGCTGCTGCCAAAACCATGACTAAGCCGGCAAAAATAAAAATACGTTTTTCGATGGACACATCTTCCCGAAACGCGTGCAAATAATAACTGACTCCCCCCAATAGGAGGGTGATGATGCCAAAACCGATGGCTTTCTCGGAACCGAACAGTTGGAGTACTTCCAAATGAGAAACGGCCAATAAACCGATAAAAACGGCCATTGCCCCAATATACCACCCACGCGGCAAGGCAGACACGGCACTAAGCAACAGCACCAAACCCGCCAAAACCAACCCCAAGTAGCCATCCACAAGCCACGAAGGCAATTCTGCCTGTACCGGCACAAACTGCTCTTTCAGCAAATAGGCTTTACCGAGAAGCGTGATTTTCGATTGCTGATTTTCAATTTCCGATTTGCGATTTGCGATTTGCGGCTGCTGATTGCGGACTGCCAAACTGTCTAAGGGCACGGGTACTTCATCCAATTCGCTCAACACTTGCCACTGTACGGTATTTTCGAGGCCCCGGTAGTGAAAAAACAAAAGAGCGATCAGTGCTAACTTTAATAATCCCAAGGATGTCAAATATAAGAACCGTTGGTTGCGGTTCCATCGTTGCCAAAAGAAGAGTGAATTCATTCGCTGTTGTCCAAGAGTCATCAGGATCGCCGCTCGAAAAAACCGTAGCGTATCATCCGATTTCAGGTGATTTTATCTAACAAAACGCTCCGTTTCCGGAGTTATTTTTTCTTTTCTTCAAAAACAAAGCGTTTCGGGCTGCAAGGTATAAAATGATGCAGGATACATTTGCCCAATTATTGAAAACAAATTTACATTTGCGGGATAATTACTAAAAATATGTCTCTCAAAGTAATTGCCTTCGACGCCGACGATACCCTTTGGGTCAATGAACCCTTCTTTTCGGAAACCGAGCATAAACTGTGTGCTTTATTGGAGGACTACCTCCCCCACCACAGTATTTCGCAGGAATTGTTCAAAACCCAACTCCAAAACCTGCCGCTTTACGGGTACGGCATCAAAAGCTTCATTCTCAGTACCATCGAAACGGCGTTAAGTATCTCTGACAAAACCATCAGCCCGACAGTGATCGAAAGAATTATTCACTTAGGGAAAGAAATGTTGGAAAAACCGATTGAACTCCTGGACGGTGTCGCGCATGTCTTACATTCGTTATCAGGCAACTATCGGCTGGTGGTCGCTACCAAAGGGGATCTGCTCGATCAGGAGCGTAAATTGCGTAAGTCGGGCTTAGAACATTTCTTTCACCACATTGAGATCATGAGTGAAAAGAAAGAAGCTGATTATCTCAAACTCATCAAACACCTCGACATTCACCCGAGTGAGTTTTTGATGATCGGCAATTCCCTCAAATCGGATGTATTGCCGGTATTGGCTATCGGCGGTCACGGATTTCACGTACCCTTTCACACAACATGGGCCTACGAACATATCGAACACCGGGTAGAGCACGAGAACTTTCGCGACTTGGCAAAAATCACCGATGTCCTGACGTATTTACTGCCGGAGCATTAGACGTTCCTGAATCGGTTGTTTACTTTTAGGGAAAATTTGTTGCCCGTGCCTCTCCATGCGTTTGTTTCTTGCCCTATTTTTCGGTTTTCTTCTTTCTTTTACCTCCCTTATTGCCCAGACCATTAAAGGACAGGTGATTGACGCCGAATCGCGCCAACCGTTAGCCGGGGCTACGGTTACAGTCACTTCCATTCAACCGATCAGAGGCAGTCAAAGTGACGCTAACGGCTTTTTCAAGCTCACGGATATTCCCGTAGGCCGGCATACGCTGAAAATCTCCTATCTCGGTTACGAAAACGGGCTGGTACAAGAGTTGGCGGTAGGTACCGGCAAAGAAGTGGACCTGACCATTCCTTTGACCGAATCACTCCAACAATTGGGAACGGTCACTGTTAAAAGCACCCCTCAAAACGGAACCGCTCTCAACGAGATGGCCTCGGTTTCGGCAAGGTCGTTTTCGATGGAGCAGGTCAAACGCTACGCGGCGGCCATCAACGACCCGGCGCGCATGGCCCAGATGTATGCCGGAGTAGCCACAAACAATGAACAAAGCAATGCGCTCATCATTCGGGGAAACAGCCCCAAAGGCGTTTTGTGGCGGATGGAAGGTGTGGAAATTCCCAACCCCAACCACTTTGCGGAAGAAGGGGCTACGGGCGGCGGTATCAGTGCCCTGAGTGTCAATATGTTGGGCAGTTCGGACTTCTTTACGGGGGCGTTTCCCGCCGAATACGGCAATGCCACCTCAGGGGTGTTTGATTTAAAACTCCGAAAAGGAAATCACGAAAAACGGGAATATGCCCTGCAAGTAGGGGTATTGGGCGCTGACCTTGCGGCTGAAGGGCCTTTTTCGTCGCGAAGCAAGGCTTCTTATTTGGTCAATTATCGGTATTCGACGCTCGAAATGCTCAAAAAAGCGGGTATTCAAGTAATCGGTGACGCCGCTCCCGATTTTCAGGACGGTGCCTTTAAACTGTTTTTCCCCGTCAGCCGTAAGAGCACACTTTCGTGGTGGGGTATGGGCGGGCTAAGTCGTCAGATACGTCATCGTACTACCCAAAACGACGCTTTCCATTCCGACCGCGCCGTGACGGGGCTTAATTTTACCCATTTTATTTCTGACCGTTCTTTTGTGGATGCTACCCTGAGCTGGGCCGCCAATCGCCAAACCTACGACGCTACCCGCCTGCAGCAAGTTTACATTCGGGAAGAAAATTTCACCAATCAGGCCACCCGTTTGTCACTGCAATTCAATCATAAATTCAACGCCCGGCATTCGTTGCGGACCGGGCTGATCACGAGTCAAATCCAATTTCGACTTCTGAACCGTACTACCGACGGTACCAAGATCAGCACGACGCTCAACCAACAGGGAACTACTTATTTGATTCAGGCATACGGTCAGTGGAAATACCGCCTCTCTCCTACCCTTACTTTCAACTCCGGTATCCACGCGACGCTCTTGGCCCTCAGCCGCCAAACATCGCTTGAGCCGCGGGGCGGTTTACGTTGGACGCTTACGCCGCGTCATGCGCTGAGCGCCGGAATGGGTATTCACAGCCGCACCGAAGCCCTGTCCACCTATTTTGCCGAAGTCAAAGGGCGCGACGGAAATGTCAGTTATGCCAACAAAAACTTGGCTTTACTCAAATCGGCCCATTGGGTCATAGGATACGAATTTCGTCCCCGCGAAGATTGGCGCTTCCAAGCCGAAGCGTATTATCAATACCACTTTGATGTTCCTATCGGAACGGCTGCCACACAAAGTGCCGTCATGAAAACCGAATCCTTACTCAATTTGATGGATGGCTACTCCACCGACTCCCTCGTCAGTGACGGAACGGGCCGCAATTACGGACTGGATCTCACCTTGGAGAAATTTTTGACGAATGGATTCTACTTTATGGTCACGGCGGCATTATACCAAGCCAAATATACGCCTCGCGACGGCGTAGAGCGCAACAGCCGTTTCAACGGTCGTTTTGTGCAAAATATCCTGTTGGGGAAAGAATGGAAACTCGGAAAAACGAAAACCAATACGTTGGCCGTCAATATACGCAGCTTGTGGGCGGGCGGTAATCGGTACATTCCGATCGACTTGGCCCAATCCCAAAAACGCAATACGACCGTGCGTGACTACCCCCACGCTTACGAAGCTCAATTGCCGAATTACTTTCGTTTTGATACACGACTGAGTTACACCAAAAATCGCCGAAAGACTGCTTCGACGGTTTCTTTAGATATTCAAAATCTGTTCAACCGACTCAATCTCTACCAACCGTTCTACGATTCGGCGACCAAAACATTGCAATACGATACGCAATTGGGCTTTGTGCCGATCCTGAATTGGCGATTGGAGTTTTAGGCGAATGCAACTATTTTAACGAAATTTCCTGTTCTGCAAAAAAGCACCATCACAATGGTTTATCATTTTTCAGGCGCTCAGATGGGTGCCAATCTGTCTCTCAGCATTGACAATAAACAGTTAGACCGTCAATTTTTTGGTAAAGACCGCTCTGACAAGTACCTGACGATTGCCTATAATCGTGGAGAAGCACAAACGGTAGTAGTGGATGAAATCACCTACACTTTCCCGGCCAACAGCATTTTACCTTTGGTCGTCAATCAATCTTTTCAATTTGAAAAACCCGAACAAATCGTTGCCTGGCAGTTCAATCGGGAATTCTATTGTATTATTGACCATGATCAGGAAGTCAGTTGCGTTGGCTTTTTGTTTTATGGCTGGAATCGTACCTTTTTTTTACCGTTAGACGACGTTCATCGACATAAGATTGAACTCCTGATCCAAATTTTCATTGATGAATTTGAAACCATCGACAACATTCAATCCGAAATGCTGTTGATGCTGCTCAAACGGCTCATTATCATCATCACCCGTCTGGCAAAACAACAGCAGTTCAAGGAGACAGAACTTCCCGACGCTCGGTTTGACATCATTCGAGAATACAACATTTTGGTTGAGCACCATTACAAAACGCAGCATCAGGTTGCTTTTTATGCGGAGAAACTGAACAAATCGCCCAAGACGCTGTCCAATTACTTTGCGATTTACGGCACCAAAACACCGCAACAGCTTATCCACGAGCGTATCCTGATGGAAGCCAAACGCCTGTTCTATTACACCGACAAATCGGCGAAAGAGATAGCGTACGAATTGGGTTTTGAAGATGCGGCTTATTTCAGCAGTTTTTTCAAAAAACAAATCGGTGTTTCTCCTACGGATTTCAAAAATGGAAAACAAAAAAGCAACGCAGGGAAATTATCACAACAAGTCGGGAAATAGAACCATTTATCAGCCTTCCTAATTGCTGCACCTTTGCATCGTCAATGTATCACTCATTTTTAAACAAACACGACGATGGCCACTTTCACAGTACCCACCAAAGACCAAGTTTCTGAAAACCACCAAGTCATTTTTGATAATCTCCAAAAAGCCCTTGGATTTGTTCCCAATCTGTACGCCACTATCGCTTATTCTGACAATGGATTAGCTAAGTTTTTAGCGTATCAAAACGCAAAAACTTCATTGAACAACAAAGAAAAAGAGGCCGTTAATTTGATTGTAAGCGAAGTAAACGGTTGCTCCTACTGCCTGGCAGCCCATACAACCATTGGCAAAATGAACGGGTTTCCGGACGATGAAATCCTCAATATTCGTTCAGGGAATAGCTCCAATCCCAAATTTGATGCTTTGGTCAAATTTGCCAAAGCGGTTACTCTTCACAAAGGACACGTGGATGAAGCTACTCTAAATGCTTTTTATGCCGCAGGATATACCAACGGCAATTTGGTGGATGTCATCTTACAGGTAAGCGACAAAACGGCGATGAATTACCTGCATAATTTGACGCAGGTTCCCGTTGATTTCCCTGCTGCCCCCGCTTTGGAAGAAGCTCTTTTTTAACCTATAAATAAGGCCATGCAAATTACTTGTATGGCCTTTCAATACAACAATTTACTACGATGGAAACTTCACACAACCAATTAGTTGACACTACTGACTATACACCGTTTGTCAACGAAGAATGCGGCGATACACTCTGGGATGAAGTACTTGCTCAGGAATCGGCAAAACCGCAGAATTATGCATCCTTGGCTTTTACGGAGCCTGTCAAAGCGGTGCAGGAAGAGCACCACAGCCGGGCAGCTTATGAGCGCATGGAACAGGTTGTGGTCAATAAGGGATTTACCAAACGCGAGACCGATTTTATCCGCCAACGAGACAGCTTTTACATGGCTACACTTGGCGAAAACGGATTCCCGTATATTCAGCACCGTGGCGGACCAAAGGGCTTTGTTCAGGTGTTGGATGCATTTACGCTCGGCTTTGTTGATTTCAGCGGCAACCGGCAATACATCTCCGTCGGCAATTTGAAAACCCATTCGAAGGTGTCATTGATCATGATGGATTATGCCCAACAAGCGCGTCTGAAAATATATGCCGAAGCGGAAATTGTTTCTTTGCAGGAAAACCCTGAATTACTGAAAAAACTGCGCCTCGCGCACTACAAACATACTCCCGAACGGCTGTTTGTTTTACACGTCAAAGCCTTTGATTGGAATTGTCCGCAGCACATTACGCCTCGTTATACCTTGGAGGAATTCAGAGAAATGAGGGAAGAAGAAGACTGATTAAGAAATGCGACTCTTTGTATCTGAATATGTTTTACTAAATTTGTAATGATAGCCGGCACCTATTTTCAAAGTTAACTCTTTAAATGCCATGAGTACAGCACAAAATTTTTATGAAGCTTATAAGGCTTTGCCAAAGAAAGTACAACAAGAAGTAAAGAAACTGATTGAAAACGAAAATGAGGAAAAAGTACCTTTACTTGCCCAAATTGAGGAAGGCCTCAAAGACGTAAAAGGGATACAGGAAGGAAAGAAATCTAAAAGGAATATTCGGGACTTGTTGGTAGAACTAAAGCAGGTTAGAAATGCCTAAACTAATAATTTACCGATTTTTACAGTTCTTTTTTTATTCTTATGATTTACAAGAGCGTTTACATTTGCACATTATCAAAGGTAAGAAAGGTTATCAGAGAGCCGCTAAAATTTGGATAGAGAATGGAATAGAAGCATTTGAGCAAGGAGATTTAACTAATTCAGAAATGAATACTGCTTTGGAAGTTATTACGGAAAATTTACCGCAAATCTTAGAACAAATTGAACGGTTTAAGAATGGTGAGAAAGTGGAGATATTAAACATTCACAGGTTATGACACATTTACAAGGCTATATTGGAATACAGCCAACTATCAAAAAAATAGGCTTTACACCACAGGAAAAAATGTGGGTAGAACTGTTAGACGGTCGGAAAATTGTAACCCCTTTGCACCTTTTTCCATCCATCGAAAAATTGTCGACTCAGCAACGAAAAGCATGGCAAATCATTGACGGAGTTATGTTTTCGTTTGTGGATTGTGACGAAGTTTACCATGTGTCGCAGTTGCTG
>JAXLVD010000033.1:0-29695 GCA_046329125.1 Spirosomataceae bacterium | reverse complement strand
GACCGCAAGGGCCGGGGATAGGGGTTAAAACGATAGGTACAACTTTGTAAACCAATTCAAATAACAGATAACCATTAACGTATAACCTATTTACTGCAGCATCAAATACGCTTTAATAAACTCATCTAAATCGCCGTCCATAACCCCTTGTACATCCGAGGTTTCCACGCCGGTACGAACATCTTTGACGAGTTTGTAAGGGTGCATTACGTAATTGCGTATCTGTGAGCCCCACTCAATTTTCTTCTTGGAGGCTTCTACTTCTGCCCGAGCCGCATTGCGCTTCTCAACTTCGATTTGATAGAGCTTTGATTTCAACAAGCGCATAGCCAAATCACGGTTTAAGTGTTGACTGCGTTCCTGTTGGCATTCAATCATCAATCCGGAAGGCCTGTGTCGCAGCCGTACTGCGGTTTCTACTTTGTTTACGTTTTGTCCGCCGGCACCGCCCGAACGATACGTGTCCCATTCAATATCCGCAGGATTGACTTCGATTTCGATACTGTCGTCTATCAACGGATAGGCATAGACCGAAGCAAAAGAAGTATGCCGACGGGCATTGGAATCAAAAGGAGAAATACGCACCAAGCGGTGTACTCCATTTTCGGATTGAAGATACCCATACGCCTGCGGACCGTCGATCTGAATGGAGGCCGATTTGATCCCGGCTCCGTCTCCATCCTGGTAATCAATCTGCGTGACTTTGTAGTTGTGCTTTTCAGCCCAACGCACGTACATCCGATAAAGCATTTCGGCCCAATCCTGACTTTCGGTACCGCCGGCCCCCGAGTTGATTTCCAAGACTGCATTGAGTTGGTCTTCCTCGTTGGAAAGCATTTTTTTGAGTTCTACCTCTTCCAATACTTTCAAATTGGTTTGGTATTCGGCCTCCACTTCGGCTTCGGTAGCTTCTCCCAGTTCCCAAAACTCCTGAAGGGTTTCTAAATCTCCCAAATGCCGTTCTACGGCTTCGTAGCCTTCAGTCCAACCTTTCAGGCCGCGAACTTCCTTCATGGTTTGTTCGGCCTTCGTATTGTCATTCCAAAACTCCGGCTGACTTTGTATTTGTTCTAACTCAATGAGTCGTTCTTTTTTGGTATCGTAGTCAAAGATACCCCCTCAAAGCCGAAACACGGGCTTTCAAGTCTCTCAACTGTTCTGTTGTCATCGCTTGGTTTTAATTAAAAGATAAGTAAATCCCCAAACTTATTGGGGTTGCAAAAGTACAAATAAAAAGCGGTCGGTCGGTTTAAAACCGACTGACCGCTCCAATCCTACATTTTTAGGTTATTTCTTTACAATCACGCCATCTGCCACAAACGTCAGCTCATGTTTAGGCTCGGTGATTTTTGCAATTTCGGCTTTCGTTTTGCCGGCATCTTCGGCAAAGTGCTGTAATTCAGCCACAGACGTAGTTTTCATTTTGGCTTCCCCATCAATCACAACGGTTTTACCGGCAATGTCTTTTGGGACAAAAAAGCCATAATCTTTAAATGATACCCGCATGGTTTGCCCATCGGTGGTTTTTACCTTCATCCAACAGCCTTTTGCCTGACATACCGACTCTACGGTACCGGTTACTTTAGCAGTCATTTTGTCTTTGCTTCCCATCTTCTTAGGAAGTTCCGTCGCAGCCAAAGCGCCTTTGTCATTGATTTTTTCACCAAAAAAACTGTCTTGTGCATAAGCACCGGCGGCAAAAAGCGTTAAAAGTGCGGTAATAATTAGATTTTTCATGGTTTTATCGTTTTTCTGCAACAAAAATAAGCAATTTTGTTATTTGGATGTTGCAAATAAACACGATAAGTCTTCTTTCCGTGAAAATTCGATAGTGATAAACAAACCTCTGAAAAGCGTATCAGTTCCATCCACCCCCTAAAGCGCGGTAAATGTTCACTGTGGCATTCATTTGCTTCATTTTGGTTTCAATCAAATCAAACCGAGACTCAAGGGCATCCCGTTGTGTCAACAACACTTCCATGTAATCGGCTCTTGCCGATCTGAAAAGGTTATTGGAAATCGTAATGGATTGATTAAGCGCCTGTACCTCATTGGCTTTCAGCTCAAAACTTTTTCCCAGATTATCCATATTTGACAGTTGATTGACCACTTCAATGTAGGCGTTCAAAACCGTTTTTTCGTAATTATAAATGGCCTGTATTTGCTTGGCATTGGCATTATAATACGTAGCGGTTATGGCATTTTTATTGATCAAAGGTCCTGCCAAATCTCCAATCAAAGAGGCGATCAACGATTGAGGTAACTTTGCCAAATAGACAGGATTAAATGCCTGAAGGCCTAAATTTCCCGAAAGACTTAAAGAAGGGTAGAAATTGGCCCTGGCCACCTCTACCTCTATTTTGCTTGCCTCCAACTGCAACTCGGCCTGCTTAATGTCCGGGCGATTTTCCAACAACTGAGACGGAATACCGGCATGGGAAATAGTGGGTGTCAAGGTTTCAAAGTTTCCGTTGTCTCTGGGAATAGGTTGGGGGTATCGCCCCAGCAGAAAGTTGATTTTGTTTTCAGTTTCTACAATTCTCTGCTGAATACCGTATTGCAGGCTTTGCGTGTTGAGTACTTGGGCCTGAAAACGCCGTACGGCCAATTCAGTAACCCGCGTCGATTCTTTCTCCAGCTTTACTATTTTGAGCGCATTATTTTGAATCTCAATGTTTTGTTGCACGATATTCAACTGACTGTCAAGTGCTCTTAATTCATAATAAGAGAGGGCGATTTCAGCCACCAGATTGGTCAGCATGAAGTTTTTTCCTTCAACAGAGGCCAAATAGCGAGTGGCGGCGGCCTTTCTCGCGTTGCGCAATTTATGCCAAATGTCAATTTCCCATCGTGCATAAAGCCCCCCGGCAAAATTAGGTAAGGGCTCCGGCGTTTCTTTACCCGGTTTTATCTCAAGATTTGCTTCGCTGGTGCCCACTTGGGTGTATCGGCCTGCTTTCTCCACGCCAATCGTGCCGCCATACCCCACAAAAGGCAGATATTCCCCCCTCCGGGCCATGACTTCGTTTCGGGCAATCTCGATTTCTTGCAAGGTAATGTTCAGTTCCTGATTGTTTTTAAAGGCCGTGTCAATCAGCGCAATCAGGTAGGGATCGGTAAAATAACTCTTCCATGAAACCTTTGCAGTATTGACAGAATCAGAGCCTTTCGGACCTCCATAGCTTGTCGCAGTTAGCTTATGTTCCGATTTCTGAACCAAAGTCGGCACTGTACAGGCAGTATAGGTCAGGGCAACGAATACCACCCCGACATAATTTATTATTTTTTTATTTCGCATCATCTTTAGATTCTTCGGGGTAAGAAAAATGATCTACTGCGTGGACAAACTCCTCGGTCAGCGAGGCATCGTCTTCATCTTTAATCAGTTTTTTGCCATCGGCCAGTTTACCGAATATGTAATACAAGCCGGGAATAATAATGACTCCAAAGATGGTTCCGAACAACATTCCGCCAAGGGCCGAAGCCCCAATGGTACGGTTACCGATAGCTCCTGCTCCTTTTGCAATGATCAGTGGTATCAACCCGGCCACAAACGCGAAAGACGTCATTAAGATAGGCCGGAAACGAACTCTGGCTCCTTCAATGGCGGCATTCAGAATCGTATCTCCTTCGTGGCGTTTCTGAACGGCAAATTCAACGATCAGTACGGCATTTTTTCCCAGCAGACCCACCAACATGATGAGTCCGATTTGGGCATAAATGTTGTTTTCCAGCCCCATTAATTTCAGCAACAAAAACGATCCGAATACCCCAACCGGCAGAGAGAACACCACGGCAAGCGGAATAATGAAACTTTCGTATTGAGCGGCTAAGACGAAGTAAACAAAGGCCAACACAATCAGAAACACGTACAGGGCTTCATTTCCTCGGTTGGCTTCGTCGTAAGAAAGGCCCTCAAAGGCAATATCGTATCCTTTCGGCAAGGTTTTAGCAGCTACCTCCCGTATGGCTTGTATGGCTTCCGCAGTAGTGTATCCCTTGGCCGGAAGGCCCTGAATAGCCGCCGAATTGTACAGGTTGAAACGGGTGATCTCATTCGGTCCCTGGCCTTTTTTCAGGCTCATGAACGACGAATAAGGCACCATTTCTCCTTCTTCATTTTTAACAAAAAGCTTTAAAAGATCAGAGGGGAGTCGTCTGAAGGCAGGGTCGGACTGCACATATACTTTAAAAAACTGGTTAAACTTAATAAAACCCTGCTCATAGGTACTCCCGATCATGATATTGAGGTTGTCCATCGCTTTTCCGATAGATACCCCTTTTTGCATGGCCAGTTTATTGTCTATCTCCAGTTCGTATTGCGGATAATTGGCAGCAAAAAAGGTAAACAAGCCCGTGAGTTCTTTCCGTTTTCCCAAATTATTCATGAACTCCTTATTGATCTTATCAAACTCGCGGTAATCGGTGTCAGTAGTTTTATCCAAGAGACGCATGGAAAAACCACCCGAAGTACCGAAACCGGGAATGGCGGGCGGCTCAAAGAACTCAACAGTAGCCCCAAGTCCTTTCGATGCCACCTCGAGTTCTTCCATGATTTCCTTGACGTTTTGTTCACGCTCCGACCAAGGTTTCAGGTTGATCAAACAGGTACCGGCATTGGAGCCGCGCCCTTCTGTCATGATTTCATAACCGGCCAACGAAGACACGGATTCTATTCCCTCTACCTCTTCACAAATTTTCTGAAGACGACGGGACACTTCGTTGGTTTTTTCCAACGTCGAACCCGGTGGCGTCTGAATGATGGCATAAATAGTACTTTGGTCTTCATTGGGAATAAATCCTGCGGGCAGAACTTTATTTTCGTAGGCGATTCCTGCACAGAAAGCCGCTAAAATGAGGAAGGTAAGCACTCTTCGACTCACGATTCGCTTTAACAAGTTCACATATCTTCCTGTCAATTTATCAAAGCCGCGGTTAAAACTGTCGAGCGCACGGGTCAGCAGGTTTTTCTTTTTGGCATGTCCATGATGGTTTTTTAACAACATGGCACACAACACCGGGGTAAGCGTCAGAGCGATCAGGGCCGAGATCACGATCGAACTGGCCATGGTAATAGAAAACTGTCGGTAAAAAGTACCCACCGGCCCTGACATAAATGAAATAGGCAAGAATACCGACACCATGACGGCCGTGATAGCGATAATGGCTCCGCTGATTTCACCCAACACTTTTTTCACGGCAGCGTAAGGTGACAAATTCGGCTCTTCTTCCATTTTGGCGTGTACGGCTTCTACTACCACAATGGCATCATCCACTACGATACCAATGGCCAACACCAAGGCAAAAAGCGTAATTAAGTTAATGGAAAGCCCAAACCCCTGAATAACAAAAAAGGCCCCGATCAACGATACCGGCACGGCAAGGATCGGAATCAGGGTAGAGCGCCAATCACCGAGGAAGATAAACACCACCAATGCCACCAGAATAAACGCATCTCGCAGAGTATCAATCACTTGTTCAATAGATGCATCCAAAAACTGAGACACGTCGTAGCTGATTTTGTAATCTACCCCGGGAGGAAATGAGGTCTTCATCACCTCCAATTTCGCTTTTACCTGTTCAATAACTTCACTGGCATTACTGCCATAGTTTTGACGCATCACAATCGCTGCCGATGCTTTGCCATCCAGATTAGAATATATATCAAAAAATTCACTACCCAATTCAACGTGAGCAATGTCTTTCAGGTGGATACTTTCCCCCTCTGAATTGGCTCGGATAATAATATCTTCGTACTCTTTCGGGTCGCTGTACCTTCCTTTGTAAGTAAGTACATATTCCAATGACTGTGCCGCAATCCCGGAGCTTTGCCCGATCCGCCCGGGACGACCGATGATACTCTGCTCACCGACGGCCTTCATTACTTCTTCCGTGGAAATATTGTAGGCACGCATGCGATCAGGATTTAACCAAATACGCATTGCATACCTTCGACTGCCCAAGATTTGGGCTCTGGCTACCCCTTTGGTCCGTTGTAATTCAGGAATCATTTTAACGGTGGCGTAGTTGAAGAGAAACTTTTCGTCAATGCTCTTTTCTTTGGAATAGAGATTGACGTACATCAACATACTGGGTTGGATAGGCGTAATGATAACCCCTTCGCGCTGAACCAATTCGGGCAGAAGAGGCATGACCTGATCCACCCTTGTTTTCACCCGGATAACGGCATCATTCGGGTCCGTTCCCGGCTCAAAAATAATCCGGAGCGTAGCTTCACCGGCACTGGTAGCGTCGGTAGCGATGTATCGCATATCTTGTACACCATTAATAGCTTGCTCTAAAGTAATCAGCGTGGATTTAACCAATACATCAGCACTGGCACCGGGATAAGCGATAAAGATGTTTACGGTGGTGGGGGCTATATCCGGGAATTGGGAAATCGGTAATTTCTCAATAGCCAGTATACCGATAAAGACGATCATGACCGATATTACAATAGCGAATACGGGTCGGCGTATGAATTGATTGAACATATCTTATGCGGTTTGGAGTACCTGCTTATTCAGCATACAGGCTTAAATTGGACATAACAGAAGCAGGCTGTATGAACTTGGTATGAATCTTTTCGTTTTCGTGGACTTGTCGTAATCCTTCCAACAAGATTTTGTCATTCTCTTTCAGTCCGGCTTGAACCACGAAAATATGCGGCAGTTCTGCTGCTACGCTGATTTCTCTTGAGCGAATGCGATTGTCTTTGTCCAACACATAGACATATTTTTTCTCCAGAACTTCGAAAGTGGCCTTTTGCGGAATTATCAGCGCATCTTTAAGGGATTGTACCACTTGGATATTTCCGGTTTCGCCATGTCTCAGCAATTTTTTGGGATTGGGGAATGTGGCTCTGAACGCAATGTTACCTGTTTGGTTATTGAAATCCGCTTCAATGGTTTCAACCACTCCCGGATACTCAAATACTTTATTATTTGCCATACGCAACCCCACTTTCAACATACCTTCTTTTTCCGAGCGGGTTTTGTAGTCCAGGTATTCTGCTTCCGGAACGTTGAAGTAAACCCACATTTTACTGTTATCCGAAAGGGTAGTTAACAAATCACCTTCACCCACAAGGCTTCCAAGTCTCACCTGAAAATGATCCATGATACCATCGAAAGGCGCTCTGATGTCGGTAAAACCTAAGTGAACCTGTGCCAATGACAATTCTGCTTTGGCTTTGTCCCATTTGGCTTTGGCCAATGCCAATTCATTTTTGGAGACGATATTGCTGTCTGCCAATGCCTTGGTGTTGCGATATTCAATTTCGGCAAAGTTGGCTTCGGCCTGTGCTTTTTGTTGTTCTGCCTCATAAAGCATGGGCATAATTTGAAACATAGGCTGTCCTTTTCTGACAAACTGCCCTTCATCTACAAAGATTTTCTGTAGGTACCCCTTCTCCAAAGCCCTCAATTCGATGTGACTGATCGCGTGGATCTGGCTTACGTACTCTTTGGTGATTGTCGTATCTTTTCTCAGAGGACTGGTAACCAAAAAATGGGTTTCGGCTTCTTTTTCCTCTTTTTTAGATTCACAGCCTGTTTGACACAGCAATGCACACAGGCTTATGAGCATGAGAACTTTCTTCATGATTGTTTTGCGATTGAATAGGATATGGATTGTCAATAAGTATTTTCTCAAAAAAACATGCTTATTACGGCTTATTTTTTCACCTGATCAAGGTCATTTTTAATGGGTATTTTTGAAATACAGCGAAATAAAAAGAGGGTAGGATGTCTTAAATTTATGCTTAATTATTTGATATTATATTCGCATTACCTCAAATAACAAGTACCGTGATTTATAAAACGGGTAATAAGATAAATACCTAAAGAAGCATAATTGGAGCCGAGTGTATTGGAAAATAATTCTTACTATTGGGGCGCAAAAAGAATTATTTAGGCCACTTCCAAATACCGTAAATAATTTAAACGAACTTAATTCCTTCTCTTCAATATCAGTTATCTGATTCTTTTGCTTTTGTTGCTTTGAATGAGAAAAGGCAAATTTTAAAACCCTATTTTGGTTTTTTCTGCAAAAAAGCCCGTTGATGTTTTTTACTGAAGCAGCATTATCAGATTCATGAGATGCATACACTGTAGATTGAAAATATTCACCTAACAGTAAAATACACAACGGGAACAGCGATTTGAATAATATTATCATGGTGTAAATAACTTTAGAAGCAATTGGGTAAAACCACATTGCATTGTTTATACAATGCGCAGATTATTAAACATTTAACCTTTAGCAACTAACCTGACTCACCCAAAAACAGCAAAAAATCGCGTAAATAGCATAGATATAAAATCAAGTATTTTATGAATAGGCAGCTAAATAGGACGCGTGAAATGGGTGTTACTATTATAAATATGACTGCAAATAGCGCTAACAGGCGTTAGAATATCATTAAAGAAGTATTAAAATAGAATTAAAATGCGGCTGTAAATCCCTGATTATAAATAAAATTCAAGATTAATAAAGAATGTTTATATATTTTGGTTGGAATAGTCTCTTTAAAAAGGCTATTGAAAAAAGAGAAGCCAATCGTTTTTATTCGACTTTTATACTGCACGGATCGCGGGCTTCTTCAGTGAGACATTCAATCTTTACGGGTATTATTGTCCAAAAAAACACATTGATTGTATGCAATGTCTTATACCTCTAATTCACGGAATCAGGCATCATGATAAGAATTCATCAATGAAAAACACCGACTCGGACCGAGATAAATGAGTCAGAAAAGGGCACTACAAAGCAACTGTTATTGCTAACAAAAAGCTTAGAAAATGGTTTTCTGAATGAAACAAAAGCTAACCGATTTGTTTGGTTTTGCTCTATTCATTTCTCCTATTCAGTACCTATCTGCATTTAATCCTTTTTCCGACGAAAAATAAGAGAAATGATCAGAATAGCTACCACAATCAATAAAAGCGAAAACCGAAATTCATCGAATATAAAACTGGAAGGAGAAAGCAGGTCAATTTCTGCTAATTTCTGCTGAAACAAATCTTTACCCCAAGCTTTAACGGCCTCGGTTTGATTCACCAACAACGATTGGCGTAAGGTACTTTTGTAGTGGATGAGGGATGCGGGAGAAAAATAAAAAAATAAAAACATCAGATAACCGCACACTAAAGCGCCTGTAATCCAAACCACATAGCCAATCGAAAGCCCTTCCCACATGTGCAGATAGCCCAGACCGATGTTTTTTCGATAATACCAACAGGCAGCGGCAATGAGGATACTGAAAAAACCGACATCCAAAGTCCGACCGGTGGGGGAAAACTTATCTAAACTCTGAATGACCAAAAAAAAGAGAAAACAAACCACACCGGCCAACAAGCCAAATGCAAGCGGAACCTTAAGTAACGGCTTGTTAAAAAAATTAATCACATTTCGCATGAGTTATCCACATAGTTATCCACACTTTTTCAGCATTGTGCGGTTTATCACATACAAAGCCTTCCCTTTCAATGATGTTCCGAAAAAAGGTGAGTTTTTAGATTTAGAATGTGTCTCAGCATAAACCCATTCCAAATTCGGGTCAAAAATAGTAAGATTTGCCTCTGCGCCTTCAGAAATCACCTTTTTGGGCAACCTCAATATAGTACGGGGGCGATGGGTCAATTTATCAATCAATTGGTTAAGGGTAAGAGCATTTTGGTATGTGATTAACAACGCAAAGGCTGTTTCCAAACCGATAACTCCAAACTCTGCCAAATCAAATTCTAAATTTTTTGATTCTTCATCTTGCGGATTATGATCTGATACGACGGCGTCTATCGTACCATCGGCCAACCCTTCCCGCAGGGCTGCGATGTCTGCCGCCGCCCGAAAAGGAGGGTTCACTTTATAATTGGTATCAAAACCGCCCAAAACAGAATCATCAAATACGATTTGGTGCGCAGCAATATCACACGAAACAGGCAACCCTTGCGCTTTTGCCAGACGAATCAGCTTAACAGACGCTGCTGTTGAAATCGTAGAAAAATGGAGTAGGGGGGTATTGCTTTTCACGCCGAGATACTCAAGCAATTTTAAGTCTCTCATGATCATCAACTCTTCCGCTACCGCAGGTATTCCGCGCATGCCCAACAACGTGCTTGATTCTCCTTCATTCATCTGCCCGAATACCGTCAAATCAAAATCTTCGGGGCGATTCATTAATACCCGATCTACCTGCTGTAGATACTGAAGTGATTTCAGAAAAATATGCGTGTTGTGAATGGCATGAATCCCGTCGGAAAAGGCAACCGCCCCTGCATGGGTCAGGTCAATCATTTCGGTAAAATCCTTTCCTTCACAACTCTTGGTTACGGCGCCTATCGGATACACCGTAACTGCCTGCCCGTAGGTTTTGTGTTTAATGTAGCTCAGCGTGTCTTTCGAATCAAGGGCGGGTTTGGTGTTGGGCAATACCGCTATTTCGGTAAAACCGCCCGCACTTGCTGCTTCACAAACGGTAGAAAGGTCTTCTTTGTGTTCATAGCCCGGATCATAAGCCGAAACGCGCATATCTACCCACCCCGGAGAAATGTGCCAATGGTCTCCGGTCAGAATTTCAGCGTTGTCGACCTCAATTTGGTCGTCAATTCGGCTTATTCGGCCGTTTTCTACCAAAATATCCTTGATTTGCCCATTATAGGGCGAACGCGAATCAATAACTTTAACAGAACGAATCAGTAGCATGCTTTTAATCAACATTCTAATTCCCCTTTGGGGGTAGGGGCTAAAAAAAAGCTCCTTTCGGAGCTTCTGTTTATTCGCCAATTAATTCTTTATAGGCATCTACAGAGAGCAAAGAGTCTGTCGAACCCGTAATTTTGATACGAACCATCCACCCTTTTCCGTAAGGATCGTCGTTAACCGATTCAGGAGCAGACTCCAATTCTTCATTAAACTCCAAAATTTCACCCGTAACCGGAATAAAAAGGTCTGAAACGGTCTTCACTGCTTCAACAGAACCAAAAATTTCACCTTCTTCGATGGTTTGCCCCACCGTAGTAATATCCACATAGACAATATCGCCCAGTTCTTTTTGAGCAAAATCAGTAATTCCCACTACTGCCGTGTTGTCGTCCTCAAAGCGAATCCACTCGTGGTCTTTAGTATATTTTAGTTCTTCCGGAAATGTCATGGTTTTTTTGCCTTTTAGTTTGGGCGTGCAAGATAACACGAAAACATAAATTTTGCGAAATACACCTGACACTTTACCGGTTTTTCTAAGCTAACTTATTGTTACTTATCATTATCTGATTTTGTTGCATTGAACTGTAATTAGGAGAATAGCCTTCCTTACACCTTTGGAGGTATGAGTACATAAATGCCTTACCATGCAACTACTTCGCCTTTTTATCGCCCTCTTTCTGCCTTTACACCTTTTTTCTCAAACCCCTTTACGGCGGTCTGAAAGTTTTTTTGGTCTGCACTTTGACTTTCATGCGGTTTTGGAAGATACGCTCATCGGTAAAACCCTCACTGAGAGTACGGTAGACTCGTTGTTAACAAAAGTAAAGCCTGATTTTATTCAAGTAGATTGCAAAGGCCATTCAGGCGTTACGAGTTACCCAACCAAAGTAGGGCATACCCCCAAACGCTTTGAAAAAGATATTCTTCGGCTTTTTAGGGAAGTAACGCGCCGTCATGGCGTGGCTCTTTATGTGCATTATTCGGGTGTGTGGGACAATGAAGCCATAAAACATCATCCTCATTGGGCGCGAATAGATTCAGAAGGGAAACAGGACAAACAAAAAGCGTCGCTTTGGGGTGCCTACACCGACAGTTTGTTGATTCCGCAGCTCAAAGAAATCAGCGATTATGGCGTAGACGGCGTCTGGGTGGACGGCGATTGTTGGGCTACCAACCCCGATTATGGCGATGCTGCGGTTAATGAATTTCGTTTTGTAACAGGAATCAAAGAAATCCCTAAAAAGAAAACCGACCCTAACTATGCTCAATGGCTTGAATTTCAACGGGATGCATTTCGTCGGTATGTCCGAAAATACACTGACGCTCTTCATGCCTATAATCCTCGTTTTCAGGTAGCAAGCAATTGGTCTTTTTCGGCCATGATGCCCGAAAAGGTGGATATCAACGTCGATTTTTTGTCGGGCGATACCGAACCGCTTAACGGTGCCAATCAATCGGCGTTTCAGGCTCGCTGTTTAGCGCCACAGGGAAAACCTTGGGATTTGATGTCCTGGAGTTTCGGTTACGGTTGGGATGACCAAACTTTCTCGGCAAAAAGCACCGCTCAGCTTTCGCAGGAAGCAGCGCAAGTCATTGCCATGGGAGGGGGGTATCAAGCCTATTGGACTCAACTCCGCGACGGCAGTCTGAAAACTTACGCTTATGGGACTATGGCCGATTTGGCAAAGTTCTGCCGGCAACGTCAGCCTTTTTGCCAAAAAACCAAACCTGTACCACAGGTAGCTTTGCTGTATTCAAACACGGGGTATAAAAGTGAAGTAACAACGGTTTATAACACCGGCGATCGAAAACAGGAACCGATGATCGGTGTATTGAATGCGCTGTTATACAACCAATTACCTACCGAAATTTTACAAGAGCATCACCTCAAAGGAAAAACCGGGCAATATCCGCTGATTGTGGTTCCGGAATGGAAAAAGATTGACGAAGAGCTTCGAAATGAACTCGCAGACTATGTCCGGCAGGGAGGGAATTTGCTGGTGATTGGCAGTGAAACCGTCAAAATTTTTGAAAATGAATTAGGAGTAAAATTAAACCCAACCACTCAATCTATTCCTTTTTGGGGCTTTGACAATCTGATTACGGGAACAAAGGCAATGTATCGGCCATTTGAGCACCTTACTGATACGCAAACTTTTGGACAGTGGTACAGTCAGGAAGACAAGCGCTTTGCTCAGGAAGCCATTGCCTCCATTGCTACATTGGGGAAAGGAAAAATAGCCGGAATCTATTTCAATTTCGGAGAACAACACTTCAAGCGGGAAACCTACGTGGGTCGTGATTTCATAGGCACATTAGCTCTCCGTCTTTTTCAACCACAGGTGACGGTTAGCGGCTCAAAGGCGGTCAATGTAGTTTTAAGTCAAAAACAAAAAAACACGTTGGTCCATCTCATCAATATGGCGGGCAATCATGCCAATAAAGCGATACATTCGTCAGACGAAATTCCTCCCCTTTACAACCTTCGAGTAGCCGTAAAAACTCCGCAACGACCCCGTCAGATCGTACTCCAACCCGAAAATAAACCGCTGCCTTTTGCGTATAAAAATGGAGAATCAGTCTTTATAATAAGTAAATTAGCTATTCATTCGATTGTCGAAATCAAACCATGATTCTGTTACAAGCCTCTTCTGATTGGGCCGCTTTTATTGGTCGTTTCCACCCTGTTTTGGTACACTTACCCATTGGTTTTTTGATTTTGGCTGTGTTGTTGGAAATAGGCAGATTGACCGGTAAAATCGAAGTAAAAGAATCTACTGTCTCGTTTGTGCTTTTTTGGTCTGCTGTAGGAGCCACCTTGTCTTGTACAGTCGGTTATTTGCTGTCGTTGGGCGGAGGGTATGAGGCCGAATTGCTGGAAAAACATAAGTGGCAGGGAATATGGGTAGCCGTAGCCGCTTGGGTGGCTTGGATAGCTAAAGCAGAGTCGTTTATGGATAAAATTCCGTTTGCTTCTTTGTTATATTTTCCTTCTTTGGTCGTCGGAGGTATTTATATCCTGCTGGCCGGCCATAACGGCGGTTCGTTAACGCACGGTGAAGGTTACCTCACCCAAGAAACACCGGAGCCGTTTCGCGGTTGGCTGGGCATGGAATCCAAAGCGGAAAAAGGGAGCGAAGAAATTAAACCCATCGCCGATATAAACAAGGCAATGGTATTTCAGGAGGTGGTTAATCCGATTCTTAAAGCCCGTTGTGTCCAATGCCATAATGCCAATAAATCAAAGGGTGATTTACGCATGGACGAAATCGAATTGTTGAAAAAAGGAGGAGAAAACGGCCCCATATTTGTGGCGGGCAAAGGCGAAGAAAGTGAAATGATCAAGCGTTGTTTGCTGCCGCTTGAATCAGAAGATCACATGCCTCCCAAGGGAAAAACGCAGTTGACAGAAGGCCAAGTAGCGATCCTTTCTTGGTGGATTGACCAAGGAGCCCCTTTTGATAAAAAAGTGGCTGAACTCAAAACTACGGAAGCCATAAAGCCTGTATTGGCAGCGCTTGGTACATTACAAAATACTCCCCTATCAGGGGGTGGGAGGCCTGAGTCGCCCATATTGAGTTTAAAGGTAGCCCCTGCAGATCCGAAAGCGATAGACGCTTTAAAGAAAATCGGGATATTGGTCATGCCGATTGCCAATCAAAGTAATTTATTAGAAGTAAATGCTATCAATGTCAGTACATTCTCTGACGCACAAGTTTCTCTTTTAGAGCCGCTTAAAGAACAAATCATCTGGTTAAAACTGGGGGATACCAAAATTACGGATCAGGCTGCTGCCGCGCTGTCGAAGCTTAAAAATCTTCAAAAATTGCACTTAGAAAATACGTTAGTTACCGACGCCACTGTACGACAAATCAAAGGGTTACCGTATTTGGAATACTTAAATTTGGTCAATACACAGGTTACCGATGCGGGTATTAAAGAATTGGCCGGCACCAAGAGTTTGTTAAGTCTCCATGTATGGCACTCCAAAGCCACGGAAGGAGGAGTAGCCGCTCTGAAACAACTCAGACCTGATATGGAAGTCACTATCGGTATCAACGAACAACAAATCGCCGATTTTATCAAAGCAGGTGAAACCGCTCCTCAGCCGGAAGAAGCAAAGAAAAAATAATCAATCTTCCAAGATAGCTACTACCCGTGCGGGCGCGGCAGAAGCACCCACGATTTTGAGCGGAAAAACGCAAATTTTAAACCCAAAAGGAGGTAGAGCGTCCAAATTGACCAATTGCTCCATGTGGCAGTATTCTTTTTGGCGACCTACTAAATGAGCCTGCCAAAATAGGTCTTGATTATCAGACTCTTTGGCTTTTCGGATCATATAACGCATGGGCAGATCCCAACCCCATTGATCAATTCCCATTACCTTGATTCCTTGGTCAATGAGCCATTCCGTGGCTTCTTTACTCATGCCTGTACCGACATCCGCAAACTGTTTCGTTCCGTTAAATCTGTCCCGACCGGTTTTTATCAATACAATCATTCCAGGTTTCAATACCCCCCCGGTCTTTACTAAGTCTTGTTGAATATCGTTGACAGTGATAGCGTCAAAATCAGCTTTGTGGCTCATATTGATCACAATCCCCTCTCCATAACACCATTCCAACGGTATTTGGTCAATGGTTTTGGCCGGCTTTCCTGCTACAGTGGGGTAGTAATGCCAAGGCGCGTCTATGTGGGTAGTAGAATGTACCCCCATTTGTTTGATTGTATCATCGGCCCAACCCAAAAAATCTTTCGGAAACAACCGAAAAGGCAAACCCAAAAACCGAATAAGCCATTTAGCGGCAGCGTGCGGTTTATGTTTGATTCTAACCCGCATAAACCAAGGGTCTTCAGCGTTATAGCGAATAGGTTTAGATAGATCAATAATTTGAGCCATACCGGGATAACAAAAGTTTAGACGGGTCGATATTAAACATAAAAGAAGTTTTCAGCAAATCCCGCCGTATTGTTTTCTTTGCAATTTCCTGTAAAAAAGCCTTATTTTGGCTTGATGTTTTGTTTTTCCGCTTTACCCCCTGTATAGTAAATGAATTCCCGTGGCTCCTTCAAAATCGTCGTTTTAGGCGGAGGTGAAAGTGGTGTTGGTGCGGCCCTGCTGGCTAAAGCCAAAGGGTTTGATGTGTTTCTTTCGGATAAAGGAATGCTGACTGAAGACTATAGAATTGTTCTTCAGGCTCAGCAAATTCCTTTTGAGGAAGGTCAACATACCGAAGATCGGATTTTAGCCGCTGATGAAATCATCAAAAGTCCCGGAATACCTGATAAAGTGCTCTTGGTTAAAAAATTATATGAACAAGGCACCCCGGTCATTTCCGAAATTGAATTTGCTTCACGCTACACCAAGGCAAAAAAAATAGCAATCACGGGAAGCAACGGAAAAACGACCACTACCTTACTCACTTACCATTTATTGAAAGCAGCGGGAATGAACGTAGGGTTGGCCGGTAATATCGGCGAGAGCTTTGCAAAGCAAGTTATCGACGATACCTTTGACTGGTTCGTACTTGAATTGAGCAGTTTTCAATTAGACAACATGTATCAGTTTAAGGCCGATGTGGGTATCTTGTTAAATATTACCCCTGATCACTTAGACCGGTATGAATACAATTTTCAAAATTATGTCCACTCCAAGTTTCGTTTGCTGCAAAATATGCAGGCAACCGATGACTTTATTTACTTCGGCGACAACGAAGCGATAGCGTCAGAACTTTTAAAAAAGTCATTTGCAGTCAATCACTTACCGATTTCTTTCTTAAAAAAGGAAAAAAACGGCGGATTTTTTCACGACGGAACATTGCATCTGACACGACATAATCGTACTTTTGACATAAGTGCCGAGGAATTACCGATTCAAGGCCCCCATAATGCTATCAATGCTATGGCTGCGGGTTTGGCAGCAATGGCAGCAGGACTGACCGATGAGCAGATTAGAAGCGGTTTACTGACCTTCCAAAACGCGTCTCACCGGTTGGAGCCTGTGGCAGAAATCAAAGGGATTCGATTCATTAATGATTCAAAAGCCACGAATGTAGATTCGGTCTTTTATGCACTTAACAGCTTTACTACCCCCATCATTTGGATAGCCGGCGGGCTCGATAAAGGAAATGACTATGCCCAAATCGAATCGTTGGTCCGTCAGAAAGTAAAAGCCCTTATTTGTTTGGGCAAAGACAACAGCAAACTTCTCTCGTTTTTTACCCCTATCGTACCCCTTGTCATTGAGACACAGGACGTTATGGAAGCCGCACAAAAAGCACTATCGCTGGGTGAATCCGGCGATGTGGTGTTGCTCTCTCCGGCCTGTGCCAGTTTTGACCTGTTTAAAAACTATGAAGATCGCGGCAATCAATTTAAAGCGGCTGTCCGAAGTTTGGTATTTTAACTTTTGAAAACGATGAATAATTCCGAGATGAATGCTTCTGACGCCCAATCCGGTTTTCGACCGCCCATTGACCGTTGGCACAATACCAAAGACTGGCTTCGTCGAAATTTGCAGGGAGATATTGTGATCTGGATTGTTGTGGTGATCCTGTCGCTTATCAGTATGCTGATTGTATACAGTGCTACGGGTACATTAGCTTATCAACGTGGGGGAGGTTATCCCGAAGTGTTTCTCTTCAAACACATTTTCTTTACCGGTATCGGCCTCTTTGTGATGTGGTGGGTCCACCGCATTAATTACACCTATTTTTCCCGTTTATCACGGGCAGCTTTATTGATTTCCATTCCGTTGTTAATCCTGGTCAAGGTGGCGGGGGTCACCATCAACGGTGCCACCCGTTGGTTGGCCATTCCGGGTACGGGTTTTACCTTCCAACCGTCTGATTTTGCTCGTTTAGCTTTGATTGCCAATTTGGCAGCGATGCTCGCCAAACGACAACGTATTGAATACAGTTGGAAAGTATTTAACCGAATGATTTTGTGGGTCGGAATTATCTGTTTTCTGATAGCCCTCTCCAGTACCTCTACTGCGGTTTTGCTTGGTTTTGCCTGTTTTTTAATGCTTTACATCGGGCGTGTTCCCAGAAAGTACCTCATTGCGATGTTGGTTTCCATCGGTTTGGCCGGTACTTTGGGGCTGATTTTAGGGCAACGATACGATACTGCCAAAAAACGTGTAGAACGTTTTATTTACCGTGAAAACGATAAATCAAAAAAGGGGTTGGATCAATCGGACCAAGGACTTATTGCTATCGCTCACGGAGGGATATTAGGCCAAGGCTTGGGTAACAGTCACCAGCGCAATTACCTTACGCAGGCCTATTCTGATTTTATTTATGCTATCATTATCGAAGAATACGGCCTTATCGGCGGGGTGTTTGTCATGCTGTTATATGCCGTTTTATTGATGCGTGGGGTTCAAAATATCAATGAAACGAATCGAGCCTTTGGAGGATTACTATCAGCCGGACTAACGTTAAGTATTGGTTTACAAGCCTTTACCAATATGGCAGTAGCCGTAGGTATTTTTCCGGTTACGGGACAACCGCTGCCTTTATTAAGTATGGGTGGTACATCCGTTTTGTTCACGTGTATTTCACTCGGCATTATCCTGAGCGTAAGCCGGGGAGATGCTGATGAAAGTAATATTTAAGGGAGTATGAAAAAAATCATTATCAGTGGCGGCGGAACAGGCGGACATATTTATCCGGCTATTGCGATTGCCAATGCGCTTAAAGCCATTGACCCAACCATCCAAATTCTGTTTGTGGGGGCTTTGGGAAAGATGGAAATGGAAAAAGTGCCCCGCGCCGGCTATGAAATTATCGGTTTGCCCATTGCCGGCATAAAACGGGAGTTATCGGTGGATAACATTTCTTTTCCTTTCAAGCTTACCCGAAGTTTGTTGAAGGCCCGTAGTATCATCAAGAGCTTCAAACCGGATATTGCCATTGGCGTAGGGGGGTTTGCCAGCGGGCCCCTGTTAATGATTGCCTCTTTGCTGGGCATTCCCACTCTGATACAGGAGCAAAATTCTTATGCGGGGGTCACTAACAAGCTGCTCGCAAAACGAGCTAAGGCTATCTGTGTGGCTTATCCGAACATGGATACGTTTTTCCCTAAAAACAAGCTTAAATTGACCGGAAACCCGGTTCGTAACGATATTTTAGAGGTAAAAAGCAAAAAAGAGCAGGTATATGCCCATTTTGGCTTGCAACCTAACCATAAAACCTTACTCATTATCGGAGGCAGTTTAGGAGCCAAAACTATCAACGAAAGTATCGAAGCCGGTTTAAAGCTGATTATTGACTCGGGCTATCAAGTATTGTGGCAAACCGGAAAGCCCTACTTTGAACGCGCTAAAACCGCCATTGAAAACCTTAAAACACCTTATGCCCAAGCTTTCGATTTTATTTATGAAATGGATTTGGCTTATGCATTGGCCGATGTAGTTGTTTCCAGAGCCGGGGCGTTATCTGTTTCAGAACTTTGCTTAGTGGAAAAACCCGCCATTTTAGTTCCTTTTCCTTATGCCTCGGAAGACCACCAAACCAAAAACGCCATGAGTTTGGTCGAACAAAATGCTGCCTTACTGGTCAAGGATAAAAATGCGAATGAAGAACTGGTACAAACGGCATTAAGGCTATTGCAAGATGCTGATAAACAGCTGGAATTAAGTAAAAATATTAAAAAATTAGCCAAACCGAACGCCGCAGTTGAAATTGCAGAAACGGTTTTGAAATTATGTTAACACACTATAAATATATCTATTTTTTGGGCATCGGCGGCATTGGGATGAGCGCATTAGCTCGTTGGTTCAACATCAATGGCTTTGAGGTAGCCGGCTATGACCGTACCCCCAGCGCTTTGACTGATACATTACAATCGGAGGGAATTTCGGTTCATTTTGATGATTCGGCAGCGATGATACCGGCTGAATTTCTGCTCCATCCGGCACAAACTTTAGTCGTATTAACCCCCGCTGTACCTGCCGATCATTCAGAGTTCAATTACCTGAAATCCAACGGATTTACAATTCAAAAACGCTCACAGGTATTAGGTCTTATTGCAGGGGGTATGTTTACGATCGGAGTAGCGGGTACGCACGGGAAAACCACTACGTCGTCGATGACAGCCCACTTGCTTCGCCATTCAGGCGTGAATTGTGCCGCTTTTTTGGGTGGAATTACCCAAAACTACGGAACTAATATGTTACTCAATGAACCTTCCGACGATTTGAGCCGAGTCCCTTGTGTTGTAGAAGCCGACGAATTTGATCGGTCATTTCTGACACTTTATCCAGAAATAGCGATTGTTACCTCTACTGATGCTGACCATTTGGATATTTACGGTAATCACGATTCGGTATTAGCCTCTTTCTCCGCTTATGTGAGTCAAATCAAGCCGACCGGGTGTCTATTTATGCGTAAGGGGCTGAAGCTCGCCGATAAAACCTCCGCCAAAGTAGTTGAATATTCGCTTAATGAGGGCGATTATCACGCCGAAAACATTCGTATTGAGAATGCCTGCTTTCTTTTTGATGTTGTGCATCCAAGGGGTAGCATTAAAGACCTTACTCTTCAGGTCCCGGGTTTTCATAATGTTGAAAATGCCGTTGCGGCCATTGCGGCGACCTTGGAAATAGGCCTCTCCGAGGATCAGATCAGGGAAGGTATTAAGACATTCGGAGGAGTAAAAAGACGTTTTGAATATTATTTGAAAACAGATTCAAAAGTCCTTATTGACGACTACGCGCATCATCCCGCGGAGGTTTCGGCCTTTCTGTCTTCCGCCAAAGCCTTGTACCCGCATCGCCACGTTACCGCAGTTTTTCAACCGCATTTGTATAGCCGGACGCGAGATTTTGCTGAAGAATTTGCGCAAAGCCTTTCTTTGGCAGACAGTGTGATTTTACTGGATATTTATCCCGCAAGAGAACTGCCGATAGAAGGCGTCTCCTCCGATTTAATTTTTGATAAAATCACCTGTGACAAAGTGCAGTGTACGAAGTCGGAGTTAGTAGATATTATTAAAAATCGCTCTACCGACGTAGTAGCCACCATCGGAGCCGGCGATATTGACCGATACATTGAGCCTATTAAATCAGTTTTGTCGGAGTCATAAAATCTTTGATTCCGGATATACCCAATCATAAAAAAAAATGAAACGTTGGATTTGGGGAGTTTTGGGCGGAATATTTTTAGGAGCCATTGTTTTTTTTGCTGAATTCCGGCAAACCGAAAAACGTTGCAAAGGCATTATTGTGAAGTTAGATGAAACGGCCGAATACCCTTTTTTCACCGAAAAGGATATTAAAGATATTCTTACCGTAAAGGGAGTTGACGAAATTGAAGGAATGAGTTTTTCAAAAATTAATTTAAAAGGTCTTGAAAAACGAATTTTAAAAAGCCGCTTGATAAAAAAATGCGAAGTATACAGAGATTTATCCGGAAATTTGGTTGTCGCCATTGAGCAGCATCGGCCCGTGGGGCGTTTGATCGCAAGTACCTTAGAGGAAGGTTCGTTTCTTTCCGCTTCCCAAGGCGGTTATTTGACAGAAACCGGTGAAATAGTTCCTCTTTCACAGCGATTTGCGGCACGTACCGTATTGGTTTCGGGCGATTTTTTTGAAAAGAATCGGAATTTAAAATCGGCAGCGGGGAAAAAAATAATATCTTTCCTGATAAACCTCCGACAAAACTCGTTTTGGAAAGCGCAAATAGCAGAAGTAATTGTAGGGGAGGATGGTGAATTGACCCTTATCCCCCAGGTTGGACAACACCGAATAGACTTCGGATTACCGGAGGATATGGACGTAAAATTTAAAAAGTTAATGGTTTTTTATAAAACCGTTTTACCGCTGAGAGGATGGGAAAAATACACTCGGGTGAGTGTAAAATTTAAAAATCAGATTGTTTGTGAATAATTTATAGGTTGAACGCATTATCAAAATTTTGATTAACTATTTAACAAATTGTCAAAATATTTATTGGCGACTTTTTGTAACTCCCTGATAAGTAAACAAAAAATGGGCAATTTTTATAAGGTTGCCAAATAAAATTTGGCCTTGCGTTCAACCTGAATAATTTACTTTATTCTCAACATTCCAAAACAGTTGTACAATCAGACACCGGCACATAAAACTCTAACTCATATGTCAGAAAATGAATTTTATTTGGGAATAGACATCGGTAGTACCAAAGTAGCTGCTGTTTTGGCAAAGCCAAAAAAACAAAATAATTCCGTCATGCTCGAAATTCTCGGCATCGGTGCAGCCCGCAATGAGGGTGTACATCGCGGAAATATTAATAATCCCATCAAAACGAAGGAAGCCATTCGACAAGCGTTAGAAATGGCAGCAAAAAAGGCTGAAAGAACCGATTTGCTCACTATTCCATTGTCTGCTACCGTTAATGTAAGCGGGACTCATTTGGAAACAAGCTCCGAAACAGGTTCTGTAACCTGCAAATCCGCTTCTGTTAAAGGAGAAGATGTGGGCTTCCTGTTTGAGAATATGCAACAAACCTTTGATTCTGACACCAGTCAGATTATTCACTTGTTGCCTCTCAAATTTGCCGTTGGAGAACAGCACGAAATTGAAGATCCCGTCGGTCATATCGGTTTGAAACTCAGCGGTGATTTTAAGATTGTTACGGCCAAAAAATCTGCCTTGCACCAAATCCGTGATTCTTTGCAAAAAGCGGATATTCAAGTAAATGAAGAAGATGGCTTTGCAGCCTCCCCGTTAGCCTCCGGATTAGCGGTTTTGACGGAAGACCATAAAAACTTGGGGGTGGTGTTGGTCGATATCGGCGGAGGAACTACCGATCTTGCCATTTATCACGAAGGATTGCTGCGACATACCATCGTTTTACCCTTTGGCGGAAGTCATATTACGAACGATATCCGGGAAGGCTGCCACCTGACCCCTGAAAGTGCTGAAGAGGCTAAAACCACTTTAAGCGAAACCGATCCGGACGCTTGCAGTTTAAATCAATTATTAGTCGTACCTACCGCAGAAGGAATCCCGCCCATTGAGATTGTAGCGCGAAACATCGTTTTGATTGCCCGAGCTCGCTTGCGTGAAATTGCGGCTTTGGTCTTAGCTGAGGTTAAAAAAGCAGGTTTTGAACATAAACTTCGCGCAGGCATTGTATTGACGGGCGGTACGGCCAAAATTAACGGTATTGAAAATATTTTCAGAGAAGTAACGGGTATGTATGTTCAGGTAGGAAAGCCTAAAAACTTAGAACGCAAGAACGGTGCGCTCCACGATGCCCTTATCAGCGACCCTTCTTATACTACTGCTTTAGGTTTGGCTTGGTCAAGCATTAAACCCTTAGACAAAAGAGTTGTGAAAAGTCGAGTTATTGTAGAGCCCGAAAAGAAAAAAACATCCGGCAATTGGCTGCCCGGTTTCGGTAAAAGTGTAAAAGATTTTAACATCAAAGAAATCGGCACTTTTATTTGGAAAGGATTGACTCAAGATGACATCAAAGGTCAGGATAGCTACTGAAAAAGATAAAATATTCCCATCTATTGCTTATTTTTAAGAAATTATGGTTTTTGCAAGAAAAAACGTTTTTGAGCACGACTACGAGTTTGTTATGGAAGAGCCAAATCATTCGGATGAAGCCCCTATTATCAAGGTAATCGGGGTAGGAGGGGGAGGTAGCAATGCCGTCAATCACATGTTCAAAAAGGGCATCAAAGATGTCGTATTTGTGGTATGTAATACCGACAAGCAGGCTCTGATGCGCAGCCCTATTGACAATAAAATTCAGTTGGGGGCTGATACTCTGAAAGGCCTTGGTGCAGGTACCGACTCAGCTACCGGCCGTAAAGCTGCCGAAGAAAGCATTGAATACATTCGTCAGCTGATGCAGCCTCCTACCCAAATGGTTTTCATTACGGCAGGTATGGGGGGCGGTACGGGTACGGGTGCAGCGCCCGTAATTGCACAAGTAGCCAAAGAGATGGGTATGCTTACCGTGGCCGTTGTAACAGCCCCTTACAGCCACGAAGGGCGCATCAAAAAGAAACAGGCTTTAGATGGCATCAATGCTTTAAAAGAGCACTGTGATACTGTTTTGGTGATTTTAAACGACGAGTTAGCTAAACTTTACGGAAAACTGCCCATTTTGCGTGCCTACGAACACGCCGACAATGTGCTTTCCAACGCTGTTAAGAGTATCGCAGAAATCATTACTGTTCATGGAAGTGTCAATTCAGACTTCATGGACGTGAAAAAAGTACTTCAGGGCGCGGGTACATCAGTAATGAGTTCGGCCGTAGCCAGCGGTGAAAATCGGGCAGAATTAGCCATCGAAGCAGCGCTTAACTCTCCATTGCTCAACAATCGGGATATTCGCGGTGCCGAACGTATTCTTATTACATTGGCCTCCAGTACCAATGAAGAATACATGGCTACCCTTGATGAGCAAATGGCTATCACCAACTATATTGAAAGCCTTATCGGTGAAGAAGCCGATATGTGCAAAGTAGGGGTGATTTTTGACGATGCCCTGTCAGATCAACTTTTAGTAACAGTCATCGCGGCGGGTTTTTCAGACTCTCATTTGCCGTTTAATTATGATTCGAGCGGCGTTAAAACTTCCGCTCCGACTGCTTCACCGGCCTTGCCTGCGACACCAACTCCGCCGGCAGTAAAGCCTGTTCAATCCCCCAATTCTGAAATTAAGGCAGCAGAAACAACTCCAACAACGGCAATGCCGCCTGTTCCATCAGAACCTGTGAACAAAGGATTTACGGTTGAAATTAAATCTGCTCCCGAACCTCCAAAGGAATCAAAGGAAAATGTGGCAGAGGAGCCAATAGAAACTTCAACCGAAAATCGAGGTAAACCTTTTTTTCAGAATAAACCTGAACCACAGGAAGATCCGCAGCTATTGCGTCGTTTGGTACAGGATATTATTAGCGGAAAATATTCAGCCTCTGAATTGGAAAAGCCCGCCTACTTGCGCCAAGGGGTAGCTTTACACCAAAAACCCAACCTTCCTGATGAGGATTTTATTCCCATCAAATTGGATAAGCATAAGCGATAAAATGGCGACTTTGCAACAATTACAAAATGAACTTTTGACATTAGGCAGCCCCGAAAAGGCTGCCTTTCTTTCGCGTTTTTTTAAAACAGGAAAGGGGCAATACGGTGAAGGAGATGTGTTTATAGGTATCACCATGCCGGAAATCCGTGGATTGGCTAAGAAGTATAATCATCTCCCTATTAAGGATTGGGAGCTGCTTCTGCACAGTCCGTTTCATGAATACAGAATGACGGCCTTAATTGGCCTGATGAAACGGTTTCAACAATCTAAAAAGGACGAAGCCACTCAACAAACTATTTTTAATCTGTATTTGAATAACCTCCATTATATCAACAATTGGGACTTAGTGGATGTTACCTGCCGTGATATAGTCGGTGCTTTTTTATTGAACAGAGACCGAAGTATACTGTACGACCTGGCTCAAAGTTCTCATCTTTGGTCGCAACGAGTATCGATTGTTTCAACTTGGTATCTTATTGTTCGTTATCAATACACTGATACAATTCGAATTTCCGAATTGTTACTTTCTCATAAACATGATCTCATTCATAAAGCAGTAGGGTGGATGCTTCGGGAAATGGGGAAACGTGATGAATTGACTTTAATAGAATTTTTAGATACCCACGTTAAACAAATGCCCCGTACAGCTCTCCGTTATGCTATTGAACGATTTCCTGAATCTACGCGCAAGTATTATCTGTCGCTTTGAAGCGAAGCCAAAAAACTTACTATCTTTGAGGCCGCTTTTGCGGCCCTTATTTTAGTTTGTTAAACTTATTGCCTGAGAGTCAAGCAATAACGTATTCTCAATCGTGAACTATAACCTGCATATCAACAATGTCTTGGTTTACAAGAAAAGAAAGAGGGATTCAGACGCCCACTGAAATGAAACGCGAAGCCCCGGACGGGCTTTGGTATCAGTGCCCGAATTGCAAGCATGTCATGCATACACGTGAACACAAACTCAACGCCTATACTTGTGTTAAGTGCAGTTATCACGAAAAAATCGGTTCAGAGGCCTATTTTGGAATTTTGTTTGACGATGCCGAATACACCGAACTTGATGCAAATATGCTTTCAGGAGATCCTCTTAATTTTGAAGACACAAAAAAGTACCCTGATCGTATTCGCGATACGGTAAAAAAAACCGGTCTGAAAGACGCCGTTCGTAGTGCTTACGGTAAAATGAACGAGCTTGACCTTGTAGTAAGTTGTATGGATTTTAATTTTATCGGCGGTTCTATGGGTTCGGTAGTAGGGGAGAAGATTGCCCGTGGAATTGACCATGCTTTAACCCATCGTAAACCTTTTTTGATGATTTCCCGTTCCGGCGGAGCTCGAATGATGGAAGCAGGCTATTCATTGATGCAGATGGCCAAGACATCCGCTAAATTGGCGTTATTGTCAGAAGCCAATATCCCCTATGTATCTCTTCTCACCGATCCGACTACCGGCGGTGTCACGGCGTCTTATGCCATGTTAGGTGATTTTAATATTGCCGAACCCGGAGCCTTGATCGGTTTTGCCGGCCCTCGCGTGATTCGGGAAACTATCGGCAAAGACCTGCCGAAAGGTTTTCAAAGCGCAGAATTTGTCTTAGAACACGGTTTTTTAGATTTTATTGTTGACCGAAAAGATCTGAAAGATAAATTGTCAAGTTTGCTGAGGATGTTGCAGTAAATTGCTTTCCGACTTCGTTTATCATGGAAAGACAATCATTTAGCTATGCGTCTTGTTTCTCATCCGGTTCTTTGTAACTATTATGTGACGTATCGTTGTAACGCCTCATGCAGTTTTTGTGATATATGGGAACGCCCCTCTCCTTACGTAACAGTAGATAATGTTCGTGCCAATCTGAAAGCCCTCAAACAATTGAGGGTAAAAGTCATTGATTTTACGGGTGGAGAACCGCTTTTACACCGGCAATTGGACGAACTTTTACGTGAATCCAAACGTCAGGGGTTAATCACTACAGTTACTTCAAATGCTCTTCTCTACCCCAAATATGCGCAACGATTACGGGGCTTGATTGATATGCTGCATTTTTCGCTTGATTCTCCTGATGCCGAAGAGCATGATTTATCGCGGGGAGTAAAGTGTTTTGACAGTGTTATCAACTCTATTCAAATAGCTAAATCACTTGGTGAACGGCCTGACATTTTATTCACCGTATTTGAGAACAATATTCATCAAATTGAGCGTGTTTGGAAAGAAATATGTTTACCCAATGATTTAGTTTTGATTTTAAATCCTGTCTTTGAATACAATACGGTTGGCTCTAAACTTTCCTCTTCGGCTCTCCGGGAATTGCAACGTTGGGGAAAACAGCGGAATGTCTATCTCAACGACGCTTTTATTCAACTTCGGCTTGACGGTGGAAATCACATTGAAAATCCGGTCTGTTTAGCCGGTAGTACCACCCTTGTTATTTCTCCGGAAAATAAACTTGTATTACCTTGTTATCATTTAGGTTTAAAAGAATTCGCCATCAATGATAATTTGTATGAACTTTACCGATCTGAGGAAGTTCAAAAGTTGGTAGCATTGGAAGGCCGTCTGCCTGCCTGTGAAGGGTGTGCTGTTAATTGTTATATGCAACCCTCTTTTGCCGTAAAAATCAACAAATACTGGTGGAAAGCTCTGCCCGGCACCCTAAAATACAACCGCCTGAAAGGCACTTGGAAGCAACTGTTTTGAATCTTTATTTTACATCACCTAATTTTGTACCTCAGCATTGACGAATAAGTTTTAGGCTGTCAATCCTTATTTACTTTTTGCTGCTCATAATTTATTGATTGATTCACTTTATTTCCTCTTAATTTATTTCAATGATTCATTTTTTCAACGAGGATGTTGATTTCAACGTACCGCGACCTCGCAAGACCAAATCTTGGCTCAAAAACATCATTTTGTCGGAAGGATATGAATTGAACCAACTCAATTATATTTTTTGTTCAGATGAATACTTACTTTCTATCAATCGGCAATATCTCAATCATGATTTTTATACAGATATTATTACGTTTGATAACAGTGAAACGGAAGGTGTAGTAGAAGGAGATATTTTTGTCAGCATTGATCGAGTTCGGGAAAATGCACAAGAGCTCAACAAAACTTTTGAGAATGAACTGCTTCGCGTTTTAGCCCATGGCATACTTCATTTAGTAGGGTATGATGATATTGAAGATGAACAGGAAATTGAAATGAGAAACAGAGAAGACTTCTATTTATCACACCCATAAAACACTCAATATCAATCAAATACAGAAATGCTTCACGTGGAACATTTTTATATTTTTCACAAAACAATTAAAAAAGAACAGATTTTAAATATCCGGTTTAATTTTCGCAAAATATGTTTCCAAGTTACGATGTAATTGTAGTGGGTGCTGGGCATGCCGGTTGTGAGGCAGCAGCAGCAGCAGCCAATATGGGATCAAAGGTTTTATTAGTCACTATGAATATGCAAACCATTGCACAGATGTCTTGCAACCCGGCAATGGGAGGAGTAGCTAAGGGACAAATAGTAAGAGAAATAGATGCGCTCGGCGGACAATCAGGAATCATCAGTGATAAAACCATGATTCAATTCCGAATGCTGAACCGATCAAAAGGGCCGGCGATGTGGTCTCCAAGATGCCAAAGTGATCGAATGCGTTTTGCGGAAGAATGGCGATTGACCTTAGAACAAACCTTAAATATTGATTTTTGGCAAGATACTGCTCGGGAAATAATTGTAAAGGAGGATCGGGTAATAGGAATCAAAACAAGCCTCGGGGTAGAGATTTCAGGAAAATCGGTAGTACTTACCAACGGCACATTTTTGAATGGACTTATTCATATCGGTGAAAAAAACTTCGGCGGAGGTAGGGTAGGAGAGAAGGCAGCAACAGGAATAACGGAACAATTAATCACCTTGGGATTTGAATCAGGGCGAATGAAAACTGGAACACCGCCACGCGTAGACGGAAGATCATTGGATTATACCCGTATGGAAGAACAACCGGGAGATGAGGAACCGGGAAAGTTTTCTTATACTGATACTCCAAAGTTAGTAAATCAAAGATGTTGTTGGATAACCTATACCAACCAAAAGGTCCATGGGGTTTTAAGAACAGGGTTTGACAGATCACCAATGTTTACCGGACGAATAAAAGGCTTGGGACCACGTTACTGTCCATCGGTAGAAGACAAGATCAATCGATTTGCCGACAAAGACAGTCATCAGATTTTTGTAGAACCGGAAGGTTGGAACACCGTCGAAATGTACATCAATGGCTTTTCCACTTCTCTGCCGGAAGAAATTCAATACAAAGCGATTCGTTTGATACCCGGATTTGAAAACGCAAAAATCTTTCGACCGGGGTATGCTATTGAATACGATTATTTTCCACCAACGCAATTAAAGTTGACTTTAGAGACCCATCGAATAAAAAATTTATTTTTTGCAGGGCAAATTAACGGAACCACGGGGTATGAAGAAGCAGCCTGCCAAGGATTGATCGCCGGGATGAATGCGCATCAAAATGCGCATGAGTTAGAGGCATTCATTCTTAAAAGATCAGAAGCCTACATCGGGGTATTAATAGATGATTTGATCAATAAAGGGACAGAAGAGCCATATCGTATGTTTACATCTCGCGCTGAATATCGGACCTTACTGCGTCAGGATAATGCAGACATTCGGCTCACTGAGCCGGGACATAAAATCGGTTTGGCAAGCGATGCCCGTTTACAAAGGGTCCGTGAAAAAGTAAGCAATACTGAAACAATTTTAGAAGAACTTCGTAAAGTAAAAGTGTTGCCGGAAGAAGTTAACGGTATTCTGGAAAACATAGGCACCTCTTTATTGAAAGAGAAACAGCCCTTGTTTCAATTATTAAAACGACCCGATATTGAAATTAAAGACATCAGAAAATTGAACCCTTCGTTTTCGGATTTCTTAAATCAATTTGATGAAG
>JAXLVD010000032.1:0-32166 GCA_046329125.1 Spirosomataceae bacterium | reverse complement strand
CCGTTCAATGGGTTACGGGGGTAGGAAGTACCACCCTTCTGACTTTCCCAACGACTCCAATTGCCCTCGGTAATGCAGGCACTTTCTATGCCCGTTGCCAAACCACGACTGCGGGCTGTTGGAGTACCAACACCGCCACGGTCAGTATCACCTTCCGACCTACCCCGCAATCGGCTCTGACAGCTTCCAAAGTGGATGTATGCCCTAACGAATTAGTTACGTTAGATGCCCATTGTACGATTCCGACCGCTACGGTCAATTGGAATCCCGGAGCCCCTACCGTCACACCGAATGCCGCACCCACCCCTTACATTTACAAAGCAAGTTGTACGGCAGACGGTTGTACCGGCAATGAGTCAAGTGTCGAAGTACGCACGCATCGTATTTTGGTGGACATGAAAGATTTGGGCTCGGGGCCCTTGCCTAAAGCTGTGATCGGCAGTGTGCAGGACAACATGGCTCCGACCAATACCATCACTGCTCCTTCTATGCCGCGCCGTTGGACCTTCATTGCCACCGGCTGTGCTGCTTCTGAGTCGGCGGTGTTTAAATTGTCAGGACCGGTCAATTTCAATACGATCGACAATGCCGCTACTTATGCGATGTTTGCCAACGAAGGAAGTAATTTTTATTCGATTGACCATCCTAACTACGGCAACGGCGGCAGCTTCCCCAACGGAACGTATACGTTGACGATAGATCTGCGCAGTCAGGACGGTGTAGGCGGGCCTTTCCCTAAAAATCGGATGCCAACCGGGGCGTTGTTAGCTACCCGCACCTTGCAGTTTACAGTAGCCAATTCACTGAATCGGATAGGTACTGCCGAAGAACCGATTGCTGCTGCACTCAAGGATGAGAATTGGATGAATATCGGTCAGAATCCGGTAAGTGATAAAATTCAAGTCCATTTATTCGGCAAAGCAAACGAAGAGGTGCATCTTTCATTAATGAATTTGCAAGGCCAGACCGTGCGCTTGAAAAGTATAAAAATGGAAGCATCACAGCAGATTGAAGTACTTGACGTCACCGATGCTCCTTCCGGATTATATATCTTAAAGGGAGCTAAAGCCGATCAGGTGAAAACGATCAAAGTAATAAAAATAGATTAAACAAAAGAAAACACGTAAGCGCAAACAGGGTTGTTCCCATCCGGAGCAATCCTGTTTTTTTATGCCCCATTACTCCTGTTGCCTGCCATCTTATTGAATCCTTTCTTTGATATTTTCCTACTTTTGCAAACCTGTAAGAATGACTCCTTATAGGTTTAAACCAATTGCGCATGAATCTTACACCCGACCAAGCTCTCAAAGAAATTCGCCAAAAAAAGATTCTGCCGCTGTATTTTATTCACGGCGATGAGCCCTATTACATTGACAAATTGGCCGATGCCCTCGAAAAAGCAGTGGTACCCGAGGCAGAAAAAGGATTCAATCAGTTTGTGTTGTTCGGCAAAGATGCTGACGTCGGAACGATCCTAAACTACGCCCGCCGTTTCCCGTTTATGGCTGAACGCCAACTCGTTTTGGTCAAAGAAGCCCAACAGTCGGGGGGATTTGACAGTAAAGAAAAAACGGCGATGTTGGAGGACTATGCCGCCCGACCGTTGTCGTCTACGGTGTTGGTCCTGTGTTTTCAGGGAAATTTCGATATGCGAAAAGCGTTGCCCAAAGTGTTTGAGAAAAACGGAGCCCTGATTCATTCCAAAAAATTGTACGACAACAAACTGCCGGATTGGGTCGGAGAATATGCGCGCGGCTTGGGGGCCAAGATCAGCATCAAGGCCATTCAGATGCTGGTAGAAAACATCGGTAACGACCTCAAACGCATTACGAGTGAAATTGACAAGATGCTGCTCAATCTCTCGATCAACGAAGAAATTACGGCGGGAGTAGTGGAAAAATACGTTGGGATCAGTAAAGAATACAACGTGTTTGAGCTCCAAAAGGCACTTACCCAACGCGACGTGGTGAAATCCAATAAGATCGCCGTTTATCTGGCAGCCAACCCCAAAGAAAACCCCTTGCCGCAGGTATTGATCATTCTGTATAATTTCTTCAGTAAAGTATTGGTTGTGCACGGCACTCCGGACAAGTCAGAAGGTAATTTAGCGTCGGTGTTAGGCGTGGGACCGTTTTTTGTGAAAGATTATCTGTCGGCTGCCCGTCAGTATTCGTTGATGCATGTAGTCAAAGCCATCAAAGCTATTCGTCAGGCAGACAATGCTTCCAAAGGCATCGACGCCGGCTCCATGGACGAAAGCGCGATCTTGCAGGAATTGGTTTTTACTATATTGCATTAGCAGTCAGGAGGCAGAAGCGGGAAAAGTCTTACTGCTCGCTTCCGCCTTCCGGCTCCTCACTACTTACTTCCGACTCTTCCCCCAACAATTTCGGTTCGGCTTTTATTTCTTCGTACTTGCTGTATTTCTCCAATTGTTTACGATTGGCGTCAGCCAACTGCATATCAATGCCCCAGTCCATCGAGGCGGCCAATTGGTACATCATGAACTGAATTTGATTGTTGGCAATGCGCGGCAAATCGCCCGAGAGCGCTTTTTCATTCATCGCCTGTTTGGCATCTACCAACAGGTTGGTGTAGTCTTCGTGGCTGAAGCGATTCCAAATACCGTTTTCAATATCATAAAATTTATAGTCGGTGTCGATGGAGAGTACTTCGGGTTCAGGAAAATAATCAATGACGAGTTTTTTCGTCGTCTCGTCAATATGAAACCGCATTTTACCAAAGTCAAAACCTACCAAAACCTTGGCTTTCGCAATCACCAACGCTTTTTTGGTGTTTTTGAATAAATACAAAAAGGTCTTATCGTCTTTGTAATCAAAGATCTCGGTAAAATAACCTTCCGCCATCACTACCTTAAAAACCTTCTCGATGCGTTCGAGTAAAATAGTGGCGGATTTTGCCGAATGGTTCCATTGAGCCAATTTACGATTACTGAAATAAAAGAACCCATAACCGATTCCTCCACCTAAAAGCAGGGTAGAAATAAAAAAAAGGAGTGAAGCGAGTCCCATAAATTTTCGGATTTTGCGAAAGTTAGGAAAAAATTACAGGAATCAGCGAAGAGCTCACTTTGGCAAAATCATTGCTTGTTTAGAAATTAAATCGTTATTTTGAACAATTATAATTTTGTTACGAGATGAAATCGTTACTTACGTGGATATTAATGATCGGCCTTGTCTTGGGGTTGGCTCAATGTGGGGAAACCACCGGCGATGACCCGACTCCTGACCCCAATACGCCTAAAATTCAGCTGTTGGCGGGAACTTCTTCTAAAGCGTGGGTTATGACTTCTTCTAAAATAGACGGTGAAGAAGTAATAGACCAGGAACTTGCCTGTTCTCGCGACGATAACATGGTTTACCGCGTAGCCAAAACCTACGAATGGAACGAAGGCGGCAGCAAATGTAATGCCAAAGACCCGCAAGTGTACGAAACGGGAACGTGGGAGTTTGGTTCCGGCGAAACCGAAATTGTACTGAACAATGAACTGAAGTATAAAATCATAAAACTCACGGCCAATACGCTTCAGATTTCTGCAAAAAATGTATTTGGCGAAACCGAAGAATTGACCTTTAAGGCTAATTAGTTTGGTACAAAAACGGCTCATAGTGATTGCCGGTCCGACGGCTGTCGGAAAAACGGACTTCTGTGTACGGTTGGCTCAGTCCTTGCAAACCGAAGTTATATCAGCCGATGCGCGGCAGTTTTATCGTGAACTTACCATCGGTACGGCCAAGCCTTCTGAGGCCGAATTGCGGGGGGTACCGCATCATTTTATCCACTCTCACTCCATTGATACGTTATACAGTGCCGGGGCTTTTGAGCGAGACGCATTGGCCGTTTTAGACATCCTCTTTCAAACCAAAGACGTCGTTATACTAACAGGCGGTTCCGGCTTATACATCAAGGCCGTGTGCGAAGGATTGGACGATTTACCCGAAACCCCGCCCGAGCTTCGTTCCGAACTGATGCAACGGCTGGAAACGGAAGGGTTGGAGGTCTTGCAGGCTCAACTCCAAACGCTGGACCCTGTCTATTGTGTCCAAAACGACCTCCAAAATACCCAACGAGTGGTACGGGCATTAGAAGTCAGTCTGCTGACAGGCAAGCCTTACTCTTCGTTTCGGGAGCATCAGCCGGCAAAACGTCCGTTTCAACTCATCCAAATTGCCCTTGACCGCGACCGCGAAGAACTTTATCGCCGCATTGACGCGCGCATGGACGCAATGCTCGCTGCCGGCTTGGTAGAAGAAGCCCGTTCGTTAGTCCATTACCGTGCGCACAATGCGCTGCAAACGGTTGGGTATAAAGAAGTCTTTGATTATTCAGACGGCCTGTACGATTACAATGAAATGGTACGGCTGCTCAAACGCAACTCCCGACGTTATGCCAAACGGCAAATTACCTGGTTTAAGCATCAGGGAAATTTTAAATGGTTTCATGCCGATGATTTTGACGGTATAAGTGCCTATTGCGCTTCTTTTTTAACCGCAACGGGCGCAATAGAACCGCAATAGACGTATTGTTTTTATCTGTTTTTCCTATCCAACCTAATCACTCATTCACAATTCACCAATTGCCTCCCATGTCTAACGAAGAAATAGTCGAGATTCTCGAAATGACCGTAAAGTTGCTCGAATTGCACAACGCTGACCCGTTTAAGACCCGCGCCTTTTCGACCGCCGCCTTCAATTTAGATCGTTACAAAGAAGCCAATTTGGCAGAACTGCCGGCCGAAGAACTCACTAAGATTCAGGGAGTGGGCAAAAGTATGGCCGTTAAATTGGTACAGTTAATTCTAACCGGACATTTGCCCGAACTCGACGAACTGCTGTCTCAAACGCCGCCGGGGGTACTGGAAATGTTTAAGATCAAAGGCATCGGTCCTAAAAAAATCGGTACCATTTGGCGGGATCTGGGAATTACAACGGTAGAAGACCTGAAAGCGGCCTGTGAAAGCGGCCAAATTGCCAAACTGAAAGGGTTTGGCGAAGGAACTCAACAAAAAATTCTGGCTTCGCTGGCCTTTCAGCAAAGTCAAATAGGCAAACTCCGCATGGACAAAGGCGAGGCCTTGGCCGGGTTGATCTTAGAAACGCTTCACAAGTCGTTCTCCCAAATAGCCGTCACGGGCGAAGTAGCCCGCCGGTGCGAAATCGTGGAAACGATTCAACTCTTGATCGGCACCGAATCGCCCGTAGCGGCGAGCCGAACCATCAATACCGTTTCGTGGCTGGTGCAAAACGAAAAAGAATCCTCGCCGTTTGCCTGGCGTGGCAAAATTCTGGATCGCAGTGCCGCCACCGATCTGCCGCCGCAGGGCGAAGAAATTGACGTAAAAAAGACGTTGGAGATCCGAGTAGAGATTTTGTTTGTGAACCCGGAACGTTTTGAAAATGACCGCTTTCTTCTCACCGGCTCGCAGGCCCACTTGGCTCTAAAAACATCCGCAGGCGCTACATTGCTTTCCCTCGCCATGAATGCGGCGGTTCAGTCGGAAGAAGAAATTTACCAAAAAGCCGGATTGCCTTTTGTGGTGCCTGAAATGCGGGAAGGCATGGGCGAATTTGAGTGGTTGGACAAATACAAAAATGAGGAACTGATCACTTGGAACGACCTGCGCGGTATTCTGCACAACCACAGCACTTACTCCGACGGCAAGCACAGTTTGGAACAAATGGCGCGCTTTTGTCAGGAATTGGGCTTTGAGTATTTGGGCATTGCCGATCACTCACAAACCGCTACTTATGCGCAGGGGCTGACCGAAGAACGGGTAGAGCAACAACACAAAGAAATTGATCGGTTGAACCAAGTCTTTGCCGAAACTTTTCCGGCTCCCTTTAAAATTCTCAAAGGCATTGAATCGGATATTTTGGGGACCGGTGCTTTGGATTATCCCGACGAAATTCTCAAAACATTTGATTTTGTAGTGGCGTCGGTTCACAGTAATCTTACCATGACCCTTGAAAAAGCCACCGCGCGCCTGCTTCGGGCCATCGAAAATCCCTACACCACTATTTTGGGGCACCCTACCGGACGTCTATTGTTGGCCCGGGAAGGCTACCCGGTCGACCATCAGGTATTAATTGATGCTTGTGCCCAAAACGGCGTCGTCATAGAAATCAATGCCAGTCCATGGCGCTTGGATCTGGATTGGCGATGGATTCGGTATTGCATGGAAAAAGGCGTGATGCTGTCTGTCAACCCGGACGCCCACGAGAAAGACGGGTACTATGATATGCACTACGGTATCGGTGTAGCCCGCAAAGGCGGCCTCACCAAATCCATGACGTTCAATGCGTTAACCCTTACGGAAATGGAAGCCTATTTGGCCAAACGGAAAAAATAAAACACAGCGTCACTTCGGAGCAGCAACAGACAGAGCCGATCAAAGGCTTACGTCAAAGCTGTCGTCAGTGGGGACACTGACAACGGCATCCCCAGTGACAATCCGAAGTTTACGCTCGTTAGAAAAGCCCTTGTCAGTGTCTTCACTGACAAGGGCGTCGGTACTGACAATCCGAAGTTTATACTGTCAGTGAGGACACTGACAGTGACGTCGGTAACGGACAAAATCAACCGTCTATCAACGATCTTCGAACAGTTAAAAGCACTTCATTCAACTGATTATCAGCGCCTAAACTCACCCTTTACAAAGAAAGATGCAGGTGGGGGTACATCAATGACATAAATCACCGTCAGGGCTTGCATCATTTTAGTATTTTTAAGCGTTATATTTGAATAAAAGTAGGCTAACTTAATGAATATCAAACGGTACATCGCTTTTTCATTGCTTTGTCTTATCAGTTTTAAAACACTGGTCGTGCCGTTTGTGTATTTAGATTTTGAGCTGCGCAAAGAATACATTGTCCGACACCTCTGCGAAAACCGTTTTACGCCCCAACTGCACTGCAACGGTAAATGCTATTTGGCCAAGCAACTTCAAAAAGTAGCCCGCGATCACGCCCGAACAGAAACCGAGAAGTTGGCAGATAACATCAAAAAATCCTTTTCGGATGTCTTCGAAGAATGGCTCTTTCCGGAACGGGAAGCGGCCCTAACGCTCACTACCGTTCCAACCCCGACTTATTATACTGCGTCTGACGGTACAGAACTCGGCTTTTCCTTTTTACACCCGCCTGCGGCCTTCTTTGCTTTTTAAGGGAATGTAAATCAAAAGTCAATCGTTAAAAAACGCATTTTACAATGAAAAACAAGATACTTTGGGCGGGCGGATTGTCCTTACTTTGGTGGATACAATCCTGCAAATCGGAGCCCGACCCTTACGCCAACAACGCCCTGACGCTCTCCTTCAGCAATAAAGTAGGCAATGAGACCGTCGTTTTGGGAAACGGCACTTATAAAAACACCTCGGGAGAGAGCTTCACCGTTACCGGTTTTAATTATTTCATCAGCAATATTTCTTTGAAAAAAGCCGACGGAACGGTGTATACTTATCCCCAGGATTCAAGTTATTTTTTAATTCGAGAGGCTAATGTTGACTCGAAAAAGGTACTTTTGAAAGGGATTCCCACCGGCGACTATACCGAACTTCGATTTATGATTGGGGTTGACAGCCTGCGCAATACGATGGACCTCAGCCGCCGCAAAGGGGTGCTTGACCCCGGTGATGTCAGTCACGACGACGGTATGTATTGGTCGTGGAATTCGGGCTATATTTTCCTCAAATTGGAGGGAATTTCCCCCCAAGTCCCCGCTGATGCGGCCGGCAATCAGAAATATCGCTACCACATCGGCGGTTTCGGCGGGTATAATGCCAAAACCTTTAACAATATACGAACCGTGACCTTGCCCTTGGGAAGTGTGTCGGCCAAAGTAGGACCGGCGCAACAACCAACGATCGAGGTAGTTGCGGATATTGCCAAGATTTTTGACGGTACGCAGAAAATCAGTTTGGCTCAATACCCAACGGTGATGTTTGCTGATTTTTCGTCTGCCGTAGCCAACAACTACGCGACCATGTTTAAGATTGCCGGCGTAAAAGATTAATTTATGAAAAAATCGTACATCGCCTTCTTTGCGGCAGCTTTGTTTGGGTGGGCAGCGTGTCATCGCAGTTCTGAGACGCCTACCCCAACAACGCCGCCTGTGGAAACGTTGGAAATGCCGCAACCGGCTTACTTTCCGGCACTGGTGTACGATCTGAAATCCAATCCGCTCACCACCGACGGCTTTCAGTTGGGGCGGTCGTTGTTTTATGACGGTATCCTGTCGCGCAACGGCACCATCGCCTGCGGCACCTGTCACCAACAGGCAACGGCTTTTACGCACCACGGCCACGATCTGAGTCACGGCATTGACGATAAGATCGGCATGCGCAATGCGCCGGCGATTCAGAACATGGCTTGGGAAAAAGACTTTTTATGGGATGGCGGCGTGCATCAATTGGATTTGTTTCCGATGGCTCCCATCGAAAATCCCGTAGAGATGGATGAAAAACTGTCGAATGTGTTGCAAAAATTGCGCGACAGCAAAAATCCCAATTATCCGGAGTTGTTTAAGAAAGCCTTCGGCACGACCGAAATCACCACCGAACGTTTTACCAAGGCGCTGTCGCAGTTCATGCTGTTTTTGGTCTCCAACAATTCCCGGTACGACCTGTACCTGAAAGGAAGTGCCAATGCCATAACGGCCACCGAAAAAGAAGGCTTGGCACTGTTCAAACAAAAATGCGCCTCCTGCCACGCGGGGGAGTTGTTCACCGATCATTCGTTTCGCAACAACGGCTTAGACATGACGCGCTCTACCGATCAGGGCCGTTTCCGAATCACCCAAAATCCGGACGACCAATTCAAATTCAAAGTGCCGAGCCTCCGCAATGTGGGCTATACTTCGCCTTACATGCACGACGGACGCTTTGTGACGCTCGAACAGGTGCTGGATCACTACGCCCAAAACGTCAAGCAATCGCCTACGCTTGACCCGCTTTTGCAACAAAACACCCCGATAGGCATTCCCCTCACGGCCGACGAAAAACAAAAGATCATTGCCTTCCTCAAAACTCTCTCTGACGAGACCTTTGTGAAAGATTGGCGCTTTTCCGACCCGGGCTTCGGGAAGGCGTTTTAGCAGAAAAAATCAGGGATAAGAAATGATAGTAGCCCCTGTAGAAAAATCAGTTAAGTGTGATTTGATTTTTTCAACCAATGGAGCTAAGAAACGATATTGATTTCGTTCGGCCACTAATACAAAAACGGCAATAGGATATTTTTGAAAATTTTGCTGATAACGTAAATTCTTGTCGAAAGTTAACAACACATCAAAGTTCTCAGCCAACATCAATTTCAGCAGTTCACCATTTTTGATACCATTCCATTGCAAGTCGGTGACATGATAGATTTCATGTTCCATAAAATCCGTTTTTCAGTTGTTTCGGCAAATTTTCATCAAGCGTAATTCTGTAAATCCATTGAAGAAATTTAGGTGAAACCACCGTTCTTTGAGCCATTTCCAGCAAACCAACCCGGTCGCGTTTTACAGGAAAGTCTTTTAAAAAATCGTCCAATGAAATTCCATCTTCCAAGTGCCAAAACAAGGTTTCAATCGGTACACGGGTTCCTGAAAAAACCGGGGTACCAAACAAAATTTCCGGGTCTGTCGAAATAATTTGTTGGATGTCCATAGGTAACAGCTTTTAAACAAAAGTAAAACAAAATCCCGGTAGGTTCACCATCCCTTCAAAAGTCGCTACAGGTACAGTAGTGCTTGTTCTCGACCCGGGCTTCGGGAAGGCGTTTTAATTTCTCTCAAAAATTAAGTGACTTTTATCATACAACTTTAGCCGTGTCAGGCTTAACTTTGTGACGTTTTTATTTTCCTTACATGAACGGCAGAAGAGCGATAGCCTACTTTTTATTGACACTGATCAGTTTTAAACTACTGGTCGTGCCGTTCGTATATCTTGACTTCCAACTCCGTAAAGAGTTCATTATCAAAAACCTCTGCGAAAATCGTTTTAAACCGCAACTTCATTGCGACGGTAAATGCTATTTGGCCAAACAACTCCACAAGGTCGCCGAAGGCCATGCCCGCGATGAAGCCCAAAAGCAAGACGATGCCTTCAAAAAAATGACAATGGAGGTATTTGATGAACCTGTTTTGGCAATTTTGACCGTAAAAGTACCTTATGCTGAGCGATCGGAGAATGCTCAGCACCAACCTGACCCGACCGCCGATTTTACTTCTTCGCTGCTGCGCCCCCCTGCTGCTGTTTTGCTGTATTCTTAAACACAGGATTTATCCCCTTTTTAGCCACAACGCAAAGATCTGACTGACCAAGCCGATTTTTGACGGTATGTGCGCCATTTTTATTCCATTTATACTTAAGCAAAACAATCTTTTATTGCTATGAAAAAGTCATTTGCAGCTTCAGCGCTGACAGCGTTGGTATTTTCCTTTGTAATGATTTCCTGTAACAAAGAAGAAGAAATCGGTCCCAACGACAAAAACGCCCTCAGCATCGAATTTGATAATTATGTAGGGGGCGAAAAGTTGGTATTAGGAACCAAATCCTACAAAAATGCCGCCAATGAAGATTTTACTGTCACGACACTCAATTACTTCGTCAGTAACATCGCCCTCAAAAAAGCGGACGGAACGGAAGTAAAGTTTCCGGATAAGTATTTCCTGATTCGTCAAGCCGATACGAAAACGTTGACCATCAGTTTGCCGGATGTGCCGGCCGCCGATTATGTATCCATGAGTTACCTCATCGGGGTAGACAGCCTCAAAAGCATCTCTGACGTAGCCCAACGCACAGGGGTCCTTGACCCTGCTTCGTATGGCACCGACAATATGTACTGGTCGTGGAATGCGGGGTATATCTTCTTTAAAATGGAAGGGATTTCGTCGGCGGCAACGACGGCCACTAAACTGTATCAGTTCCATATTGGCGGATTTGGCGGTAAAACGGCCGCTACGGCCAACAATCTTCGTACGGTGACGGCCTCCTTTGGAAATAATGTAGCTCAAGTGCGTAAAGACATTGCTCCAACGGTCCATGTGATCACCGATGTTTTACAAACTTTCAGTCAAGGGGTAAGCATTGCTAAAACCAGCGTAGTGATGAATCCTGCGGCTTCAAAACCCATTGCCGATGGGTATTCGAAGATGTTTACGGTAGAACACGTGCATAATGACAAAATGTAACCCATGAAAAAAACGCATTGGCAGACCGCTGCCTTGTTTTTGAGTTTCATGGGTTGGCTTGTATCCTGTTCCCTATTGGGGCGGGATGCAAGCCCCGAAACCCTTTTTTCGATTCCGGCGGGTTTTCCTGCGCCCACTTACGACCTCTCTAAAAACCCGATCACGAGCAACGGAGTCGCGCTGGGAAAGAAGCTTTTTTACGACGGTATTCTTTCCCGCGACGGCAGTATTGCCTGCGGGGAATGCCATAATCAAAGCCATGCTTTTACGCACCACGGCCACGGCTTCAGCCACGGCATTGACAACCAAGAAGGTACGCGAAATGCCCCTCAGTTGGCCAATTTGGCTTGGCAAAACTCCTTTTTTTGGGACGGAGGCGTGTTTGATCTGGATATGTTTTCGATTGCTCCCATCGAAAACCCGCTGGAAATGGACGAAAAAATGGGCAATGTACTCACAAAACTCAGGGCCTCGAAAGAGTATCCATCGCTTTTCAAAAAAGCCTATGGCTCAGAAGACATTACGACCGAACGATTTTTGAAAGCCTTATCGCAGTTTATGCTGACGCTGGTATCGGCCAACTCGAAATATGATCAATTTTTGGCAGGGAAAGCACAACTTACTGCCGACGAAACGGCCGGTTTGCAACTTTTCAAAGACAAAGGCTGTGCCAATTGCCACAGCAGTATTCTGTTTACGGACCACAGTTTCCGAAGCAACGGGCTTTTACCCGAATACACGGGTGATTTAGGCCGCTACCGCATTACCGAAAACCCCGCCGACAAAAACAAATTCAAAGTTCCGACACTCCGCAACATCGAAGTGACTTATCCCTACATGCACGACGGACGGTTTCTCAACTTAGAAGGGGTACTGAAACACTACGCCGAAGGTGTCAAAGAAACAGGTAGCCTCGATCCGCTTTTAAAACAAAACGGGCGTTTGGGTATCCCGATGACCGCCGATGAACAGCAAAAGATCGTTGCCTTTCTGAAAACATTGACTGATTCTGAATTTCTCAAAAATCCCCGTTTTGCCGCGCCATGAAAATCAAAACCGTTTTTCTGTTTTTTGTACTGTTAGGGTACTTATTGCCGAGTCAGGCCTGCGATATCTGCGGCTGTGGCAACGGCGGTTCCTTTTTCGGGATTTTACCCCAATCGCACCTGCGTTTTGCGGGGATTCGCTACCGCGTCAAAAACTACGAGTCGCACTTGAACAGTCCGTTTTTTCACAGCCGTGAACAATTCCAAACGGCGGAACTTTGGACACGGTTTTATCCTTTCAAACGTACGCAGGTGATGGTATTTGTACCTTACAATTGGAATACACAAACCCTTTATCGTACCGGAACCCCTCAACAGATCAGCGGGTTAGGGGATGTCTCAGCTTTGGTACATTACAACGTTTTCAATACCTTTTGGGATTCTACTTTGCACAAAATAGATCAAACGCTGATGATTGGCGGCGGAGTAAAAGCCCCTACGGGTAAATTCCGTTACATGGACGACGGTACTGAAGTAGCCAATGCCAATTTTCAGTTGGGGACGGGCAGCGTAGATTTTATGCTCAATGCCATTTACAACGTGCGCTACAACAAGTGGGGAGCCAACCTTGACGCTACTTACAAGATCAACACCCAAAACGCCAACCAATACCGATTCGCCAATCGCGTGAACGGTTCGGTATCTTTTTTTCGGACACTTGCGCTTTCATCGCTGACGCTTATGCCCAATGCGGGTGTATATGTAGAGCATTTTGGGTATGATACCAAAAACGGTGCTAAAAATACGTTTACGGGCGGTACGCTCAGCACCGCCAATGTCGGCTGTGAGTTATACTTCAAAAAGATTTCGGCAGGAATCACCTATCAAACGCCTCTTTATCAGCAGCTTTCGGATGGCGATTTGAAGTTGACGAATACTTTTTCTACGCACTTAACTTTTATGTTTTAAACTGTTTCGATAGTAGTGTTCAAAAAACATCACACAGCACTTCTGTTATTTGCATTGGTAAGCATCAAAACCTTGCTTGTGCCGGTGGTGTATTTGGACTTCGAGCTGCGGAAAGAACATATTATCAAGAATCTTTGCGAAAACCGTCTGAAACCTCAGCTTCACTGCGATGGTAAATGCTATTTGGCTAAACAATTGCGTAAAGTAGCCGAGGACAACGCCCGCAACGAAACTCAAAAACAAAGCGACACAGTCAAGAAAATCATTCAGGAAGTATTTGATGATACGCTCTTTGAATTTTCAATCAATGCCCATTTCCTCTCGTTACGCCATTTCGTTTTGTCAGCCGCTTCATTTGTTCAACCGGGCTTTTTATCCAAGTCGGTACCGCCTCCCATTGCCTGATTCTTTTGAGAAAAAAGAAGAATTCCCCTATTTCACCTTAGGGGTAATGCCGTTCCGTTTTTTCCCATTTAAACAATCTTACTCCCATGAAAATCAACTTGCCGTTGCTGAGTTGTATAGTATTAGTAAGCGCTTGCCAAAATGAAGAGCAGGCCAAAGTGGAAACACTCGAAAAAGAAGTGATGATGATACACGATGCGGTCATGCCCAAAATGGGCGAATTGGTGGCGTTGGAAGGCAGTATCAGCAAAAAAATCACTCATTTGGATAGTTTACTGCAAATCACGCCCAACGATACTACCCTCCGACAATCCTTGAAACAATCACTCCAATTGGCGTCTCAGCTCAGGAAAGCCGACGAAGACATGATGAATTGGATGCACGAATACAAGGGCGATTCGCTCAAAAAACTGCCGACACCGCAGGCAATTCAGGGGTTTACCCAAGAGAAAATCATTGTCGAACAAGTCAGTGATGATATGCTCAAAAGCATAGAGCAAACTCAAAATTTTCTTAAACAATACCCCAAAAACCAATGAAATACTTTCTTTTTATCCTCGTTTTCAGCGCTCTTTCCTTATCCGTTTCTGCCCAAAAAGTCGCTTGGAAAGAGTTGGATGACTATCATGCGGTAATGTCACAGACCTTCCACCCTGCCGAGGAAGGCAACCTGCAACCCGTACTGGCCCGCGCGGGAGAATTGGCCGAGAAAGGCGCGGTCTTAAAAAAATCAACCATTCCTGCTGATTATCAAAAAGAAGGCGTAAAAACATCGGTCAATTTATTGGCCAAAGAATCCAAAGCGTTGGCAGAAATGGTCCAAAAGAAAAGACCCGAAGAGGAGATTAAAAAGGCTATTTTTGCCTTACACGATCGCTTTCACGAGGTCATGGAAAAGTGTTATCATTAATTTCCCGACATGAAAAAATTGAGTCGCGTCCTTTTTCGAGTTCACAGTTGGTTCGGCCTGGTCACCGGCATTTTTCTGCTTATGCTGGGACTGAGCGGCTCACTATTGGTTTTTATGGAGGAACTGGACTCTTTCCTTTACCACAACACCCTGACAGTAAAGCCTGCCGGGGTGCCCCTTCCCTTGGATAGTTTGTACCGAATCATTACCACTCACCACCCAAACCTTGACGGGATCGCGTGGCTCAACCCTGAAGCTTCGCCTGAGGAATCGCACCATTTTCGTCTGTACATGAACGATGCCCGCCTTATTTCATACGACTTAGGCGCGGTCAACCTCAACCAATACACGGGCGACGTGTTACGGCAGGGGCGAGGCGATGATTTGGAAGTGGGTTGGATCGAATGGCTGTTTCAGTTTCATTTTTCTTTTCATCTCGGTATGCCCGGTGCCGCCCTCACCGCTATTTTCGGACTGACGATGCTTATTTCCATCCTTACGGGGATGGTGGTCTATCGCAAATTTATTTGGAAAGTGCTTACGTTCCGGGTCGGCATTAACCGCAAGAATTGGCGCACAATTTCCTCTGATTTACACCGTATTATCGGCGTGTGGGCGTTGGTGTTCAATGCGGTTATCTTTTTTACGGGCTTTTGGTTAAACCTTTTTGCTTTTGAAAAGAAGACCTGGGTCAACGAAATGGTACCCACTCCCGCCAATACTTTGGCGAAGGTGTCACTTCAAAACCTCTACCGGCAGGCCCTGCAAAAAGCGCCCGATTTTACCCCGAATTACGTTTATCTACCGACACAACCTCACCGAAAATTCAGCGTGAGAGGGCGTTATAACGACGAAAATCCGTTGTTTTCCGGTCGAAATGCCATTGTGTTTGACGCTTATACGGGAAAATTCGAGGGGATAACGCGCTATTCGAACCTGTCCGTTTGGAAAAAAACGGAAGCCACTTTCCGTCCGCTGCACGTCGGCAACTACGGGGGCCTTTTTGTCAAAATCCTGTACGTCATCATCGGGCTTACTCCGGGCCTTTTGTCGGTCACGGGTTTTCTGTTATGGTGGCGACGCAAACGAAAAAAATCAATCATTAATTCAACTGTTTTACTGCAATGAAACATTTCCTCTTAGCAGTCGGGCTGCTGACCGGCTCAACGCTTTTTGCCCAAAAAACCGGCTCACTTACGTTACAATTTCACAATAAAGTGGGCAATGAAGAAGTGGTCTTAAAAGACAAACAATATACCAATGCCGTTGGCGAACAGTTTAACATTACCTTTTTACAGTATTATGTGAGCAACCTTCGCCTGCTCCGCAAAGACGGCAGCGAGTACATAGTCCCGCAGGATGACAGCTACTTTTTGATCCGGCAACAACTACCCGAAACACAAAGCGTAACCCTTCACCACATTCCCAAAGGCGACTACGTGGGCCTGAGTTTTGTAATTGGCGTGGACAGCCTCCGCAGTGCCTCGGACGTGAGCAAACGGAAAGGATGCCTTGATGTGGGCGGTGATGGAAAAGAGATGTATTGGGCGTGGAATTCGGGGTATATCTTTGTCAAAATGGAAGGCACTTCGCCGCAGATTCCACTGACCGGTAATCGTAAAGAGCCGATTTTCCTGTATCACATCGGTCTTTTTGGCGGAATGGGCGAGAAAAAGACCCTGAACAACATCAAAGTGGCCAATCTTTCGTTCGGTAAAGAGAAAGTAAAAATCAAAACCGATAAAAACACGGCCATCGGTATCAAAACCGATGTTTCCCAATTATTTACGGGCTCGGTCAACGTGAGTTTAGCCGTCAATCCGACGGTAATGGCCGGACCCTACTCGGCCAAAATTGCCGATAATTATGCCGGGATGTTCTCTTACGAAGGCCTCCAAAAGTCAGCACCTGCCCCTTCCGAAAAAATTACGTTGGGGATGAAATGATCGAACGTGCCAATTTGAAAATGTGACAATGACCTACTTTCCAAGTTTTGGTAACTGATAGGAAAATTGGCCGTGAAAACACCGCCAATGGCGATGGTCGTTCCCGAACTTGGAAAGTTTCACTACTGCTATGAACCCTCGTATTACCCTTGTTGTGGTTGCTTTTGGATTTTTACTGCTGTCGTTTTGTCAAAGCAGTCCGGATGAACCCTTTCAAAGACCCGGACATTTTCCGGAACCTACGTATCAATTTCAGGGAAATCCGTTAACACCTGCGGGGATTGCTCTGGGAAAAGCGCTTTTTTACGATGCCCTTCTTTCCAAAGACAACACCGTCAGCTGCGGCAGTTGTCATCAGCAATCGGCAGGTTTTACCCAACACGGGCACCCTTTAAGCCACGGTATCAACGACCAACTTACCAAGCGCAATTCCATGCCTTTGTTCAACTTAGCCTGGTCGTCCGACTTTGGCTGGGACGGAGGAGTGCATCATTTAGACCTGTTTCCTGTTTCTCCCCTTCAGAATCCCGCAGAAATGGACGAATCATTGCCTAATGTGTTGGAAAAACTCAGGTATTCAAAAACGTACCCTGCCCTGTTTGAAAAGGCGTTCGGTTCGGATGAAATCAATACGGAACGTTTTTTAAAAGCTCTGTCGCAGTTTATGCTGACGATGGTTTCGGCCAACTCCCGCTACGACAAATGGGTACGTAACGAAGGCGATGTACTCACCCCAACCGAACTTGCAGGAAAAGCCCTGGTAGAGCAAAAATGCACACCCTGTCATTCGGGGGTGCTGTTTTCAGATTTTATAGATTGTGAAATAACTTGGTTAAATTGGTGCTAAAAAAAAATACAATAATGCGAAAACAAGTATCAGTTGCTGAACCGGAGCGCCTTCAACGGTTTATGAACAATCGTAATAGTTATAGCGAAGATTCAAATGCCTAACGCTCAAACTAATCAATTCGGAAAAAGCCCTGACGAGTCAGTATTTTTACAGGTATTAACTTACCAACACTATATGAATGGATAGAGGACTGGAATAAAAAAAGAGGATGGCATAGTAAATCAACAAGGCAAAGGAGAGTGGAGTAAAGAGCAAATAAGTTCAGAGCAAAAAACCATCCTAAAAGCAGAATTAGGTACAAAAGACTTTTGGACTTTAGGCGAAATAGACCAATTGATGCAAGACAAATTTGGTATTACTTATAGTCAACGACATCTGCGAACGATACTCAAAAAGATGGGTGTATTTCATTACAAACCGGAACCTTTAGATTACCGTAGAAGCGATAACTCAGAGCAAGAATTAACTGATAAATTGCTCGCTGCCACAATCTTTGCAAGTGTTAGGCTTAAAAAAATAGATGAAGTTGCGTTTGGATTTGCCGATGAGGCCTGTCCACAAAAGCAAATTCAAATACGGCTCGAATGTGGTCAATTTATCACAAAACCCGAAAAAGTGAACACACAAAGACTCTCGTGCAAAACCTTTGGGTTCCTATGCCCTGAACGGCAATAGTTTTTGTTGTGATATTGAAAATGCCAAACCTGAATCTTTTTCAAAATACTCTATCAAGTCAAAGAACAAATCGGCACTATAAAGCGACGGTACTACTTTGGGATAATGTAAGAGGGCATATTAATGCCCGAGTTCAGCAAACTGCACGAAAACTTGGCATCTTTATTATCAACATCCCTAAATATGCTCCGGACTAAATCCCATCGAAAAAATATGGAAACAGGTTAAGAGAAAAATCAGTCAAAAAGGCCTTATCTTATCAAAAGATGACTTGAAAAGCATCATTAAACAAGCCTTTGATACTTTCGCCAATTCAACTTCGGCCGCTTCTAAATGGATGAAAGACTTCTTTAATCCGTTTTGGAAATATCGAAATTATACAAATTCCTTCTAAGCTATGTTAGTTCATTATCTATAAGTTCAGGAATAACGGATTACCCGCTGCCGTCAATACCGATGAAGGGCGCTACGACATTACCCTGCACGAAGAAGACCGCTACAAATTTAAAGTGCCGAGTCTGAGAAACTTGGCCTATACCGCCCCTTACATGCACGACGGGCGCTTGGCTACCCTCGACCAAGTGCTGGAACATTACGCAACAGGCATTGAAAAAAGCCCAACCCTCGACCCGCTGTTACTCAAAGACGGCCAAAAGGGGATTGCGCTCACGGCAGATGAAAAGGGGAAGATCATAGCCTTCCTAAACATACTCAACGACGAAACGTTTATTCGAGACTCTCGTTTTTCCGAATCCGGTGCCGAGCCCGCCCCCGAACTCGCCCAATATGCCGCCACTGACTGGGAAAAGGTCGATTTGCGCACCGATAATCCGGTGATCAAGGCCGCATTTACCAAAGCGTTGGGGTATTATTGGGGAATCAAGCAGGGGCTTCTCGCTGAAAATGGGCAAGAAACCTCGCGTTCGGCAAAACTCCTCCTCAATCTGCTCGAAAACATGGACCTTACCTCAGCAACTCCTCTGCAAAAAGCCTTTTATCTGAAGGTGCACCAAGACTTAGGGTTTGACACCGAGCACGTCAGCGAAACCGAATCCGTAGCCCACCAACGCGACCACTTCGGCGACCTCAGCAAAAACCTGTTTCGACTCATTAAATCGTTCAAAACCAACGAGAAACCTTTGTATTATTATTCCTGTCCCAAAGCCGCCAACGGCATGGGTGGATTTTGGATGTCGGAATCCAAAGAAGAAAAAGGAAATCCGTTTTTTGGAAAGAATGACAAAAAATGCGGTCAAATCGTGGTGACAGCATTGGAGTAAGCCCCAATTGCTTTCGGTTCCGATGTCTCCGTCGAAAGAATGGCTATGCACTGACGGATTTTAAGATGCCGATATTTCGATAACCAAAGTGAATTAATTTTAATCATCCTCGCTGTCCTAATATCGCTTACCTTTGCCGTGTCGAATAACTTAAGCATGGCATACAAACGGCACATAGCCCTCTTTTTGCTCCTGCTTGTCAGCTTCAAATCGCTGATTGTGCCGTTTGTGTATTTGGATTTTGAATTACGGAAAGAATACATCATCCATAACCTCTGCAAAAACCGTTTTAAGCCTCAGCTTCATTGCGACGGAAAGTGTTATTTGGCCAAACAACTCCAAAAAGTGGCCGAAGAGCACGCCCGCAACGATGCTCAAAAACAGAGTGATTCGGCCAAACGGGTCATTCAGGAAGTGTTTGAGGAAGTCCGTTTTGAGGTAGCTTTATCACCGGTTTCTTCCCGCGAATCGACTCATTTTCCCTTATTTTCCTCTTCCGTCGGCAAAGGTTTTTTATCGAAGCCGTTCCTGCCTCCGATTGCCTGATTTCGGTTCTGAAAAGCCTACCCTCATCGGATTCGATGGGGGCTTAATGCTTTTGTTACACTAAAAGCAACCTTATTTCATTGAAAATCAAACCATTACTGTTAAGTGGACTGTTGTTTTCGGGTGCTTGTCAAAATGAAGAGCAGGCCCGAATCAATACCCTTGAAAAAGACGTGATGGCGATCCACGGCGCCGTTATGCCCAAAATGGGCGAGTTGGTGGATTTGGGAAACGCCATCAGCCGGCAAATTGTCAAAACGGACAGTTTGCTCAATATCACTCCTCAGGACACCGCTCTGCAACGTCTGCGGGAACAATCCATCCATCTTTCGTCTCAACTCAAAAAAGCCGATGATGCCATGATGGATTGGATGCACAACTTACCTTTTAAGACAGCATAGTCTCTTTGGGCCGACAATAGCATCAACAATAAATTGATAACATTGTAATGTCGACCCAACTATCCGAGCTTTTTCTTATTTCACAACAATTCATCCAAAGCACCCGTCAGCAGATTGACGTGGTTTTTGGTGGCACTTTCGCCCATGATACCGATACGCCATATCTTTCCGGCAAACGCCCCTAAGCCACTGCCTACTTCAATGTTGTATCGGTTCAAGAGTTGACTCCTCAAAGCAGTTTCATCACAGCCTTCGGGCAAAAACACCGAATTGAGATTCGGCAGGCGGTAGGGTTCTTCTACCAAAAACCGAAAACCGCGGGCTTCCAATTGACTTTTCAGGTACTGATGTACTTCCCGGTGACGCGCCCAACGCGCCTCCAGCCCTTCTTCCAACACGATGTTGAGGGCTTCGTGCAGGGCATAGACGGAGGAAACGGGCGCGGTGTGGTGGTAGGCTCTTTTGGCTCCGGCCCAGTAATTTTTGACCATCGTCAAATCCAAAAACCAGCTTTGGACTTTGGTTTTTCGATTGTCTAAGACCTTGACGGCTGCTTCCGAAAAACTGACCGGCGACAGGCCGGGAGGCGCGGAGAGGCATTTTTGGGTACCGGTATAGATGGCGTCAATTTGCCATTCGTCCACTTTCAGAGGAACCCCGCAAAAGGAAGTAACGGCATCCACCACCAACAAAGCACCGGCTTCGTGAACGATTTTACTGATTTCTTCCAACGGTTGTAAGGCCCCGGTAGAAGTTTCGGCGTGTACAATCGCCAACAGCTTGGGCTTAGGGCAGGCGTCCAAGGCTTTTCTGACTTGGTCGGGTTCGGTCACTTTTCCCCATTCGGTATCAATGCGGTGTACTTTAGCACCGCACCGCTCAGCAATGTCCACCATGCGCCCTCCAAAAACACCGTTGACGCAGATGATGCACTCATCGCCGGGCTCCAGCAGATTCACCAAACAGGTTTCCATGCCGGCACTGCCGGGCGCCGAAACCACGAACGTAAGCAGATTTTCGGTCATAAAGCACTGCTGCACCATGCTCTTGACTTCGTCCATCATTTGGACAAAAAGCGGGTCAAGGTGGCCGTACAAGGGCGCAGACATCGCTCTTAAAACACGGGGATGAACATCGGACGGGCCGGGGCCCATCAATACTCTGGGAATAGGGTTGAATTTATAGGTCATGTTTTAATTGTTAAAAGCATACTTGATTTTAGTAATAACACTTTGTCATTCCGAGGTACGAGGAATCCGAACATTTCCGAACAGCGGATTTTAAGATTCCTCCTGCGTCGGAATGACAAATAGGAATGACAAATGTCAGGCCGAAACTTCATCCAACAATTTTAAAATAGATTCGTAATTTTTACCAACGGCTTCCGACAGCGCCATTTCGCAGGTTTTAGAAGTGGAATAATACCCGTCGTAGTCCTTCTCTTGAACCTCCTTCGCCTCGGCTTTGGTCGCGGCTTTGGTGAGTTCGGGATAATAAAAACCTCGGTCGCCGGCCATACCGCAGCAGCCGGCAAAAGCAGGGATATCTGCCTGGACAGCGCAGGCTTTGCCGATGCGTTGGAGTTTGCCCATCGAGCCCATTTTATGCACCGAACACACCGGGTGAAAAACGATTTTATCTTTGGGGGCTGCGATGGTCAGTCGGGGTAATAATACGTCCGCCGCAAAATCAATCACGTCCAATAAGGTCATTCGGTCAAAACGAGCTTTGTTATCCTCTGTCAAATACGAACGGGAGCTTTTGAGGGTCTGCGTACAACTGGTTACATCCATCACTACCGGGATTTTTCCTTCCCGCGAATGCTTCCACAGTTTTTCGAGGGTTTGATTGGCCGTCAACCGATAGGCGTCCGAAAAACCTTTGGAAGAAAAAATTTGACCGCAACACGTTCCCTGACTGTCGCTCGGAAGCACCACCGATACGTTGGCTTTGCGGCAAACGGAAGCAAAGGTTTGGAAAATATCGCCGCCCATCATGCGGGAAATACAGGAAGAGAAATAAACGATCGAGAGTTCGGAAGTGGCCAAGCCGTTGCCGGGTGCTGCTCCGTTTTGGTTGACCGATGGGGAAGAAGTCCCTGCCTGCATACGGTTGAACCACTGCGGCAGCGAAGGAATGACTTTTTTACCGGCAACGGAGACATGTTTCATGAAATTCTCTCCCAATAAACCATTTAAAAACACGCCCGATTTGATGCCCAACCGTGCTGTTTTTTCCAAAGCGGCAAAGTTTTTAGCCAGAAAAAGGGCCGTTTTGTTCTGAAACGGAGAATGGTTTTCGCGTCTCAGACGCTTCACCAATTCACCCGTGTTGATGTCTACGGGGCAATTGTTGGCACACATCCCATCCACGGCACACGTTTCGATCCCGTCAAACGTATAATCTTTCAACAGTTCTTCTTTCTCGGCCTGATTGCCGGCCGTATCCAATCGTTTGATCGCCCGACGAACCCCGATACGGCGGCGAGGGGTCAGCGTTAGATCCCGACTCGGGCAGCTTGACTCGCAAAATCCGCACTCAATGCACTTGTCTACCTCCTCTTCTACGATCGGCATGACCTTGAGGTGGTGAATGTGCGTCAGTTTGTCGTCGGTAACGATAATGCCGGGGTTCAGCAGGTGGGTCGGATCAATGAGCGCTTTGAGTTTTTTCATTATTTCGTAAGCGTCGGTACCCCATTCGGTTTCAATGTAAGCCGATACAGCCCGCCCCGAACTGTGTTCCCCTTTCAAAGCCCCTTTGTATTTATCTAAAACCAAATGAAACAACTCATCGTTGAATTTTTCATAGTGATCAATGTCGGGCTGGGTAGCATACGATTGGGAAATGACAAAATGCAGGTTCCCGTCTTTGGCGTGCCCGAAAATGATGCCGTTTTCGTAGTTGTATTTATCGAACAGGCGTTGTACATCCACCACGGCCTCCCCCAATCGTTCAACCGGAAACGTAAAATCTTCCATCAGTGCCGAAGTACCTTTGGCCCGCATTCCCGCTACGGACGGATACATGCCCTTGCGAATTTTCCACAGCAACGCCTGTTGTGACGCGTCCTGCGTAAACTCGGGCGGAAACAGCAAGGGCAATCGGGCAAAAACGGGCTTGGCCTTTTCGTATTTTTCCTCCAGTGCGGCCTGTGTATTTTCCTGAAATTCGCACAAAATAGCCGAGGCTGTTGGCGACAGTGTTTTCAGGAAAGCGGGAACACCGGGCATATCCTCCACCGACCGCAACGAAGCGCGGTCCATAAATTCAAGGGCTTCAGCTCCTGTTTCTTTTAAGGCAGGTATGGTCGTACAGGCCGCTTCGGGGCTGTCAAAATAAAGCATGGCCGTCATTTTGTAAGGCAAATCAGGAAGGGTATTCAGGACCGCTTCGGCGATGAACGCCAAAGTGCCTTCGCCGCCGATGATCAAATGCGCCAGCATATCCAACGGATGCTCAAAATCCACAAAGGCATTCATGCAGTACCCTACCGTGTTCTTTTGACGGTACTTTTGACGAATTCTTTCTACCAATGCGGTATTGTTCAGCACTTCTCGGCGCAAAGTGCGCAGCCCTTCGGCTATCTCGGTCGCTTCGGTTTCAAACCGGGCATAGTCTTCGGGTCGTTCGGTAGAGAACACTTGCCCGTTGGGTAAAACAAAGGTCAGGTATTTGAGGGTATGATAGGAGTTGTGCACTACGCCGCAACACATGCCACTGGAATTGTTGGACAAAATCCCTCCCATCATACAGGCATTGATCGAAGCGGGATCGGGACCGATTTTGCGTCCGTATTTCTTCAGGGCGATGTTGACGTGCGCTCCGATCACCGACGGTTGTACCCGCACCGTTTTCCCGTTGTTTTCGGGGATTACCTTTCGCCAATAATTACTCAAATCGACCAAAACCCCGTCCGTAATGCCCTGTCCGGACAAACTCGTTCCTCCCGCCCGAAAGGTTAGGTGGATGTTGTATTCGTGCGAAAAGGCAAATATCTTTTGTATTTCTTCGATGGTGTTGGGCTGGACAACCGCCTGCGGTACCAAGTAAAAATGACTCGCATCGCTTGCATACGCATAGCGGTCAATCAGCCGGGTTTTGGTACGTTCTTTGGGTAAGATACGATGGAGAGCGTCTAACATAGGGCAAGGACAATGATCGTTTTTAAAAGGTAAAATCACGGCTGATTTACCATGACGTTTCCTTCTTTTCAGAATAGGCAGCTCGGTCCTTCTTCTCAATTCTTGTTGCTACATTAAAAACAAGAGCAACAGTGCTTTAGGCTGTAAGGCTATTATGCGTTCTCCAACCCGAAAAACCATGAAATGGACCCAACTCACTGACCCTTTCCACAACATTGCCCTGTCTGCTTTGGTAGCGGCCATTCCCGTTTTGTTTATTTTCTTTCTCTTGATCAGAAAAACAAAAGGCTATTGGGCCACCCTGCTCACGTTGCTGTTGGCCATCGTCATGGCGATGGCAGTGTACGGAATGCCTGTAAAACTCGCAGGACTATCGGCCCTGCACGGGGCGCTTTATGGTCTTTTTCCCATCGGGTGGGTCATTATCGGGGCCGTATTTTTATTCAATGTGACGGTAAAAAGCGGCCAATTTGAAGTTATCAAAAACTTCATGGCCTCCATCACGCCCGACCGACGATTGCAGGCACTTTTGATTGCTTTTTCGTTCGGAGCTTTTTTGGAAGGCGCAGCCGGCTTCGGCGCTCCCGTGGCCATTTCGGGAGCGATGTTGGTGGGGTTGGGGTTCAATCCGCTCTATGCAGCGGGTATTTGCCTGATTGCCAATACCGCCCCGGTGGCGTTCGGCTCGGTGGGTACTCCCATTATCATTGCGGCACACATCACCGACATTCCCGAATTGGCCATTTCGCAAATGGTGGGTCGCACGCTTCCCTTTTTGTCGGTGGTTGTTCCATTCTATTTGGTGGTGTTGATGGCCGGTTTTAAAAAAGCCGTGGAGGTCTTGGATGCCGTTTTGGTCTCGGGGGTATCTTTTGCCTTTTTTCAATGGTTCACTTCCAACTACCTCGGCCCCATGTTGCCCGACGTCATTGCCGGCATTGCCTCCATTCTTTGTTTGATGGTGTTTTTGAAATTTCGCAAACCCGCCGCTGTTTGGCGATTCAAAGAGGAGCCGCCGCAAACGATAGACACCGTATTACACTATACCGGTGCTGAAGTATTTCGTGCTTGGTCCCCTTTTATCATCATGACGGTGTTTATTCTGTTTTGGGGATTGCAACCCGTTAAAGAAGCTCTCAACTCGGTTGGGTTCGTAAAATTTGACATTCCAGGTTTGCCCGGTACCATTCTGAAAGCCGACGGAAGTGTCCTACCCATCAAACCTTTTGAATTCAATTACCTGTCGGCGCCCGGTACGGCTTTGCTGCTTGCCGGCTTTATTTCGCTGCCTTTGGTGGGGTTAAATCTAAAGCAGGGCCTTTCGATCTACGGCGCGACGCTGATGCAATTGCGCTACCCGCTCATCACTTTGGCCTCCGTCGTGGGCTTCGCCTACGTGGCCAATAATTCGGGAATGCTGATCTCTATGGCGATGGCGTTGGCCGGGACGGGAGTCTTGTTTCCTTTTTTCTCGCCCATACTGGGGTGGTTGGGGGTTTTTCTGACGGGGTCCGATACTTCTTCCAATACACTTTTCGGTAAACTGCAGGCCAACTCTGCCGCTACTATCGGCCTTGACCCGGTACTTACCGTAGCGGCCAATGCTTCCGGAGGTGTCACGGGAAAAATGATCTCCCCGCAATCCATTGCCATCGGCACCGCCGCCGTTGATCTGGTAGGAAAAGAATCGGATTTGTTCCGTTTTACAGTGAAACACAGTTTTCTAATGCTGTTTATCATCTGCCTGATTACGGTCATTCAAGCCTACGTCACCCCGGAAGTTATTCCTGTCTATGAAAAAACAGCCCTTACTGCCGCGCCCCCTTTGAATCGTATTTCGGAAGGATTCACTTACTTACAATGGTTGTTGGGCTTGGTGATTTTAGTGGCCGCCTCCGTCCTTTGGCTCAACCGAAAAGTTGTGGTGAAAAATGGGTAGAATGGTTATGTACAGGGTAGATTTTCATTCTCGTATAAAACTCCCAATAAATGCCCTTATTTTTGAGGTCTTACACTAAATCAATATGAGAATCAGCCGAAAGTCCGCACTTACTTCTATTGTCAGCAGTTGGGTATCACTTCCCTTTCTGAGTTGGGGACGCCCGCAAAAAGAATCCGCTTATTTCAAGGAAGAATTTGCCGCGGCTTGGAAACGCTCACGCGACTACACCCTGAAAATATTCAACCAAATGCCCGACGAGCATTTGGACTTCCACTATACACCCGAGGCCATGACCTTCCGTTCGCAATTTGTGCACTGTATCTCGTTTACGGCGGCGCAGTTGTCTGATCGGTTTGAAGCCAAAAATCCGTTCGATAACGACATAAATTATAATACTCTTAGTAAGGCACAAATTGCAATCGAAATCGGGCGATTTTATGATTGGGTAGGTGAGTTGGCGGCCAAACAAACGTCAGCGAAACTCAACGAAATGCGCGGCTTTTCGGGCGAAAAAATGCCCAATTGGCGCTTTTTCTACGCCATGGAAAACCACATTATTCATCACCGCGGGCAAGCCATCTGTTATTTGAGACTGAAAGGCGTGACCCCGGAGGGCTATGTAGGATGGTAAAAAAACGAAAACGTCGGCAAGGTTTAACACCTTGCCGACGTTTCGCTCTCATAATCACGTCACTTCTATTTACTTTCTTCTGCGGTTGCCGCCGCCGCGCTGACCGCGCTTCTCCCGCTCAGCGGCTTGCCATTCCTGAAACTTTTTGAATTGATCATCATTCAAAACACTTTTCATCCCGGCCAAAAATTTTTCATTCACACTTTTCATGCTTTCACGCATGGCTTCGCGGTCGCCCGCGTTGGACTCCCTGATCTTCACGGCTTCCTGTATGCGGGCCAGTTCCAGATCATAGACTTTTTTAGCAGTGGCATCGTCAAGGGTCAATGCCTGTTTCAGGTCAGCGGAAACGCGCTCCGCCCTTTTGACGGGATCCATTGGCTCGCGTTGAGCAAAGGTGAGTTGCGCACAAATAGCAAGCGCCATTACCAAGAAGGTACGAACAATGTGTGTTTTTTTCATGGTTTTTAAATACCGCTCATGCGGTTGTTTTCTGTTTCGTTACCTTTGACCTGTAAAACCAAGGAAGGTTTAATGTTTCACTGTTTTCTTTAGTATATGCTGCGCGCCCTATCCTGTCTGTTGCCTGTTTTTTCTCTTGTTTTGATGCTTTCCTCCTGTCAGGAAAAGAATGAAAATGAACAAAATACGTCCGCGGCGGTACAAGCAACGGCACTCAATACCGACTTTCTGAAAAAACTGAATTTTCCTCCGACTGTCAGCTACATCGGTTTGGAAAAGCCGAGTGATACGACCGTAATAGACACCCCGCCCAAGTCCATTCCTGCCGAGATGGTGTATATTCAGGGCGGAGTGGTGCAGATCGGTTCCGACGAAGGATTGGAACAGGAGCGTCCTTCGTTTTGGGCAAAAGTCAAACCGTTTTTGATGGACGTCCACCCCGTTACGGTGGCTCAATTCCGGAAATTTGTGAAGGCAACGGGTTTTAAAACGGAAGCAGAGAAGTTTGGCAACGCCGGGATCATTGATGAATCTACTGACCAACAATGGATATTGAAAGACGGAGCCAATTGGCATCACCCGATGGGCCCTGATTTTCCCGCTGCCCCGGACGACCACCCCGTGACGCAGGTGTCTTGGAACGATGCCAATGCCTATGCCCAATGGGCCGGCAAGCGCCTTCCTTGCGAAATTGAGTGGGAACACGCGGCGCGTAACGCCCGTAATAGCCGTGACATTTACCCGTGGGGCAATGACATCCAAACGCAGGGGAAATACAATGCCAACATTTGGCAAGGGAAATTTCCGGTAAAAAACTACAACGAAGACGGGTTTCTCTATACATCGCCGGTCGGCAAATTCGGAAAGACACCCCTCGGCCTGACCGAGATGAGCGGGAATGTTTGGGAATGGCAATCGAATTTGAAATTTAACTACGAAGCTCTTTTCAGAACCCCAACGCAGGAAAGTGACCTGTCAAACGAACGGGCCGAGCGAGGCGGCTCGTTTTTGTGCGAACCTACGTGGTGCCACGGCTACCGCGTTTCGGGGCGTTCTTCTTCCACCCCCGAAACAAGCCTGTTTCACGTAGGCTTTCGTTGTGTGAAAGATACCGAGTAAGTGTTGAGCCAAATACTACCTCATTAACGACCTATCCATCGCGTATAAGGACAGTAATTTCTCTTTTTCCCAACCGTATTTTTCCCTAACGGCTTTCCGTCCGTTATTGCCCATTTGTCGGAGTTCTTCCGGATGTTCAATCATCCAAACCATTCGTTCCCCCAATGCCTCTGCTTCGTAAGGCGACACACAAAAGCCGCACTGTGTCGGTTCGACCACGTCCCGCAAAAGCGGTAAGTCTGACGTGATGACGGGTAAGCCTAAAGCCATGTAATCAAATAGTTTAGTAGGATACGAATCCGCATAATCACCCACCGGTTTGAGCAAGGCGATCCCGGCCACGGCGTCTTTTGCGCAGGCAAATGCTTCCGCTTGCGGTTTATATCCGTAAAAAACCAAGTTTTCTTTGACGGCCCGGTACTCCGGCGACCGATGCAACTCACTTTCAGCAATGCGCAAAGGACCAAATAAGCGAAGACAGACCGTCGGATACTTTTTTTTGACCAACAACAGTGCTTTCAACATCGTATTAAAGGCGCGTTCATAACTGATAACACCCGCGTAAAAAAAGCAGGGATTTACGATATCAGGAACGGGTGCCGGAAGAGAAAGCCACTCCGACGAGGCAAAATTATGAATCACGGCATAAGGATGAGACAAGGGTTGGTATTCATTCAAATAAGCATCTTCAGTAAAGATAAATTTGAACGTACTTCTTGCTTTTCGGTCAAAATAACGGAACAACCGCTCAAATACCCAACCTCGATTGTAGGCTTTCAGCGGAATTTTTTTGTAGAGGTTTTCCTGCACCTCGTAGATAACCTCTGTCCCCAACCAACGAAATACAAAGGCCAAAGGCAGTAACTCCGCCACGAAAATATGGACAATATGCGGTCGAAAACGAAGAAATTCAGCGAAAGCGATCGGATGACATACCAAAACCCGAAGCCACAATTTTTTAAAAAACGGCATTCCCACGTACCACATTGCAAGCGGAGGAGGCTGCTCGGGCAGAAGAATTTTTACTTCATAATGCTCCGCCAAAGTCGCTGCAATTTTACCTACGATCCGCGGGTCAGTAGCCGGGTGAACCGTACTGAGCAGAAGTACACGGCGTAACGGAGTAGGGGTTTGCATCTTGCAAATATGGGCGAATCCGCGTATTTTTGAAACAAAAGCTGATTTTAAACTAACCTATGATAGATGAAAACCTCCTTAAAAGCTTCGACATGGCTCGCAGCAAGCTTATTTGCCCTAACTGTCATAGCCCAGCCTTCACCTAAAACTCGGCCCCTTATGAACCCACCCCAAACCGACAAAATTGTCCTTTACCAAATCTACACCCGCCTCTTCGGCAACCTGAATACCACTAATAAATTTTACGGCACTCGGGATGAAAACGGGGTCGGAAAATTCAATGATATTACGGATAAAGCGTTGACCGCCCTTAAAAAATTCGGCATTTCGCACGTATGGTACACGGGGGTGATCGAACACGCCACCATGACCGATTATTCCGCCTACGGTATCCCCAAAGATAACCCCTACGTGGTCAAGGGAATAGCGGGTTCCCCCTACGCGATCAAAGATTATTACGATGTCAATCCCGATCTGGCGGTGGATGTGCGCAACCGCATGACTGAGTTTGAGGCGCTCGTGGCCCGTTCTCACAAGGCTGATCTAAAAGCGATCATTGATTTTGTGCCGAACCACGTGGCCCGACAGTACAAATCAGATAAGAAGCCGGCAGGAATCAAGGATTTCGGTGAAGGAGACCATACCGAACAGGCGTTTCATCCGCAAAACAATTTTTACTACCTGCCCCAACGAAAATTCTTGGTTCCGGACAATGTTCCCGTTCCGCCGGGTATTTCCACCTTTCCTTACGAAGAGTTTCCGGCCAAAGCTACGGGCAATGATGTTTTTTCGGCCAAACCAAGCATCAATGATTGGTTTGAAACAATAAAACTCAACTACGGCGTGGATTATCAAAATGGCCGCACCGGTCATTTTGACCCCATTCCAAGTACTTGGCTCAAAATGCGCGATATTTTGTTGTATTGGGCTAACAAAGGCGTTGATGGCTTCCGTTGTGATATGGCCGAAATGGTCCCTTTTGAGTTTTGGGGGTGGGTCATTCCGGAAGTCAAAAAAGTAAAACCGGCTATTGTTTTTATCGCCGAGATCTACAACCCGGCCGAATACAGCAATTATCTTTTCAAAGGCAAATTTGACTACCTCTACGATAAGGTCGGTTTGTACGATTCGCTTCGTCGTTTGATGGAAGGCCACGGCAACACCGCTGACATTACACGGGTGTGGCAAAAAGAATCGGGCGACTTCAGCAATCGGATGCTGCGCTTTTTAGAAAACCACGATGAACAGCGCATTGCCTCTAAATACTTTGCCAAAGATCCCTTTTATGCTCTTCCGGCCATGGTTGTGTCGGCCACATTGCATACGGGCCCTCTGATGCTCTATTTCGGGCAGGAAGTGGGCGTCAATCCTACGGTAGCCGAAGGGTTTTCGGGAGAAGACGGACGCACCACCATGTTTGATTACTGGGGCGTACCCGAATACCAAGCTTGGGTGAACGGCGGAAAATTTGACGGCGGAAAACTAAACGACAGTCAAAAAGAACTGCGCGGCTTCTATGCCGACTTACTCAAGTTCGTTAACGGCAGCGATGCGGTTCGAAACGGAGCCTTTTATGATTTGCAATATGCCAATACAAACGGGCAGGCCGCAGGTTATAACGACGCCAAAATGTACACCTATTTACGCCATTCCGACAAACAGAAGTTGTTGATCGTGTGTAATTTTGATTTGCAACATTCGGCCAAAACCACCCTGAAAATCCCGGCCCACGCTTGGGAAACAATGGGATTGTCGGCGCAGGGCGTTTACAAGCTAAAAGAAATCTTCCGTCATCCGCAAACTTTCAAGATAGAAGCCGCTCAAGGAATTTCAATAGACATGGAACCGAACAGCGTCCGGATTTTTGAAATAAGCACCAAGTAATCCGCTGCTTTATGGCCACGAATACACTCCCTCATTCATCATTTGTGTATTCGTGGTCCTACTTAAACCGATAGGGATGCCCGGTCGTCAATCGACCGGAAAATAAATATCAAAAGTGGCCCCCAAGCCTTCCTGCCCGTGTGCTATGATAGCCCCGCGATGGTTTTCTACAATTTTTTTGACAATGGCTAAGCCGATACCGGTACCTTTGTATTCCCCCTTACCGTGCAGGCGTTGAAAGACCTCAAATATGCGGTCTTTGTATTGCGGGTCAAAACCGATGCCGTTGTCTGAGATGGACAAATGGCAGTATTTTTTTTCAGGAGAGAGCATGGGCATGGCCAATTGTCGGCCTTCTGTTACCTTACAACTGATTTTAATGTGAGGCAGCGTTCCCTGTTTTATAAACTTGAGCGAGTTGCTGACCAAGTTGGTAATCAACTGTCGAAATTGAAAAGGGATAATATTGGCTTCGCAGGTCTCAATAACTTCAATAATGGCCTTATTTTCCCCTAAAAACTCCCTGAAATCGTTTCTGACTTCTTCTATGATTTCGTTCAAATCCGTTTTTTGAAAAACATTTTCGGCCGTATTGGTGCGCGAATAAGTCAACAAATCCTCAATCAACGTTTGCATTCGATAAGCGGCATCCTGAATCCGGTTGAAATAGTTTTTACCGTTTTCCGAC
>JAXLVD010000031.1:0-41759 GCA_046329125.1 Spirosomataceae bacterium | reverse complement strand
TGTTCATTTTGACTAAGCTGTCATTGGGGCTGTTGATCTCGGCCGTGGTAGATTCTCAACAAACCGCCATGTTTTTGTCGTTGGTGGGCTTTTTGATGCCGGCGTTGGTTTTCAGCGGGTTTATGTTTCCCATCGAAAACATGCCGTTGCCGTTACAGGTAGTCAGTAATATTGTTCCTACCAAGTGGTATTACAGTATTGTGCGGGCAATCATGGTCAAAGGGTTAGGTTTCTCGTACGTGATTAAACAAACCCTGATTTTAGTAGGAATGACCGTCTTTTTCTTGGGCGTAGCCATCCGGAAATTCAAAATTCGCCTGGCTTAAATCTGATGCCGTTGTCAGTGTCCTCACTGACGACGATCCGGAAATGTAATTGTCTTTTCACTGATTTTAGAAAGGAAGCAAATGGAGTTTTCATCAATGAGCCTTGGGTATGCCTATTTCTATACGGCAACTATTTTAAATTGGCAACAATTGCTCCAAACGGATACGTATAAAGAAATGGTGATGGATAGCCTGAAATATTTGGTGGACAAGGATAAAATCAAAGTATATGGATTTGTAATCATGCCCAACCATATTCATTTGCTATGGGAAATGTTGGCTATGAATGGGAAGGAAATGCCTTATGCGAGCCTTTTGAAATATACAGGACACCGGTTTCTAAAAGAATTACGAAAAAATCAACCGCATCTATTGCCCGCTTTTGAAGTAAATACCTCAACAAGGACTTATAATTTTTGGCAACGGAACAGCCTGCCGATTGTACTGTACACAGATAAAGTTTGGAGACAAAAATTAGACTATATCCATCATAATCCTGTACAGGAAAAGTGGCAGTTGACCGATTACCCCGAAAATTATCGGTATTCTTCAGCTAAGTTTTATATGACAGGGCAAGATGATTTCGGGATTTTAACCCATTGGAACGATAGTTAAATGGCGGTTGAGGTCTAAGTTGTCAGTGAGGACACTGACAACGGGGAGATTTGTCAGTGGGGACACTGACAATGGCAGATAGGAGATTAACAATGACAGTGAACATACGATACTTAAATTACGATAGAGTTGTCAGTAGGGACACTGACAACGGCAAGTGAAACCAATATAACCATGAGAAATCTTTCGTTTCTGCTTCAAAAAGAATTTCGCCAGATATTTCGTAATCCGACCATCTTACGAATGATTTTGATGATGCCCATCATTCAGTTGATCGTTATACCGCTGGCGGCTGACTACGAGATCAAGCAAATTTCGATCAGCGTCGTGGACTTGGATCGTTCGCCTTATTCGCACAAATTAGTTCAAAAACTGACCGCTTCGGGTTATTTTCAATTGGTAGAATACCTGCAATCGTACACCCAAGCCTCGAAGACGGTCAATAAAGGCAACACAGATCTCATTTTGACTATTCCGCGGCATTTTGAGCGGGATTTGGTTAAGTTCAATAAGGTCCGTCTGCATTTGGCAGCGGATGCCGTCAACGGCGTTCGGGCAGGATTGGGAACCGCCTACGCTTCGCAAATGATCGGTGATTTCAACCGGGAAGTACGTGAAGAATGGATGCTGTTGCCCAAATTCAACGAAATGCCCCAAATCGAAATTACCTCCGCCAATTGGTATAATCCGCATTTTGACTATCATTTGTTTATGGTGCCGGGCATTTTGGCCATTTTGGTGACGATGGTGGGGGCTTTTTTAACCGCTCTTAATATTGTGGCCGAAAAGGAGGTGGGAACCATTGAGCAAATCAACGTGACACCGCTCCGAAAACACGAATTCATTTTGGGAAAACTGATTCCGTTCTGGGTATTGGGGATGGTTTCTATTACCCTCGGCATGGTGTTTACTTTTTTGATCTTCCGAATTTTACCCGTAGGGTCTTACCTGACCATCTATGTCTTTTCGGCCGTATATCTGTTAGGAGTTTTGGGGATAGGCCTGTTGATCAGCACGTTTGCCGATACGCAACAGCAGGCTACGCTGTTCGCTTTTTTCTGCATGATGGTATTTATTCTGCTGGGCGGCCTGTATACTCCTATTGAAAGTATGCCTGATTGGGCACAGTGGCTGACCCGTATCAATCCGCCGGCCTATTTTATTAAAGTGATTCGGGCCGTGTATATCAAAGGCAGCCACTTCACCGATTTGCTCCCCGAGTTTTGGGCTATGGTGGGTTTTGCGGTAGTGTTTAATGCCTTGGCTATTTTCAATTACCGCAAGAGAAGTGCGTAAAAGTTGTTATTTTGCATCATCAACTTTGACTGCCCACCCATGAACGTTGTGATTCGCAAAGGAACTCCCGAAGATTTCCCGGCTATTTATAAATTGATTCAAGAGTTTTCCGTGTTTCAGAAAACCCCCGAAAAAGTAACCGTTACGCTCGACCAAATGGTCGAGAACCAAGACCTGTTTCAATGTTTTGTGGTAGAGCACGAAGACACCCGACTCATCGGATTTGCCTCGTTTTTTATGGCGTATTATTCGTGGTCGGGTAAGGCGTTGTATCTGGACGATCTGTATGTTCAAGAAGAATACCGAGGGCATCAGATCGGAACCCAATTGCTCGATAAGTTGATTGACTATGCTAATTGGGAGCAATGCAGGAAAGTGAGGTGGCAGGTATCGCACTGGAACGCCCACGCCATTGAGTTCTATAAAAAAATGGGGGCCAACATCGATGCAACCGAGCTCAATTGCGATCTGTATCTTTAGCGATTTCGGTACAATCAGAATACCGGCGAGGTTTTAAGCCTCGCCGGTATGGAAAGGTTTCCTCTACTTATACACCTTCGCATAATACTCCGCGGCCATGCGGTCGGAGTTGAAGAAACCGCCTACTTCATCCATACTTGTCAATACCGTTTCGTACCAATTTTTCGGACGGTCATAGTAAAGCGGAAGGATTTCGTTTTCCAGAACATCCAACATGTTAGAAATATCCGTTTCATCCCGACCTTCGGACGGAGCTACCGGCACAATAAAAGAGTTTTCGCCGTGACGTGAGAACTCACATATCCAACCGTCGTAAGTGGAGAAATTCAGGCTGCCGTTCATGGCGGCGGTCATACCGCTCGTACCTGAAGCTTCGCGGGTTACGACAGGTGTATTGAGCCACACATCCGAGCCTTGCTTGAGTTCTTTCGACAGGGCCAATTCGTAACCGGTCAAAACGGCCATATTAGGATACAAATGACTCAGGTAATACAACTGATTGAAGGTATAAATGGCTCCTCCGTCTTTAGGATAAGGTTTGCCGGCCCAAATAAATTGAATCGACCGCGCTTTATCGTTCATGATTCGGTCAAAACGTTCCCGATCGCGGGTGAGCAGGTCGGGACGTTTGTACCCGGCAAAACGCCGCGCCCATACAATGGTCAATACGTTCGGGTCAAACAATTTGCCCACTTGGTCGGCCACCGTCTTAAATAATTCGCTTTTCAGCTCTTTTTTACGCTTTTCAATACCGTCCGTATCTTTTTCGAGGCGTGCTTTTTCCAAACCCGCATCGGTCCAAGAGGCTTTGTGTTGGGAATTGGTGACGTGGGTAATGTCACAAATTCCCTGCGCCCATCCCCACATGTTGCGCGAGACCTCTCCGTGCAATTTGGAAACGGCGTTGGCTTGATGGCTCAGCCGAAGAGCGGCCAACGAATGGTTAAAGACATTATCCTGAATCCCTGTAATTTCTCGTACCGTCTTTAGAGGTACATCCGCAAAAAAGCTGAGGCTGTTCAGAAAGTTGATGTCGTGTTTTTCATTACCGGCCTCTTCGGGAGTATGGGTAGTAAATACCAATTTCTTTTTAACCGATTCGGCTTTTTTCAGTTTTTTATACAAATGAAACACCGCCGACAGCGCGTGCGCTTCGTTGAGGTGATAGAGGTCAGGTTCGTAACCGATCTCATCCAAAAGCTTGGCACCGCCAATGCCCAAGACCATGCACTGCATCACTTTGACGGCTTGGTCGGCGTCGTAAAGATGATAGGAGATCTGCCGTGCCCACGGTTCGTTGCCGTCGGTATCGGTGGTCAGAAAAAACATGGGGACGGTTCCGAACAAGGTCGGATCCAAAAAATAAGACGCTATCCATACGGGTTTGCCGGCAATGGTAATTTGAAAACGGACTCCTGTATCTTTCAGGAAACTGTACATTTTTTCCCGAAACTGCGGCATCATGCTGTTGTCGGTGTTGCGTATCTGATCGTAGTAGCCGTGTTTCCATAACATACCGATACCGATGAGGTTTTGGTGCAGATCATGGGCGCTTTTCATATGCGAACCTGCCAAGAAACCCAGTCCTCCCGAATACGTTTTGAGGGCTTGGTCAATGGCAAATTCCATCGAAAAATAAGCGACTGATTTTTTGAATTTCGGAGCAACGGCGTAAGGATGGGCATACGCAGCGGGGAGTTTTTTAGCCATAAGTGTTGTCGATCATAGGTTATTGAGGCCGCTAAACTAAGGAAATTTCATCGAATGCGTGGGTAAACGACGTATTTTCTTAGTCACTGCCGTCTCAATTTCCCGATTGGATGTGGTGAAAATTAGGGACATCGGAATGTCTTCGGACGGGATTAAGACGTAAAAATTCTGTGCCGGCTTTGCAAATACGGCTCCTTTGTATACTTTTGCACCCACAAAATGCCTTAGGGTATTTCGGGCCCATAGCTCAGTCGGTTATCCCGAAGCAAGTCCCGAAAAATCAAGGCATTTTGCTTACATAAAAATAAAACGGGCCCATAGCTCAGTCGGTTAGAGCATCTGACTCATAATCAGGTGGTCGCAGGTTCGAGCCCTGCTGGGCCCACAAATTACCCCCAATTTGTTAATTGATAACAGATTGGGGGTTTTTCTTTAAATACGGTGATTTTTCGGTAAGTCAAACAGCCTCGCCGGTACTGTAACCCCGACCGCTTGGTAACTATTCAGCGGAAAGTGCCGGAAAAGATTTATTATTGGAATAGAAAATCATCCCCTTTCTAAACCTATTCCGATATGTCGCTCTATCACCGATGGCAACGGGCGTTTGATGCTGAATTTCCCGCCCGCCCCAACTCAGAACCCGAAAAAAAGGTGTCTGCCGAACAGGATACCCTCCGCATCATCGTGGGGCTTTTGGGGATTGCCTTACCGATTGTTTTATGGGCCGGTTTGGCCGGCGTCAGCGGTTATACCCAACCGTTGGAGTCGATCAGCCATTATTTTTACACAAGGGTGAGCAGTATTTTTGTGATCACGATGAGTTTGCTGGCCGTTGTTTTGATCGTTTACAAGGGCAAACGCCGCCGCGATTTTGTGCTTTCGTTGGCAGCAGGTTTGGCCGCCTTGTCGGTCGTCTTTTTTCCTACGACCAATCTCTCCCCGAAGTGCTGCGCCGACGACTTTCAGTATGTCATTACCTACATTGACCCGAAAAAAATAAAAGCCACGCTGCATTTCGTCTCAGCGGGGATATTTTTGGGTTCTTTGGCGGTGATGTCTATTTGGCGGTTTCCGGCCAAGGATTCTTCTGACGAACACCCCAACCAAAGAGACCGGATTTTATACGTGGTGTGCGGCGTGGTGATGTTGGTAGCGATGCTGATCATTTTTCTCGGCAGCAACAACATCCTTTTTGACAAAAAAGATTTTGAATACCCCAATGCCGGCACTTTTTGGATGGAGTCGGTAGCGGTTTGGGCTTTCGGTTATTCTTGGTTGCTCAAGGCAGGGTTTTTCTCAAAGGTGAAGAACACACTCACTAAGTCTTGAAAAAGAGACCCATGTGGGTGTACGAATAAATGCAGATTTTTACTGCGCATGTAGTCGAAAAAAGTCCCTCTCCTGCAAGGAGCGGCCGCCGCTGCGGAGGGATTTAGGGCGGCCCACGTAGGGTGAGGTGATACCTGCAAAGTTTCGTACACCCACCCATGTAGATGCAAAGCCAAGTGCGGTCAAAAGTTTAATAAAGGTTACGACAATCTTCAAAAAGTCTCTTGCCAACGCAGTTCGGAACTTAATGAAAAATCTATACTTTCTTCGGGTCAACCACTACGTATTTAATGGATTTGTTGGTTTTGTCGGCGTGGGCAGAGTAGGTGATGTGCAATAAACCGTCCGGCGTTTGAATCAGGCAGGGGTAGGAATAGCCGCCTTTGTCGCGGGCGTGGTCTTCGAGGCGGGTTTTTCGGATCCACGTTTTTCCTTCATCAGCAGAAAGATACAAGCTTAGGCGGTAGCGGCCGTCGTCAATGTCATTTCCTAAAAAGGCCCATTGTCCATCCTGTAAGGTCAGTAATTCTACGCTTGCCGTATTGGGAATATCCGTTTTGACGGAGGCGGTCCAACTTTCGCCTTTATCCGACGATTCGCTGATGTGAACACGGGTAGGTTCGTCGCCGCTGTCGCGCAGGTAGGCTACGAGGTTTCCGTTTTTACGTTTGGCCAATGCCGGTTGAATCGGTCCGCGACCGACGAGCGGCAGGCTTGGTTTCCACGACGTGCCGAAATCGTCGGAGATGGCCATGAGCGAAAAGTTATATCCATCGGAATACAGCGGTAAGACGATGTAGCCGTTTTCCATCAGCATGGGTTTGATGCGCGTCATCCAGCCGATGCTGCGTTTTTTTGCATCTTTGGCCGCTTCAATGATCATTTGGTCGTATTTGGGTGCGTAGCCGGCCCACCCTGCCGCATTTTCGGGCAGTTTTTTGAACTTTTCAGCGACCTCTTTGGCAAAACTGTCGTCCGGTTTAAGTAAAATATTATCCTGCCAACTCCACACGGGCGGGCCGCTTTTGGAATAATCGGTCGAAGTTCGGACGCGTAAGATAGATTGTTCCCATTGGTTGGCCTGTACCGCGATCCACACTAAAAACAGCTTGCTCTGTTGATTTAAAAACAAAACAGGGTTGCAATCGGGCAAGTGAGGCGTATCGGCCATTTCAAACGGTTCACTCCAAACGGTTTCACCTTTTTTCAGGCGCGCTCCCATGATCTTAACATCGTCGGCGGTACGTTCACCGCTGCCGTAAAACCATGCCGCCAGAAAATCTCCGTTGGGCAAATGCACCAAACTGCTGCCGTGAACGTGCTTTTCCTGACCGGGAAAAATCAGGGTAGAGCGTATGATGGGGGAGGATTGGGCAAAAGTGTTTTGCAGGGAACAAAAGGCAGAAAGAAGGAGGAAGAAGGAAAGAACACGGAGTTTCATTTAGGTTAATTTTGTCATGCCGGAGGCAACTGTAAGCCGCCTTGGCACGGTGGTATAATTGCTTTTGTAAATGGTTAATTTGTTCGTTTTCAGACCCCTCCGGGGTGACAAAAGCGCGTTATTTTACTTTCTTCCGCCGCTCCATTACTTCGCGCCACGTGGTCAGGATAATACCCTGCGACTGGATATAGGCTTTCAACTCGGGATTCATCATGGAGAGCATATCGGCGTAGCGTGAGCCGCCCGAGGCGCTGATGTATTTGAACGCATCGGTGACATCGCTGCTGTGAACAATGAACATCGCCAAACCCGGCTGCATGGCATTGAGGGTTTCGATGAATTTTTGGGCTTTGTACTTGCCCCATTCTTCGGGTGTTGGGTTGGGTTTCTCGGGTTTCCAGTCCCCGCTGATGGTGTGCAGATCATCTAAAACCGGCAGACCTAACTGCCAAATTTTCTGCCCCGTCGGGCCGCTCATTTTGGTCAATTCGGGTTCGGGCAGAGTCATTCCTTCCTGCCATTTACCTTCCGCTTTCATACGTTTGATGATGGGGTATTGCTGACATTCAATAAGCAATTTGTTGTTCCCGCCCGGAAACATGACCGGAATGCCGTACTCTACCCCAACTTTGATGTATCGCTCCAAAAAGGGAATATGCGCAAAGAGAGTCCCCATGTGCGAATCCATGTGGGTAGGTTTCAGGCCCATGCGCAATGCTTTTTCCACCTGCGCTCTGATCTCCTTTTCCACGTCGTCGGCGGTGCCGTTTTTGACCACTTGGGCCACTTCGTGCCACAGGTTGCCTTCTTTGTCGACCAAACTCGGTACGCTTTGAAAGCCTGCCACCGGTCCCCAACGGTAATCTCTCCATTCAGACGTTAGTGTCAAATGCACGCCCGCGTCGAGAGTGGGATTACTTTTCTGAATGTAATTCACAAAACTCGCCGACCAGGAGCACGGAAACATGATGCTGCACGAAGTGGCGATACCCTGTTCTACCGATTTGATGGTGCCTAGGTTGGACGAATACGACATGCCCGGGTCGTCTACGTGAAAGATCACGACTTTAGCTCCTTTGGGCCAGCCGAGTTTTTCCGCGTAGGTTTGCTGGGCTTGGCTTGTGAAGGCTGTTATAGTCAACAGGAGTAAGAAGAGGGTTTTTAACGTATTGGTTATCATGGGGCTTGTTGTTTTTTTCTTTTTGTCATGCCGGTGGCATCTATTGTATTCGTTTGCCTTCCGCGACGGGACGCGAGCGACTGCGTGCTCTGCGAATACGGCGCGGCCTCTTTGCCCGTCGCCCATGATTTATTAGGCTCGGGACCCATTATAAACGTCAATTCGCCCCCCGCCATGATCTCCGAATGGTCAATCCAACTTCGGTCAAAGGCCTTGCCGTTGAGCGTGGCCGATTGAATGTAACGGTTTTCAGTGGACGTGTTTTGGGTAATGATTTTAAAGGTTTTGTCTTTGCCGACGTTAAATTCAACTTCTTCAAACACCGGACTGCCGATGGCGTAGTGGGTACTGCCCGGCGCTACGGGGTAAATGCCCATGCTGCTCAACAAATACCAGGACGACAGGGACCCCATGTCTTCGTTACCGCACAACCCGCCCGGGCCGGTGCGGTAAAAACGTTCCATGATCTCGCGCGTCCAATATTGGGTTTTCCACGGCGCACCGGCATAGTTGTACAGGTAGGCTACGTGATGCGACGGTTGATTTCCGTGAACGTACTGCCCGATGGTTCCCACCACTCCCACGTATTTAGGCTTGCTGATTGACACGTCCATCGCAAAAAAAGTATCCAATCGTTGATTAAATACCCGATTGCCGCCTAACAGTTGAATCAAACCGGCCGGGTCATGCTGCACCGACCAAAGGTATTGCCAGGCGTTGGATTCGGTATAGTGGCGATTGGGGCGACGTCCTACCAGCAGTGGGTCAAAATACCGGTAATAATGATGCGCTCCTGCGGAGTCAATGGCCTGTTCGTTGGTACCGATGGCTTCGAGCCACGTACCGTTTTCGCGTTTCGGACGCATGAACATCGTCGAAGCATCATATACGTTTCGGTAGTTTTGAGCGCGTTTGTAAAACAACGCGGCATCCTCTTTTTTGCCCAATGCCTCGGCCAATCGGGCAATGCACCAGTCGTCATAGGCCAATTCCATTGTGTTGGGGACGGATTCGGTCGTTCGGTCGCAGGGGGCGTACCCTAAGCGAATGTAATCGGCCAGTCCGGCACGGCCCGCAGAGGCGGGGATGTGGGCGGGCGGCGATTCTAAGGCTTTGCGGCGCATGGCAGCGTATAATCCTTCAATGTCCCAATCGCGATAGCCTTTGAAATAAGCATCCACAATGACAGGAATCAGGTGATCGCCCACCATGCTGGGGCGATAGGTATTGCGAAAGTGTTGCGCCGGCAGCCATCCGAATTCCGTCGTTTTGGCCGCAATAGATTTGACAAAATCGTTGACATGATTGTGGGCTGCCAACGTCAGGAACGGATGTTGGGTACGGTAGGTATCCCAGCACGAAAAGGAGGGATAAAAATCGTAGTTCCGGGCCGTATGCACTTTTTTATCCATGCCCATGTATTGCCCGTCCACGTCCTGACCGATGTATTGGGCCAACAAACTGCGGTAAAAAGCCGTGTAAAAAACCTGTTTTCGGGCTTCATCATTGCCCTTTACGGCAATACGTTTGAGTTCTTCATTCCACGTTTGGCGAGCGTCGTTTTTTACTTTATCAAACTCCCAATGCGGCATTTCGGCCTGCAAATTCTTTTTCGCCCCTTCCATACTGACGTGTGAAATCGCCACTTTGACCGTCACTTGGTCGTCTTTTTTGGTTTGATAACCCACAAAAAAGCCTACGTTCAGCCCTTTTTCTTCGGTTTTGTACGGCCAATACCCTTCGGACGATTCGGGCGTGATATAATCATTGTCCCACGTTCCGTAGTATTCGAACGGACGGCTGAATTTTGCTACAAAATAGACCATCGTACCGTTAGCGTCTTTGTAGCCTTCGAGGGTAGAAGCATCGGTCATTTTTACCAACGACTCGCCGCTTCCGGCATTGCCGCCGATTTCGTGGCCGATGTCGAGCAAGATGGTGGATTTGCGTGACTCGGGAAAAGTGTACCGATGGATCCCTACGCGTTTGGTGGCGGTAAGTTCCGCTTTGATTTTCGTATCTTTTAAAACAACGGAATAATAGCCCGGGATAGCGGTTTCGTCTTTTTTGTCGTAGCGTGAACGGTAGCCCGAATCGGGGTTGTCCTTGCTGCCGGCTGAGGTTTGGATTTTGTCGCCTACGATGGGCATCACCAAAATATCGCCGCCGGTGGTCATACCGACCCCGCTGAAATGTGTGTGACTGAAGCCAATGATGGAACTGTCGGCATAAGTATAGCCTGAGGCATACGTCCAGCCGTTAACGTCGTGGTCGGGGCTGAGCTGCACCATACCGTAGGGGAGAGTCGCTCCGGGAAAGGTATGACCGAAGAAGTCGGTACCGATAAACGGATCTACGTAATCAACGGGTTCTTTGGTGGAAGTTGAACAGGAACACAGGAACAGGGCTAACGTGCTGACTAATGAAAAGCAGGCAAGATGCCTGTTCATAGTTGTCACCGCAGGGGCGGCTCCGTCGCAGCGCCGAGCGACTGCATTGGCAGAAATGAGTGACTGCATGAAGTTAGGAGAGCCGATAGGCCGAGTCATTGTAAAAAATAATTCGTCATTCGTTATTCGAATAATTCGTCATTCGACTATACTGTTTCCGAAATTTCTTCTTCCTTGAAGAGCAAGCTGATAAGTTTGCGGTATTGCGAGAAATCGGGAATGATCAATTGTGCCCCGGCTTTGACAAGGCGAGGGCGCTTGTCGAAATTGTGACCGTGGCGCTGTACTTCGTTGCTGGTGATACCTACTGAAATTCCTCCGAAACGACGCCCTTCGCGGATCTCGTCAGGACCGTCGCCGAATACTGCCAATTCGTTGCCGTTCAGGTTATTGTCGCGAATAATTCGCTCAATGATCATCTTTTTGGAAAACTTGGTGTATTCGCGCAAGGCCCCGTAAATGCCGCCGTCGAACAGGTCGGCGTAACCGAGGGTTGTGGCTTCATGGCGTACGTCATCGACGTCGGTACCGCTGGCGAGATACATCACTACGCCGCGCTCTTTCAGTTCGTGCAAAAAGGCAACGGCGCCTTTCATGGTATAATCTTCCCAATTCAGCTCGCCCGACTGTAGCTTGGCCATGCGTTGGTTGACCAGTTCCATCAGGGCATCGTTGTAAATCTGCTTGTATTGGAATTTGTCCAAAATTCGGTCTTCGGGTACGTAGCCGGCTTCACGAACCATATTGACTAACCCGTCCATCTGGTAAATGGTCTGAATGCCGGTGGTTTTATGAATAAACTCCTGCACTTCACGTTGGGTCTTTTTAAAACCCGCTTGGTCAACGGTATCGTAAGCGTCACCCAGGATCGCTTTCATCATGACGGGTTCCATGATGGCTTCCCAGCCGTGGCGCAGGGTGCTGATGGTGCCGTCGTGGTCGAAAACGGCGTATTTGATATGGCCGAGTTTTTCCAAAACCGACGGGTCGCACAACTCCGTTTCAGAATCGGGCAAATAGACAGCCTGACGCGGATTTTCGGCCAAATCAGCCTGATAAATGTAGTTGGGGTCTTTGCTGACGGCCAGAATCTCCTCTCCGTTGGCCGTGCCGGTGGTAAATAGTTTTTGGACCGTAACAGCCGCGGCAAAATTGGCAAATTGAGCTGCTTCGTTCGGGCTGATGCCGGCCGCCAGGCACAAGGTAACGGCACTGATGACCGTGTCGCCCGCACCGACAGTATCTAATTGAGCCGTTAATTGTAGCCCCAAATGTTCGTGGTAACCGGCAGCGTCAAAGGCAGTAATCCCTCGTGCACCGCAGGTGACAAATACCGGCTTCCGGGATTTCTGAAACAAAGCCCGGCCGTAGTCCAAAACGGCAGCGCGTGGCAGCATGGTACGTGGTTCGACTTGAACGCCATTGAGATTTGCGGCCTCTACGTCGTTGACTTTCCGATACACATTGGAAAAACGGTCGTTGAAGTGACGGGAATCGACCAGAATGATTTTGTCATTGTATTGCTCAAAAAGCGCATTGGCTTTTTCGATAAAAGGATCGTTGGTAATACTGCCGACTACCTGTTGATTGAAAATCAAGGCATCGTGGGTTTCCAAAGCCGTTTGCAAAGCGGCTACTATTTGTTCATCGGTTTCTAAGGAACGTTTGTTGTACACCCCAAAATCAATGCGAGGTTCTTCCTCGCCGTCACTATACCGTTTGAGATAGGCGTAAGTTTGAAAATGATTTTTTTGAATGAATAAGGAATGGGTCTCGGCTCCGAGTTTTTGCAGTTGAGCGGTCAATTCGCGCCCGTAAATATCATCGCCCACTACGCCGATAACGGTGATTTGGGCAGGCTCCAAGGCTGAAAGATTGGCAACGACATTGGCCGCCCCGCCCGGCGAATAGTAGTGTCTTTCGACGGCTTCTGCCTGAAGACCTGTTTCGATGGAAACTTCCGATTGGCGCGAATCCATGATCCAATAGGCATCCAAACAGAAGTCGCCATATACCGCTACTTTAGCGGTTTTTATTTTGTTAAGAATTGATTGAATAGGAAGGGAGTCCATACAGAGGAAAATTGGAATATCGGTCTAACGTGTAAGTTAATACTCCAATCGGCCTACTCAAGACTATTCTTTCGTTGATTAAATTCGTTTTCCCGTTTTCGGGTTACAAATCCCCAACAGTACCGGTTCAACTTCGGCGGTCAGTGGGGACACTGACCAAGGCTTTGAATGCCGTTGTCAGCGAGGATACTGACAACGGCATTCTGAAAACATTGGGCAAACGGAGTTAAGTTTATTACAACGCTTCTTCTCTGCAATGATTTTCAATCCAACGTCCATTGGGATATTGTTTAGCCATGATACTTTTAAAATCATCAACACTCTTATATTTCACCGGATTAATAATCGTTGTCCAAGTAATCACAGCTTGACTATCATACTCTTTTGACAGCGCGAAGTATTCATTGTAAACAGCAGGGCTTTCCCATTTTGGAACATATACTCTTCCAACTATTGTATTGTTGATATTCGGTGCGGATTCACCTTCATATAACTGACTGTATACCAAGGACGAAACAAATAGTGCAATCACCGAAGCAAAAATTTTTATTGATTTTTTCATGATTTCCGCAGTTTACATATAAGGACTTTGTACGCTCGTAAACAAACTCTCTTTGGTATCAACGATAATGAATTTGCCCGTACCGAAACGAGCTTTCATGGCAGTGCGGAAATCTTGTACTGTAACATACTTGGATGGTGTGGCGGAGGGGACATAATCAAAAGGGACATTGGGGGTTGAGTTGAGATAAACGTAGCGGCTGCTCAACGCCCAATATTGCACATACTGAGAAGGATTCTCTTTGGGGGGAATATAAACAGCACCAACGATTTTTCCATTTTGAATAATGGATATCTCTTCGGCATAGAGGCTAACTTCTGAAGCAGACAAACGAGTGCCAGACCCTAGTGATAAAAGGTGTTGGGGTTTAACGGCGGCTTCTTGTTTGTCAGGTCGGCAAGCTGTAAATAATGGCAAACAATAGACAAATGACAGGAAAAACAGGCTTTTTTTCATTATAATACGTGTTTTTTGGCTTGAAAAATGGATGAACAAACCAAAATTGCCATGTACTGAAACCCCAAAAAAAGCAAATGAAGTGAAACTGTAAAAATGGGAAGTAAAAGCAGATAAAAGAAAAACGGATAGCTCCGCTTGATTATTTACCTGTAAATCGGTTTGAACGTTTATTGTCAGCTCAGGCCTCCCAAAAGCAGTATCTTTTTGAACAAAAAAGGATAGCCGATAAGGCACAGCGCAATGCCCCAACGAAACAAGGTTTTGGGCAAGGTGCCGGCATCTTCATCGACTAAAAGCACTTCTCGAATCGATTTGTAGAAATAGTACCGAACTTCCACTTTCTGCCCGACATGATAGGGAGTAACCGGTTGAAAGTGCGTGGAATAGTGCCGATGCGAGCCGTTGTTGGTGACAAAATCGACCACGGGGGCTGAACCTTTACTTTCTCCGGAACCGAACAGCGGACCGGGATCTTGATAAATTTCCACCACGGTACCTTCGGCTTTGAGCCCTTTGGACGTGACACGCTCCACTATCTTTGATTTGTCGTAAGCAATAATCAACAGATACGTACCGATGAAGGCCACCAACGGCATTGCCTGAATGAGGTAAGGAAGAGGGTTCATTTTTTCATTCTGATTGAGAAAAGAGGATGTAAAAATGAAGCTTAATACCATATTTGGAAATTTTATTTAAACGAAATGGGACAAAATGAGCATAAAGCGATAATAAGGTAAATTGAGCCGTGTATTGCTTGGTAATAAGCTTCTTTGAAGCGGATCGGTTCATTTCCGTATTTTAAACCGGATTCTTGATTTTAGTAGGTGTTAGAAGTCTCTATAAAGAAACAAGAGTAACGCAGATGCACTATAATTCTTCCTGTCAGTTCCTCGTTTTCTGTTATATTTGTATAAAATTGACACAAAAAGCAATGCTTATACTTGAAATAAATGATGCCCGATTAGAGCAAAAAATTTTAGAAAAAGCACGTACTATCGGCAAGTCAGTTCAGGAACTGCTAAATGATTTTGTCGTCGAAAAAATTCGGGAAGACGAACAGGCTGATAACCTTCCTTTTGACGTCCCTAAATTGGATTACCGAAAACATATCAAAATCATTGATTATGATCTCAAAGAGGGGGAAGGAAATGTGGATGATAGCCCCTTATTTCAAAATGAGATGGATACGGTTGAATTTGCGAAACAACTCAGAAAACAAGCATGGGAACGAAAATCTTAATGCTTGATACAACTATTGTTGTTGACTATTTGCGTCAAAAAACAGAGGTTCTTGATTTTATTGAATTATATGGAAAAGCTAACTTGGCCTTATCTCCAATAGTGGTAATGGAAATTTATCAAGGTGTTTTGAATAAAACAGATTTGGCAAAGACTCGAAAAAAACTCAATGGTTTTGCCATTTTAGACTTAGATCCGATTATTGTTCAATTGGCTTTAGAGCTCCAACAGCAATATATTCTTTCCCATCACATAGGGATACCTGATACCCTTATTGCCGCAACGGCACTTGTATATGACCTCGAATTGCGTACCTATAATATTAAGGATTTTCGTTTTATACCGGGCCTTATTGTTTCAAAATCGTTGACCTATACACCCACTCCTTAACTTTCAAGTAACACAATTTTTTAGTTGATTTTACAGGAAATCCTCCCTACCACTCACTCATTCCGGCGGCAAAAAGCAACGTGGCTTTGGCCTTTTCATACTTGGATTTCATGGATTCGAGCTTCACTTTCAGTTCGTTAAGTTTGGCTTCGCGAAGATTGATCTGAAACAACTGTGTTTCTCCGATGCTGAATCGTTGCTCTTCGGCCCGTAATACCTGCAACTGCCGGTTGACGGCGGTTTGCTGATTTCTGATTTGCCTTTCCAAATTCATGACCTCGTTGTAGGAAGTGAGTACATCGTTGTTGACTTCCCGACGGACTTGCTGCAATTCCAAATTGTTTTGTACCTGCTTGATACGAACCGTTTCCAACTTTCCGCGCTCTTTGCGAAACAACAGGGGCATAGACAAATCTACGTTCAATTTGTAAAACGGCGGAAAGGGGCCGGTCTTGGGGAACTCAAGGCCCGTAATGTAGCGATGCAGGTAGTTCAACGAAGAAATACCGATGTCAAAACGGGGCTTGAGCATTTCGCGGCTGAGGCGCTCGTCGATGCGCAGTTGCCGATTTTTCAGATCCAACTTCAGAATGTCGGGATGCCGCTGACGGGCCGAGGTAAGCAGTTGCTGTAAAGCGGTGCTGTCAATTCGTTCAGCAAGGGCCGCTTGCGGAACGGCATTTTCGGGAAGTTCGCGCGGGTTGCCGGCATCGTCCCACAAATAATTGGAAAGAATCAGACGCGCATTTTGGAATTCAACCGCGGCCTGTTCAAACATGACCCGCCGATCCAAAAGTGTCACTTGCGCGTCGGCGGTATCCACGGCCGGCAAGTCGCCCTGCGACACCCGTTTGGTCACCAATTCAAATCGCTGTTCGGCCAGGGTTTGAAACTCCCGCAGCAGTCGGTAGTTTTGGTAAGTAAAGTACCAATTCCAGTACTCTTTGGCGGCCGAAAGGATCAATTTATTGACGGCTTTGGTCTGTTCTGCCTCGGCCAAATTCTGAAAGAGACGAGCATTTTGCAGCGTGGCCCGCCGTTCATCAATGACAAAACGCTGTAATACCGGCACATTGACCCCTACGTAGCTGACCCCGTCGAGGGGAGTGCGGATGTCGGTACCGAGGACGTCACCTACGTTGCGTTCAAACCCGGCTTTGACCTCCATACCGCCCCAATAGACCGGTACTTTGAGTTGATTGTCCCAAAAGTTGAAATAGGCTTTGTTGTCAAAGTATTTTCGGTCAAAATTTACCTCCAATTTCGGGTCAAAACTTCCTTTGGCGATCAATAACTCGGCTTTTGCCATATCGGGAAGGGTATTGGCCTGTCGCAGTACGGGGTGGTTTTTGACCACAAACTCATAAAAATCGCGGTAAGTGAAGACGTTTGCCGTATCGGTTTGGGCTTTTCCAAAATGGAAAAGCAAAGTAAAGAGCAGCAACAAAAATGTAAAACGCAGCAGGTGAGCCGGAGCAAACAGGTCTGATCCGAAATCATTTTTTATTGCGAAATGAACTGCTCGTTTTGAAAACGTAAAAGGCTGTTTGTTTTCCCTTTTAGATTTTACATTTTTCAGTTTTAGATTTTTCAGTTCTTTATCCATTTATTTCTTCTCTTCTTTTTTGTCTTCTTCCGGTAAAATGCCGTTCAGATAATCAGGCGGGAAGCCGTTGAGTTGGCGCCAAATCTCCCACCAAATCGGAACGTCTTTGAGCATTACGAAGCCGTTGACCCCGGAGCCGATACGGAGTTGTGCCGGCCAACGATCGTTTTCATTGCCTTGGTGATCCGGACGAATCAGCAACCGATATTCGCCGTTTTTGCTGTTGACGCGGTCAATGATGGTGACTGTTCCTCCGAACGTTCCGACGGAGGTACCCGGCCAACCCGAAAACTGCAACGCCGGCCAGCCGTCAAATTCCAATCGGACGTGGCGACCGGGGGCAATCAGGGCCAAATCCATGGCTTTGACGTACAATTCTACGGCTAATTGGGGTTGATTGGGTTGCAGAGTAGCTACCGATTCGCCTTCTTTGATGGTTTCGCCGATACCGGCTTTCAGCGTTTTGACCACATAGCCGTCTTGCGGAGCAGTTACGGCGTAGCGGTCGCGGCGAATACGGATGTTCTCGTATTTGTTGCGCAGTTTCGACAACTCTGATTCTCCCTCGGCCAGACTTGACAAAGCGGAACTGCGGTCAGAAAACGCTTTAGCAATGTCTTTTTGGTAATCAGCCTCCACTGAGCTTACTTCAATGCGGCCATTGATGAGTTCATTGCGCGCGATGCTCAGTTTTTGATTTTGCGAAACGAACTTGGCTTGGTCTTCCTGAAATTTTAACCGTCGGGTTTCCAAATCCACTAAGGAAATGGTTCCATCTTTATACATGGTTTCTCCCCGTTCAAGTCGCTCTTTGGTAATCTGTAAATTACGATTCACTGCCACCCAATCTGCGCTGTCGCTTCTTACTTTAAGCTGTGCTTGCAGCAATTTGTTTCGGGTCTTTTCCAAACTCAACTGCATACCTTGACGTAAAGCCGTAATTTGATTATCTGAGGCCTGAATCTTGGCTTGGTAGGCTGCAATAGCGGCTTCCTTGGCCTGAATTTGCTCTTGCGTACGCACCAAAACCAACGGGTCGAAGTAGTCGTCTTTTATCTCGGAAATGAGCAACAGCGTATCTCCTTTTTTGACAAAATCTCCCTCCCGAATCAACCATTGGCGAATTTGGCCGGCCACGGCATTTTGAATGGTTTGCGGGCGGTCTTGCGGAGTTAAAGCTGTGACATAGCCTTTGCCGTTGATGTTTTGTTGCCAAGGTAAAAACATGGCCAAAACCAGTGCGGTCACAATACCCAATATCCACCGATAAACGATCTTTGCCGTTTTGGGAGAATGAAGTGTATGGAGTGAATTCACTTCTTTTTCTATGGCAGGTACATTGACCCGCTGACGTGACAAATTGAGCATATTCTTAATTTTCGAGCAGAGATACTTGTTTCAATACGGTTTTATAAGGCCCGTCGGCAATGATATGGCCTTCTTCCAACACCAAAACGCGGTCGCAGGCTCCCATAAAAGCAGGGTCGTTGGAAAGCACCAATAGGGTCCATCCATGCGAAGGGTCAGTCAACAACTCAATGATACGCAAGCGTTCTTTGCGCTCTATTTCCTGCAAGGCATCGGTGTACAGCATCAATTTCGGCTGAATCAGCAGGCAACGGGCTAAGGCAATCTTGGTCACAAAACTCAGCGAAAAGTGCCGTCCGCCGGAAATAATCGGGGTACTCAGTCCTTCGGGAAGATTCGCAATTTCTTCGGTCAGGTTCATGCGTTCCAAAACCGTTTGTACTTGCTCCAAACGGATGTTGTTATGACCCATGGTCAGGTTTTCAAGAATAGTCCCGTCAAATATTTCCTGATTGGGAAAGTTCATGCTGATATGAGCGCGGAGGGCGTTAATATCCAAATCGTGCAGCGAAAAGCCGTTAAAAATCAAACTGCCTTCATAACTCGACAAAATGCCTGAAAGTACCTTGAGCAAGGTGTGTTTGCCCGAACCGTTGTGCCCCGTAATGCAGACCCGCTCGCCGGGTTGAATGTCCAAATGAATATTTTTCAAAGCCGGTTTGGAAGCCTCGGCGTAGGTATAAGACAGGTTGCGGGTCTTGAGAGAGAGGCCCTTCGTAAATTGATTCGGGGCGAAGCGAAAACCGCCGTCTTTCTCCAGCGGCAGGTCAGACACGTAGCCTAATTTATCTACGGCCGTGAGTAAATCAAACACCACGTCAATGCTCAAAAAGAGCTTCTCCACGGCCCCGGTCAGTAAGACGATCACGATCTCAGAAGCGACAAATTGTCCCAAGGATATCTGACGATTGATGAGCAAATAGGTACCCAAAACCAATAGGCCTCCGATGACTACTACTTTGAAAATCAAGGCGTAATAGTAAAATCCTTCCAAAATACGAAAATGCTTGGTCCGGTAGGTTAGGTAGTTGGTGACAAGCCGGTCCATACGGTGAATGGGGAGGTGGGTGGTGCCCGCCGCTTTGAAAGAAAACAAGGTCCCGGCCATGCCTTCGAGCCAAGCCACCACGCGGTATTTGTATTTTGATTCTTTAATGCTGGTCTCCATGCCTTTTCTTCCGTTGAGACGCACGATTACCAGAAAAATAAAGAACACGACAAAACTGAACGCGATAAAAAACGGGTGATAAAAAGAGAGCAATAAAAGCCCGAAAATGATCTGTAAAAGCGCGGAACTGAGGTCGATCAGGAACTTAGGGAGTGATTTTTGAACGGTCAGGACGTCAAAAAATCGGTTCATCAGCTCGGTCGGATTGTCCTGTTTCAGGGCTTCATAGTTGAGGCGCGGCACCCGGTAGGTAAATTCAAAAGCCGCTTTGGCAAAAATGCGCATTTGAAGGGTTTCGACCAATGAAATTTGGATGATCTGCATGATACCGCTGCCGATGAGCCCCAACACAACAAGCCCCATCAGCACATAGACCGAACTGAAAATAGACCCGCTGGAAACCAAACTGAAAATGGCCTGTACCCCTAAAGGCAGAATAAGGCTGATCAACCCCACCACAACGGCATAAAAATAAATATAACCGATGTCTTTTCGTTCGTTGCGCAGAAGACGCAGCAGCCGTTGCATGGGCGTCAGGGTTTCCTGCTCAGCTTTGCGCAGTGAGTTATCGTCGCTTACTAAGGGTTGCATCGGAAAAACAGTCATGTAAAGCACGTGGCCGTTTTTGGAAGTATCTGCCCGGTTTTCGTACAACAACGGTTGTTGAATATGGTCATTGGCAAGGCGGGAGGCCGGTACAATGGCCGGGGTCCATTTTATTTTCTTTCCCAAATAATCGCGACCCGTAACAAAAGGCAGAATACCTGTAGGGGATTGTTCAAAATAAAGCACCGGATAAGCCACATCCGCAATGAACTCTTCAAACGACTTTGGAGATAAATCACCGACGATCAGCGTCAGATCGTTGGTACGGGCCGCATCGTTCAGATCTTCAATAAATTGGTGTATCTCGTTGGTGGTATATGTGATATCCTGTTCAATAAGATCATATTTGTTTTTCGGCGTAACAAGGGGTTGTCCCGTAAAAAGAGCCAATTGCTCGACAATCTGTCGGATATATTGAGAATTCATAGGGTTGCTTCGTAACTGTTCTGTCTTTTTTAGAAAATCATTTGAAACTACTATTTGTTTCCGGCATTTCTAATTCTAATTGAATTCTAATAACAACCGGTTGTTATCAAATAGGAAAGAGCAAGGTCGACAAATGACTTGGAAAGTCTTACTTATTTAGAGCTTTTCGCTAAAATAGGCAGTCTCTTCCTTTTTATGGAGCCTTAGGTTTGTACTTTTGTGTTGCCTTTTTTACTTTTAATCATGGTTGTCAAAAGTCAATGGATTCGGCGGTGGGTCATTGTTTGGAGCGCGTACATGACGCAAGCCTGTAACCCCATGTGCAAAGAGTGTACCGAGATGCCGCCGGGTACCGCTTTTTTCCCGACGGAAGTAGGTCGGTTTACGGAATATGAAGTTAATGAAGAAGAGGTGACATTGGGGCGACCGGCCATAGTGCGTACTTATCAATGGAAGGAAGTGATTGCCGAACGCTACATCCACCCTGCCGGACAGCCGACTTACCGAATTGCCCGTTTTCGGCGTAATTCCGATAATCAACGTTGGGAACCGGACTCCACCATTACCCTTCGCGTCTTTGCCGATCATGCCGTTCGCAACGAAAACGGGCGTGATTTCGTAAAGATGGTGTTCCCGATTGGCGAAAAATCGACTTGGAACGGTAATATTTACAACACATTGGGCGAGGATAGTTATGAACTGAGAAACGTCAATAAACCTTACAAAGTCGGTACGGCTGCGTTTGAACGAACGGCGACGGTAATCCAACAAAATGATTCAACGCTCGTTAATCAGGATAAACGGATAGAAGTGTACGCCGCTGATGTAGGACTGATTTATCGGGAGCGGATTAATGTGCAGTTTTGCTCTTCTACTCCGGCGTGCGTGGGTAAGGCACAGATTGACTACGGTACCCGTCAGTACATTCGGTTTAAAAAGGCGGGAAAAGAATAGTAGAGGCGGGCTTGCCTCTGCTCAAATTGTCTGATTTATAGTTTAAAAATACATCCTTTTGTCATGCAGAAAGCATCTACTTTTGCGTATTTCTCACTTTCGAAAAGAACACCATTCGTTCAAAAGTGGGTTTGTACCCTACTTGTTGCCCTTTGCCTCCTGCCCCTTGCTTCCGTGGCGCAGAATGCCAAGTATTTGGTATTGTTAAAAGACAAAACAGGCAGTGCTTTTACGACCGATAAGCCCGAGGCATTTTTAAGCAAGCGTTCCATTGACCGTCGGTTGCGCCAAGGAATTAAGATCACGGCGCGCGACTTACCGGTCAATACCGCTTACGTGACTCAAATTCGTCAAACGGGGGCCAAAATTTGGTACACCTCCCGGTGGCTCAATGCCGTACTCATAGAGGCCACTGCGGCGCAGTTGACCGCTGTTCGCAATCTGAGCTTTGTTGGCGGGGTAGAGTTCAACCGCCCCTTGGCCAATGCGCGCTTATCGGCCGAGGCGAAAAGCCAGGTGACGAACCGAAAATTCGGCGAAGAAGCGCTCAGTTACGGAGCTTCCCAAAATCAGATCCAGATGTTGGGGGTGGATAAAATGCACGATCAGGGCTACAACGGTAAAGGCATGTTGATCGGGATTTTTGACGGAGGCTTTGCCAACTCCAACGTGAACCCTGCCCTAAAAACGATTTTTGCCGAAAACCGGGTTATCAGTACGTATGATTTTGTCAAAAAAGAAGCAAGTGTGTACGAAGACGACGCACACGGCAACAACGTATTCAGCATCATGGCGAGCTTTCAGGAAGGAGCGTTGATCGGCCCGGCTTACGGCGCTTCTTATACCTTGCTTCGTACCGAAGACGGGGCTTCGGAGACTCGCTTGGAAGAAGCTAATTGGCTGTTTGCCGCCGAATACGCCGATAGTTTAGGGGTTGATGTGATCAATACATCTTTAGGCTATAACCAATTTGACAACTCCGCTGATGATTATACCTATGCCGACATGAACGGAAAAACAGCCCTCATTACCCGGGCTGCCGATTTGGCCGCCGGAGTGGGAATGGTTGTGGTGGTATCGGCGGGTAACGAAGGCAGCAGCCCGTGGAAATTTATATCTGCCCCGGCTGACGGCGATTCGGTACTGGCCATTGCTGCCGTAAACAGTGCAAAGATAGCCTCTTCTTTCAGTTCTTACGGCCCCTCTGCCGACGGGCGAGTGAAGCCCGATGTAGCTGCGCAGGGACAATCTACCGTTTATTCCAATCTGAACGGAACCATCACTGCCGGTAACGGTACTTCCTATTCGGCTCCTCTGATCGCAGGATTGGTAGCTGCTTTTTGGCAATCGCAACCGCACCTGACCGCCATGCAGGTAGTGGATTGTATCCGACGTGCCGGCGATCGTTTCAGTGCGCCCACTACTCAATACGGTTACGGGATTCCTACGTTTGAAAGTGCCACTCAGGTAGCCAAAGACCGCTATACGGTGTTGGGCGTAACGGATTGGACCAAATACAACGAGGCGTTTGTCTATCCTAACCCCGTAGGGGCAAATGCCATCCTTCAGATTCATTGGGGTGGACTGTTTACGGGCAAAAAAGTAAGCATTTCTTTGGTGGATGCGGCGGGGAGAGTGGTGTATCAGCAGGCAATCACCGTCAACGAGCCGGTAAGTAGGGTGATGTTGCCTCAGGCGATGCCCGGCGGCAGCTATTTTTTGAGAATGAACGATAACGGCTACGAACGGGTTTTGAAAGTGATGAAGTAATTATCATTCAATCACTAATTCAGTCATTCACTCATTATTCAGAAATGAAACCCCATCTTAAAATAGACATTGTATCGGATGTCGTGTGCCCTTGGTGTTATATCGGAAAGCGTCGTTTGGAAAAAGCCGTGACGCAATTGAAAGACAATTATACGTTTGAGATCAACTACTTGCCGTTTCAGTTGGCCCCCGAAACTCCCGTTGAAGGCGAGAATGCCAAAGAGCGGCTCATTGCCAAATTCGGCAGCGAAGCCCGCTATTATCAACTTACCAAGCAGGTATCGGATGTAGCCGCGGGCGAAGGTCTGAACTTTGATCTGGAACATCAGGAAGTGTCTCCCAATACCCACCGCCTGCACCGTTTGGTGTGGTTTGCCCAACAGCAAGGCAAACAATTGGAAACGGTAGAAGCCCTTTTCAAAGCTTATTTTGAAGACCGCGTCAATTTGGCCGATACCGAAACAGTAGTCAAATTGGCGGAAACAGTAGGTCTTAACCCGGATAAAGCCCGCGAAATCCTCACCTCTGACAAAGGTACCAACGAAGTTGACCAACGGTTGTACCAAAACCGCCTGATGGGCATCAGCGGGGTACCGTACTACATCATCAACGACAAATACGCGGTATCGGGAGCCCAACCTACAGAATTATTTCTGGAGGCCTTGCCCGAAATTGCCGTGAAAGCCCCCATCCAAGCCCTTGCCGAAGGGGAGGCGTGCGACCTTGAAACGGGTGTGTGCTGATGCCGCCTTTTCGCATTATTTCGTTTGGTTTGTTGCTCGTGACGCTGTCGGTCAATGTGGCCATGCCCCTCTTTCGGGTGTATGCGGCCGAGGCGGGTTTGAACAACGGCCAAACGGCGCTGGTCTTTGCGGCTTACATCACCGGGATGCTGCCCTGTTATATTTTTCTGGGAGGAATTTCGGATAGGGTAGGCCGCAAACCTGTTTTGATTATCAGCGTGTTGTGTGCTTTTTTGGCTACGCTTCTTCTCGCCCTTTTTCCCACGGTTACGGCGTTGATCTTTGCCCGAATGCTTCAGGGCGTGGCTCTTGCGTTAAGCATGGGAACGGGCACGGCTTATTTGGCCGAAGTGCTGCAACCCGATAAAATGGCTGCCACCAAAGCTGCCAATCTGGCTTCTCTTTCTACCGCGATCGGTTTCAGCGGCGGCGCTTTGGCCACAACCCTGTACTTGCTGTACGAATTCAAACTCGTGCCGCCGACCTATTATCTTCTGTTGGCAGTCACGCTTATCGGACTCCTGCTGCTCTTTACGCTGCCCAATCCTCGGCCCATCGGCGGCAACCTCCTTCGATTGCCTTATTTTCCGAAAGGCGCTTTCCCCGTCAACATGGCGATCGCGATCTGCTGGGCCGTGACGGGCATTGTCATTGCCATCATCCCTACCCAATTAGCTCAATTCAACCTTACCTCTTACGCGGGGTTTTGTTTGGTGTTGATCAACTGGACGGGGGCTTTTCTGCAACCCTTCATCCGCCAAAAAGACCCCAAACGCTCGGTTCGCATTGGGTACATTTTAGTTCCGGCAGGTTTTGGATTGGTAATTTTGGGTTGCTATTTGGCTATTTTGTCCATTATCCTGCTCGGGACAGCGCTCATCGGTTTGGCGGCTTACGGGTACTCTTACGTGGGAGGTTTGGCGTTAATTGCCAACTACGGCGGCCAACAACGTGCTCGCGCCGTATCAGGCTATTTGTTTTTCGGTTACATTGGCTTCGGCATTCCTGCCGTTTTCTTAGGCTATCTTTCCGACCGGATAGGCATTGTCAATGCGCTGTTGGTATTTGAAGCAGTGATTGTTTTATTGACGGTGTATTTGATGCGGGTTTTTAGGGGGTAAATTATCCGATGGTGTGAGACTCCGTTGTTGGTATTTTTCCACTAACAACTTTTGGTTGATGAAAGCCGAAGCTTATGCTAAATGGCATGAGCTTCATGGTCGTACCGACGGATGTTCTTTGGGGAAAGTGACTAAAACTTTCCAATGATGATTTTCTTTTATCATTGAAAAATAATTAGGCTTTCCGCTCCAATTTACGGTCGTACCGTCTTTGAATTTAAGTTTCAACAATAGGTTAGCTGTGTCATTTTTTATATAACCTCCGTATACTTTGATGTCGGATATTGTTCCGTTATGGGTACTTTTATCAATGTTTTTACGGATTCCTCCTTCGTAAAAACGACTGTTTGTGTTATTAAAAGCAGCAATATCGGAGGGTCTGAAATAGGAAATTGCCTCTTCGTATTTTTTCTGATTGGATTTGTTCAGAAAATCAATGGCCGCTTTTCGGGACTTATAAAAGGTGGCTTTCTTACAACCTAAACAAAAGAAAACAAATAAAGATATTGTTAATCAAGTTTTCATTTTGACAAGTTTATCAAAGGGAAAAATAGGACAGATGAGTCCCTAATCCACTTTTTTGCAGAAGTCAAACCCTAAAACAGACAAATTACTGATGCAATAAAACTTGTGCAGAAATTCATAGCCTTTCGTAAACAACTTGACTGATGGAAGGACGGTTTGAAGGATTTGCCTTATCGGCCAAAGGAGAGAGTACAGGGTAATCGGCAGAAATTATGCGTTTTGTTGGCGAACAGTTTGTACAAACTCAACGGTTACTGAGGCTAATTCGGCTATTTTGGCATCTTCAAAATCCGTTTCTTTTAAAAGTCTGCTTACAAAGGCGTAACTACGCGCATAACGCTCTTTTTCAATACCTTTTTCGATACCTTTTTTTTCTCCTATGCGCCGTTCTCTCTCTAATACAAATTCTACGATTCCCATGGTCTCTTTTGGTTTGTTTAACAGTTGCTCAATGGCGTGGTCAAATTTAACATCATTTTCGGTCTTTCCAAAACGTACATATAGCTTCAAAAAGCCCATTAGTGCTTCTATCTTCTCGCGTGGGTAACCTTTGCTTATCAACCGTTTAAGTAAATCTATTTTTTGACCTAAGAGTTCAGTTTCTGTTACTTTCCCCTTCTTTAAAGCTACTAATACTGTCAGAATAACCATTGCAAAGGGGTTGTTGCTTTGGGCCAACTCCTCTTGGTCTTGTTCTGCAATTTTATAGGTGTTAAAATGGTACTTTATACTTGTACCCAGATAAAGTTGCTCAAATTGATGTGGTTGAAAACGTTTGTTTTTGTCAGTCAAAATAGCGAAGGCGGTGATGGGCTTTTGAAACTTGTCAAAAATTCTGTAAAAATATTGAAACATTCGAAGGGAAAAGTCCTTGTCGGTATTTCCCTGTACTTCAATATGGACTAAAATCCACTGTTCTCCACCTGCTTTGGTAAATACTTTTACCAATTTATCTACGTACTTGGGAGAGAAATCGTCAGAATTAGCCGGAAAAAGCTGCTCCAACTCTTTATCTAAAAACTCAAAGGACTTAGTAAAATCAAATAATTCGTCGGCATCATTGAAGAAAAACCTAAGGAAGTCGTCGAAAACATCTTCTAAGATTGCTTTCCATAAACTGTCATCTCGTTTCATTCGCTAAAAATAACGGTAAATCTGCAATTCGGCAATCGCTTCAGTGAAACCATAATGGGTATTTTTCAACAACCGGTTTTCAAGGGGCTGTATTTTAGTGTGTTCATGCAGCATAGCGTATTTATGCCGTTGTTGGCAGAAAAACACCAACTATGACAGCAACAACACTATCCTATAACATCAACCCCCCTTTTACTAAAGGCAAAACCGCTGACCTGTTTCGGAAACGGAAGAATAGCTGTACCTTTGAAAGGCAAGGATATGTCCTGACTTAACCCTACACCAACCCATGGAAATAACCTACCGAACCGACATTATCCCAACGCCCGAACAGGTCATTGAACTGTATGAAAACTCGGGCCTGCCGCGCCCGACGAATGACAAAGAAAGAATCCAAAAGATGTTTGAAAATGCTAACTTGATTGTGACCGCCTGGGACAAGGAAGTACTGGTAGGTGTGGCCCGTTCCATTACCGATTGGGTATGGAGTTGTTATTTGGCCGATTTGGCCATACGGCACGAGTACAAGAAAGCGGGAATCGGAAAACAATTGATTGCTCTTACCAAGGAAAAGGTAGGTGAGCAATCCATGGTGTTGCTATTGTCGGTGCCTACGGCTATGGAGTATTACCCAAAGGTAGGTTTTACGAAACAGGAAAGCAGTTTTATCATTAATCGAACCCAGTAAAAGAGGGAGACAGATCGGCATCAGCCAAGGGGTAAAAAGGGACTTAAGAAGGAACCGCTTGCGCAAAAGCGGTCAAATATTTATCAATATATACCTGTTTTGATTTGGCTTTGTATTGCATCACAAATCTTGGATGCTCCAACGCTGTTATTCTTTTAAAAAACCGGTATCGGTCATTTAACTGACGCAGAAACGTTTCGTTTTTCCCCGTTCCGAAACAAAAACAAACATCGGTATGAATGCCGAAAGCCAATTGCTTTCGGAGACTGTCCACCATAAATTCATAAACGGCTTCTGTCAGGGCTTTGCTGTCGTAGTAATTGTAATTGATTTCTTTGCCTTGGGCTGTGGCATTGGTGAAGCCCAACGGACAAATGGAGTGAATGTAAAATTGACTGTAAAAGGCAGTCGGTCCCCCGAAAGCATCAATGACGTTATACACAAAAACAGAAGAAGGTTCGTGGGTCAACGGCCCGGGAAAAGGAATGCCGCATTTTTCCTGAAGGCGTTTGGGGTCTGTAAAAGGAACTCCTGTGACACCTCCCCCGAAGCGACCGGGATTGATTCCCAGTATTAAATGACGTTTCTGAAAGTCGTTATAGTACTTTTGATAAAAGGCAGAAGAAACTGAAAGTACGGCTGTATTTTCACGAAACGGATTCATGAGTCGAATCCCCTCGGGCAGTTTTCCTTTAAAATCAAGCAGTCGGTTAAACGCAATGACCTTGTCAGCAAATGATTTCATAGAAGAAGTTACTGCTGCCGGAATCGGAAAAGAATCATTATCTGCCCAATCCGCCCAAAACAACACTTATTGTTTTTAAGATAATTTTTATATCAAACCAAAAGGATTGATGTTTGATATAATACATATCGTATTTATGTTTCCACAAACCATCTTCAATCGAAGCGCCATAAGGATAGTTAACTTGTGCCCAACCCGTCACACCCGGTTTAATGACGTGCCGAAACTCATAGTAGGGAATCGCAGTCTTCAACATTTCGATAAAGACGGCTCGTTCGGGGCGGGGGCCGATCAGGGACATTTCTCCGCGCAATACATTGAACAACTGCGGAATTTCGTCAATCCGCGCTTTACGAATAAAAAGCCCGACTTTGGTGGCCCGTGCGTCATTTTTTTGTGCCCATTGCGCTCCGTTTGCTTCCGCATTGACGGTCATTGAGCGAAACTTTATCACCTCAAATTCTATGTTGTACAATCCTAATCGTTTTTGGTGATAAAATAAAGGACCCTTCGACTCAAGTTTAATGGCAATGGCCGTAATGAGCATAATGGGGGAAAGAACAATCAATAGTAAAATAGAATAGATAATATCGAAAAAGCGCTTGGTGGCTATTTTAGCTCGGTTACGGAGCACAGAAAATGCTTCTTTATGAAGAAAATAGTCTCCGTTGAGCAAACTGACTTCGGTGTACAGGTTCTGAGATTCTAAAAAATCAACTAAAGGCATTACGTTTACGCCATACTCAATATTTTTCAATAAAAACTCTCGTTCAGCGTCTTCAATATAGGGTGCATTATAATAGGTAATCGTCTCGTGTCGCTTAAAAAGATACTTATGTTTATTAAAATGCGGTTGGTAAGAATATTTTTCGAGTACTTCAGAAATTAACGGAATACTGGTGGTCGGACAGTAAATATATAAGGGTGTACGAATCGAATCAGTCAATGACAAATTTTTGGTATTATTCAAAGAAGTAGGATATTTAGTAGAAGTCTCTACGAAAATTTCTTCATTAACGGTGGGTAAATGTTTAGTCATAATATCCTTTATATTGTACTTTTTAAGGAAAATTCCTTATAATTTCTCATAAAGACGCTCTTTTTAGGGTCAAAATGTGCATTTAAAGGTAAATATCATTTTTGTAAAATCCAAAGGTAAATCTCAATCGAATTTTTCCTCATAATGTATTTTGACCGTAAAAAAGTTCTGACTGCTTAAAATAAACGTTCCTCAAAAAAGCTGTCAGTGTGCTTGTGCGGGGTGTTCAGACCCCGCGTATTGTAGGTAAAACTCAGCATAAAATACCGTGACAGTGTCTGTATCCGCTCCTGCATGACGAAGTTTTGAGAAGCCGACTGAGTAATGCCTACGTTCCGATTGAAGGCCCCAAACGCAGAGAGCCGCACGTCCGTTTTTTTTGATTTTCCTAAAATTTTATAGAGAGATATTTTCAAAACAGGAGGTTGTCGATTAAAACCGGTAGCCGAATCCAACGGATGAGCACAGGTGTCTGTCGAGCTACCCTGAATGAAAAAACGGTTAGGAGTTTGGGCCGGTACTGTAATTACAAAAGCCCCCAAAGGGAGCAATAACAGAAGTTTTCGTAGAGATAGTTTAGGATAATACGAGCGCTTGTCACAGTCCATTTGTTATCATATCGTTCATTGTATTGGTTTTTAGTACATGCCGGTGATAAAAAAATCGTTCAGTGATTGTGCCTGTTTTTGATTAACTTCGTTTTCCACAGACACTTTTTTTCAATGAAACCACACCCTGTTTTTATCATCGCAAGCCTGATGACGGCTCTCTTTTCCTGCAATAACACCGGTAACCAAAGTACTCAAACTGAGGCCGCCAAAGCAGCTGCCGGTTCGACGGAAACCTGCTACCGATACATTGCCGACAAAGACACCATTGCTTTGCAAATCAATCAATCGGGTGACCGCATTTCGGGAAGGCTGATCTATCATTTGTACCAAAAAGACCGAAATGACGGAACCCTTCACGGGACATTGCAGGGAGACTTACTGATAGCCGATTATACCTTTCAATCGGAAGGGATGACTTCCGTTCGGCAGGTTGCTTTTAAGAAGAAGGGTAACGGTTGGACAGAAGGATTCGGAGCGGTAAATGTGAAGGGAGATACGGTTATTTTTCAGGATACAGCCGCCCTTCGATTCAATGAATCTTTTCTTTTAGCCGAAATCCCGTGTCAATAGAAAGGAATTGGCAGCCTTCTGTTCAAAAATAAACACGATCAGTTGCTCCCCCACTTACCGCTTGATAACTTTTTTTCATTTGTCTTGCAGTCAAAGATTTCTCTCGGTAGCTTAGAGACCGGATAGAGAAAGCCTGCGCAAAAGGGGTAGAAAACGGGATTGTCGAGAAGATCGTAGGTATAAGTAAACAGGCAGATTTGGATTTAATTGATTTAGAGTGGATTTGACTGAAATTCAACCACTTAAATCAACCTAAAATCTACTTTAAATCTGCATTGTTACTTAAGTAATTATCTGAAATGAGTTATCCGTTATCTGTCTGACTCAATCCATTGATGATCAATACCCTAATAACGGATAACAGATAACGAATATCATAAAGTATTTGTGATTGGGTACTTATGAACAGAGGATTTTCGCTTTTTTTGGGTTTATGGATGGTGTTAGGGAGTGTAAAAGCCCAAAACCAAACCATTGTCAACTACGGGGTTGATGCTGCGGATTTTGTCAATCCGGAGCGGGGTTTTTATCGTTTTACGCAAACTTTCAGCAGTAATTACACTTTTTTGAGTCAAACAGTACTCCAAAATTACCGCACGGTCAATCAAACCCCTACGGGTGCCAACTTCACAGTACGAAGTACGCTCATTCAGCGTTTGGTGGTATTGGATGCGTTCAAAAACATACCCTTGCTTGCTTAACAACCTTCAAACCGACCTCAACACCGTTCGAGCATCGGGAATGAAGGTGATTTTACGTTTTTTTTATCCTAATCCCGATGTAAGCTGCAGTTCTCCCTACGGTGATGCCCCCCCGTCCCTTGTTTTACAACACATCGGGCAACTGAAACCGCTTTTTCACCGCAATAAAGATGTGATTGCTACGGTACAAATGGGTTTTGTCGGGTGTTGGGGCGAACAATATTATTCCGACGAAGCTAACTTCGGCGATCTTTCGTTATCAGATGATTACAATGTCCCGCTTGCCAAATGGCAGCTACGGACGCAGGTGTTGGACTCTCTGCTTGCCGTCGTACCGCGCGAACGAATGGTGCAGGTACGGTTTCCGCACTTCAAGCAAAAGTTGATCAACGGCCTGAATGCGCCGGCCACCACCGCACCCATGACGCTTGCGGAGGCTCACAACGGCAGCAAAAAATCGCGAACGGGTTTTCACAATGATTGCTTTTTGGCACCTTACAACGACCAAGGTACCTATAACTACTACCCCATCGGTACTTTCGGCACTACCGACACTACCCACCTGAAACCCTACATGGCTGCTGATGCGGCTTATACGGCCGTAGGCGGCGAAACGTGCGAAGCCAACGGAGCGGTCTCGCAATGCTTGGCTCAGGGCGGCCGGGTAGAAAAAGAATTGACCCGGTTTAACTATTCATTTCTTCACGCCGATTATAACATCGCCGTATTGAACAGTTGGAGCTGCATGGAAGAAGTTAAAAAAAGGTTAGGCTATCGTCTTGAATTACAGAGCGGTACGTTTACGGCTCAAGCACGGCCGGGACAAACATTCAGTGTTCAATTGTCACTTAAAAATACGGGCTTCGCCGCCCCGTATAATCCGCGCATGGTCGAATTGGTATTACGTCATACCAACGGTACCGAATGGAAAGTACCTTTTGATACTGACCCTCGGCTATGGCGGGCAGGCCAAACGCACACCCTCGCGCAAAGTTTTTGTTTGCCTGCTGCCTTGCCATCAGGTACTTACAAACTGCTGTTGCACTTGCCCGACCCCGAGCCTACCCTTTACGGCAATCCGGCCTATTCCGTTCGATTGGCCAACGTGAATCCGTCGATAAACCAAAGTGTTTGGGAAACCGCCACAGGTTATAATGATCTGTTGGCCAATCTGACCGTAAGCACCGGCGCTCCGGTCACGACCGTTTGCAGCGATCAACTCACGGTGGCATCGAATGTGACCCAACCCTGTCCGGTACGGCGACTTATTACGGACGAATTTTTCACGGGAGTCAACAAAAATTACAGAGCTGCCGTTAAAATAGAATTACAGGCGACAGTCAACAGCGGTGCCGTTATGACGTTTCAAGCGGGAAAGGAAGTGCTTATTTCTCCCGCAAATTCAGTAAAAAGCGGCGCTGTGTTTAAAACACTGACAGGAGGGTGCAGTCAATAAAAAACATAAATCCATCAAATAGAATGTAACTTCATTTTCGGTAAATGTTTTAGTTTTACCGGCCCAAAAAGAAGTACGGTTTTAACCCATGTTGAGGAAGTCATTATTTTCTATTCTCCTTTTTCTGAATTCGTTTTTACTGTCTGCTCAGTCCTTTAAAGTGCAGGAATTGACGGTGGCTGACGGTTTGTCGCAAGGCATGATTATGGCCCATATTCAGGACAAACAGGGATTTATGTGGTTTGCCACCCGGGCCGGCCTCGATCGCTATGACGGCTATCGTTTTAAGCACTACACCCATAGCCACAACGACACTACTTCGCTTGCCGAAAATATCGTCATCTGTATTAAAGAAGACCGAAAAGGCCGTCTTTGGATTCTTACCGAAAACGGAGGAGTGGATTGCTTTGACCCCAAAACAGAAATATTTCACCATTTGCGGTTTGATTTTAATACATTCGGGATGCCGAACCTGCGCCCTCTCAATGTACATTTTACCACCGACGGTCATGTTTGGTTTACTACGAAGAAAAGTGTTACCGAACTCGTAGTGCCCGACCGTTTCCCGGCTCAACCGCAAAGCCGGGCCGCCCTGCGTTATACCATGTATGCTGTCGGGCGCAACTTGCCGTTGCCCGCAGAAGCCGAAATCCTACCCGATCTTTTGGTTGAAGGTACGCTTGGCATTGCCTGCAAAGACCCGAATGTCTTTTTACGTTTTAATCCTAAAAGGCGGCAATGGGAATCCCATCCGTTGGAACAAAAATTAAAGAAAAACCTCCAATACCTCAACCATTACAACGTTGCCTTAGAAGAACCGCTTTGGTACATCAGCAACCGTCGGTTGCAGTGTTGGCATAACGACGGGGTGGTTTTTGAAGCTTCTTTGGCCCAACAATTTGAAGGATACGACAGCGAAGAAGGGGCTATCGTAAGAGATAAAAGGGGTAATTTTTGGATGAGCATCGGATTAAAGCTTTTTTATTTACCCGTTCAGGACCTTCATAAAGTACCCATCCAACCGGTTCAGTTGCTGAACAATCTCTCTTTTACAAGTTTAGTTTTTGATCGGCAACAACGGCTTTGGGTCGGCACAAGCGGCTACGGTCTCCGCACTATCGCTACAGATAAAGCCCGCATGGAACATTGGTTGCCCGGTATCTCAGCGGGTGCAATGCACCCCTATTCCGAAAAAATAATCATTAACAAAAACGCATTAGCCTTTACTACTGACGGGGCATCGGTACCGTTGCCTGAGGAGTTTTTAAATACCTTCAGTTCGGCCGGTTCTGCTGCGCCTTATCGGGTCAGTTGTGTTATTCATTCGGTGAAAGGACAGAGTGTCATAAAAGTATTTGATCGAGGCCGGCAGACCCGTCAGTTTCCCGGACGTTTTCCTTGTACGGGCAACGAGCAACTTATGATTGACCGACGCGGAGCACTGTGGGCGGCATTCAATGACGGCCAATTAGCTTGGCTGCCGACCAACGCCCATCAAGTGCATTACTACAATTACCGGCAGCTTTGGCAGCAACCGCAGAGTACCCAAATCAAGACCTTATATGAAAGTGCTGACGGTCACATTTGGCTGGCAACTACACAAGGGTTGGTAGAAATACTTCCTGCGAACGATTCGAGTAAGTTGAAGATGCGTCTTCGCCAAAGCAAAGGCCCCGGCCAATTGAATAATAATGCAGTGCTTTGTGTGGCCGATGATCCCAACCAACCTGACCGCTTTTTGTGGGTAGGGACCAACGGCGGAGGACTCAATCGTTTGGACAAACGTACCGGTCGGTGCAGTTACTATACCAAAGAGAACGGCCTGCCCGACAATGTTGTGTACGGGATTTTACCCGACAATGACGGTAATTTGTGGCTCAGTACCAATTTCGGTCTGTCGCGTTTCAATCCTGCCAAACAGTATTTTCGCAATTATACAGCCGCCGAAGACGGGCTGCAGGACAATGAATTTAATACGGCCTCTTTTCTGAAACTTCCCGACGGGCGATTGCTTTTTGGCGGTATCAACGGGATTTCTGTTTTTCACCCGAAAGACTTTCGCCCCGATACATCGGCGGTGTCTGTCTTTTTTACGGAACTGAAAGTAAACAATCACCCCGTAACCGTACGCGACAGCACGGGTATTTTACAGCAACCGATCGAACAAATCCGCAGATTGTCCCTGAAGTATGACCAAAACTTTCTCAGCTTGGCTTTTGCCGCCCTTGATTTTAAACAAATGGGGAAAAGCAGTTATTATTACAAAATGGAAGGCGTGGATGCCGATTGGGTTTTTGGCGGCCAAAAAACGGAAGTCAGTTACCCCAATTTAAGCCCGGGTACGTATACCTTGTACGTAGCTAACGTGAATGAAGCCGGCGATCGGAACGCCCTTCCCGCCGTGATTACCTTTGAAATCTCACCGCCTTGGTGGCGCAGTTGGTGGGCGTATCTGATCTATGGACTGGGACTGGCGGGGGTGGCTTACGGCTATTTTCAATTTCACCTCCGACGAGCCAAATTACAGAATGAATTGCTCTTTAAGGAAAAAGAGGCGCAACAGCTTCAGGAAATGGATGAGCTCAAAAGTCGTTTTTTCAGTAACATCACCCACGAATTTCGTACGCCGCTAACCCTCATTATCGAACCTGCTCGACAATTGCAGACGGCCAACGATTGGAACATGGTAAAAACACAGGCCGGAATCATCTATAATAACTCCAATCGGCTGCTGATTTTGGTCAACCAATTGTTGGACATTGCCAAATTGGAAGCCGGTAAAGTAAATTTGCATTGGGTAGAGGGCGATCTGCTGCCTTTATTGCGGGAAGTATATGAATATTTTCTCCCTTTGGCCCAAAAAAAACAACAGACCTTACTTTGGGAAGCTGAAGTATCGGAATTGAAGGGAATCAGCGACCGACAAATTTTGGAAAAAACGACGTTCAATTTGCTCTCCAATGCGCTCAAATTTACTCCCGAAGGCGGCAGCATCAGCTTGAAGGTAAAAATGGTCGGCAATGACCGTTGGCAAATGACGGTCGCTGACAGCGGTATCGGTATATCACCGACGCAATTACCTCACATCTTTGACCGCTTTTACCAAGCCGACGGCTCTCATACCCGCCGAGGGGAAGGTACCGGCATCGGTTTGGCTTTGGTCAAAGAATTGACGGAATTGGCCGGGGGAAAAATTGACGTACAAAGTACACTCGGACAAGGTACTCAATTTACCCTTACGTTTCCGCAACAACCGGCCTCTATAGCCGAAGCGGAACCGTTGAACGGGCAAACGACCTCCGTTTTAACGCGACCGATCGAAGATTTACGGCCAATCGCCTCTACCGCAACCGCAGGGTCGGCCAAAAACATCTTGGTGGTGGAAGATAACCCGGAAATGCGCCACTACCTCCGGCTGGTTCTGCAACAAAACGGGTTTTCGGTACTGGAAGCGGTCAATGGCGCGGAAGGAATTGAGACAGCACGAGAAGCGATGCCCGATCTGGTCATTTCCGACATTATGATGCCCGAGAAAGATGGTTATGAGTTAACGGATATACTTAAGAACGAATTACTCACTTCACATATCCCGATTGTTTTACTGACGGCCAAAGGAAAACCCGAAAGTAAATTGGAAGGCTATCGCCGCGGGGCAGACGCATATTTATCAAAACCCTTCAATACGGATGAACTGCTGGTGCGTATCAGGCAATTATTAGATGTACGGCAGATATTACAACAAAAATACAGCGAACGAAGCACTGTCAATCCATTGGCAATGACTCCTCCCGAAGACGTGTCAATGGTTTTGCCCCATTCCCCTTTGGATGCGGCTTTCATGGAACGTATCTATAGCTACATTGAAGAAAACCTGAACAACCGAGAATTGTCAATTGATAATCTGACGGAAGAATTTGCCATGAGTCGTTCACAACTGTTTCGCAAGGTAACCTCTTTAACGAATATGCCCCCCGCGCGACTGATTCGTAATTATCGCTTAACTACCGCTTTGCGATTGTTGCAGCAAGATAAAACGTCAAAAATTACTGATGTAATGGCGAAGGTCGGTTTTGAAGATACTAAATACTTCAGCCGGGTCTTTAAAGAGCATTTCGGTTTTTCGCCTCAATCGGTAGCGGAGAAAAATCCGGGATAGACACAATGAATAATCAACAAATCGACCGTTGCCTCTCTTAAAGAAGTCAGGTATTGGCTGCTGCTTTTTCAGTTATGCCTCTTATTCAAGCTGATTTATTTATTTTGGGACTTTTTTACCCCTATTTTGGGATTTTTTTACCCCTATTTCTTTTGCCGAATCGGTTATTTTGTGTGACTTTTTTTTTAAAACAGCGTCTCTCAACCATGTTTCTCAAGAAATCGGCTTCGGCTCCTTTTTCCGTAAAACTAATCACAGGGCTATTACTGTTGCTTTTACTTTGGATCGTATTCTCCGGATCAAATCATTAACTGTTCCATTTTACCTTACCCGTTACTGCCTTTAAAAATTCATTTAAAATTTATGCCTAAACTACCCCTCTTACGCTACAAGGACCTCGAAAACGACGCCTTATCCCTTCGTAGCCTGACCGGATTGAATAAAAAAGATTTTGAAAAACTGCACCGGTTTTTTGAAAAAGAATTGCAAAACTATTTTGTTCAATTTACCCTGAATGGCGTTCCCAGAACCCGTCGGCTCTTTTCCCGCCGAAACAGCCTCTTTTCGGATACCGGCGATGCCCTACTCTTTATCCTGATTTATCTGAACGGCTCTGTCCGACAAAATGAATTGGCGGAATTGTTCGGAATAGATCAACCCAAAGTCAGTAAATACGTCAATTTTTTGGGGCCGATCTTATCACAGGTCATTAATAATCATGCCCGAGCCATGTCGAGAAGCAAAAAAGAGCGAATTTTAACGAAAAGACTATATGACAAAAGCAGAACTGATTTCGACGATTTCACAGCAGACAAACGTGAGTCGGCCTCTGACAGAAGCCGCGATTGAAACCCTTTTTGAAGTTGTTAAAGCCTCCTTGTCGCGGGGAGAAACCATTTATATCAGAGGTTTTGGCAATTTTCAAAACAAAAAACGGGCAAAACGTCAGGCACGCCACATTAAAAACAACACGTCGGTGGAAGTGGAGGCTTGTGAATACCCCGGTTTTAAGCCCTCTAAATTGTTTATTGAAAAAATTCGCACGGAACTGAAAAGCATTTAAAGAGAGTTTTCCGACTCAGTTTGTTCACGCCCTGCCGGGTAAACGGCAGGGCTTTTTATGTTTTTTTTCGGCGTCAATTGCTGCCGTCTCCTATCTTGGGTAAAAGCATTAATTCCTGTAAGACTGCATCAAACTCCTGCTGCGTTTGGGGGTTGGTATCATGCAGTTTAGCGTAAGAAATCTCATAATGGATCTGATAAAGTGATTGCCATTTCAGGGCTACAATCGCATCCATAATAGGCTTCAAATACTTCGAATCCTGTAACAGTCGCATATCTTCTTCTTTTAAAAGCCCGATCAAGTAGTTTGCCAAAAAATCATTTTTTGAGTGCGCTATCTTGGCAAATTTTTCGGAACTTTGTCCTAAGAGCTTTGATAATTCAGACAGCTTCTTTCTTTCATCATCTTCGGAATTAGTAAGATCCGGCATAGAATAAACGGATTAGCAAAGTAAACGGATAATTTTTAATACGGGTGTCTTGTAATAAGCTAAACCGTTCTGTCCGCGATTTGTTTGAAAACTGAGAAAGACAACTGTGCCACTAAATAAAAGAGCGCTTCGGAGTGGTAAAATCCGGCACCGTGCCAAAGCCGAATTGCCGATTTATTCTTTTTTAAACAATCGAGGTAATTATCCGTCACTGTTACAATCCTGTTTAAGTGACCCTTTTCGGTCCGATAATCTACACCTATCTCTTAGATAAATTGGTTGGTTAAATGGGACAACTTAACCAACCAATTCACGTAGATACTATGACTCTCTCAATTACACCTTTTTTAAGCCGACGATGATTCCTGCGTTGAGAATGGCGCTGATTAACCCGAAAGACAGCCGAGCCGTTGAGCACTAACCTGCGCTCAAAAACAGGAAGCTTGCTGCTTTCCCTTCATTAATAATCTTAGGGGCCTTCGAGGCTTCGAAATTTTTCAGAAAAGTTGGCCGATTATGCCTTAATTTGGGGACTTGGAACAATTTCCGGCGACGGCTTTTCGCTCTCTAAGCATCAAAGCACTCTTTAGTTTATGAATGAGATAATTATTGATTTCAGTAAAGTCCACCGGATACACCTTTTGGGCATTACTATTTTGGAGCCTTCCACGGTTTTGTCCAGTTTGGCTATGACTGTCGTTTGCATCTATGCTTTTTTTCAACTTTCTAAATTAGGGCGGGCTCACAGAATGTATCAACAGATTCGCTATTTCTTCCTTTTTATGGCTATAGCTACGGCGGTGGGTGGGGTACTGGGTCATGGGTTTTTATATTTAACGGGGCAGCGGGGTAAAATACCGGGGTGGTTTGCCAGTATGATTGCCGTAGCCCTTTTTGAAAGAGCCGCTATTTGGCACATCAAACCGCTTTTGCACCGACGAGGCGGATTGCTGTTGGGTTGGCTTAATTATGCAGAACTCTTTATCTTCTTTATTCTGACCCTCATCACCCTCAACTTTCTTGTGGTGGAAATACACGCTTTTTACGGTCTTTTTTTAATGCTTTTTCTGATGGAACTCTATGTTTACAAAAAGAAAAAAGACCCGGGCAGCGTGAATATTTTTATAGCCACTTTTTGGGGAGCGGCAGCCGCCGGTCTTCATGCTCTCAAATTCAGCCTCGGTCCTTGGTTCAATTATAATGACATCAGTCACATCGCTATGGCAACTTCCATTTGGTACTATTATCAGGGTGCCCGACACATGACTTATTACGGGAAGGAAAAGATCATTCCTGAGAAAATAATCGAAGATAAAGGGTAAGCAAAGTAATAGGAGCGCGCCGGTTCGACCCCCGCTCCGGCCGTTGCGATTGAATACCCACAAAAATCTTCTTAATAAATACTTACTGACCGGCAGTCACTTTTACTTCTCGAAACATGAACGGATTATCGCTGACTCTCAGTGGCTTTCCGCTAACAGTTGTTACGTTTCTGAGAATCACTTCTTTGGTGAGGACATAGGGGAATTTTTCCCGGTAGGAAGCGTCCGTCAGTTGCGGATTGAAATTGGCAAAAATGGCAGGGCCCTGATAGTTTTCGGGATGCCGGGAGTCGTCGATGCGAAGGTTTTCAATAGTGATTCGTTCGGGCATATAGCAAGTATATCCGAAATCATGATCTCCGGCATAGGAGCCGCTGATCAGAGCGGCGCTGACCGGTTTTCCGTTTGCCGGCACGAAGACACAGTTGCGAATTATCAACTCGCCCTGCCAAGTACTGCCGTAGTCGGGGCGCAGGTTGACAATACTTCTGCCGCGAATGGTAGAATTTTCTATCAGTAAAAGACCGCTGCCAATGGCATTGATTCCCATGTGCCCGAGCGTCGAGTTGCGGATAGTGGCATTGGCCACGCCTTGGTGAGCGTCAAACCGAGAAAGCGTACAACGATCGTAAAGCAGATTCTTGCAAAAGTTAGAGCCCAAAATACCCCAATACGTATTGTCGTTGATGTCATTGGTTTGGCTGCAATTTACGAAGGATACATTCAGGGCGCGGTTGGCCGAAAGATCGTAAGTACCCATAGAGACCGGCTTTCCTGCCGCTCCAATGGTACTGTACGTTCGGTGTCCGGTTAAAACGGCGTTTTTTACGGTTACGTAAGCGCAGTCGCCGATGTTGAGGAAGCCTCCATAGGGGGCTCCGTGCTCTTCTTCTCCCTTAATTGAATGTTCCAGCCCTTCTAACAGCACATTGGACCGTCGGATGGCTATGTTTCGGTTATAATAGGTATATTTTGATTCCGCTGTATTCGCAATGGTGGTAAAACGTCCTCCGGTGATTTTCAACATAGTTTGGTCAATGGGCAGAGCAGTCATGTCTGTGATTTGGTCAAAATCCCAAATGATCGGGGCGTTCCTATCCACGTTGCCGTCTTTGTCTGCAATAAAGAGGTCAGTTTGTGAAGAACCGTTGTTTTGGTTGAGCCCAAACCGAATGTATTGTTTGACGTTGGCGTTCGTAACGGTAATCAGGCAGGGGCCCGGCAAAGACATGTCGATTTTTGGTTGGTTTCGCTTCAATGAAGTCAGGGTTGCCGGCTTAAACGGTTTTAGGTCTGAACTTACCGTGAAAACAGAAGCATTGCGATTTTGCACCTCCCTATCGTCAATAACGAAGACTGCCGTGCCGAAATCAGTGTCTGTACGGATGATCGCGGTTCGTTCTTTTCCTCCTATGTAATAAGTAGCTCCCGGGTCAGCTTTCACAGTCAGCCCATGCAAGTTGGCAAAGGCGTGAGTCGCGGCAATAGCATCTATATCATCGGTTTTCCCATCCCCTTTGGTACCGAAGTCGCTGTACCGAACCCATCCCGCGGCTTTAAATTTGGCGATATCCTTTGGGGATACATTTACGCGTAATCCCCCGTTCTCATGAGTGGCTACCTGAATTTTACCCTTTTCGGAGGTAATCACTACATGGTCAAGAGGGCCTTTATTCTGCCCATGTATTACCAATGAGCCGATAAAAAACAGGAGTGCCGAGAGTGGATACTTGAACATCAGTGTTAGATTAATGGTGATTTATTCTGAGAAAGTCAGTGGGATGGCAGGATCGATTCTTTACGGAAAAGCTATGTAATAACAGAGCCATTAAGAAACCGGAAAATGCCGGACATCTGATTGGAAATAAGAAGAAGAAAAGCCTGTTCTACCTTCATGAAGCATCTTTTTGTTTCGGGGAAGATAATCCCCGGTAAGGGTAAAGGGGATTTGATATATCTCCGGAGGATACAAACCGACATTCAGAGCAGAATCAAATCAATTCCAAAA
>JAXLVD010000030.1:0-45088 GCA_046329125.1 Spirosomataceae bacterium | reverse complement strand
GACTATGATAAGGTATCAGCCTTGTCTTTTGAAGGCAGACAGAAACTCAAGAAAATACGTCCTCAAACATTAGGTCAAGCTTCACGCATCAGTGGAGTGAGCCCTTCCGATGTATCCGTTCTGTTAATTTATTTAGGAAGATAGTTCCAAAAGCAGACAGGTTAAAAGATGTTAATAAATAGGGGGCTTCATCGCCCCTATTTATTTTTGAATACTATGAAACCGAAATGTTGCAATCCGCTATGTTTTATACTGTAGTCTTCTTATAGCAAAATGCAACAAGAGTAAAAAGTACCTGATAAATGACTTAGATAAACCGCAATAATCAAAAATTAAAAGATGTTAATTTGCAGGGGCTTTTAAAAGCCCCTTTCTTTTTTGTTGTATATTCCGACAAACGATCATTTATTACTTCATGATAAAGTTAATTAAATTAGCCGGTGTCTATGGTCTGTTACTAACAGCTTTGGGTTTATCTATGCTTCGATGCTCTCAACCCATTTCCCCGACAGGCGGAAAACGAGATACCATTTCCCCAAAATTAGTGAAAAGCACCCCCATCAATAAACAAGTTAATTATAAAGGGAAAACCATTGACCTCGAATTTGACGAGTATATTGTGGTAGAAAATTTACAGCAAAAACTACTTATCACTCCTGATGCCGGTGAGTATGATTCCAAAGTCAGACCCGAGGGTCTCCGTATTACTTTCAGAAAATCTCTTGATTCTTCGAAGACCTATTCTTTATCCTTTGGAGATGCGGTGAAAGATTTTGCGGAGAAAAACCCGGCTCAAAACCTTCGACTGGTTTTCAGTACGGGCAGTTATATAGACTCAGCATCAGTGAAAGGAGAAGTAAAAGATTTATTAACTAACAAACCGATGTTGGATGTCTTGGTTGGAATGTACTATGATTCTGATACATTGAACATCGAGAAAATGAAGCCGAATTATTTTACCAGAACTGACAGTTCGGGGCAATTCAGTATTGAAAATATTCAGCCTAATATTTACCGGCTTGTTGCATTTGACGACAAAAATCGCTCATTAACTTACAATCCGAGGTCCGAGAGAATCGCCTATTTACAAGACAGTACCGTATTATCTGCCTCTACGCAAATCTCAGGCGTTTCATTAAAGCTGTTTTTGGCCAATAATGTACCTGCAAAAGTGCGAAATACGACTCCCAGGGCCTTTTATTATTCCGTCAATTATGACAAAGGATTTGTGGATTATAAAGTCAAATTTGAGAATCCGGAGGACTCCATTCCCCATTTTCAGGCAGGTACTAACGAGTTGAGATTCTTTAACACAAAGAACAGAAAGGATACTCTTACGGCGAAAATTACGATCACAGATTCGTTAGGGTTATGGTTCGAACATACACAAAAAATAAAATTCAGAGAGGCCAGATCAGGTAGCCGCAATGCAGATTCCAATCGAGATCCCTTTGAAATGAAACCCAATTTCCAGCCGAATGAAGAAATAGAACCCCGACTTTTTACCCTCAAATTAACTTTTACCAAACCCGTAGCCGAGGCCCGACTTAATCAAATCCAACTGTTCAGTGACAGTACTAAAGCCGAAAAAATACAAACTCAAGACTTCATTTGGGAAAATAACAGAACAGTATTATCTCTCACCGGACCCATTGCAGCCCAAAGACAATTAAAAATTGTGCTGCCAAAATCCACTTTCTTCAGCGTAGAAAACGACACTATTCCGGAACGCATCTATAAATTGCCCATTATGGAAGAAGAAAACTATGGTATGTTGGAAGGGGAAATTCGCGGTGCAAAAAGTAATTTTATTGTACAATTGCTCGACGATAAATTTGAGGTGGTCAAATCCGTCGCCAATAAAACTTCTTATCAATTTAGTTTTCTCAAACCGGCTGTTTATTCGATACGAGTTATTGTAGATAACAACAACAACGGGCATTGGGATACGGGAGATTTTAAGACGAAGCTCCCTGCAGAACCTATCATTTTTCACTCGGATGCCATCAAAGTGAAGAAGAATTTTGTCATGAGTGGTATAGATGTAGACTTATCCACAAAATAATTCAAAATCCACACACATTGTGGATAAGCTAATGCGCTGTTTGGCGCATTTTTTGTAAAACTTCAAAATGGCTTAGGTTAGTTTAAGTCTGTGAAACGGCTATTTCACAAAAGAGAAAGTTTTGAGGAAAATTTGTGTACAACTTTGTGGATAACTATAAAAATGTTCGCAAATACGTGGATAACTATCAGGAAAACCTGTAGATAACCTTTTATGAATGTGTATAACTATTTATTAAAATCAATACAGTGGGTAAGATCGGTAGTTTTACACACGGTTTCAAGGTATTTTAAACATCCCCTAATGTGGACAAACATTTCTCCACATCGTTCATAAAGTTTGTCCACAATCCACAATAGTTTGTGAATAATTGCATATATGTTTGAAAAACAGTAATTTCATTTGTGAATAAAAATAAATATAGGTGGATAACCCTATAACTTATTCACATTTACGTTTACTATAAAAGTGGATAACCCGTAGATAACTTATTTGTCCACATATCCACGGCGATAACAACCTATAATAGTTTTAAAAATTAATATTTATTTTAATAATGGGTGCAGGAAAAATGTGTATAACTCCTAAATACGGGTGGATACTCTTTGTGGGGTTTATGATTCTCTTGACGCGAGTCGGAGTATATGCTCAAAGTGATGCCGACTTAGCAGATGCCTACTTTCAAAAAGGAGAATGTGAAAAAGTGGCACCGCTTTATCAAAAAGTGCTGAGGAAAGATTTTAACAAGATTTATCTGAGGCGCTATATCAGTTGTGTAATCAAACTGAAAGAATTTGAGGACGCTGAAAAATTCCTAAAGCGTCAGCAAAAAGCCGATGCATCATTTGGCTATTTGTATACGCTTTATTGGGGACGCATGTTAGAACAATCCGGACAGACAACGGCTGCCACGGCAAAATATGAGGAGAGTATCGCGCAGGTTTCTCCCAAAGACCTGAATGCCTATAAAGAACTTTCGGATGAATTCAGAGAAATAGATAATACAGACGCGGCTATAAATTCACTTCTGAAAGCCCGGGCGGTAGCCGGAAATGAGAATTTGTTTAAAATGGAGTTGGCATCGTTATATGCTCAGGTAGGAAAAACAGACCAAATGATTGAAGAGTTGCTCAGTTTAGGAGTGGCTATTCAGAGCAAGGAAGTCATTCAAAATTATTTTCAGGATTTTCTACGGGAAGAAAAAGATCAAGCCAAGTTTGAAAAAATATTATACGAAAAGATTCAGCGGCAGCCTAATGAAGCGTTTTATGCTGAAATGTTGATTTGGTTTCTTACCCAGAAAAAGCAGTTCAGTAAAGCCTTTATTCAGGAGCGCGCACTTGACCGTCGATTTAAACACAATGGTACAAAAGTATTTGATTTAGGTAATTTGGCTCTTCAGAATAAAGATTACAATGCGGCTATCCAAGCTTTTGAATATATTATAAAAGATTATCCGCAAGGTCAGTTGTATCCTTATTCGAGAAGAATGGTGATCGTAGCTCGTGAAGAACAAGTCAAAAATACCTTTCCGGTTGAACAAACCGCTGTGCGGCGACTCATTCAGGATTACAGAAAATTATTGGAAGAATTAGGCCAAAACAATCGTACATTGGAAGCAATGCGGAGTATGGCCAGTTTATACGCGTTTTATCTGAATGAAAAAGACACAGCAACTATTGTCTTGCAGGATGCTATCAAAATCGGAAGAGCAGAAAGTGATTTTATAGATAAATGTAAACTGGATTTAGGAGATATTTACCTGTTGAAAAATGAGCCCTGGGAATCAACGTTACTCTATTCTCAAGTAGAAAAATCACAACGAGAAACCCCGCTTGGCCATGAAGCTAAACTGCGTAATGCGCGCCAGTACTACTACACCGGCGATTTTGAACTGTCTAAAGCCTTGCTGGATATTCTTAAAATGGCCACCTCTCGCGAAATTGCGAATGACGCCGGAGCATTGAGTCTGTTAATACAGGATAATACAGGTTTAGATACCTCAGAAGACGCGATGAAGGAATATGCATCAATTGACCTGCTTCTTTATCAAAATCAAACAGAAGTCGCCTTAGGGCGCTTAGACGAGATGTTTAAAAAATATAAGAACCATCCGTTGGCAGATGAGATACTTTGGCTTAAAGCAAGAACGTACGCTAAAATGGGAGAAAATCAAAAAGCCGTGGATAACTTACAGGAAATTGTGGATAAGTTTTCAACCGATATTTTAGCGGATGATGCCCTGTATATGATGGCTGAAATGTATCAGAATCGTTTTAAAGATAAAGACAAAGCCATGGAACTTTATCAAAAAATGCTGGAAAAGTATCCGGCAAGCATTCACACAGCAGATGCTCGAAAGCGGTTTAGACAATTACGCGGAGATAATCTGTGATTTACGGCTTAATACTTTTTATATGCTGAACCTAATCAGTAAACGATTATTAATTGCTTGCAGCCTGACACTGAGTCTAAGTAGCTGTTATACATCAAAGATTTATATTGTACGTCATGCTGAGCGTTTGAATCAAACAGAAGATACGCCTTTATCTGAGGCAGGTTTGCAACGGGCAAAGGTATTGGCCGATAATCTGAATGATGAAAAAATAGATTCCATATTTGTTACTAAGTATCAGCGAAATCGCCAAACGGCCCAACCCTTAGCAGATCGTTTGGGAAAATCGCCCGTGATTTATGAACCAAAGCCCAACAGTATTATTGTCGATAGATTGAAACGTTTGAAAGGAAAAAATGCGCTTGTAGTTGGGCACAGCGATACAATTATTGAAATTGCACAAGGATTAGGTACAAAACCCTCACTTTCGAAAATAGAGTCTTCCGATTATGATAATTTGTTTTTTATAATGCTGAAAAAACGATTATTCGGTAAATCAACCACGTTAATAGAAAGCACGTATGGCGAAAAAACACTTCCATAGAAAAAGGCGGCTCATGAGCCGCCTTTTTCTATGGAAGTGTTTGATATTCAGAACTTTATCTGAGCTTAAGAGTTACTAAAGTAGCAATTGCCAAAATGATACCGACAATCCAAAAACGAGTTACAATTTTGGCCTCATGATACCCTTTCTTTTGGAAATGATGATGCAATGGTGACATTAAAAAGATACGACGACCTTCTCCGAACTTTTTCTTTGTGTACTTGAAATAGCTTACCTGCATAATGACGGATAGCAGTTCCGCAAAGAATATACCGCACATGACAGGAATAAGCAATTCTTTACGAATAGCTAAGGAAATAACGGCGATAACTCCGCCTAACATCAAACTGCCGGTATCGCCCATAAATACCTGCGCAGGATAAGAATTGTACCATAAAAATCCGACACAGGCACCGACAAAAGCAGCTACAAAAATAACTATCTCCCCTGAATTAGGAATGTACATTACATTGAGGTATTGCGAAAACTTGGCATTCCCGGAAATATAAGCCAAGACACCCAGAGTCAAGGCAATGATGACTGAAGTTCCTGCAGCTAACCCGTCTATACCGTCTGTAATATTAGCACCGTTTGATACGGCTGTAATGATAAAAATGGCAACAATCGTGTAAATAATCCAAGTATAGTTATCGGGAAATAGCCCAAATAACAGATTGGAATAATCGAACTCATTATTCTTGATAAAGGGGACGGTTGTAATCGTAGGATTAATAACGTCAGTATAACGTTGTACTTCCCCGATTGCCGTACTGATTAAGGGTTTGTCATACACCCGGATTTTAACGTGTTGGTTAAAAGAAAGAGTAAGCCCTACAATCAGACCTAAACCTACTTGCCCGACTACCTTAAATTTCCCTTCTAACCCTTCTTTATTATTTTTAAATTTCTTGATATAATCATCAATAAAGCCGATCATTCCCGTCCAAGCTGCCGTAATCAAAAGCAGAACGATATACACATTAGATAACTTAGCAAACAAAAGCACAGGAATAAGCAGAGATGCCAAAATAATAAAGCCGCCCATGGTAGGAGTTCCCTTTTTTTCCATTTGACCTTGCAAGCCTAAGTCTCGAATGGTTTCGCCTATTTGCTGTTTTCGTAAATAGTCGATAATTCGTCTGCCGAAAACCGCAGCAATAAGAAGCGAAGAAACTGTTGCCCCTAAGGCGCGGAAAGAAATGTACTGAAAAACGCCGGCTCCGGGGAAATTGAATTGTTTATCCAGATACGAGAACAGATAGTAGAGCATGATTAAGATCTTTTAGGCAAAGCCAAAATGCCTATACATTGGCCACGATTGTGGCAAGTATAGGCATTTTTAAGAAAATCAGAAAAAGAAATTAATCTTCTAAATGAAAAGCGGTCTTTACTGTTTCATAATCACCCATATTAATTGGTGATTTTTTAACCAAGGAGTTAGGAATCAGTACATAACGATATTTTTGATCACCAACAGGGTTGAATTTCCCTTTCAGACCGATCATTACAATGCGCAGGTTTGACGATTTTGGAATTGTATAGTCAAATCGTAATTCTGTGTTTTCGGCATTGAGATTAAAAGGCATCGGGTAAACCTCGTCGTCAATTTTTGAATAAACATATAACTGACCGTTTTCTAAAAGTACGTTACTAAGGGCTTTGTGATTCAGTTCACAGGTACGAGCGGGCAACCCAAACACGCTGGTACTTACCCACTGCTTTGCGTCAATCCAATCCGAAGCTATAACATCGGCTTCCGAAAAGAGCATTAAAGTTTTCGGTGCCGGTGTTGATTCTAAGCCGGTACAGTTGAGCATCCAACCTAAAAAAAACGCAAGAATTAATCCTATTATTCCAAAACGGTAAAGGTGTTTCATAGAGAAAAAATGTTGAAATAGAGGGGGTTAGAGCACCTTTTGGGTGTAAAAGAATTCTTAACAAAAGTTATGCCAAAAATTAGTAAACAAAATCCTGCTCCATATAAATGATACATATTAAGCATTATTCTAAGTTTTTATTTTTGTGAAAATGTAAAACTGAAAAGGCAAATATGCGAAGAAGGAAAAAGAAAAGTAAAACAGCAGCTCACTTCGTTACAGCAAAAATTGTACCGATTACTAAAAAAAAATGTAAGGAGTCAGGGGATAAATTTAAAATTTATGTCGAATTTGTAGCTTTACTTCAGTTTTGTGTGAGCCGTTAATTTCGTCAACATATGAGCTCAGTTTCTCTCGATCCGGCATATCGGTTCTGGAAAAACGAAGCCAAATATCAGTAGTTCTGTAAGGTGTATAACGAAAAAGAATGAAATTACGGAAGCCTCGCTCATAGTAGGCAGGCATGGATATAGCATACAAGACATCCCGCTCAATAGCATATTGGCGAGCGTCATAGCTGTCGCTGTTATAGGCCGAAATACGGGTAGAAACGGCAAATTTTCCCCAATCTGCGTTTATTTCCTGAAACAGCAACCATCCTTTATCAGCTTTATAGTTCTGATAGCCAAAAATGCTTCCTTGCAGGCGACTTCGGAAAGACCATATCTTATTAGGGGTAAATTCAGCATTCAAAATCAGATTTCGCCGAGTATAACGACTCACAAACTTTTGTTTAGAAAGATCGGATGGTATATTGTGTTCTTTGGTTTCTTGACGATAAACTGCATAAAAAGCCCATCTTTTAGAAGGAGTCCATGTAGACTGTACTAAAAAATCAAACCCCGCAGTAGGCTTCTTATCTACTAAATACCGATACCACGGAAACCGATAGACGTCGGTATAGGCGGCTAATTTCATTTTTTTATGAACTGTATATTTGGCCCCGGCATATATGCCGGTTTCATTAATGTTTCGGCTGCTTTCCCCAAAGGCATTGGCGTAAAAGCTGTGAAAGTTTTTATCATAATGTCGGAAAAGCAAAGTAGCATCCCATCGTTTAGTAAGACTGGCCAATACTCCGAGAATGGCTCCTACCCCACCGCTTTGTGATCGGGCAGCTTCACCGAATACATTAAGGTTGCGCCACAGATAATTTCCGTGAACCCCCGTAATTAGGTTTTTTCGGCCTCTGAATTCATAATCGTTTCGCAGAGCTTCTGTTTTTTGCAGCGGTTGATCAAAATGAGTGTACAAAAAAGTACCGCCAAATTGGCCGCGATTGGAATGATAGAGCAAATGGGCTCCTGTATTTTGTTCAATTACGTTGGCCCGATACTGCAATTCATTCGGAATACGGTGTAAACCATCGGTTTGCAAAGAACTGATGACATCTTCTGTTGTAGGATCTGAATCTGTGCTGACAGTGCCGCTACGTCTGTTTCGAGAATATAAGGCGGTAATTTCCAGTTTTTTAGATAAAGTATACGTAGCTGTTAGCCCTCTGAAAAAACCGGATTCGGTCACGGAAGTATAGGGCCGTATACCCGTAGAAGGCCGCCGCACCGTATAAACGGTTTCCATCCCTTTTCCTAAAGAAAAACCGGCTGAGTAAATCAGCCCCTGCCCTATTTGGAGTTGATAATCACCGATTAAAATATTTTTGAACCGTCCGCGATTTTGAACCTGCGCATGAATCGACACATAGTCTGCCCCGTATTTATGATTTTGAGGATCCCAACGAAAAGCTTCTCCTTCATCTTTTTCCATCGTAAAGCCAAAACTGAAATCTCGACTTCGACTGTATCGGTAGCGTGCATACCACTGCACCGGACTCCCCTCAAAACGCTGGAGGGTTCCGTCGCGTGATTTAGGAGCGTTTTCTGTAGCGCCGCGCTTTTCCTCCATAAGTTGTTCAGTACGTATCAGCAGATAGTTATCCGTTGGATTATTAAGACCGTTCCATAATTTTCGATTAGCCGGAAAAACCGCAACAAAAGGCAATATTTTGTAAATAACGGCTAAGTCAAAACCGGGAACCGCTTGCAATTCATAGATTGACAGTAAGTTTCCCAAGGTTTCACGATAGGAAAAAAAATTGTTTAATTGCCATTCAGTTAACAGGTAGGTCGCTGCAAGCTCCTCGCGGGTACAGGTATTCAGGTCAAGCGGAGTAGCATACAACTGAATGAGATTTTCGTATATCTCATTGTAGTTCAAATCTTCTGTTTGAATAGGAAGTAAATTTTGTACAAAGGCATTGAGGTCTATTTCGCGACGGCGAAATTCCTGCCCGTGCAGCATCGTTAAAAAACCGAACCAGCTTAAAATGAGTAAGGAAAACGATTTCAAAAGCTTAGGTAGGCTATTTACTGAATCAGATTCATTCAAATAGCATTGTACTTTGATAGTATTACTATTTTGAACTGTAAATTGATAAAATAAATTGGAAAAATTATTTTCATCGTTACTTACAGTATTAAATTTAGTGATTTTTGGGTATTTTTCTTGAAAATGTACAATTTTATTTCTTTATTCGCTTTTTATTACCCACCTTAATTTAATAACCCACTATGCCCAATGTGTATCAAGACGCTGTTGTAACGAAGTACAATATCTTCAACAGCCTGTTCTTAAGTCTTCCGTTTCATGATATTTTTCGAACGGGAACACTGCTTCCGTTGCTGGTGCAAGCGAGTGAAGAAGGATTTGAGGCAGGAAAAAGCCCTCAGCAAATTATTGAATCTTTTTTCGAAGAGTACACCGAACATGCTACAGAACAGGAAAAACGTGATCTGCTGTTCAATTTTATTAAGTTTATTGAACGTCAGGTCGTGTTGTTTGACTCAGTAGAAGATGCCGGCTTCAGCACAACACATGATTTAAATGGAACGGGTTCAATTACACAATTGCTCAATCGGGTCGACAGTGATGAACTTCGTGAAAAATTGCTTCGCAAACTGGATGATTTTTGCGTCAGAATCGTTTTGACCGCTCACCCTACCCAATTCTATCCCGGAAAAGTGCTTGGGATCATCACCGATCTGGAAGAAGCTATTAAAGATAATGACTTTGTAACAGTTAATAATTTATTGCTTCAATTGGGTAAAACCGGATTTATCAATAAAAATAAACCTACGCCTTTTGATGAAGCATTGACGTTAGGCTGGTTTTTGGAAAATGTGTTCTACGAAGCTATTCCGGCCATTTTAAAAAAGCTGCTGAAAGGTCTTAATATTCCTATCAATGAATGGCCGCATACAGAATTGTTTCGCTTGGGTTTTTGGCCGGGCGGTGACCGTGACGGAAACCCTTTTGTTACTTCGGACGTAACGCTGCAGGTAGCAGACCGTTTGCGCCAAATTCTTTTAAAGTGTTATTGGCGGGATATCAAATACCTTAAACGTCGGTTGACATTTGATGGAGTAGAAGATTTTATTGCTACGGCCGAACGTAAGGTAAATAATGCAATCTATTACCCCGATGAAGAACATTACGGTACTGCCGCCGAATTGCTCTATGACTTGCAACAGGCACGTGAAGTATTGGTCAAATACCACGATAGTTTCTTTGTGGATTCATTGGATGATACTATATTGAAAATCAAACTTTTCGGTTTCTTTTTTGCCGGTTTGGATGTTCGGCAGGTAAGCCCCAAACATACATTGGCTTGGCAGGAAGTATTGACCAAAATAGAAAAACAAATACCCGTCTTTACTTACGCCGATTATCAAAATTGGGATGAGAAACGTAAAATAGACTTTTTGCTGTCGCTTCAGGTAGAACTAAGTTCATCAGATTTCCAAGACCCAATCAGTCAGGATATTTATGGCTCTATGTTGGCTATTCGGGAGATTCAACGGCGAAATGGGGAAGCGGGAGCGCATCGTTATGTGATCAGTAACTGCGGTAGTGCCTTGCATGTAGTAGAAGTATTGGCCATGTTGAAAAATGTGTGGAAAACTACTGAAATAGGGGTTGATATTGTTCCTTTGTTTGAAACGGTGGACGATTTGGCAGGGGCCGCTGAAGTGATGAAACAATTGTACGAAAACACCCATTATCGGGCGCATTTACTAAGACGAGGCAACCAACAAACCATCATGGTAGGTTTCTCAGACGGAACCAAAGACGGGGGGTATTTACGAGCAAACTGGTCTATTTTTACGGCAAAAGAGCAATTGACCAAAATTTCCCGCGAATACGGTATCAAAGTTACCTTCTTCGATGGTCGCGGCGGCCCTCCGGGTCGCGGCGGCGGTAACAACCATGCGTTCTATGCTTCATTGGGGAAAGACATTGAGGATAAAGAAATTCAATTGACGGTTCAAGGGCAAACAATCAGTTCAAATTACGGTACGGTTCCTACGGCGATGTACAATCTGGAACGATTATTTACCGCAGGGCTTGAAAATCACCTTTTTACGACAAAAAACGCTAAAGATCAGCTTTCAGATGCGGATAAAGCCTTAATGGAAGAGTTAGCGGAAGCAGCGTATCATGCGTATCTGGGATTGAAGAATCATCCGACTTTTGTGCCTTATTTGGAAAAAATTACTCCTTTACGTTTTTACGGGCAGACCAAGATCGGTAGCCGCCCGGATAAGCGCGGCAGCGGTGGCGGACTCAAATTTGAAGACCTGCGGGCCATTCCTTTTGTGGGCTCGTGGGCACAAATGAAACAAAACGTACCGGGCTTTTACGGATTCGGAACCGCTTTGGAAACGTTGAAGAAAAACGGAAAAATGGAAGCACTGAAAAAACTGTATAAGCGATCGCTTTTTGTGCGAACTCTTGTAGAAAACTCCATGCAATCGCTGATGAAAGCTTATTATCCGGCTACCAAATACTTGCAGGATAACCCCGAATTCAGTACGATTTGGAACATGATGTTTGAAGAATACGAACGAAGCATTAATTTGATGTTGGAATTTTCGGGCGAAAAAGAGCTTATGAACCAAAATCCCGTGACCAAAGAGTCAATTATTGTGCGGGAGCGTATCGTATTGCCGCTGATGACCATTCAACAATACGCGCTTCAAAAACTGCAATCTTCGGACGTGTCGACTTCTGAAATTGAAGTATACAGTAAATTGATCATGCGAGCTATGTTCGGTATTATCAATGCCGCCCGAAACTCGGCGTAGATTATAGAAGAAAGCCTTGGAAAGCTTCAAAAACTTTCCAAGGCTTCATCTATCTCAACAACATTTTGTTTACTCTACCTTTATCACTGTTGTTCGTTGACCAATCCCGTTTTCATTAAAAGGTTCAATGGAGAAATAATAAACAGTACTTTTATCCAATGCTTTGAGGTAATATTCATTTTTGCCATACACCATAATACTGCTGTATAACTTATCCGGGGCTATTCCGAAATGAATATGATACCCTTGGGCTCCGCTTTCCGGATACCATTTCAACCAAGCGTTGCGTTTGTCGTCTTCCTGACGCAACACAATAAAACCTTTTACCGAATCGGGCACTTTTCCCTTCCCTTTTCCAAACACCCGTAATCCGCTGATGGCAAACTTTCCCGTTGCCATGTGTATATTTTCCAATTTGATAAAACGAGTTTCGACAGCTTTAGGCAGTTCGATATAGTCGTGCGGGACGTCCGTTCTGTTTTTGCTTTTATCCACTAAGATTTGCCATTTTTTGCCGTCTAACGAATGCCAAAGACGGTATTGGTGATAGATATTGTTGAATTTCCCCAAATACATAGAATCTACGTCTTGGTCGGCATAATTGATCTGAACGGCATTGACCGTAGAAACGGCTCCCAAATCGCTCTGAATCCATTCACCGACTTTGGCTGAAGCAGCACTCCAATAGGTCTTAATATCTTCGTCAACGGCATAATTAGGGGTAAAACCGCTTAATGAAGAAGAAACAGCTACGGGTTTATTATAATTGAGCAACATCCAGCCCGTAAAACGGCTTTTGAGGTGGTCGGCTTTGCCGGTGGGTAGTGTATGAGGGTAGTCGCCAAAGGTAGTGTTGGAATACATAATACCTTCTTTATCAAAACCCGTGGGAAAGAGCACCAAACGACGTTCGAAGTTATTTTTGACCGCTACAACGCCGGTGGTAATGTGCCACCAATTGCCGAAATTATCTTTAAAGCTTCCGCCATGCCCGGCTCCGCGCACAAAACCGCCCGGTTTGTAGCAAAAAGGGTTGTGTTTTTGGTAGGTAAAAGGCCCGAGTGGTTTGTCGGAAACATACACACCGTCGGCGTACCCGTTGAACTCAGTACCCGGTGCACCGTATTGAAAGTAGTACTTACCTTCGTATTTATCTACCCAAGCGCCTTCGATAAACGGTTTTAGAAAGATATTATCGTTGTAATCGCCGAAACGTTCCCAACCGTGTTGGTCGTCGTGCAGGCGAATCAGTTCTTTTCGTTCACCGACCGGTTGGAGAGTTTTAGGGTTGATTTCCCAACCGTACAAAGGATAGGTATTGCTTGACCCGTAATACAGGTAAAGACGTTTATCGTCGTCATACAAAAATCCGGGATCCCAAGCGGCGCCTTCAAACGCAGGAACGGCTATTTTCCAGTCGTCCACCGTAGGATTTGTGCTTTTCCAAATGGCAAATTCCTTCGTATGGGTAGAGCCGATCACGTAGAGGGTATCTCCCATTACCCAAGCAGCCGGGGCGCAGAGTTCATCGTATACTTTATTATGCGGCAATAAAAATTTGCGGCTTACAAAATTCCATTTCGACAGATCGTCGCTCCACCAATATCCCCACTGATTGGTGGAAAATAAGAAGTATTTCCCCTTGAAATTAACAATCAGCGGATCGGCCGTGGCTCGGTGACGACCCGCTTCCGAAAAGTTGGGAATCGGCGTAAATCCATAATCCAAATTGATGGGGTTGCAGTAGGTGCGCAAGGGTTCAGAAGCTTGTCCGAGCGACAAAAAAGGTAGAAGGCAAAAAGCAAAAAGCAATGGTAGAAGTAATTGATACGCGCTGCTCTTAGGTTTGCATTTACAACGCAAACAAGCCATAAAAAAAAACTTTTTCATGTACATAGGTTTTAATAAGCGATGCAGCGATGGATTATTGCTGAGCCAGTAGATAAAGCACAGCCATTCTTACAGCTACTCCGTTCTCAACCTGATTCAGAATAATGCTTTGTTTCGAATCGGCAGCATCGGATGTTAATTCCACCCCGCGGTTGATAGGCCCCGGGTGCATCAAAACAATATTGTGATCGAGTTCATCCAGCATTTTTTTGTTAATGCCGAAATACAGCGAATATTCGCGTAGGCTTGGAAAATATTTTACCTGTAATCGTTCCAATTGAATACGCAACACATTGGCAACATCACACCAGTGCAACGTTTCTTTGACGTCGTGGCTGACCTGTACCCCTAAAGAAGTAATGTATTTGGGAATGAGTGTAGTAGGACCGCAAACGCGCACCTCTGCTCCGAGTTTTTTTAAACAGAAAATATTGGAAAGGGCCACTCTGGAATGAAGAATATCGCCGATGATGGCTATTTTTTTTCCTGCCAAATCGCCTATTTGTTCGCGAATGGAAAAGGCATCCAAAAGGGCTTGGGTAGGGTGTTCATGAGTCCCGTCGCCGGCATTAACAACATTGGCAGGAATGCGTTCTGATAAATAATGCGGAGCCCCCGGACTGCTGTGACGCATCACGATCATGTCCACTTTCATGGCCAGAATATTGTTGACGGTATCCAACAACGTCTCTCCTTTTTTGACCGAACTTCCCGAGGCTGAAAAATTGACTACATCGGCAGACAATCTTTTTTCGGCTAATTCAAACGACAACCGAGTACGGGTAGAATTTTCAAAAAAAACGTTGGCAATCGTCACATCCCGCAAAGAGGGTACTTTTTTAATGGGGCGATTGATAACATCTTTAAACTGAGTGGCGGTGTCTAAAATACTGTAAATATCTGATTCGGTGAGGTTTTTGATGCCCAAAAGGTGCCGTACAGAAAGTTGTGACATAATCAGAAGCCCAAGGAAAGTTTGGCAAAGGTACAAAACCCCGCAAGTTTGTGAAATATCACTCGGTAAAAACCTCTGCCGATCAGTTTAAAATCTCGTTGAGATTGTCTTTGATGGTTTCGTAAATTACATCGGTCGGCAAATCATTGGCATCGGTTCCGAAGGGGTCTTCTATTTCTTCGGCAATGACTTCAATGCTCGCAAATACGTAAAAAATAATCGCCACAATGGGAGCTGCCCAATACTTAAACTCCATCACAAACCCAATAGGCATCGTAAATACATAGAGAAAAATCACTTTTTTCAGAAACAAGCTGTACGCATAAGGTATGGGAGTTCGTTTGATGCGCTCACAACCGCCGAGATTGTCACTGAACGACCGCAGTTCTTCATTAAGTACAATGAGTTGGTCGCCTGATATTTTTTTCAAAAGGTATAATTGATTGATTTCTTGGTAAATAGTATTCATTATGTGATTGGGAACGTGTTTTTTTTGTCCGTAATAGTCGGCGTCATATTTCTCGTATGCTTCCAGCTTTTTGACATGAACCCCTGTGCGAAGATGTTCTTTGGTTGCATAAATGTAGTTGATAATCAGTATTTTCAGCGTTGTTTTCAGTTCTGTATCTTCTGCCGGAAGAAACGCCTGAAGCTTTAAGGCTAAATTGCGGGAATTGTTGACAAAACTTCCCCATAACCGACGCCCCTCCCACCATCGTTCGTAGGCGGTGTTGGTACGAAAAACCAATAACATGGATAAGACAAATCCCACTAATGAGTGAATGGCCGTTGTGTTTTTGAACGAAGCGTGTAAAACATCGTTTTCGATATAGGCAACGAGTGTCGTGTAAACAGCCACACCGACAATACCCGGTAATAGGAAGCGAAACGTATCACTGCGATGAAAGGCAAAAATCAATTTCCACCAATCTTTGGGGTTGTAGCTTATCATAGTGTGGTTTTAAAATTTGTTTACTAAGAGCAATCCCGCTAAGGCCGCTCCTACTCCGGTACAAAGACTAACGGAGGTATAAATGGCAAAGGTACTGTATTGTCGGGTTTGAAGCAGGTGTAAATTTTCGTAAGCAAACGTAGAAAAGGTGGTATAACCCCCGCAAAAGCCGGTAGCCAACAATAACCGCAGCTCGGGGGTAAACCAATGAAACCGTTGCGCCATGCCAACTACCGCTCCAATAATAAAACAGCCTAAAATATTGGCGGTAAATGTACCGTAAGGAAACGGAGAAGCGATTAGTTTGGTTAGATAATAGCCGGTCAAAAAGCGGGCAATGCTGCCAAATGCTCCGCCGATTCCCACCAAAAAAAGATTGTTGAGCATAGCGATTTAATGAGTGACGTCAGATTTATGTAAAGCCTCTAAAATCGCTTTCGTGTCTTCTCCCATGAGCGGGGCTGCCCAAGCGGGCCGGGCGGGAGTGGCCGAAAACTTAAGGGGTACACCGATACTTTTAAACATACCGGCACGTGGGTGTTGCTGATGGAGGATCATTTGGCGAGCTTGCAGGTGCGGATCATTTTCTAACTCTTTTAAATCATAAACGGGAGACAGCAGCAGGTCATGCTGTTGTCCTAACTTTACCCAATAGCATTGAGGTTGACTGTTGAAAAGATGGCCAATGTTTGCTTTGAACTCAGCCAAGGCATCTTCATTTTCGGGAAGTATCCAAGTAATCCAGTCCGGTCGGTTGACCAAAAGACAGAATTTACCCCAAAATTTAGGCTCTAAGGTGCCCAAAGCAATGTATTTTCCATCCTGACAGCCATACACTCCGTAATTGGGTAAGCCTCCGGAAAGGGGCATTTTTCCGCGTTCTGCGGGAGTCGAACCTCCCGCTTCCAAGGCATATGCGGCTGAAAGTAAGGGCATCACTGCGTCGGTCATGGAGACATCGACGTGTTGGCCCTCCCCCGTTCGGATACGTGCATGTAAAGCAGACAGCGCAGCGATGACCGTCATGTAAGAACCGCCCGCAATATCGGCCAATTGTACCCCCGGTACGACGGGAGCCTTCTCAGGCTCACCGGTCAATCCCAAGATGCCGGAATAAGCCATGTAATTCAAATCGTGGCCGGCCAAGTGAGCGTAAGGGCCGGTTTGACCATAGCCCGTTACAGAAACGTAAATGATTCGCGGATTGATCGTTTTCGCTGTTGCATATCCGATTCCCAACTTATCCAAAAAACCGGGACGGAATTGTTCGATTACTACATCCGCCGTTTTTATCAGTTCGAGAAAAACCGTTTTTCCTGCTTTTGATTGATAATCAAGGGCCACACTCAATTTAGACCGGTTGAAAGACAAATAATTGACCGACTCTCCATGAAGATATGGCGGAAAAACACGGACGTAGTCCGGATGATTAGGGTCTTCGATTTTGATGACTTCTGCGCCCATATCGGCCATGAGCATAGTGCCTAACGGCCCCGGCAGCAGCCGTGTCAAATCCAAAATTCGGATTCCCTGCAACGGACCGGTATCGGGTTTACGAGAAGCCATCTTGAAGTGTCGGATAAATTGTCGAGTTCAGAGTGCAGAATGACGAAGTAAGTAACAGGCTATTTGACATTCTGCATTTTGAATTTGACATTTTTATATAATATGGGTCAGGCCTCCCCTATCGGGCCGCCAAAGTTCATAAACGGAAATTCGGGCTCATCGGAGTTGCGAATATCACCGTAGTTTTCTTCATATTTCCGAATATTGTCTTTCAGCGCGGTTAAGAGACGTTTGGCATGTTCGGGAGTTAAGATGACCCTTGCTTTTACCTTCGCTTTAGGAACGCCGGGCATGAGACGAATAAAATCCAAAATAAATTCGCTGTTAGAGTGTGCAATCATAGCCAAGTTTGAATACACTCCTTCGGCCATATCTTCCGAAATTTCAACGTTTATCTGTTGTTCGACTTCGTTTTTATTGTTTTGCATGATTTTGGTCTTTTCGGCAAAAATAATGAAAAAAGCACCCTCTCAACGAAAGTGCTTTGGGTTTATGTGTGTCTTGAGGTCGGTTCTGACCGGAATGACAAAATCGGCTTAAAACTCGGCTGATTTTGGTGTCCGCGGAAAAGGAATAACGTCCCGAATATTGGTCATACCTGTCACAAACAAGATCAAGCGCTCGAAGCCAAGCCCAAATCCGGAGTGAGGAGCCGTGCCGAATTTACGGGTTTCCAAAAACCACCACATAGATTCGGGTTCGATGCCTACTTCGTGCATTCGGGTTACCAATTTGTCGTAATTTTCTTCTCGTTGCGAACCGCCGATAATTTCACCAATCCCCGGAAACAATACGTCCATGGCACGAACCGTCGGTCCGGGCTCATTAGGATTCGGCTCGTTTTGTTTCATATAAAATGATTTGATAGCCCGCGGATAATTGGTCAGAATCACCGGTTTTTTGAAGTGTTTTTCAACCAAAAAACGTTCGTGTTCCGACTGTAGATCGACACCCCAAGCCACTTCATATTGGAATTTCTTTTCCTTGTGCGGCTTGGACTTCAGCAATATATCAATGGCTTCGGTATAAGTGACCCGTTCGAAAGGGTTCTCAACCACAAACCGAAGTTTTTCCAATAAAGGCATCGAACGCTCGTTTTGAGGTTTTGATTTTTCTTCTTCTTCCAAGCGTTTTTGGAGAAAAGCCAAATCATCCGCACAGTTTTCGAGGGCGTAGGTAATGACAGACTTGACAAAATCTTCGGCCAAATTCATGTTGTCTTCCAACTCAAAAAAGGCCATTTCGGGCTCAATCATCCAAAACTCAGCCAAGTGACGGGTAGTGTTGGAGTTTTCGGCACGGAAGGTAGGTCCGAAGGTGTAGATTTTAGACAGTGCCATAGCCCCCAATTCTCCTTCCAACTGTCCCGAAACGGTCAGGTTGGTTTCCCGGCCGAAGAAATCTTCTTTAAAATCAATAGCTCCTTCGTCCGTACGGGGCAATTTGTTGAGATCCAAAGTGGTAACTCTGAACATCTCCCCGGCTCCTTCAGCATCCGATGCCGTAATGATAGGAGTATGCAGGTAATAAAAACCGTTGTCGTTGTAGTATTTATGCACCGCAAAGGCCAAGGCGTGGCGGATGCGCAAAATGGCACTGAATGTATTGGTACGCGGACGCAGGTGAGCGATCTCCCGCAAAAACTCTAATGAGTGTTTTTTGGGCTGCAAGGGATATACTTCGGGGTCAGCAGTTCCGTAGACAAAAACATCGGTAATTTTTACCTCTACCGACTGTCCGGAACCTACCGATTCCACTAAATTTCCGATAACTTTTAAGCAAGAACCGGTCGTAATCAATTTGAGTGTTTCTTCGTTGATTTGGCCGGGTTCGGCCACTGCCTGTATATTATGAATGGTAGAACCATCGTTAAGGGCAATGAAAATGGCATTTTTGCTCTCGCGCTTCGTGCGCACCCAGCCTTTGACAGTAACTTCGCTGCCTACTTTGGCTTCGGAAAGAATCTGTTTTATTTGTATCGGACCCACAGTTTATGAATTAGTGAATTGTGAATTTGTGATTGAGTGAATTATAAACTAAAACAATAAAGGACAACCCTACCCCCTACTTAACGGCTAACGGCTAACTGAATTGGTTTACAAAGTTGTACCTATCGTTTTAACCCCTATCCCCGGCCTTTGCGGTCCGCCGCCGCGGCCCCTTTCAGAAGAAAGGGAGCTGCAAGAAGTCCCTCCACTGAAAGGGGAGGGATTTAGGGTGGGGTTGTGTATAACCTAACAAACCAATTCAGCTAACGGGCTGCAAAATTAGGTTTTTAAACCGGTTCGGCCAAGAGAGAATGGTTTTGAAATCAGGGTTTTGGGTTTTCCGAAATCTTCTTTTACTTTTGAATAACCCTAACGCTTTATGAAAAATGCCTATCCGCGTATTAATCACTGACGATCATCAAATAGTACTGGACAGCCTTTCGCTATTGATTTCTACGATTCCTGACATGGAAGTTGTAGGTACGCTCAACGACAGCCGCAAAGTAATGGCGTATTTGGATACGCACGAAGTAGATATATTGGTGACGGACTTAAGTATGCCGTATCTGACAGGGGTTGACCTGACTTTACAGGTACGCAGTCAATATCCGACGATGAAAATCCTGATGTTGACTGTTTCGGAAGATGCCGAGACCATCCGAAAGGCATTTCAGGCGGGTATTTCGGGGTATGTGATGAAAAAGGCCAATCGAGCTGAATTGGAACGAGCCTTAAAAACAGTGGCCAACGGAGAAAAATATTTCAGTGAAGCCGTAATGAAAGAGTTGCTTAGCCCCGCGGCCATGGCCGCCGCTCCGGCTGACGAACTTCCCGGTGAACCCGTTGCCGTTACTTCTCGCGAGTTGGAGATCATTCGACTTATTGCTCAAGAACTTTCTACCTCCGAAATAGCCGAACGACTTTTTATCAGTATTGGCACCGTCGAAACCCACCGCCATAATATTCTGCGCAAATTGGGCGTCAAAAACTCCATCGGAATTATCAAGTATGCTGTGAAACATAAACTGGTGTAAGACGATTAAGCTTTCTCAAAGTTCAAAACTTTGAGAAAGCTAACTTACAGGTACTTCCACCGTTACTTTGGAGCCGTTATTGGGTTTGCTTTCCACTTTCCAAGTTCCCTGAAGCGCTTCCACGCGCGAACTGATATTGCGCAGCCCTACCCCTTCCGGGCTTTGTTTTTCTTGAAAACCAATGCCGTCGTCGCTTACCGTCAATATTACCGTTTCTTCATTTTTAGAAAGGCTCATCCATACTTGGTGAGCTTGTGCGTGTTTTAGTACATTGTTGACCAATTCAAGGGCAATGCTGTATAATTGGTATTCCGTTTTAGGATTTAACCGTTCCGTCAACTCTTTGGTGACCAAATAAAACTTGGTTTTGGAGTTGAAATTCAGTTTTTCGGTCAGTTTTTGTAAAGCGATGGCGATTCCGTGCGTTTCGAGTTCGGGTGGGAGTAAATTGTGCGAAATCAGGCGAATATCGGCATAGACGTCATCGAGCATCTGTACCAAACCGGCAAGGATTTTTTGGTCCGGTTGTGGGTATTTAGAAGTATCAAGCGCTTCCAAACGCCAACGCAAAGCGGCAATTTTAGTATTCAGGTTATCGTGAAGTTCAGAGGCTACCCGCTTGCGTTCCATGGTTTGTCCTTTGAGCAAAGCGCTTTCAATTTCTCGATTTTTAGCCTTTAATTGTTCATTACCTGCTTTTAAACGCCTGTTGTACCACAATATAGAAGCCGTCAGCAGGAGACCTAAGAGCGAAAGTCCCAATAAAAAGTTGCGGGTTTGTCGTAGTTTTTCCGTCTCCAGTTCAGTAATCCGTAATTGCTGTTTTTCGGCTTCGTATTTGGTTTGCAATTCGGCGTAGGCTTTTTGCACCGAAAATCGCCCTAAACTGTCTTCGTGCATTTTATGAGCTTCCAAATAGCGCAACGCATTTTGGTAATCACCGGTGAGTTTGTAGGTAGTATACAAATAGCTTTCGGCACGCGACTCCATTTCTTTCCATCCGGATTGCTTGGCATACTCCAAACCGGCTTTTCGGTATTCGATGGCTTTGTCGTATTGTTTCCGTTGTTGATAAATGTCGGCCAAGTCGGTATAAGTGGCAAAAATGACGACACGATTATTGTAGTATTTGGCTATTTTCAACGCTTTGTCGCGGTATTCATTCGCACGTTTTTCGTCGCCGAGTTTCATGTAAGCATTTGCCAAACCGTGCGGATTGTCGCACTTGAGCGTAGGACTTGTGGTATAAGGCAGGTTTTTTTCTACTTCCCGATAATAGTAAAGCGCTTTTTTATAGTTTTTGATGCCGAAGGAATCGTAATAATGATAGTCGCCGAGGAAATCGTAAATCCAGCAAAGGTTATTTTTGTTTTTTGTAGCTTTGGCATAAGGTAAGGCTTCCTTGAGATAGGATAAGCACTTGGTTGTCAGTCCGTTGTTATTGAGTACAAAAGCGGCCAATACATAGGCATAACTCAGTTCATAAGGATCTCCGCCGGCTTTTTTGAGCAATTGAATGGCAGTATTGTAATGGCTGAAGGCTTGCGTGTAGTTTCCTTTTATATCGTTTTTTTTGCCTAATGCCCGTTCATACAAGCCCTTGCCTTTCAGCCAACCGGTTTTTTGAACAAAGCGCTGCAAAGAATCCAAAAAAAACGCTTGGCGATCATCACCTGAATTGATGGATCTTTCGGTAAGCAAACTCAAACTCAGGATCACAGAAGTGTCGCGTGATAGCGAAGGAGGTTGCGTACTTAACTGTCCGATTTCACGGATCAGACTGTCTAACAGAGGGTTTTGAGCTTTTGCAACAATGGTTGCAAAAAAAGGCAAAACAAAAACCCACAGTAACTTCTTCATACGATATAAAACTAAACCGGTACCTCTACACTGATTTTTGTGCCGGTCTCGGGTGTACTTTCCAAATGCAATTTACCTGCCAATACTTCTACCCGACTCTGTAAATTTCGCATACCGATGCCGTCCGATTGGATTTCTTGGGGCATACCCACCCCGTCGTCGCTTACGGTGAGGGTGATTTGGTGTTCGGTTTGGCTCAAACTGATCCAAACGTCTGTAGCTTGGGCGTGTTTGAGCACGTTATTGACCAGTTCGAGGGCAATGTTATATAATTGATGTTCTACTTGCGACGGAGGTCTTGTTTGATTTTCGTCAGCGATCAATCGGAATTTCGTTTTGGTATTCACGTTGAGTTTTTCGATCAATTTTTGCAAAGCTGATGCCAGCCCCTGCGTTTCGAGTTCGGCAGGGAGCATGTTGTGGGAAATCAGTCGTACATCAGCGTAAACATCATTGGCCATGTCAACCAACCTACTGTGAATCTTTTGATTAAATGGGTTGAAATCCTCGGCTTGCATCGCTTCCAAATGCCAGCGAACTGCCGCAAGTTTGGTATTCAGATTGTCGTGAAGTTCGGAAGCTACCCGTTTGCGTTCCATGGTTTGCCCTTTGAAAAGCGCCTCTTCAATCTCTCGATTCTTACGAAGTAATTGTTGATTTTTTTGATTGAGTCTTCGGTTAGACCATAAAACAATGACTACTCCTAACACGCCCAATACCGAAAGTCCGATCAAGATATTGCGCGTTTGGGCCAATTGTTCATTTTCCAGGGTTTGGATTCTAAGTTTATCCGTTTGCTGTTTTTTCTCAAACTCGTACGTCATTGAAGAAGCCGTAATTTTTTGCAAGGCTTCATTATTAAGAATGCTGTCTGACTCGGCTTTGTACGCTTTAAAATGCAGAACAGCTTTTTGAGGTTGCCCTAACTGTTCATAAGCAACAGACAGTTGGCGATTGTATTCGGCGGCTTCTTCCAGCAAAGGCGGGTCATTTTGAAGAGCCCAACTCAGTCCCAATGTTGCTTTTTCGACCACCTGAGCGTATTTTTTCTGAGTTAGATAAATCTTGCCGAAATTGATCTGCGAGAGATGCTGCATGGTTTCTCCCCCCATGATCTTGTTGTATAGGTCAGCAGCCATTTGGCTGTATTTCAGTGCTTGGGCATTGTCTTTCAGCGCAATATAAACGCTGCCCAAACGAGCATACGCCCGAGGCAATTTGCCGTAACCGTTGATTCGTTCCAGTATTTCGACGGCTTTTTTGTTGGCAGCTAAGGCATCTGCGTACCGATGTTTTTGTTCTAAAATTTCACCCTGATAGCCGGCAATATGCGCCTCAGCTCGCGGGTCGTGCAGCTTTTGGGCAATTTCGGAGGCCTCGTCAAAAGCGCGCAGGGCTTCGTCGTATTTATTGACCGAAAGAAAAAAGACCCCCAAATTGCCGACGGATGAGCGACGTATGCGCAAATCGCGGTATTTTTCCTGTAATCGTTTAGCCTGCAACATACGATCAACGGCTTCGGCATTTTTACCCTGATTCATGAGTTGCAGGGCTTCCCGCTCGTAGATGTAACTTTGCAATTCGTCGTTATGTATTTCAGAAACAAGTCGTTGCGCTTTGGCAAGTAAGGTAGGAATGTCTTTTTGTTTTTGGAAAGTGGGCTCGTATAAGTGTGCCCGACGAATGTAAGAAAAAGCTTCAATGTATTTGTCATTCCGTATTTTAGCCAATCGATCTACGGTATCTAAATGTGCATAGGCCGTTGACAGGTTGGTCATGTTATCTCTTTCGATGCGTACCCATTGCAATCTTGCCTCGGCTTCGCCCCTAACGAAGTTTATTTTTTTAGCTAACCCAATAGCCTGATTAAGATATCCGCGAGCTAAAGAGTCTTTTCCTTCAATCCATAAATTTTTCCCTAAGTCAATCAATACGTGAATCCGAAGGGTATCGGCGGGAGTTTTGGGTAAGATACGAAGCAAAGAATCTGTGTTTTGCGCACTGAGTCGGAGCGTTAAAAACAGCAAAAAAATAAGTCTCAGCTTCATTTTTCAGGTAATAGCTTATAAAATTATCTCGACAGAAACTTTGGTACCTTTATCCACCTCACTTTCAATGTTCAATTCGCCTTGCAGCGTTTCAACCCGGCTTTTCAAATTTCTCATTCCCATTCCCTCGCTTTGCATTTCGGGAGGCATCCCTACGCCGTTGTCGCTGACCGTCAGCGTCAGTTGCGTAGCGGTTTGACTCAAACTGATCCATACGTCGGAGGCTTGGGCGTGTTTGAGTACATTATTGACCAGTTCAAGGGCAATATTATACAATTGATGCTCTACTTGGGAGGAAGGACGGGCGTGTTCACCGTCGGCAATCAAATGAAACTTGGTCTTGGTATTGATGTTCAGTTTTTCAACCAATTTCTGCAAAGCGGAAGCCAACCCCTGCGTTTCCAATTCGGCCGGAAGCATGTTGTGCGAAATGAGCCGAACGTCCGCATAAACGTCGTTAGCCATTTCCAAAAGGCGATGGTGTATTTTTTGGTTAAAAGGGGTGAAGTCTTCGGCTTGCATCGCCTCCAAATGCCACCGCACTGCCGCAAGTTTGGTATTGAGGTTGTCGTGAAGTTCGGAAGCTACGCGTTTGCGTTCTATTTTTTGGCCTTTGAAAAGGGCTTCTTCTATTTCTCGGTTCTTTGTTTTTAACTCCTCATTTTTCTTTTTTAATCGACGGTTGGACCACAAAACAAACCCCAAACCCAACACACCCAAAATGGAAAGCCCGATTAAGATATTTCGGGTTTGAATCAATTGTTCATTTTCTAACGTTTGAATGCGCAATTTGTCAGCCTGTTGTTTCTTTTCAAACGCATAGGTCATCGAAGAAACCGTGATCTTTTGGAGAGCTTCGTTGTTCAAAATACTGTCGGACTCGGCTTTGTATTGTCGAAAATGATACAATGCTTTTTGGGATTGACCCAAACCTTCATAAGCTTCCGCCAATTGGCGGTGGTATTCGCCCATTTCTTTTCGTAAGGGCGGCTCCGAACCGGTAGCCCATTCCATTCCTTTTTGAGCGTAGTCGATCACTTTTTTGTATTGTTTGTTGGCCAAATAAATTTTCCCGAAATTAATTTGGGCTAAGTGATCCAAGGCCTCCTTGGAGTCTATCTGACTTTTATACAGACTATCGGCAAGACGTGTATAACGAAGCGCTTTCGCATAGTCTTTTAACTGTAAATATACCCCCCCGATACGTCCGTAAGCTCGGGGCAACCACTGTGTTGCTCCCGAAATTTGGTGAATTTGGGCGGCTTGCTCGTAAGAGGCAAGCGCTTCTTTGTACTTTCCTTGTTTTTCAAAAATGTCGGCCCTTTGACTGAGAACATAAGCACGCAAACGTTCATCATGCAGCTTTTGGGCAATTTTTTCGGCTTCTTTAAAACAAGCCAAGGCGTTTTCATAGCGACCTAATTCATTATAAAAACTGCCTAAATTCGGAACGGTCGAGCGCAGGGCCATCAGATCGTTGGTTGCTTCCTGAAGCCGTCGGGCTTTGAGCATCAGATCAATAGCTTCAGCAAATTTACCGCTGCTCGCCAACAAAACCGCCATTTCGGCATATACTGACCCCTGCCATACTTCGTCTTTGGCTTCAACAAACAGCTTCAACGCTTTCTCAAAAAGAGCCTTAACCTCCCCTTGCTTTTCGAAAAAATTTTCATACAACTGACCCCGACGAAAATATACTTGCCCTTCCAACGATTTGTCGGGAATGGATTTGGCAATTTTTAAGGTTGCATCCAGATGTTTGTAGGCGGTACTTAAATCCGTAAGGTATTCTCCCTCAATTCGGACCAGTTGCAAACGAGCTTTGGCTTCGCCGCGCAAATAGTGTAGGTTTTGCGCCAAAGAAACGGCCTGATTGCAATAAAGACGAGCTAAGGAATCGTTGCCGCTGAGCCAAAAGGTACGACCCAGCTCATAGAGGACATTGACTTTGTTGGTATCGACAGATGCTTTCTTCAAAACCCCCAACAACGAATCCGTTTTTTGCGCACAAACGGACAAAGAAAACCACCAAAAACAAAAAAAATACTTTTTCATGGTACGGGGCTGTTGTATAACCGGATGAAAATTAAGCATAAAATCGAATCCGTTCCAAGTGTGTAAGCCAAATATATAGGTTTTCCTATACCCAAAATGTAGGTGTTCCCGGATTTGTCTGCCCGGCGATTGTGAAGATTTTTGTCTGCCGAATTAGGCGTTTTAAAAAGTGGGAATGGCGTTGCTGCCAAGGGTTTTTAAATACACCCCAAGGATAAATTTGTAAGAATCCGTTTTTTGTAAGATATTTACTAACGGCTTGATTTTCAAAGAAAAAAGAACGCAGGTGTATGCTTTCCTTTGCAAAACAAACAAACCTCGACCGCTCACCTTACTTTACCACGGTGGTGGCGTTGGGAATCGGTCATGGATTTTCAGATGCTGCTGCCGGGTATTTAATGGGACGTTTGGCCCATTCGGCTGATTTGACCCAAATCGGTTTTCTCTTAATGCTTTATAATGGGTTGGCCTTCGGCGGACAACTCCCCGCCGGAATCGCGTTAGATCGATTAGGTCGTTACCGAGAGGTTGCGGTTATTTCTTTGGTATTGATGCTGTTAGCTTTGGGTGGGTCAACGGCCAATGGGTGGTTGTTAGCGGCTTTCGCCGGAATCAGTTCTGCGTTTTTTCACGTTGCGGGCGGAGGAATCACCTTGGTAAGTTTTCCGCAGCGAGCCGGGTTTGTAGGGATATTTTCGGCTTTTGGGGTCTTGGGATTGGCTTTAGGCGGTTGGGCGGCAGCCATGCATTGGGTATGGGTGCCATGGGTATTGATGATGGGTTTAGGAATAATCGCCTTTTTTTTGCTTCGGGCCCAATACCCGCCTTTTCAGGAGTATAAAACTAAAATGAAGGAACAACCTTTGTTGGACAGCCACGATTATCTGATGATTTTATTATTGGCCGCCATTGCGATGCGGTCGGCCGTTTGGAACTGCATCCAATTATTGTACGCCCATCAGTACGAGTGGCTGCTTTATACGGCATTGGCTGCTATGGCAGGTAAGCTTGTCGGCGGTTGGCTTACCGATCGACTTGGGTGGCGACTCTATTCGCTTACGGCTTTGATGATTTCAGTACCTGCCCTGACGTGGGGCTACCGCAAATTGTTTTGGCTGATGCTCGGCACCGGTCTTTTGCAGTCGGTTACGCCGGTCAGTGTGGTGGCTTTGCAACGAATTTTTCCAACGTTCCCGGCTACCGTCAGCGGGGCGGCTTTTGGCTTGGCCATTGCCGCAGGAGGGATTATTCAGTTTTTCCCGCTTCGAAGTGACCTCTATTTTATCCCCCATATTTCAGTTTTGGGCCTATTGGCTTGGGGATTGTACTTCTATGCATTCAAAGTTCATAAAACCCTTTACAACACATGAAAAAGATAGGCTTCTTTTTTCTCTTATGGGTAACTTCCTCCGGGGTGCGGGCCGACGAAGTAGATGTGGCGGTTGTACCCGGCCAGCCCGTCACTAAGTGGCTGTTGACCGTCGGAATCGTTGCCTTAGGATTACTGTTTTATATTCGTTATCGTCGGGCACGCAATAGATCCTCGCGTTCCTAAAGTGTTTTACATGAGTTGATTTTCCACTATAAACCTTTAACTGTATGAAAAAACGTACCTTTTCGTTGGCAGCGGTATTAAGCCCTGCTTTGGCTTTGGCAGACGTGATCGTAGATCCGCCCAAACAAGAGCCTGACTTACTATCGCAACCGGGATTTCAATTATTATTAGTGTTGGGGGTATTGGCATTAGGAGGTTTGTTTTATGTACGTTATCAACGAGCCCGAAAAAGATCTTGACCTTCTTTCCTTAACTTGTGTTCAACCCTATGAAGAAATTTCTTTTGATTTTTTTGTTGGCAAGTAGTTCCGAACGCGCCTTTGCCGATTTGGTAAATACTCCAACGGGTTCACCCGTGTCTGACGTTTTGTTATTGGCGGGGGTATTGGCGATAGCTGCGCTGTTGTTTGTCCGTTATCGTCGTTCGCGTAACCGCCATTAAGATGTGGATAAATCTGATCAAAACTTGGATGGTAGAAATACCCATCCTGTGGCTGTTTTTGCATCGCTTTGACCGCACCGAAAATATCATCGGGTTGGGAATGTTGATCAATGCCTCCACTTGGACATTCCTAACCTATTATTATTATCAGTACGGCGGTAATGTCTATCTGCTTGAAGTACTCGTAGCTCTGGCCGAAGGAGTTTGGATCAGGAATCTTTGGCAAACCTCCTGGCTGCGCAGCTTATCCGTCAGCTTTCTCAGCAATGCGCTGAGTTTTGGATTGGGTTGGTGGGGTCTGATTTAGAAGGATTTATGACTTTTATATAGAAACCCGGAGAAGTAAAATATAGGTTTTCCTAACCGAAAATAGGGGTGTTCCCGGATTTACAGTTGTGGTGTTTTGAAGGACCTTTGTATCATTCAATAGCCTCAAAACACAATCACAATGGAAACACGATTCGCCTCTTTTGACATGACTTCTGAAACTGCCGCTCAAATCTTACCGCTTTCTGCTTTGGATTTAGACAAACTCGAAAAGCAGAAAAAACAGCTCAATCATGTCGTTGCCCTGATAATCGCCCTCTTCGGTGTTTATTTTTGTTACGAATTTGCAGTGGAAGATGCCGGTGTTTTCACTCTGCTCATCATGCTTGCCGCTTGTTGGAGCGGATTGGCCTTGGGCTATTTTTTAATGGCAGGCGGAATCAGAGATAATATCAATGCAGGGGTAAAATATACCGGTAAAGCGAAGGTTGTGAGGAAACGTTGCTTCAAAAACAGTTATTGGACGGAGTTGGATTGGCATTTCGGGAAAGAGATCGGAGTCGTATACTTGACCCCCGCGATGTATTATTCGATTGAAAAGGGCGACTCGGTACAAATAGAAGTATTACCTAAAACAAAATCGGCACTGTCTGTGGTAAAAACAGGGTAGCGCGTTTTTCTTCGCATATTTTTAAATCGGTTGATTGTCAGTAGTTTATTGATTGGCAGTCAGCCGATTCTCTTTTGCGCGCAAGTAGCCCGTACCGGTTTCAAGGAAAACCTGTATGCTCAAAATATAGGTTTTCCTGTAGGCCAAATGTAGGGGTTTCCGGATTTACGAAGGGAGCATTTTGACGGAACTTTGTATCAGTTAAAAACAACAAAAAACTCATTTCACTCATGGAACCTAAAGCGCCTCATTTGCCGATACATAAGTCTGAAAATTCGCAAGATGAAGGATTTTTCAGTGTCTTGTTTGACATTACAAAAAAACACCCCGTCTTGTTTACGGCCTTTTTTTTAATTCCGTTTGTCGCATTGCTTATTTCCTTGGGGTATAAATGGTATTATATTTTCAACGACCCTATGCACTACCTGTCCGATTATCAGGTGATTAACGGACAATGGAACGATGCGCATACCTATTTTACCCCGGGCATAGACAAATACATTCGCGAACTGGACATCGCCGGTTTGTTAGGGGGCATCGTCGGGATTTTTATCGGTTTATTTCTGACGGTGACTACTGAAAAAATGAACCGCCAAAAAGAACGTCTCAACCAGCAGGAAATGGACCACATCAAAACCCAAACGGGGTTGTTGGTGCAGGCCACCAAATCATTGAATGGCATTATGATGGAAGTGAGCGGCAAGGTCAACGAGAAAGTACAACTGATGGAAGGAACAAAGTCGGTACTGGAGGGAATCGATAAAGTAATTGAATTGTCGAAAGCTCAGGGTAACAACCTGTTGGTATTGTCAAATACCGCGAAGATTGAAGCGATTTCTCCTTTCCGCATGGATCTGGTGGCAAAACATGCCGATTTGAAGCCGCATGAATTACGCCATGCCACTCAATTTGATTATGCCCGTCGGGCCGAAGCGCTGTTACGCGATTGCGCCGACGTAGAAAATAAACTGAAAGAAACGGCCATTTATCTCCAAAAAATCGGCAGCGATGCCCGCGTGGAGTTTGTCACCCTCAACGACCAAAATGAAGGTTCAAGTCATGCTTTTCTGAAGTACTTAGGTAAGATCTTCAACGAACACGTATCGGTAGAAACCTACCGTAGCGGAAGCAACGCTACCATGACGGTTAAAGAGTCGGTGCCGCACCACAATCGGTTTATGATGGCTACCAACGGTCAGGAAAATACGGATGCGCAGGCCGTACTGATTCGGCAGCTGTACAACGACCACGCACAGGCCATGCGCGAAATGCAGGAATTGGGCGTAAGGGTGACCAAAGTAAACAAAACCTTACCCATTCAATTGTTTATCAGTACTCCCAATGACAATAAGCCCGGAATTCAGAAGACATTGTGTGTGTGTATCTTAGGGAGCGGTTCCAATTCCAGCGGCCGCCCTTCCAAACTGACTGCTTTCCTGACCGATGATCCGCACATTGTGTCGTCGATGGTCGAATTATTCTACGATTACGAATCAGATGCGGCACTCAATACCCGTGAATTCATTCAAAAAATCTGACAAATTTTCTAAAAAAACAGACTTTTCTGCCTCTTCCAAGTGCTGTTTCATAAACGCCGACCGGAAATCGAAAAGTCTGTTTTCTCACACCTTTCTCATTTTCTTTCTTTTTCACTACCGATTACGTCATGTCAACCTATACGCTCATACAAAAACTCTGGCCGTTTGTAAAAAAATACAAACAAAGCCTGACGGGTGCCTTTTTACTGACCGGTTTGGGCGCGTTGCTGGCACAGGTGACTCCGCTCGTGATGGAGTATACGGTCAATACGGTTCAACGTATATTGGATCAGGGAACACAATCCAAGGAACAGATCGGGTGGATTGTTGGCGGATTGGTATTGGTGTTGTTCTTAAAAGAAATCCTTGGGCTGTTGATTCAATTAGGCCAAAAGTTTTTAAGTGACCGCCTGCGCTTTCGTTTGGCGGCCGACCTTCATAACTACACCATACGCCGCATGGTATCGTATCATTTGTCCTTTTTTGCGCTGTCGCAAAATCAGATCGGTAAACTCGAAAAGCGAATAGACAAAGGCATTGAAAGCCTCACTAAAACGGTGAAAAATATTTTTGTGGACATTGTGCCTATGTTTGCCAATGCCCTGTTAGCCTTGGCATTGATGTACAAAAAAAACATTTGGGTGGGCGTTTGTGCTACATTGATCATGCCGCTTTATGCGCTGATCAGTCGCGAACAATCCAAACGCCAAAAACAGATCCGTCGCAATATTCAGCAGTTTCGCGAAGAAAAAGCCAATACGCTTTTCAGCCTGATTGAGTCCATTTTTGTAGTAAAGTCTTTTGTCCGAGAAGATTACGAAACCGATCGTCAATGGACGTTGACGCAACAACTGTCAGACAGTGAAGTAAAACATCATCGTACCAATTATCTCTTTGACGGTTTGAAAAGTATTGCCGAACAGTTGGGCGTGGTCATGGTGTTTGTCGTAACGATCTATTTTGTACTGAACCACCAAATGACGATCGGGGCCATTTTGCTTCATTTGATGTTGTTTAACAACGTCTCCGCTCCTGTACGTCACCTGCATCGGATCTACGATGAATACAGCGAGGCACTTACCTACGCCGAAGGGTTTTTTGATATGATTGAAAACGACACCTATATCGAAAATACCAATGGCCGATTAAAGAAAGAAGCGTTCGGTGCTTTTGCGGGAACTTTTGACATGAGCAACGTCGATTTTGTGTATCCGAACGGCAAGCAAGCTTTAACAAACGTAAGTCTGCGCTTGGAAGCGGGTAAAACGACCGCCTTGGTGGGGCTGTCGGGGGCGGGCAAAAGTTCCGCTATGAATCTATTGGCCGGTTTTTATTCCCCTACCCGCGGAGCTATTCTCTTGGACGGACAACCTTTATCCGCTTATGATCCGCATTGGATTCGGGAAAATGTAGGACTGGTTATGCAAAAAAACCACATTTTCTCGGGCACTGTAGAAGAGAACATTCGTTACGGCAAACTGAAAGCTACCTTTGAAGAAATTGTGGAAGCGGCCAAAAAAGCCAGCCTTCACGAACAAATTCTGCAAATGCCCAACGGCTATCAATCCGAAGCCCGGGCGCTTTCGGGCGGACAGCAGCAGCGCATTGCCATTGCCCGGCTGTTTCTAAAAAATCCGCCGATCATTTTTTTGGACGAACCTACAGCCAGTTTGGATGCCATCACCACGGAGCAGATCAAAGACAGCATTGATGCCATCAAAAAAGATCGTACAGTACTGATCATTTCACATAATATCAGTCAGATCATGGACGCTGATCAGATATATGTGATGGAAGAAGGAAAAATCATCAGCAACGGTACGCACGAATCGCTCTACGCTGAAGGCGGACTCTACAGCGAGATCATTGATTCCAACGCCCGTACCCTTAATATAGGAAGACTCGCCGCGACGGTATTGTCGCAGCCGGGGTAGGAAATAAGCCGCACGGATTTCCATGGTTTATGTAAGCGTGGATGTATAATTTTTATCATATTTCTGTTGGCGGTGAACCACAGCGCAAACACGATGAATTAATTTATTACGAACGGCATTCAAAACCAGCATTTTATTCTTGCCTTCAGCAACTTTACGCAAATAATAGTCTTGAATTTCGCCTTTGACTCGAATGGCAGACATTGACCCTAAATGAAAAAGACTTTTCAAACGCTTTCTTGCCTGATGGTTAACTCTGGTTTTGCCCCTAATACTACTGCCGGATTGGTATTCAAAAGGAGCGACCCCTGCATGACAGGCTAATTTTTTAGGATCAGTAATGGTCGTAAATTCGTTAGTGGCAATAATTACCTCTGAGGCAGTACTTGGACCCACACCGGGAACAGAAGTAATCAATTCAAAAAGTTCTTTTAAATGGGAATCTTTATTGATAAGGTCTTTGATTTGTTTTTCAATCTTCTCAATGTCAAGATTGATGGCTTTCAATGATGCCTGACAGGTTTTGGTAAGTTGTTTTTGTAAAGCAGGAGTTACAAATCCCTGTTGCTCCTGCAAAGGTTGTTGCAATTGCTGACGCGCTGTCAAAAGTCTGTGGCGAACCGCACTCAGCGCTGCTAATCGTTGAATAACCTGACGGGGAGGTTGCCATAGACGCGTTTTATCTTTAAATCGGAAGGCGTATTCAGCAATACGAACGGCATCAATGGCATCCGTTTTGCCGCGTTGTAAGCCTCCAGCTCGTTTAATCTGTAAGCTGTTTTCTAACCAGATGGGATAATGCAGATGGTATAAACAAGCCAGTAAATGAGTATTGTAAATACCGGTATGCTCCATGCAACATACAGACATGGAGCGCTCAAAGCCTGGTAAAGATTCAATGATTTTAAGTGTAGCTTTAATCGCCGCTTCTGAATTAGCAGATTGAGTCTGATAAATAATACCCTTTTGGATTGAATAAACAGCCCAATCTAAAGTTGCCTTTGAAATGTCAATGCCAATAAAATGTAGAGTCTCCATGAGCATTAATCTATTAAGAGTTATACTAAAAACTTACCCTATTTCTCAAACCCTTACTAATGGGCCATAATGCCCTAATTTCCTTTTGAGTTTTAGTAAGCCATTTAGAGTGGGACCTGAATCCGAGCATAGAGTGAAAAATCTCTGCGACCCCTTAGGAAAACCCACTCTGGTATTGTTTGATAAAAATACTCAATCTTGAAATTTTACCATAATATAAATCTAAAGGGCGACCCCGCGAAAAATGTAAAACGGCACGGCCGGACCTGTATACAACAGATAAACTGAAAAATGGGGTGTATTGCGTAAATGCCTCCTTTTTCGGCTTATCTGTTTTGCTTTTTTCGGTTTTCTACAGGTTTTCCTATACTTCAAAATACAGGTTTTCCGGAAGAAGAATGTAGGAGTTTCCGGATTTACCCGCGTCGCTTTTTGGGGGAACTTTGTATCATCCAAAAGGGAAAAAAAACGAAAACAAAAAACAACATAAAAACTTTAAACATTACTACAATGAACTCCTCTGCAAAAAACTTCGTCATTCGTCACATGGCTGGTGCTAAAGCAAATCAAGTTGAAGAATTTGACTTCAACGGACACAATGAACTTACGCTGGGTCGCGCTTCCGAAAGTGACATTCAATTCGACCCTCAAATCGATACGTTGGTCAGTCGTGAGCACGGTAAAATTGTAAAAGATGCTTCAGGACCGCTTTCCTTCTCCGTCGTTGACAACAACAGCCGCAATGGTATCTATATCAATAAAACGCGTGTACGGGGTTCGGCTCCTTTGTTTTTGGGTGATGAAGTGCAATTAGGAAGCAACGGTCCTGCCTTTATCTTTGACGTAGACCCCCGTCCGGCCGAGTTGATGCCGCAAACCCGCCTCGTTGAAGTGGTGAAGCCTACCAATGAATTTGTTCCGGCCGAAGTAGCTGCTGTACCGCAAAAAACCGGAATCGGTAAGCAAACTTTTGAGCGGGTGATTACCTACGAACGCAAAAAATCGCAACGTACGCTTTGGGCCGGTTTAGGAGCGGCCGCCGTAATTTTCGGAACCTTGGGATTTGTGGCCTGGAAACAAAATGAAGCCAAAGCAGAGCAGGACAAAGTTGAATTGACTACCCAACTGACCAATGCGACCAACGCCATCAGTGCTACGTTAGCTGCCCAGCAAAAAGCGTCACAATTGGAAATGAAGAAAATAGCCGACGCAGTGGAAGCCGGCAAACCTATTCCGGTTTCGACCATCGCCGAAGCGAACAAAGACAAAGTAGTAAAAATCTATATCTCTTGGGAGTTGTACGAACTGTCTCAAAATGAAGAGCTTATTCACGAATATATCCAAGATAAGCAAGGTGTGTTCCGTCCGTTGTTTGTTCAAACACAGAAAGGAGTTGAACCTTATTTGGTTACTAAAAAACGTTCGGTAATGGGCCTTCCGGTAGGTTCGCAAGGTACGGGTACCGGTTTCGTAGCGACCTCAGACGGCCAAATCCTGACCAATCGCCACGTAGGAGCAGCTTGGATGACCCGCTACAACGGTTTTCAAAATGTAGCCGGCTACTTAGTCAAAGGGTTTGACAAAAAAGGCAGAATGGTGTTGAGCAATACCCCCGATGTATCACCCGAAGCAGTAGGGGGATGGGTACCTTCCGAAGCTACGTTGGTAGATATGCAGCCGGCACGCGTTCAGGGACGTAACAAGTACTTAAAAGTAGTTTTTGCCAATACCTCACAGCCTTACGAAGCGCGCCTCATTACCCCGTCGCAGACCCACGATGTATCATTGATAAAAGTAGATGTGAACGGATTGACCCCTGTCAAGATGTTGGATAACTACAACGAAGTAAAATCGGGTGAAGAAATCATTGTCATGGGCTATCCCGGCGGAGCACCTCAACCACGTATCGTTCGCAAATCAAATGATCCATTCAAGCCCAACACCGAAGTATTTGACGTAGCGTCGCCGGTTACTTCTCCGGGTCATATTCAGCAACTTGTCAGAAGTGCCACCGAATTTACTACCGAACAATCCGGCTTCGGCGACAGCTACCAAGTAGATCTCAACGCCACAGGCGGCGGTAACAGCGGCGGACCGATGTTTGATGCAAAAGGAAACGTGATCGGTCTCTACTACGCCGGCGGAGGAAACGCAAACCAAGGTATTATCTCTTTCGGAGTACCTATCAAATACGGCATGGAGTTAATCAAAGGCGGTAAATAAAAATTCAACCCTTAAAAGACTTGGAGAACTTCAAAACCTCTCCAAGTCTTTCTTCAGTAAAGTAAAACAAAAAGTAAACAGTACAAATTATCCATCTTATGCAACCGGGACAACATATTCGGGGATACATCTTAACCCAATGGTTGGGATCGGGAGGAATGGGCGAGGTGTACATGGCAAGACACCAAACCACCCAACGCCAAGCCGCTGTCAAGATACTTTACCGTACTGACCAGGCCGCCAGATTTCGTAACGAGGCATATATTCAGGCATCCGTCCAACACCCGCACATTGCCGCCCTTTACGAATATACCGTTGACAACGGCACCCCTTGCATCATCATGGAATATGTGGAGGGAATTACCTTGGAAAAGCTCATAAAACGTCAAGGTCGCCTTCCTGAAGCCTTTGTTTGGAAAATCTTTGAGCAAATTGTTTCGGCCGTCGCCCATTTACACAGCCATGCAATCATTCACCGCGACCTGAAACCGGGTAACGTCAAAGTAAATCGGGAGAGCGTAGCCAAATTGTTGGATTTCGGCATAGCCAAAGGTACCTACACTCCTAAGTTTACCCAAGAAGGTTACATCGTCGGTACTTCGCACTATATGGCGCCCGAGCAGTTTCAGGGCAAAGTGGGTATTCAGTCCGATTGTTGGGCACTGGGGGTCTTATTTTATGAAATGTTGACCGGGCAGTTGCCTTTCGACGGCCGTACCGATACTGAAGTTCGCCTGAAAATCGAACGCGGCCGCTATACCGACCCGGATCTGTTGGTTTCGGGCATCTCTAAAAAAAGCAAACGCATCATTCAAAAATTGCTGCGTATCAACCCCAATCAGCGTATTTCGGCCAAAGAACTGTTATCAGAACTGCAAAATCCAACGCCGGATACGGGTTTCACAGTTTCGGATTGGATGAGAAATATCACCGATTTAGTGGAAAAATTGCCTTTAAAAGGGTGGTTTAAAGATTCAAAAATTTAAGAAACAGCTAACTTCCGCAAAAGGCTATGTTTTGGAAAAAATGGTTATCGGACAAATTAACTGACACCTCGTCAGAAAACGCAAACGGCCTACGCGGCGGCGGCCTGCGCGGCGACTTGCGGGCCGTGGTGCTGTCGGATGTAGGGTGTGTACGTACCAACAACGAAGATGCCGCACGATTTGTGCGCCCTTCCACCGTAGAGGTTCGTTCGACCAAAGGTTTTTTAGCCATCGTAGCCGACGGAATGGGAGGGCATGCCGCCGGTGAAGTCGCCTCCCAAATGGCGGTAGAAACGGTGGCCAAAACCTATTACCAACGGGAAGAATCTCCGGAAGAAAGTTTATTTTTGGCGCTCACCAAAGCTAATCGGGCCATTTGGCAAACGGCCGGGCGCAATTCCCGACAGCGAGGAATGGGCACCACCTGTACGGCCGTGGCGATTTGTAACAACCGTTTGTATTTAGCCCACGTGGGTGACAGCCGGCTTTATTTGTTGAAAAACGGCCAATTACTTCAACTTTCCACCGACCACACCTATGTTCAATCGTTGGTAGACCAAGGCGTAATTTCCGTAGCGGAAGCTGAGAAACACCCCGAACGAAATGTGCTTACCCGGGCCATGGGTACCCACAATAAGGTAGAGATTGATATAGTAGCCCTGAGTCAATCATTTCGGGAAGAAGATCGGTTGCTGCTTTGCAGCGATGGGCTTTATGATTACCTTAGTAGCGACGAAATTGCGCAGCTGTTGCTTATTCCTACCCTCAATGAAGCCGCTCAACAGTTGGTGGATTTGGCAAAACAACGCGGCGGACACGACAATATTACGGTATTGCTGGTGGAAAAAGTAGCTGCCGACGTATTTCAGTCAGCACGCCCGACGGAAGAAGTTTAATGAATTGTAAATAAGCCGACTAAAGAGTGATTGGAATGAGTAAAAAATCTACTTTAACTTTCTGTTGAACCCGTAAACTGTCTGTTTTTAAGCCTTTGTTGGTGTTTTTTTACCAAAAAACGTCAAAAGGGTTACAGGTGTTCTTACCTGCAACGGCTAAAAAAAACGGAAAGGAGAATTTTGAGTGAGAACCATAAACAGGAAACAAAATAAACGCTGAACAGTAAACTTAATTTAGTCATGATTGGACGCACGATTCAAAATTACCGCATCGAAGAACTTCTCGGAGAAGGAGGTATGGGAACGGTATATCGTGCCACTGACACCCTGTTGCGTCGGCCGGTAGCCGTTAAAATGCTGCATCCTCACTTACTGCGGGACAGTACCTTTATGGAACGTTTTCGTAACGAAGCCGTTCTTTCCGCACAGTTGAACCATCCTAACGTAAGCACACTGTACAATTTACTGCAAGACCGTACCGATAATTTCATGGTGATGGAATTGGTTGATGGAATGACCTTGGAGCGTCTCCTGACCAAAGAAGGGAAATTGCCGTTGGAAACGGCGGTCAGAATCATAATTCAGGCTTTGGACGGTTTGCAACATGCTCATTACAAAGGGATTTTGCACCGAGATATTAAACCCGCCAATTTAATGCTGACGCGCGAAGGGTCTGTAAAATTAATGGACTTCGGTATTGCTCGTATGGTAGGCAGTCAGCGCTTCACGCGTGCCGACCGCGTAGTAGGTACCCTCGAATACATGGCTCCCGAACTTCTCAACGGTGCCGAACCCTCGATCCAATCGGATCTGTATGCGGTGGGAGTGCTTTTGTATGAATTACTGTCGGGAAAAATGCCTTTTGAAACGACCACCGAGAGTACTTTGGTCAATCAAATCCTGAACAAAAAACCGATACCGTTGCGCAGTCGCATTCCGGATCTGCCCAAGCCCGTAGAAGAGGTACTGGATAAGCTTTTTCAGAAAAAGCCCGAAAAACGGTTCGAAAAGGCTTGGGAGTTGCGGCAGGCGTTAGCCTCTATCGTTCCTGCGGGACCGGTCAACCCGCAATTGCTTGAACCCAAAAGCGCTCCTGTACCGCCGACTCGAATGGCAGAAGTAAAATCGGACAAACCGCCCGTTGGGCCCACCCGTTTGGCTACTTCGCCCAATGAACCGGTAAAACAGCCTTCCCGAATCAGGGAAAATCTGATGAGTTTGGAAGGGATGATTTTGATGGGGGCGGTCGTCGTAGCGATAGCTATCATTGGTTTTTGGATGATCGGCACCATGGATACTGACGCCAAGGTTTCGGATAACCAAAAGGCTATAGATACGACGCAGAGAATAACTATACCTCCGGTTTCTTTAAAAAACGATACTGTCGCCTCGGAATCTGACCGGTTAGCTGACCTTACGCCTTCGCAAAACTATGTTCACGAATCGGACAGCCGGCAGCCGGACCCGGTCGAAAATAAACCTCAAAAACCGGTCAATAAAAAACCGCCGGTCAATCGGGAAGAGGGAATTGAAAAACCGAAAGAAGTGAATCCGCCCCAAAAGGAGGTAATTCCTCCCAAAGAGGAAAAAGAGACAAAACCCGTAGAAAAAGAAGAGCCTCCTCACAAAACCGAACCTCCCAAACCGGTGCGGAATGTAACGGTAGAATTGCGAAGTGAATCGTTTTCGGTAGAGTTTGCCCAAACCGTTTCATCAGAGGCTTCCGAAGGGCAAACCGTTTGGTTAAGAACAGTATCGCCGATTGTCGTGGACGGTACTACGGTCGTCCAAACAGGGGCCAAAGTTCGGGCAAAGATTACGGGAGCCCGTTCGGCCGGTAATTCCCAAAAAGCCCTGTTGGCGATTCGCTTTGAAGCGGTAGAGGCTGTCAACGGCCAATGGGTAGCCATAAAATTTCCTGAATACAGTGATAAATCAAGCGATGAGGTGGTATTTACGCAGGGCCGCCGCGTCAACAATGTGCGAACTGCTCGCACCACATTAACTGTCCCACTTTAAAAACCTTTATACAACATGATACGTACGTTTTTTTTACTGATTTTCAGCCTGAATACTTGGATGATGTTGCACGCCCAGGACATCCGCTCAAATACTGAAGGATTGAACGTAACGGTTAGCGGCGGCATAGGCAACTGGTCCTCCAATTACTTTTTAAATTTGGATGAGTTGGAACCGCTGGGCGTAGGCGGCGGTCTCAGAATCGGTTACGGCCTCAACCAACGTTTCGAACTCTTTGCCCGTTACGACCGTCATACGTTTAAAATTAAAAACGATTGGGAGCAATACGGCCTCTCCAACGCAGGTGCGGGAGTGAGGGTAAATTTCGGCGGAACGTTGCAGGCACTTCGACCTTATGTAGAAGCAGGTTTCAGCAGCATTAACCTGAAAATAGATCCGGTCCTTTTCAACGGCCGTATTGTGGACTATCGCCTTAAAGGGCCCGCGTTGGCGTTGGGCGGCGGCGTCAATTATTTTATTTCGCCCAATTTTTCCGTTCAGGCCGCCGTTGCCGGTACGTTCGGTAAGTTTACTACCTTTCAGATCAACGGTGACGGGATTGAAGATCGGCCGGATGCCCGAACCCTGCGCTTTTCTTTAGGCATCAGCTATTTTTTCAATCAGTAAGTGACCGATTGCCACCCGATTCGTCTGAAAGGGGAGAAGCAAAATCACTCAATACCCTACTTTATTTGTTTACCTTAGTAATCTCTGTACCGTCGGCAGGGCTTTTTCGGCCCACTGACGGTACATTTTTCCCGAGAAATGCAAGCCATCATTGGCAACCAAAGAAATATCATTGCGAGCGGTTCGTGAGAGAGGCGTAATATCAATGAAAGCAATGCTGAGTTTGTCACATTCTTCCTTCGCTACTTGGTTAAACGCATCAATTTCGGCCGCTATTTTCGCTTGGTCACTGCCTTTGGCAAAGGGAGTCACTCCCCAATCCGGCGTAGAAAGCATAAAGACCCGTTCATTGTTTCCTCCCGCAAATCCAATCGCCTGTTTCAACAACTGTTGTAATTCGGTACGGTATCGTTCCAAGCTCTGTCCCCGATACTGATTGTTGACCCCAATCAGCAACGATACCAAATTATAAGGCCCTTTCGGATTGCTGTCTTTGATTCCTGCTGTCAGTTCAGCGGTAGTCCATCCGGTTCGGGCTATTATCTCCGGGTCAGACATATCCACGTTGTTTTTTCGGAGTAAATCACTCAAAATCATGCTCCACCGGTCCTCCGGGGCCACACTTTCTCCTATGGTATAAGAGTCACCAAGCGATAGATAACGGTATTTGCCGATGATAAGATTATCCGGTTCCACTGTGGCAGGGTTTTCGGCAGAACAAGCCGTGATCAAGATAAAAATACTCAAAATCCGGTTCATAAAGCTTAAAATGTTAATAGAGTGTGGATAAAGCCAAGTTTTCTATGTAATTTGTAAACGGTAAGCTATTCTTGCTTTTCAACATTGCCGTTATTATTTTTGTTTTCAACCACCTGTTTTACGCCATGAATTTTCTTTCTGCCGATGATCTGATTTACGGGTATATGAACGGAATATTTCCCATGGCAGACTCCGACGGCACGTTGTATTGGTACTCCCCCGACCCACGCGCAGTTATTCCGCTTGAAACCTACAAATCTCCCAAATCGTTGCGCCCTTTATTAAACAAAGCCTATTTTGAAGTTCGGGTCAATTACGATTTTGAGGGGGTCATGCGGGGGTGTGCTTCCCCCCGTGAAGGGGACCCCGCCACGTGGATATCCGAAGAAATCATTGCGGCTTATACCGAGTTATATCGCTTAGGTTTTGCCCACAGTGTCGAAACCTACCTGGAAAACCGGTTGGTAGGCGGTTTGTACGGTGTGGCTATCGGCGCGGCTTTTTTTGGCGAATCTATGTTTCATACCGTCAATAATGCTTCAAAAGTGGCGTTTCATTATTTTATTGAGATTCTTAAGCGGCAAGGTTTTGAATTGCTTGATACACAGTTTATCAATGACAATGTACGCAGATTTGGGGCGATTGAGATTCCTAAGTCAGAATATATTCGCTTGTTGAAGCGGGCTGTTTCTAAAAAAGCGCGTTTTACGGAGGCTGCCGTGGAGCACTTGTTCCATTTCTCTCGCGAAATCAAACATTGATTTTTTTCGCTAACGATTGATTCAGGCTCATTTTATGTATATCGGGTCCGAAAAATTGTGCTTTCATTCCTGAAATTTGATTTTGTTGGTTTTTGTCTTAAACTTTACTAAAAATTAACCAAGACCCTTTCTGAGTTATGGCAGCTATCTCCTTGAATGTCAACGGCAAAAACTATAACCTTGACATAGACCCCCAAATGCCGCTTTTGTGGGCCATTCGCGATTTTGTAGGATTGAAAGGTACCAAATTTGGCTGCGGGATGGCTCAATGCGGTGCCTGTACGGTTCATTTGGACGGAAAACCGACCCGTTCCTGCGTACTTCCGGTGCAGGCTGTGGCTAAAAGCAAAATCACTACGATTGAAGGTATCGGTACAGAAACCAACCTGCACCCTGTTCAACAGGCTTGGATAGAAGAACAGGTACCTCAATGCGGCTATTGTCAATCCGGACAGATCATGGCAGCTACGGCGCTTTTAAAAGAGAAACCCAACCCGACGGATGCCGATATCAATACGGCTATGCAGGGACATATTTGTCGGTGCGGTACGTACGACCGGATTCGCAAAGCCATTCATACGGCAGCCAAAGCGAAAACCGCTAAGCCCGAAGTAACGGGAGGAAAGTAAGCCAATGAACCCAAAATCTATCTAAATCATGAGCAACAGAAGAAATTTTATAAAAACACTCGGGCTCTCGTCAGCCGGTTTGGTATTGGGTGTATCCGGCTTAGCCAAAGGAAAAGCGGCGGCTGTCGTTAACATGAGTGGCGATCCGTTGAACTTAGCCCTCGAAATCAACCCATTCATTGTCATTCAACCCACGGGGCAAATCACCCTTATCAACCCTCGCCCGGATATGGGGCAGGGCTCAACGCAAGCCGTGCCCTCATTGTTGGCGGAAGAATTGGAAGTCAGCTTGGATCAAGTAACCATCGCTCAATCGGACGGCAAAGGCAAGTATGGCGATCAGACTTCCGGCGGAAGCAGCAGTGTGCAGGCCTTGTGGACACCTATCCGACAAGCCGGAGCAGCGGCTAAAGAAATGCTCATCAAGGCGGCGGCCCAACGTTGGAACGTGCCCGTCAGTGAGTGTTATGCCGAAAAAGCGAAGGTGTTCCACCGCCCAAGCGGCAAATCATTGACCTACGGAGAAGTGGCCGACGAGGCTTCTAAATTTGAGATACCTAAAGAACCAAAACTCAAAGACCCGAAAGATTTCAAAGTTATCGGCAAGTACGCTCCCCGCTTGGATGTACCTGCGCGCGTTACGGGAAAAGCCGTTTTCGGGATAGATGTGGACGTGCCGAATATGGTCTATGCCGTGATGATCCACAGTCCTTTGGTTCACGGAAAAGTGGTTTCCATTGATGACACCGCCGCGCTTCAGATGAAAGGAGTGCAAAAAGTAGTGAAATGCGAGCGACCTATGCCGCACCGTAAATCAGACGCTGTTGCCATCATTGCAGATAACTATTGGGCGGCTTTATCTGCTAAAAAAGCGGTAAAAGTGCAATGGGATAACGGTGATTTGGCAAAAACTCACAATACGGCCGTTTATTATAAAAAATGCACGGAAGCCGCCGCCAAGGAAGGTTTGAAAGCCGAAGAAGAAGGCAACTTTGCAGAGACTTTCGCCGGAGCGGCTCATAAATTGGAAGCGCTTTATGAAACGCCCTTTTTGGCCCATGCGCCCATGGAACCTGAAAATGCCATTGTACACATAAAGGAAGACGGAACTGCCGAAATATGGGCCCCCATTCAGGGTCCGGATTGGGCGCTGCGCGATTTGGCCGGGTACCTGAAAATCAAACCTGAGAATATCAAGATCAACGTAGCTTTGTTGGGCGGTGCTTTTGGACGAAAAGCCTATCATGACTTTTTGCTGGAAGCCTGTTTTCTTTCGCGCGAAGTGAAAAAGCCCGTAAAATTGGTTTGGACACGCGAAGATGATATTACCCAAGGGCCTTATCGCCCGGGAATGATGGCCAAAATGCAGGGAGCCGTTGATGACAAAGGCAACATTGTAGCCTATCATCACCACCCGATTGGCGAGTCCATTCAGTTCCAGGTATTTAAAGCGCCTAACGATAAACCCGACGATTGGATCTGTGGCGAATTGAGCCAAAAAGAGCAGAAATACAATATCCCTGCGTTTAAAATATCATTTACCCACGTGCCTACCGAGATACCGATTGTGTGGTGGAGATCGGTCTATGCGTCCAACTTCGGCTTCAGTCAGGAAGGCTTTTTTGATGAATTGGCCCATGCCGCCAAAAAAGACCCGCTGAAAGCCCGTTTGGAACTGATGTCCGACGCCCGTTTTAAGAAAATATTGGAAACCTTGGCCGAAAAAGCCAAATGGGACGAAAAACTTCCGGCGGGGCGCGGCAAAGGCGTAGCGGTCTTTAAATCATTCGGCAGTATCAGTGCTTGCTGCGTGACCGTAGCCAAACAGGGTGCCGGAGTAAAAATTGAAAAAGTGGTTTCGGTCATTGATTGCGGTCATTATGTCAACCCCGACAATGTACGGGCGCAGACCGAAGGAAATATCGTGATGGGCATTACGGCGGCGGTGAAGAAAGGCATTACGTTTACCAATGGACAAGCCGACCAAACCAATTTTCATCAGTACCAAGTGATGCGGATGAACGAAATGCCGGCCGTTGAAATTCACATTGTAGAAAGCGGCGCCCAACCGGGCGGCGTAGGAGAACCGGGTCTTCCCCCGATTGCCCCGGCACTGACCAATGCCGTTTTTGCCGCTACGGGCAAACGAATCAGACGTTTGCCGTTTGACTTGAATACGTTAGCGTAATCGTTTTTCCAATATCAAAAAAGCTCAATGACAACTCATTGGGCTTTTTTGATGGGTTTTGGTTTCTGAAATCACTTGTTTCTTGACCTCTATTGTTTCTTTTGACTTTTCATAAGCGTCTTATTGAAATAATGCATTATTATTGAGGCTACGCCGTTCTCGCTCGGTTGTACCGAGTGAGGA
>JAXLVD010000003.1:0-571048 GCA_046329125.1 Spirosomataceae bacterium | reverse complement strand
GTAAAATTGTTTGGCATCCGTGGCCGGAAACGTGGCTGCCGGCTGGGATATAAACACTTCATCTACCGTTTTTCCCTGCGAGGCATGGGAGGTGATGCAATAGGCATGAGCCAAATGGCCGTAGTCTTTATCCAAATGAAATTTGGCGTGGCTGATGGGGTTTTGTAATACCAATTCCCCCTTTTTGCTCACCGAAGCCACCGTGAGCAACTCGCCGTTGTTGAGCCGCTTTTTTTGTCGGTCAAAACCGTTGCGGGTCAGCCGAACCAAATCGCCTTTGGAAAGCGGAATCTCGCTTTGTTTGTAGAGTTCAAAATCCGCGCAGCGATGCAGGGGCAGCAGGGCCGTCACGTCGTTTTCGTCTCGAATACGAACCCCGTCCTCTCCGCTGCTCTCTATCCTCCATACACTGCCGCGTTTGAGTCCGGGACTGTTTTGATTGAACTGCACCCGCATTCCTTCCCTGAAATTGCGCCAATCGCTTTTTTCGGCTTCGGTCAAATTCAGGTTCATCAGACGCGTAGCCGCAATTTCTTTTTTACCCAGCAGTTTACAGGCCCGCAGTTTCTCGCGGATGGATTGCGTTACCTGTTCGCTCTGCTGATGGGTAGGAGAAACCACCAAAGCGGATTTGCCCGCTTTGAGGGCTGAGGCGTAGGCATTGACCAATTGCTCATTGGGTTTCAAGGCATCGACTTGGTGAATGGCTCCCATGGCATCCAATTTTCCAAACGCACTTTTCATCTCCCCGTTGGCCAAATCTTCCACCGCCGAGCGGTAATGCTGATTGCGCTGACGGTAAATTTTACTCACCTCCGCTGATTTAATTCCTCCCACGGTATTGAGAATACGCAACGCATCCCCGCGCACGACGCTGGAATGCTGCCGGGTATCCCCGCCTAAGATCAGTCGGGCATTCTTTTTGTTAGCCAGATCGAGCAGGGCGCTCATGTCTTTGGTTCCCAAGAGTCCCGCTTCATCCACCCACAGCACCTGACCCGTCAGCTCGTACTGCATTTTTTCATCGGCCAATAATTTGGCCACGGTGTCAGCCTGTTCAAAGCCTTCGTCTTTTAACACCCCGCGCGACGCCTGCGCCGTCGGAGCCACCACCGTGACTTTTTTACCCGCTCCTTCGATGTGTTTAACGGCCTGTTGCATCAGGGTGGTTTTGCCCGAACCGGCTGCCCCGCGAATGATGGATACGCGGTTGGTGGTGGTCAGTACGTGGCGAACGGCTTCGGCCTGCTGACCGCTGAGGCTAAGTTCGGGCGGCTGTTGGTACAGGGGCTTTAATTTGCCCTGACCCAACCGCGCCTGTTGCACCATGCGCTGCTCCTGAGAGAGGACCTCTCGGGTGGTACACAGGGTTTGCCCTGCTTCCCTGACGTGGATTAATCGGTCGTCGGCCAAAAAACGGTCGGTAATCTGCTCCAGTGAAACGGTGGGCTGACCGATGCTTTGTCGGTAAGCGGTTTGAAGCAACCGACGGTCCTGCAACACCGATGCCCTTTCAAAACCATGTTGCAGGGCATGGTCAACGCATTTCTGCGGGTCGAGCAGGACTTCCCTATGGTCATGCGCAAAACGGACTGCTTGTTGTCCTTCGTTTTGGTCCTTCCCCTCTAAGGAATGAATCTGTCGTTTCCAGTCGGTTTTCAATTCCGCCATGCTGATTCCTGCCTGTTTTTTGGCGCGGGTTCGCGCTCCCAACTCGCTGAGCTCTTTGGCGTCGGTAATGCCTTTTTCTTTGGCCACCCGCCCGATCTCATCGGTGCGTTTGGAGAACAGGTCAATGACGCGTTGTGGCACGCCTTCGACCTCGAAGGACTTGTCCGTGCGCCGCACCCGGTAGCCCAAATCCATCAGTCGGTCAGAGAGCCGTTTATGAAAGCGGGCCTGATAATAGGGCATGTCGCGTTTGATGTCCCGAAACTGCACCGCCTTAAATTGCTGTTCGGTTTCGTCCCAAGTGGCATTAAACACAAAACAGTGCGCATGAAGGTGAGGGTCGGGAGCAAAGCCTTCCACGGGCCGGGCGGTCTGGTGGACAAAGTCTGCCCAGACCAATTCGCCCGTGGCTCGGTCATCGTAGGTGTTGTTTTTACGAACCCGCGTTTTACTGTCGGCTTCGATGTCCTGCATGGTTTGACGGACGCTGTCCTGAAAGGCTTGGAGCAGATGGTCGTCGTTAGACAACGCGTGAAGAATCGAAACCGATTTGGGGCAGTGAAAATTAATGTCGTAACCCGTCGTCCGTTCGTCTTTGGTACGCGGGGTCAGGGGTTCGTGTGTCACAGGGTTCGTGTTCTCGCACAGGGCAAAGAAGACCTCCTTGGTGGCCCTGCCTGTGATGCCTATACGCTGCGCCAGCAGCCCCTGAATTTTTCCGTTGAGCTCCTGGTCGTTGATGTAATAATCGGCCTTGACCAGCGCTTCGGAAAAATATTCTTTGGCGTGGGCGGCGCTGCTGCTTTGAATCATGCGGATCATAGCTGGAAGTGTACAGGGGTTGTGGGGTCGTCAGGGGTAGTTTTGCATTTGGTTACAGCCGGTACATCACGGGTAAGCTCAGCACTGCCCTGGCTGTGTAAACCGATTGAGGTCTCTCCGTTAAACTTTTTCCATCAGACATCTTCCCTAAGCACAGCTTAGGTGGTTTTCAAACGGCATTTTTACAGGGCTTCGACCACGTCCTCCTCCATAAAATTGTCCACCAATTTACGGCGGGTGTCGGGGTCGGCCGGACGCCGGCCGTAGAAACTGACCCCCCGGGTTTCGCTTGCATCACGCCCTTCCACAAAGGAATTGACCATCTCTTCGTTGCAGATCATTTCGTCGATTTTATCCATAATAAAGTGATCTCCCTGATGGTAGGCACCCGCGTAAGAGAGCGAGTAGAAGATACTGCTCAGAAAAATAATGAAGCCGATGGGCTGCCCCATGAACCACAACACAAAACTGACAATGGCAAATGGTAGCGGTTCCAACCAAATTTCAATGGTGCGAATATCGGCGGGAATGCCGTTAAAGGTGACTTCCCGAAAACGGGGATGGATCTCGCCCGTAGAGAGACTGAAGCGCCCGAAGTCAAACACCGAGGGCAGGTGTTTGATCTCCTCCCGTCGCTGAAAACACATATACAGAAAGCCCGCCAGATAAACATACCACGTCGTAAAATGACCGATAAAGGTCATGCCTTCCGAACTGCGGACAATGCGGCTGTAGCCTTCCAGATAGATCAGCGGCAACAGGGCTAAAATAAAGGCCACGGTCATGGCCGTGGAAAAGGAAAAATACCGTTCGCCGAAGTTCTTTCGAATAAAGACTTCCAGCAGCAGGCGGGGCCAGGAACAGAACGCCAGAAAGAAAGCCAACGCTCCTTCTTTGAAGGCATTGGAACGTTTGAAAACGGTTCGGTAATACAGGTTCTTTTTCATGAGTTGAGTAGGTTTAAGAATGAAAAGAAAAAAGCGAAACAAATAATGTCGGTTAAGGTTGGTAATTCTGATTAAAGAGCATTTTGGTATGATTGAACCCTTTCAGCAGCGGGTCACCCTGTCGGTGCAGATACCCTTCGACCCGGAAATTGTTCAGCGGTCCGCCCGTGCGCAGCCGCACAAATTCTTCCGCCCGCACCATCCGTTCCAGTTTCAGTGATTTGGATTTGGTTTGTCCGAAGTTTTGCGAGACGGTCACGCTGTGAGACTCTTCCTCAAAGTAAGCATCCCCGAAAAGCTCAGAGGCATATTTATTGGTTTCAATATCGGCGTTGGCGTGAAAGATTTTGGTGCCCAGCGTTCCCAGAAAACTTTTGACCCGAAACTCGGCTTTTTGGCCGCCCATGCAGGCATAGTAATTGGGCAGGTTCTGTGAAATATAGACCGTGGCAATGCGGCTGCTGCGGGCCGTGGCCTGATAGTCGGCATCGTGTTCGTGCAGAAAGTTTTGCGCTTCATCGGCCCACAGAAACAGCGGTCGGGCATTGGCCGCGACGGAGCGTTTTTCCATCGCCCGTTGCCAGATGTATTTGAACAGGATTTGGCAATCGCGTCCCACCTTATGATACAGTTTGACGGGCAGGTTAATAAGAATGATCTTGCCGTGCAGACAGTCTTCGGGCGTGACCGTAGAATCATCGCGGCAGAAGAGCGAATACACCGGTTCGCGCAGCAGGCGAAACAAAAAACCGGCAAAGGTAAAATCAATGATGGAGCGGGTTTTCTCGGAGAGATTAATGAAGCTGTCAAAGAAAAATTGGTCGAGAAATTTCAGCAGCCTTGCTTCGGGCAACTCATTAAGCAGTTCAGCTTCAAAGGCGACTTCATTTTGCAGCGCAGCCTGTTTCTGCGCGGGTAGTCCGTTAAACCAATCATCCATTTTTTGGGTGACGCGACTGCGGGCGGCCTCAAACGCTTTCTGAAAGGCTTTGACCGGCCCCTGAAATTCATCGGTCTGTAGATTCTCGTTGCTTTTGGGAATGGTCTGCACAATGTCGTACATCTGCTGTACTGAGATGCGCCCATAGGCCAGTTGGCACAGATCAATGACGTTAAAGATGAGCATGTCGAGGGCCGTTTCCCAAAAGGCATCGTCACTTTTACCGCTGTCTTTTTCGGCTCCTGCGCGAATGACCGTTTTTAACACCTCCACGATATTTTCGGTAATGGCGTTTTGAGATTGGCGAGATTCGTATTGCAGAAAGTTGAAGCGGTGCGGGCCGTTGGGTTCCAAAATGATCAGATCCTGCTCGCGGCCGGTCAGTCGGCAGTAGTCCTGCCAGGCCTGTTTTTCATCGGGTTTGACCGTAAGCACAAGTCCGCCGAAGCCACCGGCTAAGTATTTTAAGGCCAGCATCCGACCCGAGCCGGAGGTTTTTCCCGAACCGATACCGCCGAAGATTTGTACGCCTTCCAGGGCGTGACGAATGTTCCAGGCTCCCCGTTCCTGTGAAGAAACCAGTTCAATCAGGGGTCGATCTAAATCGAACAATTCCATAGGCAGTAAAAGACATAGAAAAGGTACTCAAATCTAAGCCTTTGCCCCTAACGACCAAATAATTGTTCAAAAAACAGGCGTTTTATTTATCAAGTGGTAGAGAAGGGTCCCAACAGCGGCGATGCATCGGCGTTGGCTTTGCTTTGGGAGAATAAAATTTCTCGGTAGCGGATGATGGTCAACGCTTTAAAATCAACGGCGGTGGGTCCCTCCGGCAGTTGAAGGGTGTCCCTTGTCATCAGGTCGAACAGCCAAAGTTCGGCCATGAGGGAATACTCTAATCGGGGTTTATAGCCCAGAAAACGGGTCAGTCGTTCTTTGACTTGCAGGCCATACATTCCGAACATTTTTTGATAACTTTGTACAAAGTGCGGCGCAGGTTCCCGTGCACTGTAATGGGCCATATCGGCATTGCGAATGAGTTGAATATGTGCTTCGGCCTGCTCGGTAAAGGCATCCGAGGGCAGCGTCCCCTGATGATAACTTTGCAGCAAGGCGCGCAGGTAAGGTTCGTAACGCAGTGTTACTGAAGGGTGAGGCAAATAGCCCAGCCGTCGTTCGATCAGGTCTTTGGTTTGGTTTTCCCAATCAGGTAATACGGTGGCGTTCAGGGCGATGTCTTTCCACGAAACCGCTTCCTGAATGCCTTCCTGAACGGCCTCCTGGTAAGCTTGTTCAAAACGTTGTTCATCGCCGCCGAATACCTGCTGAATAGTCCGTTGTCGCCAATCCATCAAAACCTCCCACGAGAAAAGAAAGGAATCTTTAGTTTAGCATAATTGAGTCGAAAGTCAACGCATAAATCACTCAAGTCATGGCCGAAAAAGGGAAAAATGACGACAAAGACAAAAAGAAAGAGCCAACCTTTCCCGAAGGCTACGAATACTTCGAGGGGTTGATAAAGTCGGGGCTGAGCCGTCGGCAGGAAATTGATAAGCAGTTGGCAGCGTTGGCCAAAGACAGTTCCACCCCCAATCGCTATACCCCCGCTTATCGCCCCCCGGGATTTGTGACGGGAAGGCCGTCGGCAAATAAGGATTTTTATATCGGCCGGTTGGAAGTCGAAAAATTGCAAATTGACACTACCATCCATACGCGCATAGAGCGGGAAATGCAGGCCATCGGCACCGATCCCGAAACGGCCCGGCAAATTCGTCAAACCCTCACCGACAAACTGTATCCCAATCCCTTTGAAGGAAAAGGGCAAAAAGAGTTGGAGCGATTGGGGAAAATGGAAAAGGACGTCAATAGTTCACAGGATTTTATGCGTAACCTGATCAAAAATTATCGGGAAGGGACGCCCAAAGACCCCAAATCGCCGCAGGACATCAAAAGGGAAGCGGAAAAGACCGAAAAGGAATTGAACAATTCGCAGGAGTTCATGCAACAGCAGTTGGCGTGGGTAAGAAATCAGGCGGTTAAAGAAGAAAAGTCGTTGGAGCCCACCGAACCGACCGCGCAGCAACCGATGCTGTCGATGTCGGCACGGTTTTCGCAGTCGCTCAACTATACCAAGGCATTGGAAAAATCGGCGGAGAAATCCGCTCCTGCGAAAGGAAAAGACGACAAATCTCCCGACAAAGAATAATCAGGGTTCGAGTTCAATATCTCGGTCTTTGGTTTTATCGGGCTGTTTTTCCTCTTTAGCAGCTCGTTGGCCGCTCAGCCAGGAAGGCAGTTTGTCTTTGACCTGTTCGCTGAGAAATTGATTGCGTCCATCCTGAAAGCCGTTGCCAAGCTGATTGTCTTTCATGGCTTCCGTGAGTTGTTGTGCCAGTTCGGGTAAGTATTTGGCGATGGTGTAGCCTTCATTAAAGTGTTTTTGATAGTCGGGCGGAATGTTTGTATTATCTTCCATGGTCAAAAAGTGTTACGGGCGTGTTGCTGTAAATAGCTATCAATGGAATCACGGTCGTAGAGAATGATTTTCTTTTGGGGTTGGGAGAAACGGATTTTTCCTTCATCCCGCAGTTTTTGCAGGGTGGTTTTGGATTTGATGTTCAAGAGCTGCATGGCCTGTTCATCGGAGATCCATTTTTCTTTTTCCTCGCTGTGGGTTTCTTTCAGGCGGGCAACCACCTGCTCAATCAGGGTGTAAAAGGCAGTTTCTTCCAGACAGATGACCTGCATAAAGTTGATTTATGATAGAAATGTACAATTTTATTAGGTTTTAACAAAAACCACTTAATTAAGTCCGAGTTCCAGAGTGCAGCGTAAATGGTCTATCTTATTTAAAGTCGTTTCGTTCGCATAACATATATGCGTATGCAAACTTGCTCACAGTAAACAGGTTTGTAAAGTTAAGCAGACTAATTAAGACTATACGAATATCAGTACTTGCTCAATCTTATACACTTATTTTTTGTATTATAACGCTATTAGCCACTATTTACAACTTCTAAAACGCTTAACTCTCGATGAGTTTTACCACCGTCGACAGAAAAGAAAACAACATCGCCTATTGTTTTGCCGAGCAAAGAATCTCCAATTGGGCTTACATAAGATATTGTGATTACTTTTCTATCATGAATAATAGTGGAATTATTATTAGGAACTTCGTAACTGCCGACTTTGAACCAAACTTCATTTAAATTTCCTTTGTATCTTACTTTAACTATGCTACCAATAACTATTTGTTTGCTACTGCTTATAGGCGGCAAAACAATAGTAGCATTGTTTATCACTTGATAAAGTTTCTGAATTCGATTTTCAAGTAAACGCCCAGCTTCACGCGCAATGTCAAAAACCGCATTATCATGCCACGTTTCAGAACTTTGACTTGTTGCTTCTCCAACAGATTTTCCAATTTCCTTGTGCTCTTCTAAAAGTTTATTGCACTTATTCATAAGACAATCCAAGTCTTCTTTTAAAAAAAAATATTTCATTTTCAGTTACATTTTATTTTTGTTGCAATTAAGAAACCCATTCTATGATAATGTGGATCAAGATTACCCACATGCGGATTTTCTTGAAAAACCTCTGTATATTTCTCTATAATTACTTCCCAATGGTCATCAAACATGTTTTTTAGCTCTCCTTCCTTTAAGTAGTGACTGTGCTTAGATTTTTCATCACCACAGGGCATCATATATTCAGCCGCAAAAATTCCTCCATGGTCTACTAAACTCTGCATTTTATTAACAAAATCACAGACAGCAGTTCCGTAATTAAAAGAATAATGCCATGAGCAACTTGTAAAAGTCAAGTCATACTTTCTTGTTGTTTCAAACTCTGTAAAGTCAGTGCAATATATATCTGCCAGTCCATCCAAATTTTCGCTTCTGATATTTTCATATAGGCCAGGCATCCATGCCTTTGTTCCCTTGGGATATTCTACAATACAGCCATTTAGCGCATTATAATCTTTTTCAATAACAGTAGTAAATATTCCCTTCTTCAAAAGCGGTATCACGAATTTTCCATCCGATCCGCCAACGATACAGGCACTTCTTATCTGTTCTGCAGATTCAATTTTTTCGAAAACTTCGGAAAAAAAGGTTTTAGTTTCAGCCCAATAGCTTTTTAAAAATAGGCTCATATTCGATTGTATTTTTAATATCCCTTATTACTTCAAACGGATTTTTGTCCGTAGTATCAACTTCTATCATTTCAAATTTTTTGTACTCATCTAATATGCGTTGAACATTACTTTCTGCCAGCGTTTCATACATGCCTTTGCGCAGTGTTCCGCTACTTCTTTTCATTAACCGTATTGCCCGTTCAGAGGCGGAGCATTTGAGATGAAAAGTTAGGTCAGGTTGTGGCAAGTCACAGGGCATCGTTATATCAACTGTTGCGCCCATACCTTTATGAAAGGCGATTGTCCTATAGATGTAACTTTCTACAACTACACTTTTTCCTGCTAACAGCGTTTGTCGAATTTGTTTTGTCGAATGCATTACAGCTGCATAGAAAAAGAGGTATCGAGCATTTACGTCATCAACTTGATTAAAAAAATTTCGTGCACCTTCTAACTCAGCAGGGATAGTAGGTAGGTACTCAGCGCCAATTGCATTGGCAACGCCGATGACAACTTCGCTTTTACCTACCCCATGTAAGCCCTCTATGTCAATAAACAGCGGGTGCATTTTCCTGATTATGTGTTTGAATAAAACACTTGTTTTACTGGGTTGGCTACTTCGTCATTTTCCTTTGGGCGATACAGGATTTTATTTCTCAGTTCGTTAAACACAAATGCATTGCAATTATTGCCGACTGCTTTACAAGATATATATAATGCGCCGTTCGGTTCAACTTCAACTCTTTCAAGTTCGGTCTCTATTCTCTTTTCACCGTTTTGAATATTTGCAGCATTGGATGAATCCAAATCTTCATCTAAGATTACCTGAACCATTTCCGCTTTGTGTAGCATAATGTTTTCAATCAATCTTTTATAATCAATCTCTTCATTTACAAGCAGGTTTCTGTTTTCAGCGGCATTCCCAATTTCCCTAATTCTATGCAGCTTCAAAGCAGACACACCGTATTCTTTTAACAGCTTGCCTAATGGAACAACTTCATTTAAATTGTATTGATTGACTGTGAGAGTAACCGAAGTTTTTACCCCAAGCTGCGATGCAATCATCAATGTTTTTATTGCTTCCCCGAAACTTCCTTTTTTTCGTACAAAATCATTAGAGGCCTCTAACCCTTCTATTGACACCCGTAAATGATTAATGTATTTGTGCATAGCAACCAACTTTCCTCCAACCTTATATCCATTAGTTACAACTTCGGTAACAAATTGATTTTGTTGTGCCCATTCAAGTATTTCAGGGAACTCGGGGTGGATAAACGGCTCTCCGCCCAGGAAAGTAATTAGCTCTGTACTGTAGTCTTCTCTAAATAGCGAAGCTATATTGATTACCTCCTGCTTACTAAAAGCATTGTGTAATTTCAGCTTCTCACCGTGAAAGCAATGCTTACAGTTGAAGTTGCAACGATATAGTAATTGAATGTAGAGCTTAAAAACTCTTACTACATCTGCAATCTCACTGAGTATTGTTGTGTTATTTTTGGGTTGCATTGTAAATTCTTTTTAAATAAAGTCTAATAATTTATTTCACAAATCCTTTCCAATTCTTCGTTGGGCACTTGAAAATGTGAGAACATTTTCCAAAAAGCCCTCTTTCACTTCTTTGATGACGCGATTAGAGATAATATTTTCATAGATTCGGGTTGTTTATAGAGGTAATGAAATAAAATGACTTGCAAATTTTCATTTTTTATTTCTTGCTAACAATATCATTTTAGTCAATTTCCCAAATTAAATTCTGTCAAAATACAAAAAACATGAACTTTTTATCGAAAAAATTGACTTTTCTGGAAATAATAGACAAATAGAGAAAGACTGTGCTTTTTTTGTCTATTTTATAGTAGAAATTGACATATATTGGCTTATATTGATATATGTTGTTATTGAAGTTATCTTAAATTAAACGCACCTACTAATCTTTTTTAGGCCATATGTCAAAAATTTCCATAAATGGTCAGCAGTTGTATTTTTGATATTAAGTTTATGTGCATTTTATCGGATGCAGAAAATGAAGAGGAGATAGAAATCTCTGTTAGAGAAAAAGAGCCTTTTTTAAAGGATTTCTGATTCTTTCCTGTGGGCTACGATTACACGCGTACTCCGTTATCTTGATAAAGTTAAACTCCCAGACTATTTATACAGGCATACAAATAAATTACTGGGATTTATTTAAGAAAAGTACATTAGCATTGACAGTAAAGTTTGTCGCGGCACTGCTAAAAACGGTAAGAAGAAAAGTGGAATTTGCGTCATTACTGCTTGAGCTTGTGAGCAAAGTCTATGTTCAGAACAATTAAAGACCGAAGCGAAATACAATGAAAAGACAGCAACCCCTATCTTATTAGAAGAAATAGAGTTAAAAAATACAATTGTCAGCATAGATGCTCAGTTGATTAATGCCATTTTGTACAAATTTAAAATAAGTTGTCAATGAAGACACCGCCCTGTTAAACAGTTTTTTGATGGAAAAAACTGACTTGGCAATGCCTCTATTACCATTTTAATGAGTAGCTAAAGATGAGTCTTTGAAGCGGGTTTGGCTCAATGTGTTGAAGCTCAATAAGAGATTTTTGGTTTGTCGAGTAACTAGACAACTCGCATACTCCGGACAGAAACGGTACGGTGGCAGGTTTGTAGGATATCAAGGCTGCTAAGACAACGACGAGTTTGTTATTAGCCGATAATACGGACCTGATTACTGGCTTGCGGAGGCGGTGTTATTTTTTAGGAGAATAAATCCAAAAAAGAAATCCTAAACAGTTTCATTTATTGATATAAATACTTACCATTGAAAAAGATGAAAAATGAAGAAAGAGACTTTCAGAAAATACAAGAGCGTCTAAAGTTTTTTTTGCTTACACAGCTTATTTCTGATAACATGCACAGCCTTGAAAAAAAATTTAGTGATATTAGTGATACTAGTATCGCCAAGTTTTTTGAAGGTAAAAATTATACACAAAAGAAAATGGCTTACCTGCTAAAACAAGATGAAGGTGCTTTTTCCAAATTCTTTACCTTTAAGCCTTGGGTGCTAAATTATAAAATAGATTTTAAAGATTTTAAGAGTTTTACTCAACTTGAAGAAAAATTAAATGCCGAACAAAAGAAAGAATTTGAAAATTTAAGGTCTGTAAAAAATTACGCTAATGCTATAAATTATTTACTAAATAAATTCCACAATTGTTTTACTTGGAGTGAAGATGAATTTAATTGGAAATTTTTAGAAAACTTTTGGCCCATAAGTAATATTATAGACAATAATTTACCAGCCAATTTTAGTGACACAAGTTGGTATATATATAAAAACATCAAGACTGGGATTCAAAGAATGATTCTTTCTATTGCGGCTGCACGAGATAAAGAAGGATTTTATAATGTCACAATAAAAGATGCGCTTCCTTACTCTAAGGGGGAATACCTGGTATACGAAGGAAAAGTATTTTCTGATGCTAGAAAACATAAGAAAACAAATCGTCTTATTTTTTTATTGAAGGATTCAGATAGCGATAGATACGCTCATTTGATTTTATTCAACAGGGGTGACAGAGTTAGGGATGAAAATATTTGTATAGGCCATTTTACTTATTTTAGCAATCGCAGTCATACGAAAAAATATCTCACAAAATTTGTTATTTTAGAGTTACAAGAAAAAAGAGAAAATTTGAGTCCTGCTATACTATTGGAATCCCAATGCAATGACTCCGAGAAGGTCTTTTTTTCATTCTTGTCTGATCGTGAGAAAAGTAGGTTGACATCCTTACAGGATCCGCCAAGAAATTTGAGAGATTTTAAAAGTTGGGTACATGAACATAGGGCCGAGAAGTTTAAACAATTAACGGCATATCCGAGAACATATGAATTATGTTATATAAAAAAATGTCAAATAGAAAATAATATAACATATGAGTTTTATCGAGATGAATTAATTTTCTCCTATCGCAATTATTCACCAGATATAATTGCAACTTTTCGACATATGAAAAATGTAAATGATGATGACTATGGGAAAAGGCGTGATATTGCTTATCAAATATATCAAGGGAAAATTAATATAATTAAAGGATATGTCTATGGTGTATTATTAAAAGAAGATTTACCTCTTTATTTATCAATACATATATCTGATGATGCTAAATATACAGATGAGCATTTTTTTATAGGATCTATTACTGCAGAGGGGGATAGAGATACTGTAATGGTAACATACTCATGTATTTTAGTTCCCATAGAAATTCTTGATGTGGGTAATAATAGAGCTGAAAAATTACCAAAAATAAGAAAATATCTCAAGGATGAAGCTATGAAAGGGTGGGGAACAGTTGATCCTTCAAATAGAAGGGTTCGTAAAAAAACTTTTGATGACCTATTTCTGTAAATACTTATCTGAACGTGGACAGATAAAGGGTACTGACCTTCCTCAGATTCACCCTCTCCAAACTTTGGTAGAAGGCCACTTTTAGAAGCTAAATAGCTATATCTTGATCAAATGTATAGGTTATTTCATGAGCCGCTCATTATAGTCATCCAGAATATTAATCGGCAAGCCTTTCAGATAAATTTCAGTAGTTTTTAAGCTTGAATGACCGAGCATTGTACTGATAGCGGCCAGCGGAATATCATGCAGCATAGCTTGTGTTGCAAAGGAATGCCGACTGACATAGCTTGTTAGATTTGAGCCTATGCCGCATAAAGACGCCAGTATCTTTAGTTTTTTATTATACCGCTTTCTGGCCCATTGAATATCCTTTTCACGAAGAGCTGGTGCATCTCTTTTTAAGATCGGGAATATAAATTTGGAGTCAGGATTTTCTTCCATGAAGTGTCCCAGTATTTCTTCAAGCGGTGGTGTAATCTTGATATCGTACAGTTTCCCTGTTTTTCTGCGACGATACCTGATACGGCCATTCTCTATACTGCTTTTTTCCAAATAAGCCATATCAGCAAAGTTCATTCCGTACATCATGTAGCTGGCAAGAAAGTAATTTCTTGTATCAAAGCAGATATGGCTTGTAGCAATATCTAACTCAATAATTTTCTTTAGAAATTCGCCATCCAAGGCTCGTTTTTCCGTTGGGGTCGTCTTAATCTTATAGTCACCAAAAGGATAGAATTCTTTATCAACTGACCCGGATTTAACCGCCTTGTTATAAATAGCTCGAATAGTTCTCATATAGACTGCCAAGCCATTGGCTCCGTTGCCTTTGCTCTTATGACGAATCTCAAATTTGGAAAGAAAATCGAAGGTAATCTCTTTGAAGAGTAAGTCTTTTCCTTTCCGATATTCTTTTAATACACTGATTAAACCCTTATACGATCTGGCGGTACCTACACGGTGTGCCTGCAAGAGCTCGTTAACGCATTGGTCGGCAAATTGGAAAAATGAATCTTTCGCTTCCTTTTGAACAATCCTGTCTTTTATAGACGTAATGGATAATGTTTGAAGGACTCCCGATTCATGAAGCTTTAGAATGACATCCATGGCATCGGCTTTCGTTTTTTGAATCTGGTTATTTAGTCGAGCTACAGAGCTTGTTCCTTTGTAAGAGTTTTTAATGAGACGTTTTTTATCATCCCAATCCTTTTGATCGATGCTGATGCCGACAGGAATGGAGGTGGTTTTCTCATTATGCCCTAAGCGCATAATAATCGGATAAGTGCCGTCCTTCTTCTGGCGGCGAGTATCTAACGAAACGACGACATTGGTGTTCATAGTTTCAAAGATACAAAAAATTTGCACAAGATTTGCACAAGAAACCTGTATTTATTTGTATCTATTTGAAAAATGAAAATTTGTAACTCATTGATTATCAATAGTAAATAATATCAAATAGGCCCATATAAATACAATAATCCGTTGACTGTTAATCAGAGGGTCGCTGGTTCGAGCCCAGCTTCGGGAGCATTAATAATCAAGCACTTACGAGATAAAACTTGTAAGTGCTTTTTTGTTTGATACACAGTTTGCTCCACAACTTTTGGTCTTGATCCCCTTGATCCTAACTTTCTCCAAATCCCTCTTCTGTCCGTAGCAGTTACTTTTTTTTCTTTGATTGATAAAAGTCTTAGGTTCCTTTCAACCGATTATAAATCGGACAAACAGTCAGCATAAAAAATTTAATAACGCTCTTTATTTTTCGGCCATAACAGGCACAATTACCTCTTTCCCTTTCACACTAAACGTATAAATACCGGCATTTGCATCCCACTGTTTTACTACCGGCACTATGCGTGTTCTGCGCGGGCTTACTTTATTCGGTGAGTTGTGAATGTGATATACGTAATACAGTTGCTTGTTCGGTCCTTCAAACAGGTCACCATGTCCTGCTCCGTTCTCGCCAACGATAGACCGATGAATGATAGGGTTCTTTTTATATTTTACCCAAGGCCCGTAAGGCGAATCAGCCACGGCATACCCAATGGCATAATCAATACTTTGGAAATGATTTGCCGAATAAAACAGGTAGTATTTATTTTTCAATTTTATAACAGTAGGGCCCTCCATAATGGGTGCTGATTGATAAACAGGGGTTGCTTCCCAAGCTTCTGTTTGGTCAAAACACCTTTTCAGCGTTTCGGGTTTTATCCTTCCGGTTTTTAGGTCAAATTCGGCGACATACAGGAAATTGCCATTTTTAAAGCGTACACAGTAGAGGTAATGTTTACCGTCGGTATCCTTGAAAATATAAGAATCAATATTTTTCTCAGACCCCTCAATAGGCCCGACTTCTTTTTGTCGGTAGGGTCCTAATAACGATTTTGACTCCGCCAATACGGTTTGTTCATCCGCCGTATAGGTAATATAATAAGTGCCTTTCTCTTTGAATATTTGCGGTGCCCAAAAGCCCTTGGTACCGAAAGTACGGTCGCCTTTTGTCAGAATCATCCCCAACGAATCTTTTGAGGCAGTAGGTACTGCCCATGTTTTCAGATCCTTTGATTCTAAAAAGGCAAAACCCTGCGGGCCGGCGCCCCCGCCTTTTGACCCGGTAAGGTAATACTTACCTCCCTCAACATAGATGGTTACATCTGCAAAAAAAATCTCTTGCTTTGCCTGGGCTGACGCTTGTAGTCCAATGAATAATAGGACAGGATAAATAAGCATGGATTTCATTTTTGGGGCTATCATTATGCTACCGGCTGTTTTATTTGTTCAACTAAGTTGTATATTCAATCAAATACTCGCTGTCAGAGTCATTTTCAGCGTCCGTCCTATCAGTAATTACTAAATAGTAATACCCCTAAAATTCAAATTAGTTAAAACTCAAATAAACAAGCTATCCCAACGGTCAGGGAGATTGAGGAAGGTGTCCCGGTGGGAAAGACGAACGGCCTCCAAATGCGTTAAATTTTTCAGAGTATCCGGCAAACTGCGCAACTTCGGATTACCGTTGATGTACAGTTGCTTGAGTTGTGTCAGATTACCCAAACTTTCCGGCAAACTGTGCAACGACGGATTCTCGCTGATGTTCAGGTAAGTCAGCCGGGAGAGTTCTCCCACCGAATCGGGCAGTCGTTCAAAGTCGGCTTCGATAAATACCAACTTCTCCAAGCCCTTCAAGCGGCCGATTCCTGCCGGAATTTCTTCAAAATAATTCATACCCAAATCCAAGGCTTTGAGTTGTTGCAAGTCAAACAGTTCGTCCGGAAGGTGCAACGGAATACGAGAACCCAAGCCCGTCCAAATCACCAACTTTTCAATTTGTTGACAAAGTCCGATTTCTTTAGGAATCGGGTTTGTGTCTATTTCGAGCGTCTTCAGGTTAGGCATTTGTGCAATTACCGGCAGGATTTGCGCATAATCGCGTTCGTCAGGGCTTCCGAAAATCACCGTTTCTACTCTGTCCATCCCGGCCACTTCTTCCGGCACGCAGGTAAAGCGGCAATTAGAAAAATCAAGTCGTTTTAAGCCCGAGAGTCGGTAAAATTCAGGAGGTAATTGCCAGGATGCGGCTCGAATATTCAAGTCTTCCAACCGCTCCAAATCGGCAAAAGCTGTGGGCAGTATCACCTCAGCCTCGCTCATGAGCAACAAATATTTCAGATTTTTGAGCTGTCCTATACTTTCCGGCAGGATTTGCGGCGAGGTAAAGCCGGTCAGACTTAATGATTCCAGCGCACTGAGTTGGCCTATGTTGGCCGGCACTTCCCGGTTGGTGGTAAACGTCAATTCTTTTACCGCCGGCAGTTTTGCCAACACCTCGCACACTGCCTGAAAATCCAATTGGGGATTTCGTGCCAATTTAGCGGTTTCCAAGGAAATCATTTCCCCGACATAATCGGGAAGCATTTTGAGGTTTTTTCCCTCCAAATTCAGGTATTTAATGCGGCTGTAGTCTTGTTTAGGCAGTGTTTTTTGGGAAACATCACTCTTTTTAAGAATCAGTTGGTTGCCGAAAATAAGCAACAATCGTTTTGATATTTGGTTAAAATCATGTTCTGTAACAGTAAACGTAATCGCAAAGTCAGAGACTCCCAAACGCTTTGTCGCTTCCGGCAACAAACGAATTTGTAATTCTCTTGCGGAAAGTTGAATCATCTTTACTGCATTAATACATGCCTTGGATTGATCATTCCATTCCAAATACCGGTCAGACGTACCGGGGACATTCGAGAGTAAAAGAGCAAAACCTTTTTCGGAATTGCCGAAAAAAACGGTTTCTACGCCGTTTTCACTCCAATATTCTACGCTGTCTGCCTGAAATTTCATGGATGTTTTTGCTTTAATTACCCTATAAAGGTACAAACGGGAAATAGACATTGACAAATCATTCTATCTCTACCGAGAAAAGGATGCTGTAACGATTCAATCGTTTCCGGCCGGATCTTATCTTTCCCGGTCTGAATATGTCTCGTCTCAGCGGAAGACAATGGTTGGTTGAAATAAAAAATCCGCATTTGACTGACATTCCTGTGATCATCTATACAACTTCTGCACAGGAGAAAGATAAAAAGGAAACTTTCCGGGCGGGGCTTCGGGTTTTATGATATAGTCTTCGGATAAGTAGTTATCTGAAATTAGTTATCCGTTATCTGTCTATCTCAACCTATTTCAGGACAAGACCCACTAATAACAGATACCCAATGACATAAAGTATTTGTGATTGGGTACTTATTGCCCATTTAACTCAACTTCTTTCTCCGCTTTTTCCATCCATAACAATCCATCAAAAATTTAATACCGACCGAATATCTACTCTGATTCGAGACATACCTAATTATTCTCGCCTCTCTAAGACAGTCGCGGTATTTACGGCGACCGATCCAAATCAAATTAATGACACGTGAAGAATGATTCGGAGGGGCTGGTCAAAGAAAAAGAAACTGTTTTTACGTTACGGCCTTACTTGTGCCGGAACAGGGTTTGACTTGGCACTTTGCAGAAAAATCCTTTCCCATCATCGCAGTTATATCCAAGCCGAAAGCAAATGGGATATGGGACTTCTTTTTACTTATATTTTCCGACAAATAACTCTTCAAAGCCGTAGCATTTCACTTCAATCTTTGGTTCATTCCTGATCTCATAGAAAGAAACTTCCCGGTTCCTTCTATGGAGCCGGTCCTTTTTCCTTACGAAAATTCGGTCAACATTTTTAACGGTAATTTACTTCCTCCACCCTTTTAGGAGAACTTTATCTGTCATTGATATTCACGTTTTTGCTTCTGCCGCCTCGAAATTTTAGCTATTTTTGTAGCTTATTTCCAATCAGAATTTTTCCGCATGGCCCGCACTGCAAAGAACGCTGCTGAACCCGTTAAAGTGAAAGAAACCCCACTCAATCGTCAGTATAACCAAATTAAGTCCAAATATCCGGGAGCCATGCTCCTGTTTCGCGTGGGTGATTTTTACGAAACATTCGGAGAAGATGCCATCCGCGCAAGCCGGATTCTGGGCATTGTGCTGACCCGGCGCAACAACGGCGGCTCACAGGAGGAATTGGCCGGTTTTCCGCATCATTCTTTGGATACCTATTTGCCTAAGTTGGTCCGGGCCGGCGAACGCGTAGCTATTTGCGATCAGTTGGAAGACCCCGCCGTAGCCAAAGGCATTGTACGGCGAGGAGTCACCGAATTGGTCACACCCGGCGTGTCGTTCAATGATAACGTACTGGATACCCGACGCAACAATTATCTGGCAGCAGTACATTTCGGTAAACAAAACGTGTTTGGCATTGCTTTTCTGGACGTTTCGACGGGAGAATTTCTGACGACACAGGGCAACAAAGATTACATTGAAAAATTACTCCAAAGTTTTGCCCCGTCGGAGGTACTGTACTGTAAAAAATACCGTCAGGAATTTACCGAAATCTTCGGTGACAAATTTCATACCTTTTCGTTGGAAGATTGGGCGTTTACCCACGAGTTCGGTTATGAACTCCTGATCAAACATTTCAAAACCAGTTCGCTGAAAGGGTTCGGTGTCGAACTGCTGACCGAAGGCATTGTATCGGCGGGTGTCATTTTACGCTATTTGGCTGACACCGAGCATCGCGATATTCAACATATCACCCGCCTGACGCGGCTGGACGAAGAAAAATATGTGTGGCTTGACCGTTTCACCATTCGCAATCTTGAATTGGTCTATGCCCAACAGGAAGGCGGCGTACCGCTCATTCAGATTTTGGACCAAACCGTCACTCCAATGGGAGCGCGTTTGTTAAGAAAATGGTTGGTATTACCGCTGAAAGACAAAGCACCGATTGAGGAACGACTGCAAACGGTCGAATTTTTTCTCCAACAGGAGGAAATATTGGAAGAAATGACCCAACACCTAAAGCAAATCGGTGATTTGGAGCGTTTGATTTCGAAAGTAGCCGTTCGGCGCATTAATCCGCGGGAGTTATTACAACTCAAAAAATCACTGAGCCATATCGAACCGGTAAAAGAATTGCTGTTGGGTAGTTTAGATGAATCAGGAGCAGTGGCCGGGCCATTGCGTAAGTACGCTGACCAACTCAATCCCTGCAAATTCTTACTGGAAAAGATCGAAGCCGAACTTCGGGAAGACCCACCGGTAGTGACCAATCAGGGCGGAATGATTAAGACGGGCATTGATGCCGATTTGGACAAATTGCACGAACTCGCTTTCTCGGGAAAAGATTACCTGATCCAGATCCAAAATCGAGAGATCGAACGAACAGGGATCAGTTCGCTCAAAATTGCCTATAACAAGGTATTCGGTTATTATTTGGAAGTAACAAATGCCCATAAAAACAGGGTTCCTGCGGATTGGATACGAAAGCAAACGCTGGTCAATGCCGAACGCTACATTACGCCGGAATTGAAAGAATACGAGGATAAAATCCTGAGTGCGGAAGAAAAAATATTTGCGATCGAACAACGGATTTTCACCGATTTGGTCATGACGGCCAACGACTACGTGGCGGCTGTCCAACAAAATGCCCGAGTGGTATCGGTATTGGATGCTTTAGCTTCCTTTGCCCGAGTGGCCCGAAAAAATAATTACCACAAGCCAAAGATCACTGACCAAAAAATATTGAATATCAAAGAAGGGCGGCACCCCGTTATTGAGCAGCAATTGCCCTTGGGAGAAAGCTACGTCCCTAACGATCTTTTTTTGGATGATGAAAGGCAGCAGATCATCATCATTACGGGCCCCAATATGGCCGGCAAATCCGCTTTACTGCGTCAAACGGCTCTGATTGTATTGATGGCGCAAATGGGCTGTTTTGTTCCGGCTACCGAAGCGGAGGTGGGATTGGTGGACAAGATTTTTACACGCGTGGGTGCCTCCGACAACCTGAGTCGAGGCGAAAGTACATTTATGGTAGAAATGACCGAAACAGCCAGTATTCTTAACAATTTGAGTGAAAGAAGCTTAGTATTAATGGATGAAATCGGACGCGGCACAAGCACTTACGACGGCGTAAGTATCGCCTGGAGTATTGCTGAATTTTTGCATAACCATCCCCGTTGCCGGGCCAAAACTCTTTTTGCCACGCACTACCACGAATTAAATCAATTGGCCGAAGATTTCCCGCGTATCAAAAACTACAACGTGGCCGTAAAAGAGGTGGGGAACAAAGTGATTTTCCTTCGGAAACTAAAAGAGGGAGGCAGTGAACACAGCTTCGGGATTCACGTGGCGCAAATGGCCGGAATGCCGCAGGAAATTGTATTGCGTTCCAACGACATCCTGCACAGTTTGGAGAAAAGCCACCAAAAACAGGAAACAACCAAAGCCGTAAAGGAGATGCCTAAGGTCAACTACCAAATGAGTATTTTTGAGCCGCAAGACCCTAAAATAGAGGAACTCAAAACGAAGCTCAAAGCTTTGGACGTTAATACACTCTCACCCATTGAGGCCTTATTAAAATTGAATGAATTGCGACGGCTGGTGGAATAAAGAGAGAAACGGAGGATAATCTTTACACGACCTACCTGATTGGGATTTGGTATTGACTCGCAGCAAAGGGTTCCTTCCCTTTTTAAAAATTAACTTTTTTCTTTCCTAAACCTAAACCCATACGGGCAGTGTCGGCAGCCGTTTTTACAGCAATAACCGCGCTTGAGATGATATTGAGTCGTAAATACCAAAAAACCCGTTTCTTTCTCTATATAGTAATCATCTGCCTCTAAATTGGGGCGTTGCAGAAACGAAATCGTTGGTTTTTTGTCGCTCACTGAGGTTTGATTTTAAAAACAATACGAGCATAACTGAGTGTTCGTCGAAAATGTTTTAAAATTTTTCAGTACCTCAATGGCTGCTAATGCTTAAATCAACTTTACCCCAAATAACTCCTTCGAACGCAACCATACCCACGTTACGATCAGCATGGTCAATCCGCCGCCTACCAAAACGGAGGGGACCGTTCCCAGCAGTTTCGCCGCCAATCCGGATTCAAAAGCCCCGATTTCATTGGAAGAACTGATAAAAACACTGTTGACCGATATAACCCGACCGCGCATGTGGTCGGGGGGAACCACCTGTAAGATCGTTTGTCGAATCACAACGCTGATGGCATCAAACGCGCCCGTCAGAAACAACATCAGAACGGATAACCAAAAGTTGGTAGAGACCGCAAACACTAAAGTAGCTACGCCAAAACCGGCAACGGCAATGAGCATATTGCGCCAAGCCGTGCGGGTTGGTGTATAATACGCGGTCGCAAAAATAGTCAATACAGCTCCCACTGAAGGAGCCGCCCGCATGATGCCTAATCCCTCTGCTCCTACCTTTAAAATATCTTCGGCAAAAACGGGCAAAATGGCAATGACTCCCCCAAACAGCACCGCAGCCAAGTCAAGCGAAGTCGCATAGAAAAGGATTTTTGTTTCGTACACAAACTTGATCCCTTCTTTAATACTCTGCCAAACATCGGTTTGCGGGCCCACGGTTTCGGGGATCGGTTTTTTGGCGATCATTGCCAGAAGGATCTGACTTATGACAAACAAAGCCACTACTACCCACAGGGTATTTGTCAAACCGAAATAGGCGTACAAAAAACCCGCAATACCCGGCCCGGCAATAGCCCCTACCTGCCAAAAGGTACTGCTCCACGTAGCGGCATTGGAATATACTTCGCGCGGCGTCAGAAAAGCTTTTAGAGAGGAAGAAGCCGGCGAGTAAAACCCTTTGGCAAAACCGATTGCGGCCAAGACGCCATACACAATCAACAGCAAAGAAGTGGTTGAAAAATGCGAACGGTGTTCGGGATACATGACCCATATCAAACCCAACGAACAACACAGAATCACGGTTTGGCTGATCTGCATGATCGTTCGTTTATCTTTACGGTCGGCATAATGCCCGCCGAACAATGCAATGGAAATATAAGGGAGGGCTTCGGCCAAGCCGATAAAACCCAACGAAAGCGGGTCGTGGGTGAGCTTGTAGAGTTCGTATCCGATCACTACCTCCTGAATCATAATGGCCGCTGTAATAAAGCTGTTGGCCGTGATCAGGCTGACAAACTCGGGATAGCGGAGCGCCGCATACGGATCATTGGAAATGGTTTTCAAAGCAAATCGTCAGTAGTTTAACAAAAGTACCTAAAAAATGAACCCGATTTATCAACGTAAAGTTGCCGTTTATTCTAAAAAAAAGCCCCCATCGGGGGATGGAGGCGTTGCTACTTAATTTAAGAGTGGGTTAATTATCAATGAATTGCGGAATCTGTTTTACGTCTGCCAACCGGGCTACTTTTCCGATCACAATAATAGCCGGTGAGCCAATCTCTTCGGCCTGTGCCAATTGCAGAATATTCTTTACTTTTCCCGTCACCATTTTTTCGTCCGGGCGACTCCCGTTTTGAATAATAGCTACGGGCAACTCCATTTTGCCTAATCGGGCAAAGGTCTCTACGATTTCGGGCAGCTTATGCATTCCCATCAACACTACTACGGTGGCCGACGATTGCGCCGCCAAGGCCAAATCATTAGACAAATTATGATCTTTGGTGGTACCGGTAATCACCCAAAAGCTTTCACTCATGCCGCGGGTAGTGAGCGGAATTCCGGCCAAGGCCGGCACGGCATAACTGCTCGAAATTCCCGGTATGACCTCTACTTCGATACCGTGGCGTTCGGCAAACTCCAGTTCCTCATACCCTCGCCCGAAAATAAACGGATCACCGCCTTTCAATCGAACCACATGTCCGTATTGTTGCGCATACTCTACGATTAAATGATTGATTACGTCCTGATTACAGCTGTGCTGCGCGAAGCGTTTACCCACGTTAACAATCACACAATCTGCTTTGCAATAATCCAATAATTCGGTACTCGCTAAAGCATCGTGTAATACTACATCGGCTGTTTTGAGGGCTTTTATTCCCTTCAGCGTTATCAAATCAGGATCGCCCGGCCCTGCCCCTATCAAAGTAACGAGCCCCCTCCTCCCCGATGGGGGGATATTGCCGGTATTTTTATTTAATTCAGTATACCTCATGACGTTTCAGTATCACTTTAATGAAAGAAAAAGGGGCTTAACTGTCTTTTCCAAACTCCAACAACGACAATTCAGGTTCGCCTTCAGTAACCAATTGGGTTTGACGAATTTTGTTTACCTGTTGTAAAAACGTTGTCGCTTCCTGCACAAAGTACCGGGCAAATTCCTCTGTCGGCTCGTTCTTATTGATGCTGAATACCAACTCTTTGAAAGAACCCGAGTCGTTTGAATGCCCGAATTCTTCGCCAAAATGTTCGTCAAAATCCTTTACAATGCCGTATTGGGTATTAGTGGGTATGCTTTTAGTGATAAGTAATGCTTTAGCCCCCGTCACAAATACATTGTAAGCGTGATAAACAGCATCGGCCCAAATGGCTTTTTCCAGCGTTTCTTCCGCCCAAAGCAGTTTGTCCTGCGCTTCGATTAGGGTCGTACCGACCAAGTCAATCAATACACTCGCACACTCGCCTACACCTACTTCTGTTTGGTAAGGTTCTTCATGATCCCAATCCACATAATCACTGCTGACCAAAGTGGTCAAATCAGCCAAAGGTTTGAGCAAAGCATAGAAATATTTATTCCCCTGACGCAGAAAATAATCATTGTAATATTCTCCCTCAAAGGCATTGGCTTCGTAATCCTGCAAAAGCGTACGTAAAGCCGCCGGGCCGCGCTTGGCCGGAAGTTTAATAACTTTGTCCCCCATTGACCCTTCTCCGGTACCGTTGAATCCGCCGCCTAACAGTACCTGTATGGCGGGCAGTACCAATTTTCCGTTTTTGATGGAACTGCCGTGGAAACCGATGTTGGCGGCACTGTGCTGCCCGCAACCGTTCATACAGCCGCTGATTTTGATTTTAATGTCGTTGTTATAAATAATATCGGGAAACTCTTCCTTCATCATGCTTTCCAAAACCCGCGTGATACCATAACTGCTTGAAATGGCTAAGTTACAGGTATCCGTTCCTGGACAAGTGGTGATGTCGGCAGTAGTATCAAAGCCGGGTTCTGCCAAACCGAGCTCATGGAGTTCCTGATAGACATTTGACAAATCTTCGGCTTTTACAAAACGAAGCAAATAGCCCTGATTGACCGTTACTCGGATATCATCCGCGGCATAGCGACGCACAATATCGGCTAATTTACGGGCGGTTGAAGAATGCATATCCCCCAACAAAACCCGCAGTTGAACGCCGTACCATCCATTTTGTTTCTGTTCAAACACGTTGGTTTCTAACCACTTTTTATAAGCAGTATCCTGAGCCTTCGCTATTAATTCGGCTTTGGTCAAACCTCCCTCGCGGGTAGAAGAATATAAATCATCTGCCGCAAAAGGCAAACCGACAACTGCGAACTCCTTGTTTTTCAAAGCTTTCTGTTCGTCCTTTACTCGGTTCAAAAACTCTTCCAAACCGATGTCTGCCAAAAGATATTTCATACGGGCTTTGTGACGACGCACCCGCTCTCCGTAACGATCAAATACCCGAATCACGGCTTCAATAAACGGAATGACGAGTTGTTCTTCCAAAAATTCATGAGCCGTTTGTGCCAAAATCGGTTGGGCGCCTAACCCTCCCCCTACAAGCACCTTAAATCCTCTGATTTCCTGCCCATTCTCACCGATCTGTGTTTTCGGAATCAAGCCTACATCATGAATATAAGCATAAGCAGAATCTTTTTCAGAAGAAGAAACGGCAATTTTGAATTTACGGCCCATATCCTGACAAATAGGATTACGGAGAAAATAGTCAAAAATACCGTGCGTAACGGAAGTAACATCAAAAGGTTCCAATGGGTCAATTCCCGCTCTTGCTGAAGCAGTTACGTTGCGAACGGTGTTACCGCAGGCTTCGCGCAGTGTGATATTGGCATCTTCCAATTCTGCCCATAACGCCGGCGAATCGGCCAATTTTACAAAATGAAGCTGAATATCCTGACGCGTAGTAGCATGAAGGTTTCCGGTGGCATATTTATCAGAGCAATCCGCAATTCGTACCAACTGATCGGCAGTAATACGACCATAGGGCAGTTTTATACGAATCATTTGTACCCCGGCCTGACGTTGTCCGTAAACGCCCCTCGCCAAACGGAACTTACGGAAAGCCTCTTCGGGTACATTGCCTGAAGTAAATACACTGATTTTGCTTTGCAGGTCGAGAATGTCTCTGCGAGCCGCTTCACTAACATTAGGTGAGAATGGGATTGACATAGTACTTAAACTCTATCGAATTAATATTTTATTGCTTATATTGAAAAGGGATTTTTACTCCCTTACCTACTTGTGACTTTTTAAGTAATAATGCAGATTTAAAGTAGATTTTAGATTGATTTAAGTGATTGAACTTCAATCAAATCCACTCTAAATCAATTAAATCCAAATCTGCCTATTTGCTTAAAACCTGATTACGGCTGAAACAGTTCTTAAAATATGGTTTATTTACTGAACGGTGAAACAAAATTGGAAGATAAAAGGGGGAATTCCTAAAAATTCCCCCAAAAACTAAGAATAGTCTATAACCAAAAGTTATGTAGAGAACTTGCGAATCTCATTTAATTGTCTTATATCCTCTTGATCTTTGTCACGATTGATGGCTTCTTTCGCTTTAATCAGATCCTCAAGTTGAAGTACTCGGAGAGGAATTTGTTCAAAGTCAACTATTTTCGCATGTTGATAACAGGCATTAAAATCATCTGCCTCGAAACCCGCAATGTAGCTCATTAATTCAACTTCGAACCCGCTTTCCAAGGCGAAACCCGACCAACCGGGCACAAATTCCATTGTCAATAAATGTTCAGCACCGGCTATTCCGCAATCCTGTGCAGCTTCTACAAGCCTATGTCTGTTTTCAAGAGTTTCCTCCAGCCATAGGTCTAAGTCGCCGGTAGCACGACTATAACCATGGGCATTAACTGCAAAGCCTCCTACCAATAGGAAGCGGCAGTTACGGGTAACCATTGCTTTAAAAAAATGAATAATATCCTGCTGAAACAGATCCACCGAAATTTGTGATTTAGCATTGAGAATATGACGTTTTGAATCAGACAGAGAAAGTCGCCCGCCGGTTAACCGCAATGAAATAGCGACAAGTTCAAACATAAACCAAAGTTGTTGGCCTGCATTCCGAGCCAATGCCTGTTGTCGTTGCTGAGTGATTTGTTGTACTTCACTTTGATATTTTCGATAAAAGACGGTTGCCGGCATATTCTGTCAGAATTTAACCAATCGTTTTCGATCTGTGAACTCTCCTAACTGTAAATCTACAAAATAAGACCCGGCCGGGTAAGAACGAACGTTGATAGATTGGCTAAACAAATCATTGTTTTTCTCAAACTCCCCGCGCCATACTTCTGCTCCTGTAATACTCCTCAATCGTACCGTCACTTTACCACGTATCGCATTGGTAAAACTCACCTCTACGACATCATTTGTCGGATTAGGACTCAAGGTAAATTCTTTTTCGGGCAAACTGCCTGTACTTAAGATTTGAACATTTCTTACGTAAAGGGTGACACTTGCCGAATCAATACATACATCTGAGCCGGTTCCTTTGACAAGATACGTCAATGTACGCGTCGGGCGAGCGGTTACTTGCGGGCCTAAATTAGAACTCAGTGCCTCTGCGGGTGACCAATTAATGACTCCTGCCCCGCGTGCCTGAAGCGTAACGGCCTCACCGGGATTGATGAATTGGGCAGATGCCTGTACTTGCACCGAAGGCTTCATACCGACTTGCGCGGTTATGGCATGGGCTATGTTAAGACCGGTACGGACAATGTAGCGATCCCAGTTGCCGGAAGAGTTTCGCTCCCAAGAAGTCGCATTGAGCGATTCTCCGTTTTTTGTCGTTATCAAAGCAACGGTATCGCCGGCCGCGTAGTCAAATTCTACGCCAATCAAAAAAGCCAAATTATTTTGCCGAGATAAATCAATATTTTGGTCAAAGACAACCGGCGTCACCCGATTGTTTTTGACATCGTCCAAAATACGACGAAGCGGAATTTCCTTCGTCGTTAATTCAGACCCCGGGCCACCCTGAAAACCGCGGGCGTTCCATACCTTCACCCGCACGACTGACTCTGTTTCCGTTCCTTTGGCGGCTTTAGCAACTCCAAACTTTATAAATGTTCCCCGCAAATTGGTGTACCCAAGCGGATTAGAGAACAGCTCAGCCACGGCTTGGGTTTTTCGGCTGTTTTGTCCGGCCACATAACCGGTTCCGTCGGATTGGCGAATGACCGTTTCAGTCCCTGAAAAATTGGTGGTTGTGGCACAAAGGCCCGCATTGATTACTTCAATGTATTGAGTTTTCACTAAAGGAGCCGAAATACCCGCTGAATTGGAAACCGTGAGCGTTACTTTAAATTTACCCGCTGTATTATAAGTTACCACCGGGTTTTGTACAGTAGAGGTAGCCGGATCGCCCCCTTCAAACTCCCACTGCCAAGCCGTAGGGAAATTAGTGGAAAGATCCGTAAAACGTACTTGTGCCCCCAATAATACAGTGCGGTTCTCCGCTTCAAAATTAGGAATCGGTTTCCCCGAAATAATTTGTCCGCACACATTGGATGTCAGCAAACTTGCTCGGCGCGGGCTCACTTCCATCACAGCCCGAATCCGAGTTTTTTGGTCTTTGGTAAAAATATTAAAACAGGCATCGTCTGAATAATCCATGTAGTTTTCTACCATGTTTACCCCTCCGCAACTGATACGGCCTTTTTGACATCCCCGGCTTTCAGAAGCTTGTGTGGGAGTGTCTGCACAAAAATCGTCTCCACAAGCGGCATCTCCCCATATATGGCGTAATCCCAGCCAGTGGCCTGTTTCGTGGGTAAGCGTCCTTCCCAAATTATAAGGTGCTTTTAAAAGCGGGAAACTGCCTTTTTGAGAGTTTCCGAAACTTGTATAAACAATTACGACCCCGTCAGTACTGGCAGCGCCCCCGTTGCCGGGAATTCCCGAAAGGCTGGAGTTGCTCGGAAATTGAGCATATCCCAACAAGTTGTCGTCTTGAGCGGCAAAATCCAGTACCCAAATGTTATAATATTTGTTGGGATCCCACGAAGTGGTAGGTTTCAACGAGCCTTCAATATCATTTCTTGCCCAACTTGTGCGGTTTCCATTGACGCGATCAATCCCGGCCTCAGCCATACGTTGTCCCTGAGGGTTAAATTGAGCCAAACAGAATTCAATTTCAATATCTGCACCGCGAGCATCGGAATTAAAACCATTGGTATTTACCCGCCGACGGTAATCTTCGTTAAGGGTTTCTATTTGTGATTGAATTTGTGCCTGACTGATATTTCTCCCAACTCCCGTTGCTTCACCGTTGTGAATGACGTGTACTACAACCGGTATCGTAATTATCTCCGCAGTACCGCGTCCGGAAGCCATACGCGCTTTGATTTGCACCATTTTACGTTGCAAATCCCGTTCAAAATCATCAAGCGACCCTTCCTGAGGGTGACGCAGCCGCAGCAAACTGTCCATTTCCATCGTAGCACAAGGTTCGGGACGGCGTTGCGCCTGAGAAGCCACTGACGCGAAAAGAAAAAATGCGAAAATGTAAACTATAGAACGCATAAACTGACAAGTGTAGAAATTAGGTTTGTCATTCTGTGAAGAATCCGGTTTATCGTCTTCTTCTACTGTCAGCATGACAAATTGAAAATAAAAAGACTTGATTGCACTTAAATTCAAACACAGTGACCGATAAACTCAACATACATTCAACGGTTATTTTCCGTTTGAAGTAAATTTAAACCGATAGCTGGCATCAATATCTCCGAAATAATACTCCAAAACCAACGTGGTTTCATTCAGCGTCTTAACCACAAACGGTAATTTAAACCCTCCGAAGATACGGGGAATGCCCATTTCCAGTGTGGCTGTGGCGTTGTTCAGTTGCCAAACATCCGTAATAAGAATGTCGGGTTCACTATTGCTGCATTTAGAAAGCCCGTTGGCGTATTCCATTTTTTTCTCTTCGTTGGCATAGAAGATAAATTGATCGTCTAATTCGCACGGATCCAACACCTGATTTCCTGCCAAATCAAACGGGTCTTTTTGGTCTACGATGGTGAGTGAGCTAAGCGTCCACGTTTTTTTCTCTTTGCCGGTCAACAACTGAGAATAAGTCAAGGGTTTAGGATCTAACTTTTCGGTACAACTGCTTGCTGCGCTGACGAGAAGGACAACTACAAACAGACGAATAAAATTTTTCATGATGGTCAGGATTATCTATTGTGGAACGTACGTCAGCGGAACAACGACTGAAGTATCTTTTTTAGTTTTATAACTATACACCTTCATTTTAATATTCAATGTGATCCGTTTATTGACTGGATTCCAAACGCCGGTTCCGGACAAGGTATCATAGCCGGAGGCAAACTGAGGAATTACCTGCTGCGGGATAGTGAGTGTATTGTTTCCGTTATCAATAAAATCAAGGGTTGGGCGTTCGGCTTCAAAATTGACCGGATTTTCCCAATTAAAGAATTGTTGAAACCCTAACAGTCCCACATTAATATTAGACACAGTATAGCGTTTACAATCGGTGCTGAAGATTTCAATATCTGCCAATTGATACGCTTGCGTAGCATTAACGGGCAACTGACCGGTATAGATACCATCCATAAGGCAGGCGTCTTTGATGGTAAAAATTATTTTGCTTCCCATTCCGCTTTTCCCAAATCCAACCTGTACTTTGTCGGCCGGTTTAGCCGCAGTAAGGGTAAACTCTATCGTACTGGATTCTAAGATATTGTTGGCATTATTGAGCAGATAGACGGTAATTTCACCGAAACTCTGTCCTACCGGAATAATCACCGTCCCCTTTGTGCCTTCAATGCGGTAATCTTTGCCTTCGCGTGCCGTTCCGCCCACCGTATAACTCACATTAATGGATTCATTAAGGACTTTTCCGCCGTTATGAACCCGAACTTTGATCGCTTTAGAAACACTTTCTTTATAGCTTAGGGTAGAATCCGTAAAGCGAACAAAACTGCTTCCTTCATAAATGATTTTCTCCTCCTCACACCCTACAAGCCCTATTCCTGACAAAATAGCCACAGAAAGGGTAAAAAGCGATTTAAATGCGGAAGTATCGAATATCCAAAATTTATTTTTCATGATTACTATTATTACTGTGAGATGAGCCAATCGGCGTTGTCTTTACTAATAACCGGGGTTTTGTTGACCTGCCAAGGAAGGATTACGTTGAATCTCTGTTTGAGGAATGGGCCACAATTCATATTTCTGATTCCAATTCGGCGAAAACGCACTCATAACGGCTTGGGCACGGCTCGTGCGAACCAAATCATACCAACGGTGCCCTTCAAAAGCCAATTCATAGACCCGCTCACGCTCAATGACAGTGAGCATCTCATTTTGGCTGGCCGTGGTCAATAACGGTGGCTGCAAGTTGGCAGCTAAACCTACTCCGGCCCGTGTACGAAGGCGGTTGATGTCGGCAATTGCCCCCGAGGTGCCGGTAATTTTTCCTTGCTGTGCTCTGGCTTCTGCCCGAATGAGGTACATTTCCCCTAAGCGAAAAATAACGAAATTCCGATTGCTTTCGTCGGCGGTGCCGTATTTTTTGAGCGTCCAACCGTTATCATTTCCTTTTTGTTTGTCAAACTCAAACTCAATCGTTTGGCTGCGATTTCCTGACTCCCGCGAGATAAGGGAGACAACCACCTGATTGGAAGGTACCACTTCCCGCCGACCTACAAAGTAATTGTTAATATCGCCGGCATAGTCATTAAGCGTATATCCAAACTCAAAAATAGATTCTTGGTTATAATCTCGAGTAACGACTTCATTAAAGGTCACTAAGGAGTAATTAGGGGAGTTGATTAACAACGTAGCGTTGTTTTCCGCTTCTGCCCAATTTTTTTGATAAAGATAATAACGCGCCAAAGCGGCCCGAACCGCATTTTTGGTAGCATAGCCTGCATAAATATTGCGATCCTGCGGGTCGCCGTCGGGCAAATCGGCCAAAGCAGCTTTGTAGTCTTCCAATACAAACGCCAGTATTTCATCTTTTGATGCCCGGGTTACTGTACGATTGGTAGCTAAAGTAGTCGTGGTAACTTTAGGAATTCCTCCGAAAGTATAAGCGCCGATAAAGTTGGCGTAGCCTCTCAAAAACTTAGCCTCGGCCGTTAATTCTTTGGCATCGGCCGCTCTTACTCCGGAGATTGACGGTAAACGCTCCAAAATGAAGTTACTCATATAAACGGTTCGGTAAATACTTCCCCAAAGGGCCGCCACGACACCGTTGGCCGGAGTGATCTGTTTCGTACCGAATTCTTTATAGTCCGTAAAGGTACCCAAATGCATAATGTGGTCGGCGGTAAAGTCACCCGCCTGTACGGTAGGACTGCCCAAGCTGCGGGCTGCGGCATAAAGACCGATACGCACAGAGGGTAAGTCACTTGCCCGGGTAAAAACAATATCATCGATAAGCAAATCGACCGGCGGAGGGTCCAAGATCACCGTATTACAAGCCGAAAAAAGCGTAGTGATCAATATAGCTATTTGAAGACGTTTCATATAAAAAGCAATGGTCATTAGTCAATAATCCAAATCTTAAAAATTTACAGTAACTCCGCCCACCAATGTTTTCACCTGAGGCAGTGTAAAGAAGTCAATTCCTTGGGCCGAAGTAGAGCCGTCCAACGTGCTTACTTCAGGATCAGCCCCGGTGTAGCGAGTCAGAGTCCACATGTTGGTAGCCGTAGCATACAAGCGCACCGTTCCCAACTTGGCCTTTGCGGTCCATTTTGAAGGGATGGTGTAGCCTAAGGCGACATTTTTGAGACGCAGATAGGACCCGTCTTCTAATAAACGGCTGCTTGAATAACTGTTATAAGTATTGTTATACTCAAATCGCGGAATATCGGTAACGTCGCCGGGTTTTTGCCAACGGCGTAGGGCCGCCCGCGTTTGGTTAACCCGCAAGTCGGTACCCGGGTTCAGCAAAAATGAATTTCCGTAATTCATCACTTTGTTTCCGTACGAGAACTGAAAAAATACGCTCAAATCAAATCCGTTCCAAGAGATGCTGTTGGTCAAACCGCCGATCAGTTTGGGTTGTGCATTGCCGATCACTTGAGCGTCATCGGTGGTGATTCGTCCGTCTCCGTTGAAATCTTCATACAACGCATCCCCGGTGGCAACATCCACACCTAAATACTTCAGTCCCCAAAAAGTACCTAACGGCTCGCCAACTTTAATCACGTTGGTAGCGCCTACCCCTGCGGCGGTAAAACCGCGGAACAACGGTTGATCGGAGGCCAACGAAACGACTTTATTATCATTTCGGGAAAGATTCAAATCAGTGGTCCAACGGAAAGCCCCGTCAAAATTGACCGAACGCAGAGTAAATTCAGCTCCTCGGTTGGAGATACTGCCGATATTTCCCTGCAAGGCTCCGAAACCGGTAGTAGCCGGCAGCGGCTCCGCAAAAAGCAACGCGTCTGTGACGTTATCGTAGACTTCGGCCGTAAAGCTCAACCGCCCTTTCCAAAAAGCGGCGTCTAAACCGATATTGGCTTCGCGTGTCCGTTCCCATTGCAGATTGGGGTTACTGAGACTGTTGGGACCTACCCCTGACGAGCCGTTGTAAGTAGTGGCTCCCCACGTACCCAAAAACTGGAAATTTCCGATGCGCTCATTGCCGGTAAAACCAAAACTTCCGCGCAGTTTAAGATCTTCCAGAAAATCGACGTCTTTCAGGAAGTTTTCTTCCTTCAAACGCCACCCGACCGACGCCGAAGGGAAAAAACCGAATTTGCGGTCTTGGCCGAAACGGGAAGAGCCGTCATAACGGGCTGTAACGCTGAAAAGGTATCTATCTTTATAGTCATATTTTACTTCGCCGAATCCGGAGACCAAGCCGTTCTGCCCATAAAAAGAGCTACCTGCATCAACTACCCCTGCCGAAGCAATATAAGTAAATTCATCGCGCGGAAAGATGCGTCCCTGTACACTGGAAGAACGTCCCTGCGAGCGCAAAAGCTCTCCCCCCAATAAGACGTTGATATGGTGATCTTCGCCGATGCTTGTATTGTAAGTCAGTACGGTAGAGTTGAGGAAAATCGCCAAGGAAGAAGAAGCATAAGCACCGTATCCTTGCGCACCAATAGAAGGCAAACTGCCGTAAAAAGTCCCTGTCGGATTATAAGTATCTTCTTCTGAATTATTATAATCCATACTGAATTTAGTACGTAAACGCAGATTCGGCAAGAACGCATATTCTGCACTGAGGCCTCCCAATACTTTTACCCCGTAAGTAATTTGTCGCGGCAACAACGCCTCTGCTACCGGATTGCCGTTAGGAAAACCCTGATAGTTGGGGTCGCTGGGCGGGTACAATTTTCCTTGCTCATTATAGGGGGAGTAATAAGGCAAACTGCGTATGGCTGAGCCATATACACCGTCTACGGCATTATCACTGAAGACCCGACGGTTTTTGGTACTTCCCAAGCTCATATTCAACCCAAAAGACAGCTTGGGAGAAGCTTTATGATCCAAATTGAACGACCCGGTATAACGGGCAAAACGGTTGTTTAACTGCACCCCTTCCTCATCACGGTAGCTGCCGCTCAGGTAAAACCGAGTCCGGTCGTTGCCCCCCGATGTGGAGAGTTGATATTGTTGATAAATCCCTTTGCGCAACACTTCATCTACCCAATTGGTGTTGACCGCATCCGTTACTCCGGGAATCAGCCCGCGTGCTTCGGGCTCGATCATATCGGCAAAGCGGGTTTGTTTGGCATTGTAATTGGTCAAGGCTTCGCGCTGCAATTCAAGCAGTTCGGTCGAATTCAACAAATCCAAGCGTTTAACCACATCGGTCATCCCGCGTTGCACATCCATGGTAATATTCGTTTTTTGGTTGGCTTTGCCGCGTTTCGTGGTAATCAGTACAACCCCGTTAGCGCCGCGCGCCCCATAGATGGCTTTGGCTGAAGCATCTTTTAATACCTGAATGGATTCGACATCGCTCGTATTAAAGGAGGAAATAGCATTGTCTGCCTGTCCGCCGTAACTGAACTGCGACACCGCTCCGTCGTAGACCGGAATTCCGTCCACAATCATCAGCGGGCGATTGCTGGCATTAATAGAGGTATTACCGCGAATCACCACTTTCACTCCTCCCCCGGGCGTACCCGACGATTGTGAAACACGTACTCCGGCTGCTTGTCCTTGTAAGGCTTGGTCAATACCCGACACGGGCAGGTTTTTGATACGTTCGCTTTTGATCGTTGTCATCGAACTGATGACATCTTTCTGTTGGGTAGTGGTATAGCCGGTCACAACCACCTCGTTCAGTTGCGTAGGGCTTTCGAGCAATTCTACGTTGATAATCGTTCGGTTATTGACATTTACCTCTTGCGACAACATACCTACAAATGAAAAAACCAACGTAGCTTTACCGTTTGGTATCGTAATTCGGTAATTACCTTCTGCGTCTGTACTTGCCCCCGAAGTGGCGCCTTTAAGGGTTACATTGACCCCCGGCATCGGCTGACCGTCGGTAGACGTGGTTACCTTACCGGTTACTGTTCGGGTTTGAGCATACGCGGCCCAAGCAAGGCAACTTAGGCTTAAAATAAGGAACGACTTGCGTAACAGATTATTCATGTAAGAATATTTTGAAAATCAGGGATTTCGGTGTAAACTATGTAAATGTGCGGTTACAGGGCGAAAATTTAGATAAAAAATTTGGGGAAAATAAGCCTATCCAAATTATTTATAAATTTAAAAACGAAACAGTCTGACGAATGTTTTACAAGGTACTTTATCTAATTTTGAATCGAAAGAAAAATCCCTCAAAAATGGTGATTCGAGCAATACTTCTTCTTGTTACGGTTGTGGCTGCTGTCAGTACTCCTTCCAAGGCACAGGGGCGATTACTGATTTTCTACGATACCGAATGTCCTATTTGTCAGAAATCAAGCACACGTTTACAGGAAATGTACGTGAAATATGGGCATAACGTTGCGTTTAAGGCGGTATTTTCGACCAAATCCCTCAAAAAGTCGGACGTCAAGGCATTTAATAAAGAATATGACTTTACCCTTCCGTACGTCATTGACCGAAAGCATCGACTTGTGGAACAGTATGACGCAAAAACAACCCCTGAGGTGGTACTGCTCAACAAAAACGGAGAGGAAATTTATCGGGGGGCTATTGATAATCAATTTTTCGGATTAGGTAAATACCGCCCCAAAACCACCGAATTTTATCTTCAAAATGCGTTGGAAGCCTTACAAAACGGCCAACCCGTTCACCCTAAAACAACGGAAGCAGTAGGGTGCCTGATCAATCGTAAAAAGTCTCATTAAATGTCCCAAAAATACCTCACCATCGTCAATCGCCATTACCCTCCGAATCCGGGCATAACAGGTGAGTCTGCCCGGGATTTGGCCAAGTATCTGATCGAAAATCACGGCATCGATGTCCGTATTGTACACGTCAAACGCAATGATTTAGGCGGTGGACAAACCCGGCAGCCGGTGGGTACTACGTTTTCCATTTCGACCCTTTACACCGGCCAAAAAGGGATACTGAAATTAGCCGCCGGTTTTTTGGACGGTTTTTTTTTACTGCTCAAAACCCTGCGGGTACGTCGAGGCCCTGTTTTGTGCATGACGAGTCCTCCCCTGCTGCCTTTTTGGGCTTCGTGGCTATTGCCGCTTTTCGGCATACGTTGGGCCTTATGGTCGATGGATCTTTTTCCGGAAGGATTTGCAGCCGACGGCGTCATCAAGGCATCCCATCCCATTTATCGCTTTGTCCATTGGGTCACCTATCGATTTGCCCCGTCTCATCTTTTTTCCTTAGGTCCTAACCAAGCCCGATACATTCAAAAAAACTACGGAAAAGCACTTCCTGCCACCGTCATTCCCTGCGGTGTATTGCTTGACCAACCCCGTGACTCTACCCCACCCGCTTGGCGTAAAGACGACGGAAAAATTTACTTTGGCTACGCCGGAAATTTGGGAGATGCCCACTCTGCTCCGTTTTTATCAGCCTTCCTGAAGCATTTCAACCCCGAAAAGCATCACCTGCTTTTAGCGATTTACGGCACAAAATCGGAAGAGGTACTCAAAGCAGCCGAAGGAAAAGCCGGGATTACGATTTTAAAAAATATTCCCCGGAGTCAATTGCATTACATAGATGTTCATTTGGTAAGTCTGCTTACCAAGTGGACCCACATTGCCGTCCCTTCCAAAGCGATGAGTTCGGTGTGTTCGGGAAGTGCTTTTCTATTTTGTGGCAGCAAAGAAGCAGATACATGGGCGTTGTTGCAGGAAGCCGGATGGTCTATAGAGGAATCAGCGGATATTGATAGTCAAGTAGGACGCTTTTTAGCTCAAGTGACGCTTGACGACGTCATCCAAAAGAAAAGTGCCGCCGTCCAAGTGACCGACCATTTGGAAAAAATGCTGGTAAAAGGGTACGAAACCGTGGCAGAATTTATTGACGGATAAATTATTTAAAAAAATATCCCAATGAATGTGACTTAATATCCCATTTCATCGTCTCACGCGCGAAAACCGGCACGAGATTTTGAACCCGGCTCGGGTTTTTGTTTTTTAAATTGGCTTTCTCCTTCGGAAGTCTCAATTTTGTACAAACTATTTATCTGTTTTCACATGCCACTCCTTAAAGTTGCCGCCGGCACCATCAATACTACCCCTTTGGCTTGGGAAGCCAATCGCCGACATATTATTGAAGCCATTGAAGAAGCCCGCCGACAGGAAGTCAGCTTGCTGTGCCTTCCTGAATTGTGCATTACCGGTTATGGCTGCGACGACGCCTTTTACAGTCACAATACTCTTGCACAAGCTTTAGAAAGTTTAAATGATATTGTACCGCACACGGCCGGCATGGTTGTGTCGGTGGGGTTACCGTTACGATTCAACAATAAAATATACAATACGGCCTGTCTGCTTGTCAATAAACGCATTGCCGGCTTTGTTTGTAAACAGCACTTGCCCAACTACGGCGTTTTTTACGAAGACCGTTGGTTTCACCGTTGGCCCGCCGGCGCAAGGGATGAGGTCAAAATTGCCGATGTAGGTTATCCTATCGGTGATTTAGTATTTGATTTGTCCGGTGTAAGAGTAGGTTTCGAGATTTGCGAAGACGCTTGGGTAGCTCAACGCCCCGGCCGTGCGCATTTTGACCGCGGAGTTGATATCATTCTCAACCCCAGCGCCAGTCCGTTTACTTTCTATAAATTTATGACCCGTGAGCGGTTTGTCATTGACGGTTCCCGTTCGTTTTCCTGCAGTTATGTCTATACCAACCTCTTAGGCAATGAGTCCGGTCGGTTGATTTTCGACGGGGATGCTATGATCGCTTCCGAGGGTGCTCTTTTGGCTTCAAGTCCGCGTTTTGGCTACGCCGATTTCTACATTACTTCGGCCGTAATTGACACTGACTTGACCCGTCTTTCGCATACACAGATCAAATCGGCCATGCCGGCGGGCAATTGGAAGGTGATCGACACTTTCTTTTGGCCCGAAACTGCGCCCGCCTTTCAAGCGGCAGAGTTAGAGCCCTTTGAGCGCGGCGGCTATTTGAAAGAGGAAGAATTTGCCCGGGGAGTCAGTTTGGCGTTGTTTGATTATCTGCGAAAATCCCGTTCACAGGGATTTACGGTATCTCTTTCGGGCGGGGCTGATTCCTGCGCCTGCGTTGCTTTGTGCGGACTGATGATTCGTTTGGCCGACGAAAGCATTGGTTTAGAAGCTTTCAAACAAAAATTGGGTCATATCAAAAAGATTCAGGGAGAAACAACGGTAGAAGGTATTGCCAAACAGCTCATTCACAGCATTTACCAAGGTACCGAAAACAGTTCGAAAGACACGTTCGAGTCTGCCGAAAGCTTGGCCAAATCCATCGGAGCTACCTTCTATAATATTAATATCAACGGTTTGGTTGAAACCTATAAGGAACTGATTGAAGAACAAATCGGCCGTTCTTTAACGTGGAACAGACGACATTCCCTCCAAAATATCCAAGCGCAGTGCGGGCTCCGAGCGTATGGTTGTTGGCCAATTTATCCGGGCATTTGCTGCTCGCTACCTCCAACCATGTTCACGAGGTTTCGGTCGGTTATTGTACTATGGACGGTGATACGGCGGTATCAGCCGTGTCGGGTATTGATAAATTTTGGTTGCGGCATTGGTTAGTTTGGCTCGAAACCATCGGTTGTCAGGTGAAAGGAAACCAAATCAAAATTGAGGGTTTGAACAAAGTAAACAGCCTGCAACCCACCGCCGAACTGCGTCCGCAAGAACGAATGCAAACCGACGAAAAAGACCTCATGCCGTATGAAGTACTGGATGCAATCGAAAAAACCGCCATCCGCGATAAAAAACCACCGATCGACTGTCTCAAATTTTTAGAAGTGCAATTTGCGAGTATTTATTCTCGTGAGACGCTGTTCACCTCCGTCGAACGGTTTTTCAAATTATGGAGCCGCAATCAGTGGAAACGGGAGCGTTATGCTCCGGGGTTTCATTTGGACAATTACAATCTCGACCCCCGTTCTTGGTGTCGATTCCCTATTTTATCGGGTGGTTTTGAAAAAGAGTTGGAGGAGTTGAAGAGCTACTTTGAAGGCAAGAACATGAAAGCCCGAAAAGGGAAAATCGGGTTTTAAGTGGCAAGCCACTGTTATCTGTTAATTGTTATCCGTTAAATAGTTGACAAGCAAGTGATTAATACAATTCAAATTTAAAATAATACTGTACTAATACTTAAGTAATAATGCAGATTTAAAGCAGATTTTGGATTGATTTAAGTGGTTGAATTTCAATTAAATCCACTCTAAATCAATTAAATCCAAATTTGCCGAACTACTTAAAGTAAACAGCCGTATTATCGAAACGCGGAAAATGCAAAATCGAATCATCAACGCCCGTAAACGTATTGCTTTGGTCGCTCACGATCACAAAAAGGCAGACCTGATCCAATGGGCCTCTGCTAACAAAGAGCGATTACTGCCCCATGAATTGTATGCTACCGGAACCACCGGCCAATTGCTCCAAGTGGCCTTAGAGACACCGGTCACCTGTTTGTTGAGCGGGCCTTTGGGGGGCGATCAGCAAATCGGGGCGCTGATTGCCGAAGGAAAAATAGACGTATTGATTTTCTTTTGGGACCCTATGTCTGCCCAGCCTCACGACCCGGATATTAAAGCCTTGTTACGCTTGGTTGTGGTGTGGAATATCCCCATTGCCTGCGACCGCGCCACGGCCGATTTTATTATGACTTCTCCTTTGATGCAGGAGCCTTACGAAACAATCTTGCCTGACTACGATGCCTATCTTAAAAGGAAGGTTTGAGGTACGGTGATAAATGGGTACTTTTGCGGGAAAATAGGATTCGATATGAAAATACTGGTTCTCGACAACTACGACTCATTTACTTATAACCTCGTTTATATTCTGCGTGAGCTGCACGACGATGTCGAAGTACACCGTAACGATAAAATTACGCTGGAAGAAGTAGCCAAATACGATAAGATTCTGCTCTCTCCCGGTCCGGGAATTCCGTCGGAAGCGGGTATCATGCAGGATCTGATTCGTACCTACGCCCCTACCAAAAGCATTATGGGGGTTTGTTTGGGCCATCAGGGCATCGGTGAGGTATTTGGGGCAAGTCTCAACAACATGGCGGATGTCTTGCACGGCATCAGTGACAAAGCCATCGTAACCGACCCTTCAGAACCGCTGTTTCAAGGTCTGCCCAATTCGTTTCAGGTAGGGCGTTATCATTCCTGGACGGTGGTGGGGGATACTGTTCCTGATACCATGACCATTACCGCCGTAGATGAAAACGGGCAAGTAATGGGGCTTCATCACAACACTTATGACGTGCGCGGGGTACAGTTCCATCCGGAATCTGTCCTGACCGAACACGGTAAACAAATGTTACAAAATTGGCTTTCCATCTAAATAATTGTGAATGATAATTTAGTGAATTAGTGAATTTTGCCAATCACTAAATCACAACTCACTCAATCACAAATGCTTTTATGACTATTCACGAAATATTTGACTCTTTCAATTCTTTGCGCATACTGATCGTAGGCGATGTGATGCTTGACGCGTATGTGTGGGGAAAAGTAGAGCGAATTTCACCCGAAGCCCCTGTCCCGGTTGTAGTGGCTCAACGCCGCGAATACCGACTGGGCGGAGCAGGAAATGTGATCCTGAACGTTCACGCGTTGGGGGCGACACCTGTTATTTGCTCGGTTATCGGTCAGGATGCTGAAGGAACAAATTTACTGGGGGAACTCGAAAAACGCGGTCTTAGTACCGACGGTATTCTTCAAAGCCCCGATCGTATCACTACCGTAAAAGAACGCATCATAGCCGGCTCACAACAAATAGTACGGGTAGATACCGAAACCGATAGAGTGATCACGCTTCGGGAACAGGCACAATTGATAGAAAAAGCCAAAGAGCTGCTTCCGAGTTGTCAGGTAGTCCTTTTTCAAGACTATGACAAGGGCGTTCTTTGTCCGGATGTGATTAAAGAAATTACGGATTTTGCCAATTTACATCACATTCCGACGGTGGTTGATCCTAAAAAACGCAATTTTTTGGCTTACCGCAATGTCACTCTGTTTAAACCCAACCTGAAAGAATTGAAGGAAGGCTTGAAAATAGAGTTTGACGTCCGGAAAGAAGAAGAGTTGAGAGCCGTAGTCAAGAAACTGCGTTACGAGCTTCAAGCCAAAGGCGCCTTCGTCACACTTTCCGAACACGGAGTATATATTGATTTTTCGGAGCAACAACATCGTATTGCCGCTCACAAACGTGAAATTGCGGATGTATCAGGAGCGGGTGATACCGTCATCAGCATTGCCGCCTGTGCCGTGGCGTTAGGTTTGGAGCCCAATCTTATTGCAGAGCTGTCCAATCTGGGCGGCGGTTTGGTTTGCGAACACGTAGGGGTAGTACCCATTGACAAAGAATTATTGAAGGCAGAGGCATTGAGAAGCTTGGGACAACTCATTGAGAATTAACGATGGCTAAAGATATTTTTCATGATGCCGTTAAGACAGCGCTTGAAAAAGAGGGTTGGAAAATTACCCATGATCCTTACACCATCAATATACCCGAATTTCGACCTAAGCAGGATATTGATTTGGGAGCCGAAAAAATGTTGGCTGCCGAACGAAATATTGAAAAAATAGCTGTAGAAGTTAAAAGCTTTATCAACCCTTCCTTGGTCTATGATTTTCATACGGCCTTGGGTCAATACATGAATTATCTGTTAGGGCTTCGTAAACAAGAATCTGACAGGTTACTTTATTTGGCCATTCCTTCCTACGCTCACCGGGCTTTTGAGGGTCTCGGGATGATTACAGAAGCTATCGAAACCTATCAGATTCGGTTGATTGTTTATGATACAAATACGCAAACTATACTGTCATGGAAAAACTGAAACGTTACGGAGAAGCAGTAGTTGATTTACTGAAGGAATATATACATGACCAACTCCAAAACAACATTGAAGAACACTTGCTGACTGATTTTGAACATGGTCATTTCCAAGTGTTACGGACGGGCTGGGCTGATAAAGATACGTTCAGAATGGGCATTTTGCTCCATATTCAAATTAAATCAGATGGAAAAGTTTGGATTTTGGCTAATTGGACAGAAGACGATATCGCCCAAGCTTTGGTTCAGCGCGGTGTTGATAAAAACGATATTGTCTTAGGATTTCAACCGGAATTTATCAGGCCCTATTCAGGATATGCAGTGGCATAATACTACTTTTCAAAGTCGAAACTTTTAATGACACACATAAAAATCGGAACGCGCGGTAGTCGCTTAGCTCTTTGGCAGGCTTACTACGTTGAAAATTTACTGCAACAAGGCGGGCTTTCTACCGAGATTGTCCTGATCGAGACCAAAGGAGATCAAATTTTGGATCGTTCGCTCTCCAAAATCGGCAGCAAAGGCGTTTTTACGCAAGAACTGGAAGATCAACTCCGCGACGGTCGCATTGACATTGCCGTTCACAGTGCCAAAGATCTGCAATCAGAATTGGACGATGATTTGGAGTTGATCGCCTTTACCGAACGCGAACAGGTCAACGATGTTTTGGTAAGTCATAAGCCCGACTTATCGTTGAGCAGCGGTCAACCTTTTGTGGTTGGCACATCTTCTACACGCCGTGTCGCTTTGCTGAAGCATTTCTATCCCCACATTCGTACCGTAGACATGCGCGGCAATCTGCAAACACGCCTTCGCAAATTGGAAGAAGGTCATTGCGATGCTATCTTGTTGGCTTACGCCGGCGTACATCGAATGGAATATGATTCATTGATCCGTGAGCATTTATCATTGAATGAATTTACTCCCGCCGTAGGCCAAGGCAGTGTGGCTATTGAATGTAGCCAAACCTTATCCGACGAAAAACGCACACAAGTACGTACTTTGTTGAATCACCCCTCTACGGAAGTGTGTTTATTGGCAGAACGGGCCTTTTTACGACGTTTACAGGGAGGTTGCAGTATACCGGTTTTCGGTTTAGCTACCTTAACCGATGATACGGTAACTATGACCGGCGGTGTCGTCAGTTTGGATGGAAAAAACTTGTTAAAGTATTCGATAACCGGCGATTCCTCCGCTCCCGAACAGACAGGAAGCCAATTGGCTGAACGGCTTTTGGCCAACGGTGCCGCCGATATTCTCGCTCAAATTAAACAAAACTTATAACCCGACCGGCCTTTTCCCGGACGTTGCCTTAATCAATGAAAGCCGTTTTAAACCACCTTCTTAACTACCAAACTCTCCCGCAGGAAGAAGCGTATCAAGTACTTTTAGGTATTGGAAAAGGCGAATATAACACGTCCCAAATCGCCGGTTTTCTGACGTTGTTCGCCTTGCGCGGCATAACGGTCGAAGAACTCGTCGGTTTTCGCAAAGCCATGCTCGAATTACTGTTACCCATTGATTTTCATGAATATGACGCGATGGATGTATGCGGCACAGGCGGAGACGGCAAAGACACCTTCAACGTTTCAACGCTATCGGCTTTCGTAGTAGCAGGAGCAGGGCAACGAGTCGCCAAACAAGGAAACCACGGAGTTTCTTCGGCGGTAGGGTCTTCTACAGTATTAGAATATCTGGGTATTAAATTCACGAACGATATTGATTATCTGCGTCGAAAAATGGAGACTGCGGGCATTTGCTATCTCCATGCGCCGCTCTTTCATCCGGCCATGAAAAATGTAGCCCCGATTCGAAAAGAATTGGGTATCAAAACGTTTTTTAATATGCTCGGCCCGATGATTAATCCCGCATTTCCCCAAAAACAACTGGTAGGAGTTTTTAACCTTGAATTAGCCCGACTTTATTCTTATCTTTACCAGCAATCCAAAATGCATTATTTGATTGTTCATGCCTTAGACGGTTACGATGAAGTGTCTTTGACGGGTGATTTTAAAATAATAACCGCTCAAAACGAGCAAATACTTTCGCCGCTTCACCTCGGTTTGGATATACTTACGCCCACGCAACTCTCAGGCGGGGCTACCTTGGCCGATTCCGCTCAAATTTTCCGGGATGTCCTGAATGATGAAGCTACCCCTGCCCAAAAACAGGTCGTATTAGCCAATGCCGGATTGGCACTGTACGCTGCCAATCCGACGTTATCTTTAACCGATGCAGTAGCTGCGGCGAGGGAATCACTGGAAAGTAAGCGCGCATTGGCATGTTTTAAAAAGTTGACAGAAGATTAGAAATTGTATTAAATGAATATTCTCGACAAAATAGTAGCCCACAAACGTACCGAAGTAGCCGAAGCGAAATCAAAAATCAGCATGGCTGAATTGGAAAAAACTCCGCTTTTCGGGCGTTCGGGGCTTTCGCTTAAAAAGGCACTGCAAACCGAAGGCACTTCGGGGGTCATATCAGAATTCAAACGTAAGTCGCCTTCTAAAGGCATTATCAACGACCGCGTATTGCCGGAAATCGTAACCAAAGGCTACGCGGATGCCGGTGCGGCCGGCTTGTCTGTATTGACTGACACGGCTTTTTTCGGCGGCACATTCGATGATTTCAGCCAAGCGCGTAAAGCCAATCCGACCACTCCCATGCTGCGCAAAGACTTCATGATTGATGCGTATCAGTTGTGGGAGGCGAAAGCCCTCGGGGCGGATGTGATCTTGCTCATTGCGGCTTGTCTTTCCCCCGCCGAAATTCGTTCTTTAGGAAAACAGGCACAGGAGTTGGGATTAGAAGTGTTGCTTGAGGTGCACGACCGGGAAGAGTTAGAACAAAGTCTGTGCGAATACGTGGATATGGTGGGAGTAAACAATCGTAATTTGAAAACCTTTGTCACCTCCATTGATACTTCGTTGGAATTGGCACAACTTATTCCTGACAGTTTTGTCAAAATATCAGAAAGCGGTCTTAAAAACGCCGAGACAATACGGTACCTAAGTGCCGCAGGGTACCAAGGGTTTTTGATCGGTGAATCATTTATGGTAACTCCTGACCCCGCAGCGGCTTTGGCAGAACTGGTTAATGACCTAAAACCCAAAATTGAATTAACAGAATAACAGACACTTTTTAACGGTGCTCGGCACTTACCCCTCTATGATGAAGATTAAAGTTTGCGGAATGCGTGATAAGGCTAATTTAGCCGAATTGATCGAATTGAAACCTGATTTTATCGGCTTCATTTTTTATAACAAATCACCCCGTTATGCGGAGGAGATACTCGACGAAGAATTTGTCCGAAGTATTGCCAAACCGATAAAAAAGGTAGGCGTTTTTGTGAACGCAAACCCGGATTATATTTTGCGTATTGCCAAAAAGTATGATCTGCAATATGTGCAGCTGCACGGTCACGAAACACCCGATTTTTGTCGTAATCTTAAAAGCCGCGGGGTAAATGTGATCAAAGCGTTTTCTATTGACGAATCCTTCCACTTCGGAAGCCTCAATAATTACAAACCTCATTGCGATTATTTTCTTTTCGACGCCAAAGGTGCCGACCCCGGCGGCAACGGAGTAACGTTTGACTGGAATATACTTAACCGCTATACGGATACCGAAAACCCCTTTTTCTTAAGCGGCGGTCTTTCTTTAGAAAACATTTCGCAGGTCAATGAACTTGGTATCAAGATTTTTGGGTTAGACGTAAACAGCAAATTCGAAATCGCTCCTGCCATCAAAGACATAGAGAAACTCAGACAACTCATTGCCATCGTTCGCCCGGCAGAAGAGGAAGTGGAAGTGTAACCATGCCCAACTTGTATATTATTGCAGGTCCTAATGGTGCCGGTAAGACAACGGCATCAACCATAATCCTGCCGGAAGTTTTGCATTGTTATGAATTTGTCAACGCCGACGCTATTGCTGCCGCTTTATCACCCTTTCGTCCTGAAAGTGTTGCTTTGGAAGCCGGTAGGTTGATGTTGCAAAGAATAGACCATTTGCTCAGTCAAAATGTTGATTTTGCGATTGAAACTACATTGGCGACCAAAAGCTATATACTTTTGACAAAGAAAGCACAAGCAAAGGGTTATGAAGTGATACTTATCTTTTTTTGGCTTAATTCCATAGAATTAGCCAAAGCAAGAGTGAAACATAGAGTAGAACAAGGAGGACATAGCATACCCGAAGAAACTATTGAAAGAAGATATTAAGAGAGGAATTTTTAATTTTTTTAATTTCTTTAGGACAGTCGTTAATAAATGGTTCATTTATGAGGCTCTTTATGATTTTACTTGCAAAGTTCAACCTCACGGCAGCGGCCGACCGTCCCACCCTCACGGTACGCCGTCGCGGCCTTTCTGGAGAGGGCTTTAAATCCCCTTCTCCAGAAAGGACGGGGCCGCCCGAGCGGAAGGGTTAGGGATGAGGTTGAATTTCCAGAGTGCAAGTAACTTCATAAAGTACCATTTATGATAATTCTGACCAAGCAGTTCTAATCGCAGATTTTCAAAACCGGGAAGAAACTGTTTTCAATATTTCGCTTTGGAATAAATTTAAGAAAAGCTATGAACACTGACTTAGACGCGCATAAATTGAGAGTCCGTTTAACAGGAGGGCTGCAAAAGGCTATCTTAAAAATGATAGAACGGGCGAAAGCCTTAGATGAAGAAATTGTGATTGCCGATCGTAACGGGAATGTGAAACATATTAAAGCAAAAGAGTTAAAACAGACAAAGCCATGATAATAAAGAAAGTCCTACGCACTTTCCTCATTTTGATGATTGTCGGTGTAAACATCGGCTGCGACCAAGTGTCGAAAAACATCGTTCGCCAAAATGTTTATTACAATGATTCCATTGAACTCATCGGAAAACATTTAACCCTGACCAAGGTAGAAAACACCGGCGCTTTTTTAAGTTTAGGAGCAGCTTTGCCCGAATTTGCCAAAGTTCTTTTTTTACTGATACTCCCTGTTGTGGCCCTTTTTTTGGGTTTAGGCTTTCTATTATTAAAATCAGATTTATCGCATCAACGATTGATCGGGTTGGGTTTCATCATCGGCGGGGGAATCGGGAATATTTTTGACCGATGGCAATACGGTTCCGTTACCGACTTTTTGCATATTCAAATAGGGCTGTTCCAAACGGGCATTTTCAATTTAGCCGATGTATCGATCATGACAGGCGCATTGATTATCTTCGCCGAAGCCTTCATTCGCCGAAAAGCCCTTTCTTAAGTAAAGCATTCTGCAATTATTTTAGCTATAAAGAAATGACAACCACCATCATAAATTCTCCTTACCAAGTCAGCGAACGAGGCTACTATGGCCAATTCGGCGGAGCTTATATCCCCGAAATGCTGTACCCGAATGTAGAAGAACTCCGCGAGAATTATCTGACGATCATCGCGCAACCTGACTTTCAGGAAGAATTTCAAAGCCTGCTTCGCGATTATGTAGGACGCCCTACCCCCCTGTATCTGGCCAATCGCCTTTCCGAAAAATACAATACAACGGTTTATCTCAAACGGGAAGACCTCTGCCACACGGGAGCCCACAAGGTCAATAACACAATCGGGCAAATTTTGCTGGCAAGACGTTTGGGTAAGCAAAAGATCGTTGCCGAAACCGGTGCCGGGCAGCATGGAGTAGCTACCGCAACAGTCTGCGCACTGATGGGCATGGAGTGCATTGTGTACATGGGTGAGATTGACATCCAACGCCAAGCACCCAACGTAGCTCGAATGAAAATGCTGGGGGCGGAGGTACGTGCCGCTACAAGCGGCTCCAAAACGCTGAAAGACGCGACAAACGAGGCGATGCGTCACTGGATCAATAACCCGGCCGATACACATTATATCATTGGCTCGGTGGTTGGACCGCATCCTTACCCGGATATGGTTGCTCGGTTTCAGTCGGTTATCTCAGAAGAGATCAAAAAGCAATTGTTGGAAAAAACAGGCTCCGAACTCCCCGACTACGTCATTGCCTGCGTAGGCGGTGGCTCCAATGCCGCGGGTTCATTTTATCATTTCCTTGACGATACTTCCGTAAAACTCATCGCCGCCGAAGCCGGAGGGCACGGCATTGATTCGGGATTGTCGGCCGCTACTACTTTTTTAGGAAAGATCGGCGTTTTACACGGCAGTAAAAGTATTTTGATGCAAACCGAAGATGGCCAAGTGGTAGAACCGCATTCGATTTCAGCCGGTTTGGATTATCCCGGCATCGGCCCGCTTCATGCGCATTTACACGACAGCCGCCGGGCCGAGTTTTACGCCATTACCGATGACGAATCCGTTGCGTCGGCCATGGAACTGGCCAAACTCGAAGGCATCATTCCGGCACTCGAAAGTGCCCACGCCTTAGCGGTATTGCCCTATCTCAAAGCAGCACCCAACGAAACAGTCGTTATCAACCTCTCCGGACGCGGCGACAAGGATTTGGCCACCTATATGAAGTATTTGTAAAATGAAAGTCAGTCATCTTTATATAGATAACTACAATCAATTCAAAAATTTTGAATTAGACTTGACTTATCCGGCGGGACACCCTAAAGCAGGGCAACCGCTGGATAAAGTCTGTATTATCGGTCAGAGTGGAACAGGGAAGACGAGTCTTTTAAACAAAATAAATTGGTCTAAATCAGGAGTTTACCCCATATTCGAAATAATTAATAGCAAGACAGACTATATTGCTTCAAATGGTAGGGATTATAAAAGTTTTGAGGGAAAAAGCTACATAAAACTTCAATCATCCACTCCTGAAAAGTCTTATAAAATATACGACAATGACTCTATTGTTTATATTTTGTATAAGAACAGTCAACAAACAAATCTACCTTATCCTAAAAGGTTCTTTATTGATGCCACTACAGGCACGAAAGAATTTAATAATAAAAACGAATCTTGGGTGAAAATTGTCGAAGACATAATCAATTTCCAAGAGCTGGATAATAAAAAAAAACAAGAAATTGGCCAAGTATTAATTAGTAGTGGAGGAGATACAAATAGAGTCAAATTAGAATACGAAAAATATGAAAAGTGGGTAAGCAGTATTCTTAACCCAATTAAATACCTTGCTGAAAATTTCCTTGATAAAATACTTAACAAATTTAATTTAAGAGTTAAGCAAAACTTTGATTCTTTAAAACCCGAAGAAATAGCAAAATTAAAAGAGGATATTGTAAATCTGAGGATTGAAACATTGCAAGGAGTTGAAGTTCCAAGTGGTTTATTAAGTACAGGTACTAAACAAGTTATATTAACTACTCTGCCCTTATTTGCTTTAAAGCCTGAAAATGATATAGTTTTAATTGACGAACCGGAAAATTCATTATACCCTGACATTCAATCAGAAATAGTTGAATTTTATACAAGCTTGGTAAAGAACTGCCAATTCTTCTTCGCCACCCACTCTCCCTTAATTGCTTCCTGTTTTGAGCCTTGGGAAATTGTTGAACTCAAATTTAACCCCGACGGCAGTGTGTACAGGGAGTTATACTATGATGCAGAAAAAGGCAATCACGTTGATAATTACACCATTGACCCACGCTATTTGCGCTGGGATTCGATTTTGACCCGTCTGTTTGATTTAGACAAAGACAGCAATGAAGCCCGTACTCGTAAATTGATGGAGTTGGCCACTTTACGCAGCAAAATACAGAAAGCAAACGGCAAGCTATCTCCCGAGGAAAGGCAACAACTGCAAACCCAATTTGAAAAATTAGCCGAGTTATTAGATTGGGAGTACGATGCAGAGAATTGATAAAACCCTTCTTCTTTCTTCCGAATACAAACAATGGGAAGAAAGCATGACTGAAACCCATAGCCAATACAATTCCTCTAACAATAAATATTATTACGATGTGGTAATGAACCTGTTACATTGCCAAAGAGGAGTTTGTGCTTATACTGAAATTCTACTTTGCAGTGAGGATCTGTATCATTCCGGCCATTGGAAAAACGGTAAATATCAAATTCACAAACCGGAATTCAGCGGTGCCTTAGATCATTTTAACCCCCTTCTTAAAAAAGAAAAAGGATGGCTTTGGGATAATTTTTTTATCGTTCAGAAAGACATTAATGACAAACACAAACAAGACAAACCGGTAGATTATATCCTAAAACCTGATTCAGCTTCTTACAACCCTTTCAAATTATTAGAATACGACGAGCAATTACATATTTTTATTGCTAACACAGACTTAGACGAATCGCTGCAAAATCGTATCAATGATATGATTGAATTACTTGGTATTGTCCTGCTCCCCTAAGCCGCAACCGCTTTAAAGTAGAGATTTTGATTTTTGTCAATAAACTGTTGTGGGGTTAAATATCCCAGTGCTGAATGCGGTCTATCAAAGTTATAACTGTTCCACCAGATGTCCAAATCCCGTTGAACTTCTTGTACTGTCTTAAAATATTTCAGATTTAAACATTCTTTTCGTTGTGTACCGTTCAATCGTTCTACCAAGCCATTTTGGGTCGGTTTTCCTGGTTGTGAAAATCGAATTTCAATCCCATTTTCTTGTGTAAATTTTTCTAAAACACGACTTATAAACTCGGGTCCATTATCACATCTGATATAGTCAGGTTTACCTTTCTGAGTTATCAGTTCTTGTAATAGCTTTACGAGTTTTCTTGCTTTAATGCTTGGTGCAGCAAAAGATAAAAGTACCTTTCTTGAACACTCGTCAAGTACGTTTAGAACTCTCACTTTACGCTCATCACTTAAAAGAACATCGCTTAAAAAGTCCATCGACCATCCTTGATTTATTTGTTCGGCAGGTAATGGGTTTATGGCTACCCTTTTGATTTTTTTGCGTGCTTTGGGGCTTCTTAAATTCAATTTTTCAGCCTTATAGATTCGATAAACCCGTTTTTTATTCCATGGTTTGCCCTGATTACGACACCAATGAAACAACAAACGAAAACCCCAATTGGGTTGCTCAATAGCTTTACCTTTTAACATTGCAGCTATTTGAGCATCTTCATTTTTTCTTTTGTGTTTGTAATAAATACTCGCTTTACGTTGCCCTAATACTCGGCAGCATCGCCTCACAGAGGCCTCTTTTTTTGTGCTAATTTGATTAACTGCATGCTGATGAGTAGTAGAGCTTATAGCTTTTTTAGTAACTCGTACCCCTCCTTGAGTATGTCATAGTCAAGGCTTTTGTCCGCTAACAGTTTTTTTAACCTTGCATTTTCTGATTCCAATTCTCGCATGCGCTTGAGCTCGTCTGTGCCCATGCCTCCATACTTACTTTTCCAAGTATAGAAGGTTGCTGGTGAGATACCATGTTCGCGGCATACATTTTCAACACTCTTGTCTTTGCCTACACTACCCAATATCGCTACGATTTGAGCATCGCTAAATTTACTTTGCTTCATTGTTTTACCATTTTGATTGTGAAACCTAAGAAATTCCCTCCAATTTTAAATGGTTACACCTTACGGGAGCAGGACAGTATCAATCTCTCATGGGTAAAGACAATCCGTCGAAACCATTTACGAAGAATTATCGCAAAAATTCAGAACGGTATAGGAAATTGGCCGCAGGAGGAAAAAGATAATGAACAATTTTTCACTGCCTTTGCCATGTGCCGTCAAAAACGACAAACAGAGGCAAATCAGTAAGGATGCGTCCGAGTCAACTCATACAAGCTCTTTTTCTCCTCTCCATAGCCGCTTTCACGCTGCTGATGCTGACGAAGGTGATTCCTTACCTGAGTTTTGAACCCGAAATTGATTTTTTAACCACCAAAACAGATCGTGTTTTAGCTCAAAATGGCTTTCAGGCAGCATTTTACGTACATATCGTGAGCAGTTGGTGGGTGATGGGTGTCGGTATATTTCAATTTATTCCTTATTTCTTAAAAAAATACCCGCCTTTACACCGAGCCCTCGGAAAAATTTACGTATTTTCGATTTTGCTTTTGGCCGCCCCCTCGGGTTTGGTTTTGGCTTGGTATGCTAATGGCGGTTTGCCCGCCAAAGTCGGTTTTTCGTTCCAATGCCTGGTTTGGTGGCTGAGTACGTGGGTCGCTTGGCGAGAAATTCTTCGACAACATTGGCAAAAGCATATCGAGTGGATGTTGCGGAGTTATGCTGTTACCTTGGCAGCACTGAGTTTGCGGGTCGGTAGTTATGGACTGGTGTATTTGTTTCATACAAAACCCATTGAAACCTACCTGACCGTAACGTGGCTCTCATGGACGGGCAATCTGGTAATTACAGAAATATTGATTTACAATCATTTAGCTATAAAGTTCCTCAAAGGGATTCGTTAATTTTTTCAGGGAATGAGAAAAGTCTTTTGTCTTATTTTGGTAGGTTTAGCGGGGTATAGTTGTACCCGCAAAGCCAACGAAAGCTCCAAGCCTACTGCCATTCCTATCAAATTGATTACCCACAAAGAAGCCGCAGACTCACTCCGAAAAGACACCACTGCGCCGCTCAAACCGCTCCGTATCGTTGATTTGTCAGCGGATAAGACTGCTTCCTTTTTCTCCAATCATAATTTAACGGCATTACTTTTTGATTCTACCTTAGAAGGGGGCTATGCCAATCGTTTTGACGGTTTTTACGGGAATGATTTTTATCGGATTGAGTTTTTTTTCTCCGTTGTGCAAAAAGATTCGTTACAACCTCATGTGTATCACGTCAAAGGAAAAAATCGTTTCAAAAAAACCATTACGCCTTTTGAAGGAACAATCACTTTCGGTAAAATAGCTACGTTTACTGACCCCAATTTGAACGAGGAACATTACGAACACGATGAGTTTGAATTGAAGGAAGCCTACACCGCCGAAGCTGATTTTGAACTGCGCGAGGAAGCGACCGCGAAAGGTTCAGGGATATTCAGCGGCAAAATGCGGATGGATTTCTTCGAACGCAAAGACGGGGCTATTGAACTTTGGTATTTTTCACCTAATGCCCCTGCCCAAGCCGGCGGTTTTAAATTTGACGGAACTTGGACAAATTATAAAAAGACCTTGACCAAACCGGTCGTTTGGGCCAAAGATTTGTTTATGTTTGCCAATAACATCCTGACGGACTTCTCCATAGGAGAACGTGAGGTAGAGATCAATAAAAAATACCGTCATTTGGGTTGGGACAACTACTGGGAAAATGAAGAATGGTGGCACGATAATTCCGCTGTTCAGTAGTTTTTCCCGAACTTTTTCGCTAACTTATGGATTAATTCAAAACGATAATTTCATTATTTACCACCAACAAATTCTATGGCTACTCTAACTCTCATGGAAGTTTCCGAGATGCGCGTGAAACTTAAAACACTGGAAAAACAAATTGAATCGGGCGAATTATCTCTTTTTGAGCGCTGCGAGGTAGAAGACGAAATCTTGGAATTGAAAGAACACTTGGGAGAGTTTGAGCGCAGTGTACGAGATGATAGCGGCGAATGTATCAACTGTTCCGGATAGTTTTTGATGTTCTCTATGCTCATTTGTTAAATTCCACTACATGAAAACCAAGATTCTTGCTTTTGTATTCACCCTTTTTGCTTTCGGTGCTATGGCCCAAAATTCTTCTGACAAAGTGCTTCGTCACGTAGTATTGTTCAAATTTAAAGACGGCACTACCCCCGAACAGGCAAAATTGGTAGAGGATGCGTTTCGCAAACTGCCTACCCAAATCAAAGAAATCAAAGGATTTGAATGGGGCACTAACAACAGCCCCGAAGGCTTGGCGCAAGGGTTTACCCACTGCTTTTTCCTGACCTTCCATTCAGAAGCCGACCGGGCCGTCTATTTGCCTCATCCCGACCACAAAGCGTTCGGAAAAGTACTGGGGCCTTATCTCGATAAAGTATTGGTGGTTGATTATTGGACCCAAAAATAGTGGGCCGTTTTTAGTAGGCAGCGATAAATTGAACGTTACTGCTTACTGTTTACTGCTTACTGCTTACTACAAAATGATAGCTTACTTAAACGGTAAATTGGCCCATAAAGACCCCGCTTACATTATCATAGATGTAGGCGGGGTGGGTTATGAAGTCAAAATTTCGCTGCAAACCTATGGGGCCTTGCCCAATCCGGGGGAAGTGTGTAAAGTATTTACGTACCAACAGATCCGGGAAGATGCCCATGTACTTTATGGGTTTGCCGAACCTACCGAAAAATCTCTTTTTTTAGACTTGGTGAGCGTATCCGGAGTAGGAGCCGCTACAGCCTTAGTGATGCTTTCGTCCCTATCAGCCATTGAAATCAAGAATGCGATTGTGGGCGAAGATGTCCGACTGATTCAAACCATCAAAGGAATCGGCAGCAAAACCGCCCAACGGGTCATTATTGACCTGAAAGACAAAATCAAAAAAGAAGGTTTGCTCGCGCCGCAGCCCAGCATTTTCTTGGGAGCCAACAGTCAAATCCGAAACGAAGCGATCGCCGCCTTGGTCATGTTGGGAATTCCGAAACCCACCGCTGAAAAAAGTGTGGATACCATTCTGAAACGCGAAGGCGACCAGATTACTGTAGAGCAACTCATTAAATTGGCGTTGCGATAACTACCTCAAAATCCGCAACTTCGCAAAATTCAACAGCAAGGTTTTCTCTCCCACTGCATCAAATTGAATGACGGCTTTTCGGTCGGTACCGTTTACGTCCATTTTCTTCACGGTGCCTTTTCCAAACTTAGGATGCTCTACTCGATTACCCGCTTCCAAAGCGGAGGTGTCACTTGGCACAAAATCAGTGGGAGGGTTAGGTACCGAACTCGGCAAATTGGAAGTCGGACGCTGAACGTTAGCCAGTCGATGAGCCGGGGTAGTGGTCCCGATAGTTGGCTCCGTTTTTTGTTCTTTACCCCATGCTACGGGTTGTTTACGAACAAAATTGATGGAAGAAGCGGAATCGCCGTTCGTACGATGATCATCAAATCCTCCCGAGCGGCGTCCTTTAGGAGTGGTTAAAAACCGTTGGTCTACTTCATACAAAAATCGGCTCGGCTCGCACATATTCAACCGTCCCCAATTGTAACGACTTTCGGCATAAGAAAAGGTCAATTTGGTTTCGGCCCGGGTAATGGCTACGTAAAACAGTCGCCGTTCTTCTTCCAAATCTTCGCGTTTTTCGAGCATCATCTGACTCGGAAAAAGCCCTTCTTCCAGTCCAACCACATACACATTTTTAAACTCTAAGCCTTTGGCTCCGTGGATGGTCATCAACGTAACACGGTCGGTATCACCGTCGTCGTCGGCTTCATCCGCATTGGTCAGTAAAGAAACTGTTTGGAGGAAAGAACTCAGCGTTTTATCTTCATTATCAGGATTATCCACAAATTCTTTGATGGCATTCAGCAATTCCTGTACGTTTTCGTAGCGGCTCAATCCTTCAACCGTTTTGTCTTCGTACAATTCTTTCAAAATCCCCGACGCCTTAGCCACGTGTGAAGCTACCGCATACGCATCTTTACCTTCCTGCAGCAATAATTTAAAACTTTTGATAATCGTAGCAAAACCTTCAATCGGAGCAGCAGCCCGCCCCGAAATGTATTTGGTGATATTGGAAACCACTTCCCACACCGAAACCTGATTTTCTGCCGCTGTCACGGCAATTTTAGCTACGGTGGTATCGCCTATCCCGCGTTTGGGCAAATTGATAATACGCTTGAAAGCCTCTTCGTCGTTTTGGTTAACCACAAAACGCAGATACGCCAGCAGATCTTTGATTTCTTTGCGCTGGTAAAAGGAGAGTCCTCCTACGATGCGGTATTTGATATTAAGCCGCCGCAGGGCTTCTTCAAATGCCCGGGATTGCGCATTGGTTCGGTACAAAATGGCAAAATCGGTGTTTCGAAGCCCTTTATTTACTTTCTCTTCAAAAATAGCCGTCGAAATCAAGCGCCCCTCTTCATTATCCGAACTCGCCTTCACTACGTCTATCATCGGGCCTTCTTCATTGGCCGTAAATACATTTTTCTTCAACTGCGCTTTATTGCGGGCAATCACCGAATTTGCGGCATTGACAATGGTTTGGGTGGAACGATAGTTCTGTTCTAATTTAACAACCCTCACTTCCGGGAAGTCGCGCTCAAAATTCAGGATATTTTGAATATTGGCTCCCCGAAAGGCGTAGATACTTTGGGCATCGTCGCCTACGACGGCAATATTGCGATGAACCGCCGCCAGTTTTTTGGTAATGAGGTATTGAGCTACGTTGGTATCCTGAAACTCATCCACCAAAACATACTTGAATTTGTGTTGGTATTTGTTCAGTATTTCGGGAAAGTCGCGAAAAAGAACGTTGGTATTAAACAACAGGTCATCAAAATCCATCGCGTTGGCCTGAAAGCAACGCGTGCTGTACGCCTTATACAAGCGGCCGATGGCCGGCAGTTTGGCGGCTTCATCATCGGCCTGAAACAGCTTATTGGCTAAATAGTCATCAGCCGAAATCAAGTTGTTTTTTGCCCCCGAAATTCGATTGAAAACGACGTTGGGTTTATAGGTTTTATCGTCCAAATTCAACTCCTTCACAATACTGCGAAGCAGTGATTTGGAATCGTCGGTATCGTAGATGGAAAAATCGGAGGTATAACCCAGATAACGGGCTTCGATGCGTAATATCTTGGCAAATACGGCGTGAAACGTCCCCATCCAAATATTACGGGCTTCATAACCGACCACTTTTTCGATGCGCTCACGCATCTCACCGGCGGCTTTATTGGTAAACGTCAGCGACAGAATTCGGAACGGATCTACTCCATTTTCAATCAAATGGGCAATTCGAAAAGTGAGTACGCGTGTTTTTCCCGAACCCGCTCCCGCAATAATCATCAAAGGCCCTTCGCCGTGAGTGACGGCTTGGGCTTGTGGTTCGTTCAAACCGCTTAAATAATCTATCATTATTTTTACACTATTTTAACAATGCTATTGCAAAGTTAGGGGAAAGTTCGGCAGTATGTCGGCGAAACAAAATCAAATTTTACCGAACAGAAGCCGCAGAGGGGAGTGATGTACCATATTTTACCAAACGAGAATTCAGACCAATGCCATAAGTAAAGTTGGTCTGTTGCTTAGTAACTGTTTTGTTATCAATTTTCAAATCCACTTGGTGATTCACTCTGTTAATCCGTAATTCCACCGGAACTTTCTTTGTCACCAACTTTTTTTTCGGCGATTCGATACTAAATCCCGTATAAATATATTCTGCCCGATAATGCAGATGACTGCCTGTATCTTTGATACCTTTTACTTCATTGATTCTATCTAAAGTAGGAGTGCAAGGGCAGGAACCATTCAAATCCATCGAAAAAGATAAGATATTGTTTTTATTAAATACCGCCCTGAAAGATAATTCCATATTAGTAACTCCAGCCTTAAATTTCAAGACATCTTCGTTATTCTCAATAACCCAAACATCTTTAAATTCTGTAAGTTCGTCAGATGATTTTTCCTGACCGCTACCGGGGATGGGAAATAACAAAATCGCAGCAAGGATTTTTAGATACTTCATAAAAATGGTTTGAATATACGTTGAGTTCAACTGATCCGACTCCAGTTGGTTTCTTCTTTGCGAAGCGAATCTATGTGCGAACGGATCGGTTCGTTTTGGGGAAGAATCAGATCGGGGTCTTCCAAAAGAATGGCTTCCGCCGCTTCGCGAGCCGCCTTCAAAACCGCTCCGTCTTTGGCCAGATCGGACAAAAGCAAATCCATCAAGCCGCTTTGTTGCGTCCCTGTCAGGTCGCCGGGGCCGCGGAGTTTTAAATCTACATCGGCAATATCAAAACCGTTATTGGTCTCACAAAGGGTATCAATGCGAATACGGGTGTCTTTGCTCAGTTTTACGTCTGTCATCAAAAAACAATAGCTTTGATCGGCACCGCGCCCTACCCGACCGCGCAACTGATGCAACTGTGACAATCCGAACCGCTCCGCACTTTCAATCACCATGACCGACGCATTGGGCACATTAACCCCTACCTCAATCACCGTAGTAGCTACCATGATCTGGGTTTCGCCTTTCACAAACCGCTGCATTTCAAAATCTTTTTCATACGGAAACAACTTGCCATGTACCATACTGACGTGGTATTCGGGGAAAGCCCGTGCAATGCTTTCAAACCCTTCCGTCAGGTTTTTATAATCCAATTTTTCAGATTCTTCAATCAACGGATATACCACATACACCTGTCGTCCTTTGCGGATCTCTTCTTTGAGTTTTCCGTTCAACACCAGTCGTTTTGTTTCGTAAAAATGCTCCGTTTTGATGGGTTTTCGCCCGGCCGGAAGTTCGTCAATAATACTCAAATCCAAATCCCCGTAGAGCGTCATGGCCAACGTACGCGGAATGGGCGTGGCGGTCATCACCAATATATGCGGGTGAACGGTTTCATTTTTGGCCCACATCTTAGCCCGTTGAGCCACTCCGAAGCGGTGTTGTTCGTCAATGATACACAATCCCAAGTTTTTGAATTGCACGGTATCTTCTAACAAGGCATGCGTCCCGACTGCAATGTGAATAGTGCCGTCCAACAGTCCGGGAAGCACAATTTTCCGTCCTTTTTTGGTGGTAGAACCGGTCAATAGGGAGATTTGAATGCCCAAAGCATCACAAAACGGCTTCAGACCACGGTAATGTTGATCGGCGAGAATCTCCGTCGGGGCCATGATGCAGGCTTGGGCACCGTTGTCGATGGCCATCAGCATGGCAATGAAAGCGACAATGGTTTTTCCGCTTCCCACATCCCCTTGCAACAGACGATTCATTTGTTTTCCTGATTTGAAATCGTCGTGAATCTCCCGCAACACCTTCTTTTGGGCATTGGTAAGGGCAAAAGGCAAATGGTTTTGGTAAAATAGTCGTAATAGTTCCAGATTGCTGAATACCTGTCCGGGAAATTCCCGTTTTTGAAGCAGTTTATTTTTGAGCAACCGTAATTGGTTATAAAACAACTCCTCAAACTTGAGCCGACGAAGCGCTTGATTCAGTGAATATTGGCTGTCGGGCAAGTGAATATGCCACATAGCCTCCGCTTTGGAAAGCAATCGAAATTTCTGAACTAATTCCTGCGGAAGCGTTTCCCGAAAATGCGGCATGGCCTGCTCCAACAATGAGCGCATAACCTTGCTTAAAAATCGGCTGTCCAAGTATTTTTTACGAAGCGTCTCGGTCAGATTATAGACCGGTTGAAAATACCCACCGTTTTCGTTGTCCGGATTCAGCGTTTCAAGGTCCGGGTGACTGAAATTAAAACGTTGCCCAAAACGCTGAGGTTTGCCGTACGCAATGTATTCGCCGCCTTCTTTGAGGTGCTTGAGATGCCAATCAATGCTTTGAAAATAGACAAACTCGACCACGCCCGTACCATCTGTAAACTCAACCGTAAGCCGACGTTTGTGTCCTTCCCCAATCACTGCCATACTCCGAATACGGCCTTTGAGTTGGGCCGCCGATAGGGTTTCGTTCAGTTCATTGATGCGCTGAAAAGTAGACCTGTCTTCGTGACGAAATGGATAATATTGGACTAATTCACCAAAAGTAAAGATTTTCAGCTCTTTATTGAGCGTAGCTGCCCGTGAAGGGCCTACGCCTTTCAAAAACTCTATTTTTGTATCAAAAAAATTGGTGGTGGTTCGTTGGCTCATAAGTGCTGACGCACGGTTTTAAATTTCTCCCATGTAGTCAGTAGCTGTCGGACTACGTTTTTCGTGTAGAATATCCAAAATTACGACTGTCTCTTTTTCAACGTAAAAATACACTTTAAAACTTTTCATAATTTTTACGTACCGAAACACCTTTTTCGACTGCGCTATTTTTGCAATATTGTATGAATGAGACCGCTCACAAATTTCAGCTACCAAGTCAACAATATCCTTTTGAAGTTTTTGGCTGCTTTGATAAGATTGCTGTTGAATAAAATCATAGATTTCTTTAAAATGTTTACGAAATCGCTCAGTTACTTCTACCGAGTAAGGGTTTACTTCCATTGACTCATTTCTTTTTTAAAATCTTCAAAAGAGGTTCGAGGTTCCGTTAATGCTTCTTCCAGATGTGCTTCCAATTCAGTGTCAGTCATCGTTGACCCACCCACAGGCAAATCGAAATCTTCCCAATTCTCCGATAACTCAATTTTTTCGACGTGAAGACGTTTAGCCAATCGAATCAACAATTCAACATCTTCTCGTTTTAAGATTTCTAACCTTACAATAGTCATGGTTTTTCTTTTTTGAGTAAAAATAACCTTTAAACAGTATTTTTCCAATATTTCTGCGCTTTTGGTGATTATAGCAAATTACTATTCTTACTATGAATCGCCGCACCCTTCTTCGTCAAACCGCTTTATTGACCGCCGTTTGGCTCGCTGAAAATATAGATGCTTTCAGCATGGCAGGCATAGGTGTGCGGAAACGCTACTCACTCGGTGCCTGCGATTGGTCATTAGGGCACTCCTGTACGCCCGAGGTGTTTGAATATGCTAAAAAAATGGGGTTAGATGGAGTACAGCTCAGTTATAATTCCCGAAAAGACGAGACTTACCTGCTTCGCCCTGAAAATCAACAGGCCATGCGGGAGGCCGCCCGGAAAGCCGGCGTTCAAATAGCAAGTTTAGCCATCGGGCAATTGAACAGTGTCCCCCTAAAATCGGAGCCCAAAACCGCAGAATGGGTCAGCGGCAGTATTGACGCAGCTCAAGCCTTGGGAGTAAAGGTGGTCTTATTGGCTTTTTTCTCCAAGGGGGATTTGCGCAATGACCCGGAAGGTAAAAAAAGTGTCATCGAACGGCTGAAACAATTGGCCCCTAAAGCCGAAAAACAGGGAGTTATTTTAGCCATAGAGTCTTACCTGAGTGCCCCGGAACACCTTGAGATCATTGATGCTGTCGGCTCAAAAAACGTACAGGTATATTATGACCCGCGCAATGCTGCTGATGCCGGTCACGATCCTTATGCCGAAATTCCGCTATTGGGCAAAAGAAAACTCATCTGTGAAGTCCATTTGAAAGAAAATGAGTTTTTACTCGGTCAAGGTTCTATTGATTGGCCCCGCATCCGGCAATTGCTGGATGAGGTTGATTTTAAAGGATGGGCCCACATCGAAGGCGCCGTTCCCAAGGGCAAAACCGTCGATGAGTCGTATCCGTTGAATGTAACTTATGCCCGAAAAATATTCGGATAGGCTTTGAAATAGGTCCGACGGTAAGTCCGGCCCGTTTTTTAGTCATCCTACCCCGAGTCAGACCTACGGTCAGACTTATTTATTCAGAAAACTTTAACTCCTAACAAATGAACCGTCGCCAATTTATCGGAACAGCCCTCGCAGGAAGCGCCTTGCTGCAACACCCGCTGAACGCACACAAGTATGCGGCTCAGTCACAGAAGATTTACGTATTTTCTAAAATGTTTCAGTGGATCGAAGAGTACAATCAATTGGGCGAAACCATTGCCGGTCTCGGCTTCGATGGGTTGGATCTGACGGTTCGCCCCGGCGGACACGTACTCCCCGAACGCGTAGAAGAAGATTTACCCAAGGCCGTGGCTGCCTTCAAAAAGCATAAATTGGAAATTCCGCTTATGGTGACGGGAATTTTGGAAGCGGATAATCAAGCGGAACGAATACTGAAAACGGCACAGTCGTTGGGTATCAAACACTACCGTATGGGTTGGTACCCCTACGACCTCAAACGAGACATAACCACGCAAAGCGCTGATTTTGGTAAAAAAATGAAAGATTTGGCCGCATTAAATGCCCAATACGGCATCACGGGTCAATACCAAAACCACACGGGAAATTACTTCGGGGCCACTATTTGGGATTTGCAACAACAACTCCAAGCCATAAAATCGCCTTTTTTGGGTTGTCAATACGACATCAATCATGCTACGGCCGAAGCAGGTGGGGCGTGGGAAGTGGGGTTACACCTCATTGCGCCATATATCAAATCCATTGCCATTAAGGACTTTTATTGGGCAAAGAAAAACGACAAATGGGGAAAACAGGGCTGTCCTTTGGGAGAAGGTACCGTCAATTGGAAGAAATACCTCGAATTGTGGAAACAGTACAACTTCCAAACCCCTATCACCATGCATTATGAGTATCCGTTGGGCGGCGCCGAAAACGGGGCTAAAAAAATCACCATCAGCCCTCAGGAATTGCTCACGGCCATGAAGAAAGATTTGGTACTATTTAAACAATGGATGACTGAGGCAAAACTTTAGTTGGTAACTTTGCCCCATGCAATTACTCATAGACCGACTCGGAAAGCGTTTTAATCGCGAGTGGATTTTTAAAGATTTCAGTTTAGAACTGCAAGCCGGCCAAAGTTGTACGTTTGTGGGGCCTAACGGCAGCGGCAAATCTACCCTACTCCAAGTGATTTCGGGCGTAATCCCGCTCACTGAGGGGAAAATAAATTACCGACTCAATAACCAAACCATTGAAGAAGACAAATGGTACAAGCAGTTGGTGATTGCCGCTCCTTACTTGGAACTGATTGAAGAGTTCACCTTAACCGAATTACTTGATTTCCACGAAGGGTTTAAACCCTTTAAAATCGGCATAACAAAGTCAGAAATTTTAGAGCGGGTAGAGTTGGATACGGCCCGTCAAAAAGCCATTAAGTATTTTTCGTCCGGAATGAAGCAACGGCTCAAATTAGCCTTGGCTTTTTATTCCGATGTACCTATGGTCATGCTTGATGAACCCACTTCCAATCTCGACGCCAAATGGTCAGCGTGGTATCGCGATGAAGTCCAACGGCTGTCTCCCGCACAAGTCCTCCTGATTTGCTCCAATGTACCTGCTGAATACGATTTTTGCGACAAGATCGTCAATGTAAGCGACTTCAAACCTCAGTGATACCACCGGATTTACCTTGACTTTCCGGATGTTTAGTTGTTTTACTAACCTAGAATCCGCTTTAAAACCATGTCACATCTACTTAGCAGCTTCATTTTCAAACAAGTATAAAATCGGTCTCAACGGCTTTTTCGGGAAATCATTCTTTCTAAAAACCTATGAGCCAAAAAGATATAAAAACAGTTGCACGCCGTGATTTTTTGAAAGGCAGTGCGGCGATGGCTGCCGGTTTCCTGATCGTGCCTCGGCACGTTTTGGGCAAAGGCTTCGTAGCCCCGAGCGACAAACTCAATATAGCCGCCATCGGTTGCGGCGGGAAAGCCGATGTCAACATTTCATTGGCTTACAATAAAGGTTCTGATAATATCGTCGCTCTTTGCGACGTAGACGACCGCCAGGCGGTAAAATTTCGTAAGCAGTTTCCCAACGCGCCCTACTATAAAGACTACCGCAAACTATTGGAAAAAGAAGCCAAAAACATAGATGCGGTCATTGTCACTACTCCCGACCACATGCACTACGTGATGGGCAGTGCCGCCATGCAGTTGGGCAAACATATTTACCTCGAAAAACCCCTCACGCACGATATTTGGGAAGCCCGGATGCTGACGCAACTTGCCAAAGAGAAGAAATTGGTAACCCAAATGGGCAACCAAGGCAGCAGCGGGAAAGGCACTCGCCAAACCGAAGCCATTGTTCAATCGGGGATGATTGGCGACGTTCATACGGTAGAAGTGTGGACCGACCGCCCCGTATGGCCACAGGGAGTCAAATCACCCCGCGATAAAAAAGAAACGATGCCGATTCCTGCCGAAGTAGATTGGGATTTGTGGCTCGGCACCGCGCCTTATCGGGAATATCACGAGGCTTATATGCCTACCCGTTGGCGCGGTTATTGGGATTTTGGAACGGGTGCCCTCGGCGATATGGGTTGCCACTTTATGGATGTACCCTTCCGAACGCTAAAATTAGGTTATCCTACTTCCGTCGAATGTTCTGCCAGTTCGGTTTATGCTGACTTTTTCAGAGAAGCCTTTTTTGAAGACATTGGCCCGCAGGCTACTTCTATTCATCTTAAATTCCCCAATCCAAGTTCTAAGAAATTTCCTGAACTGAGTCTTTCTTGGTACGACGGCGGTATCCGCCCCAAAATTCCCGAAGGTTGTGATTATGAAAAGGTTTTTGCCGACAACGACGGCGGCGTCATGTTCATCGGCACCAAGGGCGTTTTGGCTTGTGAGTTATTTGGCGATAATCCCAAGTTGTTTATCAAAGGACAATTGCAGGACGTCAAATTCCCGAGTCCCACCCGCCCATTAGTAGAAGGCGATACTACCGGTCACCAACAGCAGTGGGTCAAAGCCTGTAAAGCCGGCTACGGTACTTACACCAGTTCATCGTTTGCCGAAGCCGGACCGTTGACCGAAATCGTTTTGATGGGCAATTTAGCCGTTCGCAGCTATCTCCACCGCGAAAACGGCAAGTTTACCGGGCGTAAAAAACTGCTGTGGGACGGTCAAAACATGAAAATCACTAACTTCGATCCTGCCAATGCGTTTGTAAAACGGCAGTACCGCGAAGGATGGAGTTAAAAGGGAATGACGAAGTACGAGTGTAGAATGACGAATTTGGGTGATTTTCTTTGATTCCTATTTTGTCACGCTGAAAGCGTCTATATCTTTATACAAGTGCCAAGGCTTATAATGAGTCTTGGCATTTTTATTATCTGCCTAAGGTGCTGAAGCGTGAATTTTGAAAAAACAGCATAGTCGTCAAGAGAAAGAAAATACCCATATTTTGAATTTTCATCCCATTTTAATCAAAAAGCAGCAACAGACTCGCCAAAAGCAGCGTAACAACAGGTACAAATCACTCTACCACCTGAAAAGTACCTATGAAAAAATCTACTTTCCTGATTTTGTTGTTTCTGTACTTTAGGATAGCTGCGCAAAATCCTGCGGAGGTTATCATAAAAAATGAGTTTTACGACAAAAAACCACTGATTGAGGTCTTAAAAGACCTCCAAAAAAAGTATGGCTTACGGGCTGTCATTGAAGATGACAAACTCAACAATTACCGAATTTCTCATCTGTTTCTCAACGTAAAACTCTCTGACGGCCTGAATGAGCTTATCAGGCGGCATCCGAGCCTTTCCATGTACGTTGATGAACTGAACGTTTTTCATATCAGCGCTAAAAATGCGGATTCTCCCCTCCCGAAAAAGGCAATAACACAACCCTTAAAAGAAGCCGATGAACCCTATCGCGGGCAGCCTTCGCGCACCAATTTTACGGTTTCGGGCCGAATCGTGGATGGCACTTCAGGAGAAAGCCTGCCCTTTGCCGGCATTTCGGTATGGGGTGGAAAAATCAATACCCATTCCAATGTTGACGGCTTTTTTACGCTGCTTAAAGTTCCGGCCGATACCGTTACGCTGCTTATCAATTACGTAGGCTATCAGTCATTACGCTACCATCTCTCCCCTAAAATACCAACTCAAAACCTGACCATTGAAGTGGCACCGGAGGCCAAGCTATTGGATGAGGTAACAGTTAAGGGAGAAAAAACCGAGGTCGTCCAAGCCGGGGAAGCAATAGGAATGATTAAAATGAACCCTCGCAATTTGACCAAACTTCCGAACGTAGGCGAGCGCGACCCTTTTCGGGCCTTCCAACTGATGCCCGGCGTGAGCGCTTCCAACGAGTCTTCTTCCGGGTTGTATGTACGGGGAGGAACTCCTGACCAGACCTTAGTGCTTTACGACGGCTTTACGGTGTACCACGTTGACCATTTATTCGGTTTTTTTTCTGCCTTTAATTACAATGCCATTAAGGATATTCAATTATTCAAGGGTGGTTTTGATGCCAAATATGGCGGACGAATTTCTGCCGTGGCAGAGATTACAGGAAAAGAAGGAAATAAGAAGCAGTTTAATGCAGGAGCCGATGTGAGTCTTTTGAGTGCCAATGCGTTTGTAGAATCCCCTTTGGGCAAAAAAATGACCGTTCTGGTCGCGGGAAGGCGGTCGTGGAAAAGCCCGCTTTACCAAAAGATATTTGATAAGTTTACGGCCGAACGACAGACCGGTACCCAAAATCAACAAAATCCATTCGGAGGAGGAGGGCGACGCGGATTGGGTGGAGGCGGGCAGGCCAACAGTAATTTACTCAATCAAACGGCGGCCTCTTATTTCTACGACCTCAATGCCAAACTCACTTGGAACCCTACCACCAAAGACATCCTGACGCTCAGTCTTTACAACGGCACGGACGATATGGACAACTCCACGTCGGGTTCCTTCGGATTTGGAAGGCAAAATGCAAATGTCACTTCAACCACGAATGATATTTCGGCCTGGGGAAACCTCGGCGGAAGTTTTAAATGGGCTCGTCGGTGGAATGATAAATTTTACCTCAATTCGCTGGTAAGCTATTCCAATTATTACAGCCGCCGCGACAATTCCAATTCTGTCAGTTTTGTGGACCCTTCGGGCAGTACCCGAAGCCAGAACCTTGGCGCGGTCGAAACCAACGACCTGAAAGACCTAACAGTAAAAGCAGATGCCGAATATAAACTGACCCCCGTTCATCGGCTTGAATTTGGCGGGCAGTTTACCCAAAATCTGATTCGGTACGATTATGTTCAGAACGATACCATTTCGATTCTGGCGCGCAAAGACCAAGGCAGCACCTCCACCGTTTATTTACAGGACCATATCACGCTGCTAAACAACGCACTGACCCTCAAGCCGGGCTTAAGGGTCAATTATTTTGACGTTACCAAGAAAGTGTATTTAGAGCCGCGCGTTACGGCCTCCTATGCGCTGAACAGCCGCATCAAATTCAAAGCAGCCTTTGGACGGTATTATCAGTTTGCAAAGCAAATCAACCGGGAAGACCTTACCCAAGGCAACCGAAATTACTGGCTATTAGCCGACGGCAATAACCTCCCCGTGACGCAATCCACTCATTATATCGCAGGGGGAACGTACGAAAACCGCGGTTTTTTGTTTGATGTCGAGTTCTATCAAAAAAACAACACGGGCATTACGGAATATACCCTGCGTTTTGTGCCTCAAATCAGACGAGGTCTTACGCCTCAGGAGACTTTCTTCAATGGCAATGAAGTGGTAAAAGGTGTAGACGTATTGATACAGAAAAAATTCGGAGCACTTACGGGCTGGATCGGCTATACCCTGGCCGAAGCTGTACGTACCGTATCTGTGTTTTCCGATAAGCCTTATTATTCTGACCAAGACGTAAGGCATCAGTTTAAGCTTGCGGCGATGTATCGTTGGAAAAAGTTAGACCTGGCACTTACTCAAATCTATTCGACCGGAAGGCCCTATACGTCCATCGAAGGTTCGTATCAACTCACGCTTTTGGATGGCTCCACTCGATTTTTTACGATGCCTTCCGACAAAAACGCGAATCGTTTTCCGGACTACCATCGAATGGATTTTTCGGCTACTTATAACCTTAAGTGGGGGAGCATCGGAGTATCTGTTTTTAACGTTTATAATCGCTCAAATATCTGGTATAAGCGTTTCCAGGTGATCCGCGACAACAATGAAAGCGTGCTGCAAACCACCAATGTCACTTACCTCGGCATCACTCCTAACCTGATTATTTCCTGGAAACTCCACTAATAACGATGAAAAATATTTCCAACTATATTATTACGGCCGCTGTTGCCCTTACGGTCCTTGCCTGTACTGAAACCAATCAAGTTATCAAGGCCAGCCAAAAACCCGTTGTAGAAGCGTATTTAGCACCGGGACAACCTGTGTCCTTACAGCTTTCCACCGTACTTGCCTATTCCACGACCCAAGCGGATTCTGTTTCGTATCCCATTGATGGACAAAGCGTTCGTATTAAAGTCAGCGACGGACGAATATTTAACCTTAAAAACACGGGGAATGGCGAGTATGTATCGGCTGCTAACGAAAAAATCCAACGAGGATTGAGTTATACCTTAGACTTTACCTACAACGGCCTGCCCATTACTTCCACAACTATTATCCCGGCAGCACCTCAAAATTTCAAAATTGACCGCACCGATATTGCTCTCACCCAAATTATTCTTGGTAACGGCGGGCCGGGGTTTGGAGGGCCGGGCGGTTTTCAACAGGATGATAACACACCGCTTGTGCTGACATGGGACAACCCTACGGGCGAATATTATTTTGTTGTACAGCAAAGTGCAGAAACTAATCCCGAACAAGTCATTGTCAACAACAATGCCAACGCTCAAAACAGGCCCGCACGACGAATCAATAATCAGCCGACCAATAGCAATGTGGCGAATATTCAGCCCCGTTCCTTTTCGTATTTCGGGAATTATAATATTATCCTTTTTCGTCTCAATCCCGATTATGCGGCCCTGTACCGTTCCGGAGGAACCACAACCCAAAACCTGAGTACACCACCTACGGCCATTACCAACGGTTTGGGGATTTTTACGGGAGTAAGTCCTGATACCATACGGGTGACGGTTCAGAAAAAATAACCCTGCAATCTGTATAAAATAAGTGCCAAGCAAAACTTGGCACTTATTTTATACAGCAACCTTTTCTACTTCTGCAGGTGATTTTACCGGCTTGACGGTTCGGGCAATAAAGACACTCAGAATAATGAGGCTCATCGCCGCGTAGCCTACCCAATTGTAATGCAGGAGTTTTCCATCAGGTGTTTTCTGAATCACCAAACCGGCCAAATACACCGCCACGGCCTGCATAAACAATTGCAGAGAAGAATTGACGGCCATAAAACTTCCCCGTTGCTGCGGCAAAACGACTGAAGAAGTCATCGCTTGCGTTGGCACAAGGCGTCCATTGGAAAATACAAAGAAAATCGCCGCTGTGCCCAACACAATAATGAGACTGTTTGTCCACATATTGGTAATGAGCCACATAGGTAAGGTGGATAACAGCGCAAATGCTACAAATACCGGGTATTTCCCCCGTTTATCGGCCAGTTTTCCCACCTGCGGTGAGGTAAAGAGCGTCAAAGCACCTCCTACGGCATAGATCAAATACAAATTACTTTCGCTGAAACCCGCATTGATGGTTAAATAGGGAGAAATGAAAGGGATAATGCTGAAGTGCCCGAGCATGATCACACTCGTCAGAAGCAATGCCCGCAGTTGATTAGGTTCCCGTAAAATATGCGTAACGGCTTCCAAGGGGTGATGTTTAGCTTGAGTACGTTCCTTAAGGTGACCGTCCAACCGAGGCACGTACAGCCAAATCAGTACTATGACAGCTATGCCCAAAATACCCACGAACCAAAACGGGGCATGCCAACTGAAAGCAGTAGCCAGATATAACCCCAACGGCACACCAACCACCGAAGCGACCGAAAAAGCAGTCATCACCACTCCCATCGCCCGCGCCCGACGCTCATATTCAAACACATCACTGACTGCCGACATAACCTGCGCGCCCAATACGCCGCCAAAAATACCCGCCAACGTACGCGCTGACATCAACAACCAAAAAGTAGGAGCCATAGCACAAGCCAAAGTCCCGATCACAAAACCGATATAGGCAGTGAGCATGATCTGTTTACGCGGAAAATTATCAGCAATAAAAGCGACCAAAAATCCCGACAACCCGGCACTGAAGCTATAAGCCGAAACCAATAAGGCAAACTCTTGGGGTGAAATGGAAAAATACCGCATCAGTTGAGGTCCCAGCGGCATCATGATCATGAAATCCATGATGTGCGTGAAATTCAAACACGCAAGAACAAAGAGAAGCAGTTTTTCTTTGAAAGTCATAATGTTGTTTTACGCCTCTACCACCCGAATTGACAACCGGTCGTTCGATAAAATCTGATTTAAATCTTTACAGTATTTTTCTAATAAATGTTTTTCCTGACGCACGGAAAGGCTATCGGGAGATTCCCCTGATAATAACAACTTTTCTATCATGAAATTACAACTTGCAATAAGTTCCAATACATGTATGATTGCTTCCTTAGACAAATGTGTTTCTTCCGTTTTCATACCAAATCAAATTTTAACTCAACAAAACCTTTTGGATGAATCTGTCCCTGCTTATCCGTTTTAGTATGAGTATAACGTTTCCTCCATTCTCTCTTAAATAATTCAGTAACAGAGCTAAACAAACTATTATTACTTGGATATACTTTTACAATATAAGCATCCAGACCTTCATTTTCTAAAGAAAAAGACCAAAAATTTTCCAACTCTTTTTCTTTGCTGTCAAACACTTCAAAATCAATAAAGACAACAAAATCAATATCGTTAGGATTCTTCTCTTTCGTCACAAAACTGCCATTAATCCATTACGTAAATCTTGGCGTTATCTCTTTGGAAAAATCAGTAAGATACTTCCGATAATTTTGGAATAATCTACGGCGTGTCCGGGAATCGGGAAATCCATTTACAAATATTTCTTCAAACTCCTGAAAATCAATCAAAATTTTACCGGAAGGAATTAATAGCCCCAACTCATTAAATTCCAACATATTACTCACTCAACAACTTGTTAATCAGCGCATTGAAATCTTCAATGAATTGGTCGTAGTATTTACCGGTACCCGGCCCCGAAAAGCCCGTATGTATCTCGCGGACGCGACCTTTTTTGTCAATAAAGATCGTGGTGGGGTACCCTGCTACTTTATTGAGTGCGGGAAGTGATTTGCCCGCTTCGGCATCATTGGTACCGGCCAAAAGCAGCGGATACGGTACGCCGAAACGCTTGGCCATAAAGTCAATTTTGGGCCCGGAGATTTTCATTTCGGGCGAACGCTCAAACATCAAGCCTACAATCTCTACCCCGCGTTTGGCATTTTTTTGGTACCAAGGCACCATAAAACGCGTTTCGTCCATGCAGTTGGGACACCACGAACCCGAAAGTTGTAATACCACCACTTTTCCTTTAAATCGTTCGTCCTTCGACGAAATCAGGTTGCCTTTGGTATCCGGAAACGTAAATTCCAATGATTCATAACCGGGCTTTAAGTAAGTAAGCGCCGTTGGAGGAGGCAATTCTGCTTTTTCATCACGGTAAGCGACAAAATTTTGAAAACCGGAAATACCCGACCACATTCCGCCGCGAATCGTGCCGTTAGAAGCAATAGCCGCCTTAAATAAAAAGGCGTGAGAACCGTCGTAACACGACATAAACAGGCTGTCGCCGATAACATCCCCCGCCAAGTAGCGATAATCGCCCGTCGGGGTCAATACTGTACCGGCCAATTTTGTCCCTTTTTGTTCCAAAATTCCAACGGCAAAGGTGGAGTCTTTCCCCGAAGGGCGTAAAAAATAGGTAGCGTATTTTCCCGTTACATTTTTCTTGGTGGCAGCCGGGGTTTTTGCAAAAAGATACACGTCTCCTTTGTCGGCTTTGAAAGGCAATACCGATACCCAAACACCGTTACGGTTCTTTTTCCAGGAGCCTTTCATCTGATTGCCGGTCACTTTAACCACCAGATCAGAGTCAAAAATAAGCATCGGGATGTGCAACGAATCGCCTTCAAAATAGGCTTCATCCATGGCCAAACGTTCGCTGCCGTTCAGCGCAAAAACTTCATATTTGCCGTTTGATTTAGGGTTGATTTCCAACCCGAACGGCAGTTCGTGGGTGCCCCGCAACAGAGCTGCCCGCCAAGTACTTTTAGAAAGATTGTTTTGAGAAAAGGCATTGACCAAACTGCTTACAGCGAGAAGTAAAGAGAATAATTTTTTCATTTAGTTTGTCAAAATGGGTAATTGTCTAAGCAACAATCATTGCCGCAGAAAAGTTGGCCGCGCTGCGATTTATTCCGTTTTCAGTACGATTTCCCCCCTATTCTATTCTTTTCATTATTTCTCAAGCTGAATTCCGACAAGTAATTTCAACCGCTTATTAACCGTTATGTCCCTGATTTGAAAAGGCAGTAAAGACGGCTTCCTTCTCCGGTATAAAATTTTTGTTTTTATAGTCTATACATTGTATAACATTAAACGATAAGTTATGCAAATACCCGTCCGGACTTTTTTGAAAATTAGGCAACAGCCTGAGCGTCCTTTTCAGCCGAAGACATCTCTGCCTTTTATCAAGCTCCCATGGCTGTTTATTGAGGCCAAGGCGTTCTAACGGTTACAAAACGACCGAAATAATAAGTTTTTGGCAGGAAGGAGTTAAACCCTATAAAGCGCAATCTGTTGTAAAGGCTATTCCTGAGGTTATGAGTGAAGAACAAATAGCTGAAACTATTTTATCGCTAAGGTACAATGGGCTAATGATGGCGGTTCGGAGAAGGAAGCAGGACGTGAAACCGATTTTTATATTTTATCACAAAAGGGGACGAATTAAAAATCACCGGATTGATTCTTAGGACACAAGAGTAAGAGCTTAAAAATGCCAAGTACCGGCCCTGCTTATGAGGCGGTACTTGGCAAAATAGTTTTTTATATCAATCCGCTTTAATGAGTGTCGCCAACGGTTTCTTCTTTGACTGTTTCTTCAAAATCATACCGATAAATGGAATCTATGTGAGAACCCGGGGGAATTTCACTGATACAATTGATAAGGCCTGTATGCAAATCAAATACCCAACCGTGTAAATGAGGGTAATTGCGTTTTTTCCAAGCTCTCTGAATAATGGTTGTTTTTGCTAAATTTTTAGTTTGTTCAATTACGTTAAACTCCACCATTCGGTCAAATCGCTGTTTCTCATCGCTTATACTGACCAGTTCATCCTCATGTTTGGCATACACGTCTTTGATATTGCGCAACCACTTGTTGATCAGGCCAAAATCTTTGTTGGTCATAGCTGCTTTTACCCCGCCGCAACCGTAGTGACCCACCACCAAAATGTGTTTTACTTCCAACACCTCCACCGCATATTGCAATACACTCAGCATATTGATGTCGGTATGTAAGACCAAATTGGCCACGTTGCGATGAACAAATAATTCTCCGGGCTCAGTACCCGTTACTTCGTTGGCGGGAACCCGGCTGTCGGCACAGCCTATCCACAGAAATTCAGGCTTTTGGTCGGCAGCCAGCCGGTCAAAATAATCCTCGTCAATCATGAGTTTTTCGGAGGCCCAAGCCTTATTGGCTAAAAGAAGTTTTTTATAGGACTGCATCTTTTTTATGGTGTTTGCGTCGAGAGATTCCTTTCCATTCTACCTGAATGCCGCGGTACCCGGCATCCTCTTTAAATTCTTCTAATAAAACAATAATATCTTGGTCGATAAATTGCGCCCTTGTTCCGTCAATAAATACCATATCATTGCGGCTCAGACTATCTAATACCTCGCTCAGTTGTGCTTTATTTAAAAAAGACACATCTTTTTTAAAGAGTATCAATACATTTTCCTTATCACGGATGACACTTATCGCTGAATGATTGCTATTATAAAGTACATAGAGCATTCCTACTGCCAAGCCGATGGCAATACCGATAAGAAGATCGGTAAATATGATAGCTGCTACCGTGATGATAAACGGGATAAATTGATCAAATCCGTCTTTGTACATTTTTTTGAATACCTCTACTTTTGCCAACTTATACCCTACCGACAAAAGTAAGGCAGCCAAACAGGCTAAAGGAATATGATTCAATAAGCCGGGGATAGCCCCCACAGCCAATATCAAAAGTACGCCGTGAATAAAAGAAGACAGGCGTGTTTGACTGCCGCTGTAAATATTGACGGAAGTACGAATCACAACCGACGTTACGGGAAGCCCACCGATTAAACCCGATAACATGTTGCCGATTCCCTGCGCTTTCAGCTCTTGATTCGATGAAGAGGCTCGGCGTTTGGGGTCCAATTTATCAGCTGCCTCCAAACTGAGCAAAGATTCGATAGAGGCTACGATGGCCAATGTCAAAGCGGCAATGTATACTTGCGAGTTGGACAATGCTTCAAGAGCAGGGAAATTAAAAGCTCCTTTTATATCCTCCAAATTCCGAATTTGCGGGATTCTGACCATGTGCTCATTGGACTCTCCCAAGTAAAAGTCGGGAAGCCAAAGATAAAACGCCTGATTGAGCAATACCCCCGCCACTACTACAACTAATCCGGCAGGAAACAGGGTAAAAAAACGATTCCCTTTTTTTGATTGATATTCCCAAAAAACAATCAGCAACAAACAAATAATCGTAATCAATGTGGCTCCCATACTGAGGTGATTGAGGGCTTCCAAAATTTCGGTAAAGGTATTCTGATGATCCGTTTGCGTAAATTCGAATTCTCCTTCATAGTCAGCATCCCAACCGAAAGCATGGGGAATTTGTTTTAAAATAATGACTATACCGATAGCGACCAACATCCCTCTGATTACACTTGACGGAACGAAACTGCCCAATCGACCGGCTTTCAACCATCCTAACAGAAATTGAACGGCACCGGCCAAAATAACCGCTACCAAAAAATGGGGATACCCTCCTAAACGCTGGATATTATCAAAAACAATAATGGTAAGCCCGGCCGCCGGGCCGCTTACACTTACCTCTGACCCCGAAAACAAGGTAACAACAACCCCTCCGACAATACCGGCCAAAAGCCCGGCAAACAGCGGCGCCCCTGAAGCTAAAGCGATACCGAGGCACAGCGGTAATGCCACTAAAAAAACGGATAAACCGGCACTGAAGTCCTTGCTGAAATACTTGGTTGTCATTTTTTTAATCCCTTTTTAATGTCACCTTAATTTCGTTTTAATTTGAAATTATAAGCAATCACTACAAAGGAACTAATTCTTTTTAAGATTTACCACTCTTTACGACGTTTTCGATCGCACTCCGAGCCAATTCCACGACTTCTTCGGTAGTTTTTCCCTTGGGTTCTATACCCGGCAAAACGGTCCACGACAATTTTTCGAAGCTGCTCAACGGAAATATACCCGTGGGATTCAATTTCCCGGTGTTTTGGATGGCAATCGGAACCACCAGTGCATGAGGTGCTTTTTTAATCAATACGCTTACTCCTCCTACGGCAAAGGATTTAAGTTCACCCGTACGAGAGCGAGTGCCTTCGGGAAAAATCGCGGCCGAAAAGTTAGTTTCTTCGATCAATTTACCCAATCGGGCAATTTCCATAATGGCTTGCTTTCCGTCCTTGCGGTCAATGAGCGCCGCCCCGCTTTTCCGTAAATTGTAAGAAATACTCGGAATGCCTTTAGCCAATTCAATCTTTGAAACGAAAATGGGGAAGTTCTTGCGTAAATACCAGATCATTCCAACGATATCAAACATACTTTGGTGATTGGCAATAAAGATAACGGGGCGGTCTGTCGGGATCTCTTCCTGTACACGGAAATGCAGCCGGGTTCCCAAAATCCATAATCCATGCAGTAAGAATCCGTTGAGTCCGTGTACCGACTTTTGGTGGACCTTTCGACTGAATAAGTGAAAACACACCACCTGAATCAGATGAAAGATGACCAAAATCAAACCAAAATACAGCAGATAAATACTGCTGAGAAGGTAATCCATAATTTTTTTCATGCCAATGCGGAATAGTTATTAAAGCGCCAAAATTACGCAAACATCGGCCTGCTTCGGCAAAATTGAAAGCATCATATCGCCAACTTTCCTAAAAATTATTCCTACCTTCGGGAAATTTTCGCAGACTGATTATCTTTTTAAATTATAGAATTATGCAACTTCCTTCCACTCGCATAGAGGTGATGAAGTTTATCGGCCAAAAGATTGATGAAATCTATGATGAATTTCTGAAACCCATCGAGACACTCTGGCAACCTTCTGATTTTTTGCCCGATTCGACCGATGAAAACTTTTTGTCGGACGTAAAACTCTTGCAAGAAGCGGCCCGCGAACTCTCCTATGACTACATGGCCGTACTCGTTGGAGACACCATTACTGAAGAAGCACTTCCTACTTACGAATCATGGTTGATGACGGTAGAAGGAGTAAATCAACAGGATTCTCAACAAAGTTGGACCCGATGGATTCGGGCATGGACTGCCGAAGAAAATCGCCACGGTGATCTGTTGAACAAATATTTGTACCTGTCGGGCCGTATCAATATGCGGGCCATGGAAGTATCTACCCAGTATCTGATTGCTGATGGTTTTGACATTCAGACGGGTACCGATCCTTACCGCAATTTTGTCTATACGTCGTTTCAGGAATTGGCCACCAATATCTCGCATCGTCGTACCGCTACCTTGGCCAAACAATGCGGCAACAATCTGCTTTCGAAAATGTGCGGAGTGATTGCAGCCGACGAAATGCGCCACGCCAAAGCTTATAAAGCCTTTATCAGCCGAATTTTTGAAGTAGACCCTTCCGAAATGATGATGGCTTTTGAAGATATGATGCGTAAAAAAATTGTAATGCCGGCCCATTTTCTGCGCGAAACCGGCGTCAAGATCGGCCAAACCTTCAGTCATTATTCCGATGCAGCCCAACGATTGGGGGTGTATACGACCCACGATTACATTGATATTTTGGACTCCCTATTGATTGATTGGCAAATTGCCAAAATCACCGGACTGAACGAAACCGGAGAACGGGCGCGCGACTACATAATGGCTTTGCCGGCCCGGCTGCGCCGAGTGGCAGAACGAACCAAAGTTCCTGAATTGGAATACAATTTCAGTTGGATCTCTGCCTAAATTATTTTTCTTTGTAAACCAAAAATTTACCCCTGCCGGCTACCAAACCGACAGGGGTAAATTTTTATGAAAAGAGGCTGCTGATTAAACTGTTTGTTTCTTACGAGCAGCAAATTCGTGTTTCGAAATCGGCTTATGTTCTTCCAACCCTTCGATCCGAACGGTGCCTCCATGGCTCTCATATTCGTGTTGAAAATGATGCAGGCTTTCCATGACAGAGTGATCCACCAGCTTTGTTTTCTTCAGGTCAATGATGACATTGAAACCTGCCGGAATCTCCTCTAACTTGCGTTTTATACCTAAGAAGTTGGAAAAAACAGCGGCCTTATCAATTTCCACTAAATAGGTATCTCCTTCAAAGGAAACCACAGTAGGTGCTTTGAAAAAGGAGCTTAACGGCGTACCGTTGAAGGCATGAATGATCATTTTCAACAAAATACCGGCTCCGATACCTACCAACAAATCTTCATACAGCGTCAGAAAAATAGTAATCAAAAAGATAGCCAATTGTTCTTTGCCGATTTTAAAGGTATGGATAAATTCCTTAGGGTGAGCCAATTTAATCCCGACCGTGATCAACATAGCAGCCAAAGCCGTATTAGGAATAAGCTCGATCAAATGCGAAGCCAATAAAACGAAGACCAAAATAAAGAATCCGTGAAAAAAGTTGGCCCAACGGGTTTTGGCACCATTGTTCACATTGGAAGAGCTACGTGCTACCTCTGAGATCATCGGCAAACCTCCCAAAACAGCCGACAACGTATTACCCACCCCAATAGCAATAAGGTCCTTATTGGTATCGGATTTTCTTTTGAAAGGATCCATCAAATCAATGGCTTTGACCGTAAGCAAAGACTCCAACGTACCCACCAAAGCAAGCATTATTACATACTTGATAAAAATACCCGTTTGGGCTATTCCTGAAAAATCAACGTTAATTTTAATATTTTCTAAAAGATTTCCGATGTGTACTAAGGCATAGGCAGGTTCAGTATGCTGGAAATCCATGATTAATTCGGCAGGAATCGCAATCAATAATACGACTAACGGAGCCGGTATCATGCGAATAGTTTTGTTTTTGATATAAGGCCAGCCCAACATAATGGCCAAGCTTATTATTCCGATCAGGGTCGCTTTAGGATCCAGATGAGCAACAAACTCAGGAATGGAAGCCAAAAGAGCGATAGGCCCCTTTCCTTTGGTCATAGCCGGATTGACATCCAATAAAATAGGAATCTGCTTGGCAATGATAATCAAACCGATCGCTGCCAACATACCGTGAATGGCCGATAAGGGAAAGAAATCAGCTAATTTACCAAGTTTGAACACCCCGAATAAAATCTGAACCAAACCGGCCACGACCATAGCCCCCAATGCCAAGTGCCAACCGGTTTCGCCTCCGCCAAAATCTGCCACAGCACCGGCCACAATGACGATCAATCCCGCCGCGGGTCCTTTGATAGTCAGGCGGGAGCCCGCCAACAAACTAACTACGATTCCACCGATGATCGCCGTGACAAGTCCCATCAAGGGCGGAAAATCAGAGGCTTTGGCAATCCCCAAACTTAAGGGAAGGGCCAATAAAAACACAATAAAACCCGAGGTGGCATCCGTCGAAAGATTTTCTTTCAAGCCCGCCAACCCGTCTGCGGGGGCTTTACTTTTCAGGTGTGACATACTTTTTGAGAAGGTTGATTATCAATAGATTAGAAGGAATTCGTAGAGATATAAATTGTTTTGCGTGAATCATTTAACCGTTATCTGCTGATTCCGCTATTTTACGCCACAAAGGTCAAAGCAAGGGATTAAACAGGTATTAAGGGAGTATTAAAAAGGGATTAAAACAAAAGCAGGAAGTCAGATTTTACCGACAAAGCGGCAGGGTTGGAAATAACTCATCAACGATTTAAGAGGAAGGATGTTCTGCCAAAATTTCTTTTTTAGAAGGTCGGCAGCGTTGCCAAAGCAAAAATGAAGCAATCCCAAAAAGCACTGCTGAAAGACCAATAAAGAAGAAAGGAGGGATTGCCTGTCGAACCGATGAAGTATCCGACACGTATAAATCGGTCACTTTTGCCAAGCGGTTGATAAAAAAGTTAGGCAGTAGGCCGATCACCACAATCGGCAGCGCCGTCAAGAGCATGGAAAACAACATATTTTCCGAAGTTTCTTCCGCTTGTGATGCTTCAATTGTACGCGGAACGCCTAAAAATATCCGAAAAAAAGCTTTCGCAAAATGATAAATGGCCCATCCGCTTATCATTACCAAAACTATCAAACTTCCGACTGACCACATTACAACATGATCATCAGTTGCATTGATTCCTTTGAATAACCCTATAACCATTAAAAACTCAGAGATAAATCCATTCAACGGCGGAATACCGCAAAGAGACGCCGCCCCCAACAAGAAAAAAAAGGCTGTTTTAGGCATTGATTTCATTAAACCTCCCATTTGATTCAAATCAAGTGAATGGGCTGATTGCGAAACGGCCCCTGCTCCGTAAAATAATAATGATTGAAAAAGGGAATGATTGAAAATATGCAAAAGGCTGCCCGTAAACGCTAAAGCAGCCAAATCAGCAATCTGAAAGGCTTTTCCTAACAGACCGGCACCGATACCCAACCCAATTATTCCGTTATTGCCTATACTGTGATACGTTAAGAATTGGTTAATATCCGTTTGTGAAGAGGCTTTCAGGACACCCCATATACCTGAAGCAATCGAAACAGCCAACACTGCTGCGCCCACGGCATATATATCCGAATGAACGTTTGTCAACACTCGCAATAAGCCATACATTCCGATTTTCAGTCCAATACCGTACAATACCCCTGCTACAGGCGCAGAAGCTATAGAATGGCCGGGAGACAACCACAAAAAAAGAGGAACCCAACCCGCACTGATTCCGAACCCTATCAATAAAACGATAAACAAACACAACACGGAATGTTGGGCAAAATACCCCTCAAACCCATCCAAGCCAAAGGCATATCCAAGGGAATGGACGTACCACATGGCCCCTCCGAGAAGCAGCAAACCGACCTGCGTTTGAATCAGGTAATTGAAAGCCGGCAAACGACTTGAGGAAGTATCAGCCGGGAAAGAAAATAAGCCAAATAAAGACAGTGACATGATTTCCCAAGCCGACAGAAAAAACAGACCGTCGCGCAAAACCGTCACCAAAAGCATTGAAATATGCAACCAAAGAAAGGCTAAATGATGAATTCCTAATTGGGTCCGGGTCCTTTTTTTACGATAAGGTTTCAGATAGCTTCCTGTATAAAGAATGGCCGTTATCATACCGAAACTTACCAACAAAATAAAATAAGCAGAGAGACTGTCAATCGTCAATACGGGCAAAAAACCTACCCCGTTGAGCATCGGGAATATCTTCGTTCCGCCTTCAAGCAACGCTCGAAAGGCCCACGAAAGACCGGTTAATGACAGGAAGACGTGTAAAAAAAGAGAAAAATAATATTGCCAACGTCTTGGTACCAAAAGTACAGTCATACTCACCCCGCATATCCCCACAAACACAATTGATTCCATAAATTCCGTTACTGCTTTTCTTTGTTCGGAAAAGCATGACGGAATCTGATACCGACACTTTTCCCATTTAAACCATTGTTCACCAACTCAATTAACGGCAAGAGGCTACGGAGACTCATCACTGCTTCGGGCAGATTCAACCGGAATCCTTAATCATTACAAGTCGTTTGACTTTATGTAAAGATGGCTGTCAACGATTAAAAGCAGGTTAAGGCTGAATTAAAATGGGGTTAAATGACAGCTTACGAAGAACGGTAAGCTGTCTCATAGATTGATTTGACGTGAGGTCCTAAAAAGACACGGGCATAAATTCTGATGATAGAAAGCCCGTCAATAATAAAACTCAACGAGGTAAAAAAGGCCAGAATAATCTGATTTTCATGAATATGGCTGAAGATCACATCCTCCCCGATAAACGTCGGAGTAATGGGAAAACCGGAAGCGCCCAAACAACAAAGCAGAAAAATAAAAGCCAATTTGGGGTGCTTCAGTGAATGGCCATGAAACTGGTCCAGGTCAATGTTTTTTTCCAGTGACTTTAATCGGGTAAGTGTCATAAGCCCGATACCTCCCGCAATGACGATCCCGCTCAAGTACAGCAGGGTCTCGGTGTATTTATAGTGTTCGTTGAAAGAAATAGACAACGCTACCCAAAAGTGATTCAAAATAATAAGCATCCAGCTCATTCGGGTCTTTTTCCGTTCAGTAAAAGATTTCAACACCATAATCAGTCCGATCAGCGAAAAGAAAACCGGTAAATAGGCGTGAATGGTCGACGGAATCGAGGCCTCATTAAACAAGGCAAACAAACCGAATACATACATGGGCACAAAAAACAACAGTACACGATTCAGCGTAAGAAAATTCAGTTTATTGCCCATCATTTTGACCGGATTCCACAAATACCGATACATCAACGAATCCAAATTCCATTCCTTAATGCTCATCATATACAGGGTATATTCCCATTTTTTAGGAAAAGAATCTTCAATCGAGCGCAGACGGGGCGAAAAATTGTAGAATTGTTCCCGAATCAAATAACTGACCACGGAAGGAGAAACCAGCAATTGATAGGTTCTTAAAAAGGCATTACCGGCAAAGTGAAATAAGGCCAAATTTTCAAATCCGGCAGCCACTTCAATAAAAATCAAACCGATTTGGGCTATGGAAGCGTAGGCGATTTGACTTTTTACCGACGACTGCACCCGGGCAATTCCCGTCGATACCAACGTCGTGATCAATCCCAACACGGCAATCAAAATACGAACGGATAATTGCTGCTCCCAAAACGGATAGGTTCGCAATAAAAGAAAAACGCCTAAGTGCACCGAAAGCGACCCGTAGAAAATCGCGCTGGACGGCGTGGGGCCTTCCATGGCTCTCGGCAACCACGAAGAAAAAGGCAGTTGGGCCGATTTGGCCGCGGCCGAAACCAAAATCATGATGGAGATAAAGACCCCGATAAAACTATGCGACTGAAGGTGTTCGTGCACCATTTCATAATTGCTCAACTTCAGGAAAGTGATGTTCTCGTGCCATAAATGATGACTCATCCACATAGCCAAAATCAATCCCACATCCCCAATGCGATAAATAGAAAACACCTTGACCGCATTTTTGACGGGCAAATAACGGTCGCGGTAAAACGCAATCAATAAAAATGAAGAAATACCGAGGATTTCCCAACCGATAAACAACGTCTCTAAATTGCCCGAAAAAATGGTAATGTTGTACCCTATATAAAAGAAGAGAATCGTATTGAAAAAACGCTTATATCCATTTTCGCGGTGCATATAATACCGACTGTAAATGGTAATAAGAAAGGTAATTAATGCCCCTACAAATAGGTACACTGCCGTAATTTCATCAAAACAAAAATCAACAAAAAATTCATAGTCGTTGGTTTGAAAGAGGGCAATATCTTTCAGATTAAGCGTTGGATAGCCATTTCGCAACCAATAAACAATAAAGACAGAAGCTCCCAGCAGGTGAATCCCTACGGTAAAAAAAGCGCTCCATGAAATAAGCCCTTCTTTTTTAGCAGGAAGTAACCCGTTGATAATAAACCCTAAAAGCGGAACAAGAATAAAAAAATGAAGTAAAGAGGCCATGTGGGTATTATGCAATTAAATATACAGGGAGGTTTTCTTGATTCTCTTCTAATACAGGGATAATATCCACTACCTTTTCCACCTGCTGTTTTATAGGTTTATATTCCGAAAACTCACCCTCTTTAAAGGAATAAAACGTTTTGGTTTGGGGATGAACAACGACCAAATTTACCCATTCATTGATAAACCATTCATAAGTTTCGGAAGCTCTTTGGATAGTGTCTAAGACTACTTCCGGAAAATGTTCCACAATGATCAACAGTCGCACAGGGTCATGTACTTCAATCATTTGACTGGGTAAACCCGGCCTCAAATCACCGTCAATCCCATTGGCCACCCCAAAAAGCCCCATGACATTGTGGGGCAATTTGGTACCGGCACCCAGTTTTTGATTATCTACCCTTGAAAAATAATACTCCAGATTGATACCGCCGCACACCGGGGCAGCGGCTTTCAAAATAGTGAAGAGGTATTTGCCGTCGGGGTCCAGACTGTAATCATACGAGTTCATAAAGGCCCGACGGTCTAAAAACAAACTTTTGGTCAAGGCCCGCCGCCCTACAATACAAAGAGCATTGGTCGCGTGATTCAACTCCGGACGCGGCTCAAATAAGGACACAGAGCGTGTCCGTATCTTCTCATGGATTTTCTCGGGGCTTAGTTTTGTATTGATAGATTCAAAACGGCGCGAACGCTCTTTGGCATTGGCATCAAGTGCGTTATCAAAAATCACTTCGTTTTTGGTATGAATTTCCAAATGCGCCGCCGATAATGAATCTTCGTCAAAAAAGGCGATTTCATCGCGAGTGGTATCATGCAGAGCGCCTACAAACCGGGTCTCATTGGGAATCACAATGCCTTTATCCGCCAACAGTTCTCTGACCTTGGGGTGGTTAGCCATGTAGCAAATGACCCGCGAGTTGACCGACCCCGCCCGACCCGAGCAAGCACCGCAATCATAGGCAGCATAGTGAGGATTGTTGACACTGCTCGACCCGTGTCCTACCACGTACACAAGCGGCGCAAAATCTTTCACCAATCCGATACTTTTCAGCAGTCCTTCTACCCGCTGTGTCATTTCGTCAACCGTAAACCCGATCTGTAAACCGTTTTCTTTATTATCAGCGTTTTTGTTTTCGATAGTAAGCTTGGAGTGTTTCTCCATGTGCCGAAACGATGAGGCCGTAGCCGGGCTCATAGTGGGGCGGAAAATATTCAGAAATAAGCGAACCGCCGACCAAAAGCCGAGCGTCTGCGAGATCAACCAACCGCCGTAAAACGAGTGCGCGTGTTTGGTAAAATGGACGTCTTTATGCTTCTTTTTAAACGCATGTACTTCTTTGATCAGGTATTTCGGCGTGACAGGGGCCGGACATACCTTGGTATAAAACTTTCCGTCTTCGGGCTGAAAGAAAAATTCCACTCCGAAAAAACCGGGCGTACCGAAGGTTTCACAACTCGGATCAAATTTCTCCAGATAACGACGAAGCGAACATTCTCGGTCATCAATACAAAACATGGCCTGAAAACTTTTTTCAACGGGCTTTACCTCTACCGTGTTTTCTAACTTGATGCCTGCCAGTACATCATCATAGTAGGTCCATTCAAAAGCATCCTGCCAAATGGAAAGCACTTCGTTGAGTTCAGTGTCGGGTGTTTCTGAGAAGAGGTCGACGGTTTGGGCCGTCAAACGATTTTTGAGCGGTGTCCAATCTTTTCCGAAATGAAACTCCAACGCGTCAATTTCGAGCAGCAATTCAAAAACAATCAAGTCGTGCAGCGAAATCCGCCGCTGATCCAATAATGTTTGCGGTTGGTCTTCGATGGCACATACCATCCCCGACCACCCCTGATGGGCAAATTGCTGATCAAAAAGGTATTGCTTAAACAAGGATTCATCACCGATCAAAATAGTGAGCAGCGTATGAATCTCGCATTTATCATGCAAAAGAAGGTGTTTAGCTCGCTCTGATCGGAAGAAACTCGAAAAACTGTTTTTTTCCATTTCGCGCAGGGAAGCAAGAAAACTTTTTTGCCGTACCGGAAATCCCCAAATAGAAATCCCCTGATCCAAATAACTGCAAATAATGCGGAACAGGATAGGATGCACCAACGAATCCAAATCAATTTGGTACTGTCGTTTCCAGTTGGAACGAATCGCTCCTATTTTGGGAGAAGACCTATTTTCGTATTCTTTCGAAATCACTTTCCGGGACCATTCCTGAGCGTGTTCCGGGCCTTTTTTTTCCGCAATGACCTTGTGAAGAATATCGGTACTGATACGTTGCTCGGCATAAAGAGTTCGATATTCATCCAATGATAAAGAGGTCTTATAACCGAACATATCCGATGCCTTACGAATACCCTTATAAAATTTCAGGTCTTGAAAAGCATGCAATGTATTATGATGAATAAAATCTTTTAGAGGCGCTTGAGCAGGCAGAAAATGTTTTAATTCATGAATGACTTCGTGCTCGTCAAAGAGGAGATTTTGTGCTTTCATCCGGCCGGTGATGGTATTTTAAACTGCAAAATTCCGGTTAATCCATTAAAAGGGAGTTAAGGGGACATTAAAACCGCATTAAAAAGGCAAAGTTATGACAAATTGAGTCCCTTTTCCTAATTGAGAAGTCACAGAAATTTTACCTCTGTGCAGTTGGATGATACGCTGGGTTAAGGCCAAGCCTACTCCGTGTCCTTTGAGGTATTGAGTAGCTTCGGCTCGGTAAAACGGCTCAAAAATATGGCTCAAATCTTTTTCAGCAATCCCGATACCATCATCAGTAAAAGCGATCCTTATACCCTGGGATTGAATATGCAAAGTAACCTTATTCCGATGATCTTCAGAGTATTTACATCCGTTTTCCATCAAATTGGAAAAAGCCGTTTGAAGAAGAGCAGCATCCCCTAATATTTCCAACGAGGCCTCATCTTCGGGAAACTGATCAAATTCTATATGAATGGTGTATTGGGGAAAGAGACTGATCAGCATTTCACGGCTTTGCCATAACAGATCATCAATGCGTATAGACCGAAAATTGAACTGCGAGGTATCATCATTCAGTCGTGCCAATTCAAGCAGTCCGTTTACGAGGTCCCGCATTTTTTTAACTTCTTCAATGCCCTCTTTGATGGTCTCCTGATAGGCTTCGGGCGTACGTTTTTGTAACAGAGCCACCTCCAATTGTCCCATCATAATGGCGAGCGGAGTTCGTAATTCATGCGAAGCATGGGATACAAAACTCCGTTGGGATTTAAATGCATCCTCCAATCGTTCCAACAAATCGTTGAAAGTAGCCGCCAACTGCGCCAACTCGTCTTTTTGTCGGCCGGCCTTCAAGCGTTCGTGGATATTTCGGGCCGAAATATTTTTCACCTGCTCAATAATGTCTGAAACCGGCTTGAGCGCATCACCGGCAAAAAACCAACCCGCCAATAACACCAACAACAAACTGCCGGTCCAGCCGATGATCAGAATATAACGCAGGCGGTCTAACTTACTGAAACCGTAAATATCAATCGCATAAGCGACCACAACCATCGTTTGTTGCCGCTTATCAATATAGCGTACCCCTACGATTTCCTTATCACCGTTACGGAGAAAAAAATCCTGTCCTTCCTTCACTTGCACCAAAAGTTCGGATTTAATGGGATAGGGTTCTTTGCCGCTATCATAAATGATTTGGTATCTATCGTTATAAATCGTGACTTCTTCTTTGAACATCGCCGTAAGATTGTTACGATCAATGGCATGGAGGAGCTCTTTGGTGATTCCTCCCACATCTTCCAAAAGGCGCACTGTCGTCAGTGCCTTTTCCCGAAGACGTTTGTTGAATTCCTGCTCACGGTACTGATCATAAAGGTAATAGACCGACAATGAAAATACCAACATGATGGAAGCCACTAATACCGCAAAAAGAATCGTCAGTCGAAGGCGAATATTCATGATTCTTTCATAATATAACCCATGCCTACCACGGTATGAATGAGTTTTTGCGGGAAATCGCGATCTATTTTTTTACGAAGAAAATTAACATAGACATCAATAGTATTGGTACCGGTATCAAAGTGAATATCCCATACCTTTTCGGCAATATCCACCCGCGATACCACCCGGCCGCGATTTCTCATAAAATACTCCAACAGTCCGAACTCTTTGGCCGTCAATTCAATACGATGCCCCCCTCGGCGAGCCACCCGCTCATTCAAATCAAGTTCCAAATCTGCCAATTTCAGGAGATTGTTGATGGTTCCTGTCTCTGAACTGCGTTTTTGTAAAGCCCTGAGACGTACGATCAACTCTTGAAATTCAAAGGGTTTGACCAGATAATCGTCGGCACCCGCCTCAAAACCCGCCAATTTATCACCGAGCGTACCGAGAGCCGTCAGCATCAAAATCGGGGTCCTGATATTTTCATTTCTCAGATACGTTGCCAGTTGAAAACCGTTGATTTTGGGCAAATTAATGTCCAAAATAATAACATCGTAAGGGTTTGAAAGAGCTAAACTGCTTCCCATTTGTCCATCATACGCCACATCCACCTCCCATGCCTGTTCTTCCAGTCCTTTTTTTACAAATCCGGCCAATTTCGGCTCATCTTCTACGATTAAAACTTTCATATACAATAGGTTGTGTGAATAAGAAATAACAATTCAGCGCTCAATTTTAACTATAAGTATTTTTCAGATGAAATCTCGCTTTCGATTTTAACCGGTATTTAATCAGTACTGTAATCTCCCCGGCAGTCGTTCAGAAACACTGACTCGTCGGTAAGTTACTGTTTTTTATCTATTGCCTCTAATACATACCGATGTATCGTCTTATCTTTGAATTGATTCTTTCTATTTTTACTGCGAAAATTACCAAATTCTACATTACTTATGTTTATTTCTTCTTCTTTCCTTCGTCGGTCTGCCTTTTTGCTGGGTACACTGGGAATAGCCGCCGGTTCTTTTGGCCAATCTGCTCCCCCCGAAGAAAATCGTTTTACTAAAAGTATTCTGACCGAAAAGTTGGACGAACCCATGGAAATGACGTTTCTTCCCGACAAACGTGTTTTGTTTGTGGAAAGAAAAGGAAATCTTAAAGCCTACGATCCTAAAACCAAAGAAGTAAGTGTGTTGGCAACAATACCTGTCAATACCAAATATACCAATCGCCAAGGGCAGGTACGGGAAGCGGAAGAAGGGCTCATGGGGCTGATTGCCGATCCCAATTATGCTCAAAATCACTGGATCTACATGTACTATGCCGATCCCATTGATAAAAAGCACGTGCTGGCCCGTTGGGAATTGAAAGGGCAAGAGTTGGTGGAAACTTCCAAAAAAACGATTTTAGAAGTACCTACTCAGCGGGAAGAGTGCTGCCATACCGGCGGCGGTATGACTTTTGATAAAGCCGGGAATTTGTACCTAACCACGGGTAACAACACCAGCAACAGTAACTCCGACGGTTATTCCAACATTGATGAGCGCCCCGGTCAAAGTACGTGGGACGACCAACGCGGCGCAGCAAGCACCAATGACCTCCGCGGTAAAATTCTGCGGATCAAACCCATGCCCGATGGCTCTTATACCATTCCTCAAGGCAATTTGTTCCCTGAAGGCACTCCCAAAACCCGCCCCGAAATCTACACCATGGGACACCGCAATCCTTGGCGCCCGACCATCGACAGCAAGACCGGATTTTTGTACTGGGGCGAAGTAGGCCCCGACGCCTCACAAGACACCGAGCGCGGCCCTCGCGGTTATGACGAATTTAACCAAGCCAAAAAGGCCGGGAACTTCGGTTGGCCTTATTTTATCGGCGACAATAAAGTGTATGCCGACTGGGATTTTGAGACCAATAAAATCAAACCGGATTCTAAATTTGACCCGGCCAAACCTATCAATGACTCCCCGAACAATACCGGTTTAACAGAACTCCCGCCCGCTCAAAAGGCCTTTATTTGGTATCCTTATGCCAACTCACCCGAGTTTCCGTTGGTAGGCAGTTCGGGAAGAAGTGCCACGGGTGGCCCGGTGTTCAGAAAAGCGGATTTCAAAAACGCTCCTCGTCCGTTCCCGGATTATTACGAGGGCAAATGGCTGGCGGTAGAGTTTATGCGCGGTTGGATCATGTCCATAACCATGGATGAAAACGGCGATTACAAGTCGATGGAGCGGTTTATGCCGAGCGAGAATTTCAGCAGCGCCATTGACATGGATTTCAGCCCCGACGGTGATCTATACGTACTCGAATACGGAAGTGCGTGGTTCAGAGGCAACGACAACGCCCGTTTGGTAAAAATTGAATACAATGCCGGCAACCGCAAACCTATTGTTCAGGCAGCCTCCGACAAAAAAGCCGGGGCTGTTCCTTTCAAAGTAGCTTTTTCGTCGGAAGGAACGCAGGATTTTGACAACGATGAACTGAAATACGAATGGAAGATTACTTCCAAGGCAGGTCTTTTTAAAACAGTAACACAACCGAATCCTGTTGTTACGTTTGATAAACCCGGCACGTACAAAGCCACTCTTACGGTTACCGATCCCAAAGGCGCCAAAAACAGCCGTACTCTTGAAATCAAAGCCGGCAATGAAGCTCCGGAAGTGGCTTTTGAAGTAACAAAAGGCAATAAATCCTTCTTTTTTCCTAACGAAACGATTGAGTATAAAGTCAAAGTCAGTGACAAAGAAGACGGCAGTTTGGACAATGGGAAAGTGGCACCCGGGCAGGTAGCGGTAAACATTGATTACATGCCCGATTCATTTGACCCCATTGAAATTGCCTCAAATTATCAAGGTACGGACGCTTCGGCCCGTTTCAATACCGGCCACAAATTGATGAGTGCCGGTGATTGTAAGTCTTGCCATATCATAGACAAAAAATCGGTAGGACCCAGCTACCGGGACATCGCCCAAAAGTACAAAGGTGACGCAGCCGCTCCTGCAAAATTGGCTCAGAAAGTCATTGCCGGCGGCGGTGGAGTATGGGGAGACCATGCGATGAGCGCTCACCCGCAGATTTCACCCAACGATGCCGCCACTATGGTAAAGTATATTTTAAGTTTGGGAGAAAAACCCCTTCAGGCCAACTCATTGCCCACGTCAGGGGCGTACGTGACCAAAGTGCCGGAAGGCGAAAACGGACGCGGCAGCTATGTATTGCGGGCGGCCTATACCGACCGCGGCACCAAATTGCTCTCGCCGTTGATGTCTGAAAATATTGTACACCTCCGTAACCCAACGTTAGACCCTGCCAAAGCGGATAAAAACAAAGGGACTGAATTGCTGATTACCCCTTCCAAATCATTCAACATGAGAGGAACCGATTCTTACATCGGCTATAATCAGTTGGACTTGACGGGTATCAAACAAATTGAAATTTTAGCTCAGGCCACTACCCGAGTAGGGGCCGCCGGCGGAGTGGTAGAAGTACGTTTGGGATCACCTACCGGTAAACTCATCGGGCAGTCAACTCCCGTCACCGTCAAAGACCCTACCTTCGGACCGCCGCCGGCCGCTGCTGCCACACCGGCCAATGGTGCCAAACCGGCTACTCCTGCTCCCGCACCCGGAGGCGGTCAACGCCGACAAATGGGACAACAAGCGATTGCCAAAATTGAAGCAACCGAAGGCCTGCACGATGTGTACTTTGTTTTCAAGAATCCAAACGCGCAGCCTAATCAGATTCTGATGTCGGTCAGTTCGGTTCAGTTTCAGAATACTGCTCCTAATTTGTAATTGTTGAAAGTTGTTGAGTTCATTCCGGGTCATAAGACCACTAAAAAAGTTATCCGGAATGAACTCTTTCTTAAACACTATCCACTAAATTCGTGTTAATCAATAAATTACGCACCCAAAAACAACCCAATCTCAAAACACATGAAAAAGCCCCTTTTATCTTTGACAGCCGCACTTGCTGCGGTGCTGTTGGTTGCCTACACGAATCGCTCGACAAGTGTCTTGAGCGGTTTTGAGACCGGTACCCCCGAGGTAAAGTCTATTAATGCCCTTGCATTTGGCCCGGAAGGGGTCTTATTCATAGGTGATTCCAAAAGTGCGTCTGTTTTTGCTATTGATACAAAAGATACCGAAGCTATGGCTACGGCCAAACCCGTCGAGATCAAAAATATCGATCAAAAAATTGCGGCGTTGCTGGGTACTGAAGCCAAAAATATTTCGATTCAGGACTTAGCCGTCAATCCGATTTCCAAAAAACTGTATTGTGCAGTGCAATCAGGAAGCGGTGCGCCCGTATTGCTGAAAATAGACGGTGAGACTATTCAGCCGGTGAGTCTGAAGGATATTAAATTTTCGATGGCAGGCTTAAACAACGCCCCTGCCGAAGAGGCCAAAGATCAACGCGGCCGCCCGATGCGTGTATGGGCCATCTCCGATCTCAATTATGCCGATGGCAAAGTCATGGTGACCGGATTGTCAAACCAAGAGTTCGGCTCTACCTTCCGCAGTATTACTTTTCCGTTTACAAACAAACAAGACCAATCTTCATTGGAAATTTACCACGCTGCTCACGGTCAATACGAAACCAACTCGCCCATCAAAACTTTTACAACAGCCGAACTGAACGGTAAGAAGTTTTTGGTGGCAAGTTATACCTGTACCCCGCTTGTGTTGTTTCCGATGGATGAGCTGAAACCGGGTATCCACGTAAAAGGCCGTACAGTAGGTGAATTCGGTGCCGGAAACAGCCCCTTGGATATGATCGTTATGAAAAAAGGCAATGACTCCTTTTTGATTATGGCCAATTCGGACCGGCCCGTAATGAAAGTCAAATTCAAAGACATTGAGTCCTACCAAGGTTCACTTACCGAACCTATCAAGGAAAACTTCAGTACGGCGGGGGTACCTTATGTATCTTTCCCTATGGTCAGTGTATTGCAACTCGACAAACTGGACGATACCCAATTTGTTTTCTTACAACGCAGAACCAACGGGGACCTCGATATCCGAACATCCAATAACCGTTCCCTATGAGGCAGCAAGTACGAATCAGGCGGCATTATTTGTGCCACCTGATTCTTTTTTGTTTTCTTCTGCTGATAGGTTGTACCAAAAAACAAGACACCTCCAAAACCGAACCGATACTGCTTTGGAAAAACGGTCAGGCGACGGGCCTTTCCATCCCGCTTTCTCTGCTCAACGACGTTGCCAAAGATAAAATCTCCGAAGCTCTGCAGGTGCAACTTGTCACATCAGGCCCTAAAACGGCTATTTTGGGGGAATTCCAACTCGTTAAAGACGCAGTGACCTTTGAACCGCTTATTCCTTTTACGGGAGGACTGCGTTATGAAGTGGTACTGAATACCAATACACTGGCCACAATCGAAATTCCCCGATCAAAAGACACACCGGCTCTATCAGGCATCTACCCAAGTCAGGACACCTTACCCGAAAATTTGCTCAAATTTTACTTCGTCTTTTCCCGTCCTATGACTGAAGGGCGAGCCTTGCAATACATTACATTGCTCGATGAAAAAGGAGATGCTCTGCCCCAAACCTTCCTGAATTTACAGCCCGAACTATGGAATGCCGAGCGAACGATTCTTACCCTTTGGCTTGACCCCGGCCGCATCAAGCGGGATTTACAACCCAATAAACGCTTGGGGGCTCCTCTGGCTCAGGGAGGCCGTTACCGGTTAGTCGTTTCTGCTGAATGGCCTGATGAGCAGGGAGCCTATTTAGCGCAAAACTATACCAAGGATTTCGTCGTTACGGACAGAGATATGACCTCACCCAAAACAACCGATTGGACGATCAACGACCCGCTCAGAGGTACGCTAAACCCGCTTGAAGTCGAATTGCATGAATCGTTGGATTATATTTTACTGCAAAATGCCGTTCATCTGACGAACGAAAAAGGCACAGCCATAGAGGGGACTATCCAACTCAGCGACGAAGAAAGGAAATTGTCTTTTACTCCGCTCAGCCCTTGGACCGGCAGCCGCTACACCCTCCAAATCGAAGCCCGCTTAGAAGATTTGGCCGGTAACAACCTCAACCGCTTATTTGACCGAGACCTCAACGATTCCAAAACTTTACCTTCTGATTATAAAATTATTGAATTGAATCGTCAGATTCGCTGAGGTCTTTTGATGGAAGATCCGGGTTGATACGATAAACATAGGGAGGTTTATGTGCTTTGCCCGAAAATTTCTTTTCTACGCGTTCCAAAATACCCAAACTGAGCATTTTTCGTTGGAAATTGGCTCGCAGCAGTTTTTTATCCAAAATTGTTTCATACAGGCTTTGAAGTTCATTCATGGTGAAAGTCTCCGATAAAAGATTGAAACCGACCGGCTTGTGATCAACCATCATTCTGAGCGTTTCTAAGGCTCTATCAATGATACGATTATGATCTAAAATCAATTCGGGGATTTGGTGAATATCGTACCATTCACTCCTATCTGAAAAAATATCAGGCGTAGATTGTACTTTAGAAAAATCAACCAAAGCATAATAACCGATAGAAATAAACCGCTGAAGCAACCAATGATCGGCCTCCAACTCAAACCCGAATGCTGCCATAGTAGCTTTATGAACTTCCCAATTACCGCGATACTGCTCTCCGAAAGTATAAAACTGCTCAAGGTAAATATCTTTTACCCCCGTTCGTTCCCACAAAATCCGTTGAGCAGCTTCATCAGTACTTTCGCCCTTGAAGACAAAACCACCGGGCAAAGCAAAGGCTTTGGTATTTTTAAATTCCAGTAAAAGTACCTTTAATTGATGTTCATGAAACCCGAAAATAACACAATCCACGGAAACACTCGGCAAGTATTCGGGACCTTTATCCAAAAAAGCTTTAATAAGACGACCGGTTGGCATGTTGAGTAAATTTGCACAAAAAAAGGAAAAAGTTTGGAATATCGAAGTACCGATAATATGTTTGTATCAAAATGATGCAAACCCACAAAAACTACTCATGGTTTCCTGCATTATTCCCTATTTCTCTATTAAAAAGAATACAAACTTACTCTTTACTGTTTATTGTTTCCCGTTTTTCGAGGTTCTTTTGTAAATCATGCTTCCAATCTTTCGCCGGGCTCAAATACATACTACGGGCATCGCCATTGTTGCCAACGGCAGACACTATACTTACACTGAATTGGCCGACGCTTCGTCGGCGTTTGCCCTTACTTTATTAAATCACGGTAACGATCTGAATGAGTGTCGCGTTGCTTTTATGGTCGATCCGGGCTTTGATTATGTGAAGGTTCAATGGGGTATTTGGAAGGCGGGCGGTATTGCCGTTCCGCTTTGTACGAGCCATCCGTTAACTTCCTTACGGTATGTTATTGAAGATACGGAAGCAGAAATCATTGTGGTCTCGCCTCAATTTGAATCTGTTTTACGGGCATTGGCCGAAGAGAAAGGGCTTCGTTTTATTGTTTTAGGCCAAGAAACTGAAATTCAAACGGGTAAATTGCCTGTGGTAAATATTGAGCGTCGTGCCATGATTCTTTATACGAGCGGAACGACCAATTTGCCCAAAGGAGTGGTAACCACACATGCTAATCTCGAAGCACAAATAACGACCCTTATAGAAGCGTGGGAGTATTCGCCTAACGATTCGCTCTTGTGTATTCTGCCGTTACATCACGTACACGGTATCATCAATGTCGTCAATTGTACCCTTTGGGCAGGCGGATGTGTCGAATTTTTACCCGAATTTTCAGCCTCACAAGTAATTAATTGGTTTCTGAAATTTACAAAATCAGAGGACAACGGTGTATTTATGGCGGTCCCTACCATTTACTTCAAGCTGATTTCCTATTTTGAAACGTTAACCGCCGACCAACAAAAAGCATTGACGAACGCCATGCAAACTTTCCGGCTTATGGTATCGGGCTCGGCAGCCTTGCCGGTGTCGGTCATGGAAAAGTGGGCAAAAGTAAGCGGTCATACCCTTCTTGAGCGTTATGGAATGACCGAAATCGGCATGGCACTCAGCAATCCTTACCACGACCAACGCCGAGCGGGTTTTGTAGGTGTGCCGCTTCCCAAAGTAAATGTACGGTTAGTTAACGAACAAAATAAGGAAGTTGAAAGCGGGCAGGCGGGCGAAATTCAGGTAAAAGGACCGAATGTATTTTCAGAATATTGGCGGCGCCCTGCGGCTACTCAAGAATCCTTTACGGAAGACGGCTGGTTTAAAACAGGTGATGTAGCTGTTATGGAAGAAGGCAGTTATAAAATTTTAGGGCGAAATTCGGTGGATATTATCAAATCCGGGGGTTATAAAATTTCAGCACTTGAGATTGAAGAAGTATTACGCACCCATCCTGCCATCAAAGATTGCAGTGTTGTCGGAGTCCCTAATGAAGAATGGGGCGAAACGGTAGCCGCTGCGTTGATAATCTCGTCTGTGATTGATCTGAGTGAACTAAATCAATGGATGCGCGAGCGTATGCCCTCGTATCGGGTACCGCGCCAATACAAAATCGTCGATGAGTTGCCGCGAAACGCTATGGGAAAAGTAACTAAAAATGACCTGAAAAAACTATGGACTTCCTGATTGCTTTTCCTTTTTGGGCAATGCTCGTATTGATTGTACTCAATGCAGTGATTGTATTACGGATGGATATTGATGTTACTGACGACGACCGTCCCTTAACCCATTGATTATGACCGACTATTTACAAAAACATGCCGTAACGCTGGTTTGCATCGCCGTATACGTGGGCTTAATTATTTACATCGGCCAAATTTTTCAAAAACGTGCTTCCAAAAATGTCAACGAATATTATTTGGCCAATCGCCGCATTCCGGGGTGGGTAGTATCCTTAGCTTTTTTCTCGACATTTATCAGTACCAGTACTTACATCGGGCAAGCCGGCGAATCTTTCCGTTACGGTTTATCGTGGGCCTATGTAGCTTTATTTTGGGTGATATTCTGTATTATTTCCTGGTTGGTCATGGGGCCTCGAATGCGTAATCAATCAGTTAGATTAAAGTCGCTCACCGTCCCCGATTATTTTCAACTCCGGTATAAAAGCAACCTTTCCCGAAGTATTCGCGTATTGTCATCATTCATTATTTTGTTTGCTACGTTGTGGTACATGACAGGCATTGCCAAAGGCTGTGCCAACTTGCTTGAAACCGTCTTAGAAGTAAATTACGGACTGGGAGCCTTTATCCTTATTTTCTTTACCTGTGCTTATACTATGGTCGGCGGCATGTACGGTGTGATGTGGACAGATGCGATTCAGGGCATTTTGATGTTTGGAGTGGCAGTGATTATGTTACTGATTCCGTTTTGGTATATAGGCGGGTATGAAGCCATGATGACCAAACTTGCTTATCTGGATCACCCTTCCAAAACGGGTGAAGCCATCGGAAAAGGCATGTTAACTTTAGGAGACAGGGCTTCTTTCTCTTATATATTGGCCATCGGGCTCTCAATCGGCATGAAACAAATTGCGGATCCGAAACTCATTATTCGTTTTTATTCCATCAAAGACCGGGCCAGTATGCGGTTTGCCATGATCTGGACCCCCGTATTTTTAGGTATTTCTTTGTTATGTGTTTTCTGTATCGGAGCCTTTGTTCACGGTATGGTCACTCAGTCAGAAGCCACGGAACTCATTCAAAACACGGATCAGGTAGTAGGCGTAATGTTTAATAAGCTGAACCATCCATTAATCACAGGTATTTGTATGATGGGGCTATTTGCCGCCGGTATGTCCTCATTAGCTTCCGTCATATTGATAGCGGGGACTTCAATTGTTAAAGACATTTGGCATAGTTGGAGACCCATGCCCGACCATAAGATAGTTTCCCGTACCAAAATCAGTATGTTGCTCTATTGCCTGTTAGTATTCATTTTTACGTTATATCCGCCGGCGGGCGTCGTTGAGATGTCTTCCTTTGCAGGGTCAGTCTTTGCTGCCAGCTTTTTCCCTACCATTTTCGGAGGGCTTTATTTTCGTTGGGGCACTGACTTAGGGGCTGTCGCTTCGATGATTGCGGGTATGATTGTCAACGTAGGTTGGCGATTTGGAGTGCGCTTTCATTTTGAGAACATGAAAGAAGTGCACGAAGTCTTTCCGGCATTTATTATTTCATTTCTCGTTTATATTGCGGTCAGTAAGCTAAGTTCAAAACGAGTCCCGGACGAAGACCATTTAACCTTGGTTTTTGAGTCTGAAAAGAAGCAAACAGTTCTGTGAGCAGGCATTAAAAGTTCATTAAAAACCGCTTCTGTTTTCCAAAAACGAAGAAATAGGAAATTTTTTACGAGTATAATACCATTATTGCTACCTTTGTCCCTTAATCGTTGAGTTAACTCTTTTGGGCTATTGCAATTTTAATAATATTCCAAAAATAAGTTTCTGCCACACCCGATAAAAACGTAACACAGTATTTGGCTGCAATTCAGCAATGAACAGCCATAAGGGTAAAATTTTCCACATCTTTATTGAAAATTATAGTTAAGTAGCTTTTGATTCGTCAGTGACAAAGCAAAAGACAGAAGTACGAACAATTTGACTTAGTATTTTTTTTAGTTTTTTTATTCACTTTTTAACCTATCAGTTTTTTTAATTATGAAACCAAAGTTTTATTCACTGCTGACGTGCGCAGTAGCCTGGATGTTTCTTCTGCTCCTGGCGCCTGATTCTGCACATGCCCAAGACCGGAAAGTGTCGGGCAAGGTTATGACGGCGGATGGCCCGCTTCCGGGAGCCAGCATTTTGCTGAAAGGGAGCAACACAGGTACCTCGGCTGACGGTACCGGTGCTTTTACCATCAATGTAAAAGGGGCTAACCCGGTATTGGTCATTTCAGCGATCGGCTACAAGCCGCAAGAAGTAGCGGTTGGCAATCAAAGTGCCATCAATGTGAAGTTGGAAGACGATGTGAATGCTCTGACCGAAGTCGTCGTAACGGGTTATACCATTGATAACCGCCGCGAAACTACAGGTGCTGTTGCTATCGTTCGTCCGAAAGACCTCACAGTTCGCCCTTCCGGAAACGTAGAGCAGCAATTACAAGGTCGTGTAGCCGGGGTAACTGTTGTAACGAACGGTCAGCCGGGTACTACCAGCCAAATCCGTGTACGCGGTTTTGGTTCTTTCGGTCCGGCCGGTTCAAACGATCCGCTTTACGTTGTTGACGGGGTACCGGTAGGTACTACGGACTTTTTGAATCCGGATGATATTGAGACGGTTACGGTACTGAAAGATGCGGCTGCCGCTTCTATCTACGGGGCACGTGCTGCCAACGGGGTGGTGATTTATACCACTAAAAAAGGAACCAAAGGGGCGAAGAAGTTATCCGTTAGCTATGACGGTATGTATGGGGTGACCAATCCGGGTCCGGGCCAAGCTATGATGAACCCAACTGACTTTGCTAATTGGACGTGGCAAGCCTACAAAAACTCGAATGTTGCCTTGAGCCACCCTCAATTCGGAACAGGTTCTACTCCGGTGATTCCTGACTATATCAACGTAGGCGGTCGTTCGGGCGTTGTCGGAACGGTTGACTTAGCGGCGGAAAAAGCAAAATACAATGTGGATCCTACAGCCGGTGCTATTTACCAAGTAGTTCGTGCCAATAAATCAGGTACTGACTGGTATAAAGCCATCACCCGTCAAGCTCCGCTGCAACGCCATTCTTTGGGTTTCAGCGGCGGTGGTGAAAACAGCCGCTTTTATATCGGCCTTGGTATTTTCGATCAAAAAGGTATTTTGTTGTCAAACAGCCTCAAGCGTTATTCATTGCGTGCCAACAGCGAATTTAATGTCTTGAAAAACCTTCGTATCGGACAAAATTTCCAAGCAACGTATCGTCAGTCTTTAGGACTATCGGGCGAAAATGGCGGACAAGGTATCTCGGATGACGAAAATGACATTTTGCAGGCTTTCCGTATGCCTTCTATTATTCCGGTGTATGATGAGTTCGGTGGTTATGCCGGTACCGCAGCCAAAGGTTTTAACAACCCTCGTAACCCGGTAGCCAACCAACAAGGTCTGTTGAACAACCGCGCCTTTAACGGAAATGCTTTCGGTAACCTCTATGCCGAGTGGGATGTCATTCCGGGCTTAACGCTCCGTTCTTCTATCGGCGGTCGGTACGATAACTCTTATTTCTGGAACTACGGTCGTTTACAGTACGAAAACTCCGAAAACAACTCAGCTTTCAGCTACGGTGAAGGCAGTGGTTGGAGCTTTGGCTGGACTTTGACTAATACAGCTAACTACAAAAAAACATTTGGTAAACATAACGTAGATGTATTGGCGGGTCAGGAAGCGTTGAATACCGGTAGAGGTCGCAACATGAGCGCCAGCGGTTTGAACCCCTTCTCTACTGACATTAATTTCGTGAATATGTCAACAGTAGCCGCCTCCGGCAAAGTAGTCAATTCAGGTTTATTCAGCGGAGTTAATTTCTACTCTCTGTTCGGCCGGGTGAACTACATCTACAACGACAAGTACATCGTAACAGCAGTGGTTCGTCGCGACGGTTCTTCTCGCTTCGGTGCCAACAATCGTTACGGGGTGTTCCCTGCGTTCTCAGCCGCGTGGCGTCTATCGTCTGAGCCTTTCATGAAAAACCTGACTTGGGTAAGTGATTTGAAGATCCGCGGCGGTTACGGTACCATGGGTAACTCCAACCCGGTGGATCCTAACAACCAATACAGCTTATTCGGAACCAGCATCGGTCGTTCCGGTTATGACATCAACGGCTCTAACTCAAGCATTTCGGAAGGTTACTATCGTACTCGTATCGGTAACCCGAATGCAAAATGGGAAACTGCCGTTACCCAAAACATTGGTTTTGACGGTACCTTCCTGAACGGTAAATTGGACGTCATTTTGGATTTGTGGAGAAAAGATACAAAAGATTTGTTATTAGCTCTTCCCATCCCGGCTACCAACGGTTTTGATGCGGCCGCACCTTCCGTAAACATCGGTAAAATGTTGAACCAAGGGATTGATATTTCGGTTGCTACCAGAGGTCGTATCGGAAAAGATCTTGGCTTTGATTTGACTTTCACCGGCGGTACGTTGAAAAACGAAATCACGGAAATTGCTTCCGGACAAACGTACATTTCGACCATCAACCCCGGCTATCGCGGTTTGACACCTATCCGTAACCAATTGGGCCACTCTATCTCTTCGTTCTACGGATACAAAGTAAAAGGCCTGTTCCAAACAGCGGAAGAAGTGAAAAATGCACCTACTCAAGACGGTGCCGGTATTGGTCGTTTCCGTTACGAAGACCTTAACGGAGACGGTAAGATCACTGACGCTGACCGTACTTACCTCGGCAGCCCCGTTCCTAAATTTACCGCAGGTTTGGTGCTTGGATTGAACTACAAAAACTTCGACCTGACTGCCCAATTGAACGGTTTCTTCGGTAACAAAATCTTCAACGCCTCTAAATGGTTTACTGATTTCTTCCCATCATTCCAAGGGGCAGCTATCAGCGAGCGCGTAAAAGACTCATGGTCACCTAGCAACACCGGTGCTAAAATCCCTATTTTTGAAACGGCTTCTAACTTCAGTACCAACACCCAAGCTAACTCCTTCTACGTAGAAAACGGTGACTACGTTCGTATGCAGACCGTGGCCGTTGGTTATACCATGCCTTCAGTGCTCCTAAACAAATTGAAACTTACTAAAGTACGGGTGTTTGCTTCTACAAACAACCTCTTCACTTTGACTAAGTATCAAGGTTTGGATCCGGGCGTAGGCGGTAACGTAGATACTCAATTCGGTATTGACGTAGGTAACTATCCTGTAACAAGAGGCTGGACTGTCGGTCTGAACGTTGGATTCTAATTTTCTCAAAACATTTAAATTAATTGTCAAAAAATATGAAAAATCTTGCTTCACGAAAAATTGCCGGGGTTGTAGTAGCTCTCCTCGTCATCTCTTTCGCCTGTAAAGACAGCTTTCTCGTAGTGAAGCCTACGGGGGCTATTTCCGTAGATCAGCTTTCTTCCAAGAAGGGGATTGAAGGTTCTTTAATTGCTTCTTATGCGATGCTTTCAGGGGTAGGTACCCGTATGGTGCACCCTTGGAACTGGGTATGGGGTTCTATCCGCGGCGGTGATGCCAACAAAGGCACCGACCCGGGTGACTTCTCGACCATTAACCCAATCCAAACGTTCCAATATCTTTCTACCTTGGACGTAATCAATGACAACTATCGCGGTTTGTACGAAATTATTGCCCGTGCCAATAACGTATTGCGTTTGTTGAAAACTGCGGCGGCTGACGTAACCGATGCTGATAAAACCAGAATCTCGGCCGAAGCTCGTTTCCTCCGTGCCCACGCCTATTTCTCTTTGAAGCGTAACTACAACAATACGCCTTACGTGGACGAAACATTGGATTACGGCGGCGGTATCGAGGCAGTAAAGAACGACCAAGAGCTGTATCCTAAAATTGAGGCAGACATGAAGTTTGCTTACGACAACCTTCCTGAAACTCAAGGTTCAGCAGGTCGTGCAAACAAATGGGCTGCGGCGGCTTACTTGGGTAAAATTTATCTGTATCAGAAGAAATATGCCGAAGCAAAAACGTTATTTGACGCTGTGATTGCCAATGGTAAAACTACTAACGGTAAAAAATACGGCTTAGTAGCTAAGTTTCCTGATTTATACAAAGCTTCCAACGATAACAATGAAGAGTCCGTATTTGCAGTACAAGCAGCTGCCAATACCGGTAGCGTCAATAATGCTAACTCTGACGGAGACTTGAATTGGCCTTACAATACCGGTCCTAACGGCCCCGGAAACTGCTGCGGCTTCTTCCAACCAAGCTTTGAGTTAGTCAACTCATTCCGTACCGATGCAAAAGGGTTACCTTTGGTTGACGGTTCTTACAACACAGGAACTAACCAAGTGAAATCAGACATGGGCGTATTGTCAGGTGCGGCCTTTACTCCTGATGCCGGTAACCTCGACCCACGCCTTGACTGGACGGTAGGTCGCCGCGGTATTCCTTTCTTGGATTGGCAAGACCACCCCGGTAACGACTGGATTCGTAACCAACCTAACGGCGGTCCTTACTCTCCTAAGAAATACTCTTACTATAAAACGGACAAAGGTTCATTACAAGACAACAGCTCTTGGACTCCGGGTTATACCGCGCTTAACTATACTGTGATTCGTTTTGCGGATGTATTGTTGATGGCGGCTGAGTGCGAAATTGAAGTAGGAACAGTAGATAAAGCACGTACGTATGTGAATCAAATTCGTACCCGTGCGGCTAACAAAGATGGCTATGTAATGAAAAACGGTGCTCCTGCCGCTAACTACATCATTACTACCTACGATACTCCTTGGACTGATAAAGCAGCAGCTCGTACAGCTGTTCAGTTTGAGCGTAAATTGGAATTGGCGATGGAAGGCCACCGCTTCTACGATTTGGTTCGTTGGGGAACTGCCGAAACCGAAATCAACAAATACTTAACGTACGAAAGCGCACCCGGCCGTTTGCCTAACACCTTGGGCGGTGCGAAATTCCAAGCAATTCACCAATTCCTTCCGATTCCTCAAGCTCAAATTGACTTGGTAGGAACCAGTATTTTAAAACAAAATCCGGGTTACTAATCTGCTGATTACTAACTCTATTCAACTGCAAATACGGCAGGCCGAAAGGCTTGCCGTATTTGTTAATACATAACCCGGCTTACGGAGAATTTACCACTGCGGCGAATAACTAAAATCCTTACCTTTATTTCCACATTCAATCTTTCATTGCAATATGGTTTTTCGATTTTTCAGTCTTGGCCTTCTCGCGGTTGCCTTATTGAGCTCGTGTCAAGATAAAACGCTGTTTTCCAAACTTTCGGTGGATGAAACCGGGGTTGATTTCTCCAATCGTATCATGGAAAATGATACCATGAATATTCTTGATTTTGAATATATCTATAACGGAGGCGGGGTCGGTATTGCCGATATGAACGGCGATAGTTTGCCGGATGTGGTATTTTCGGGGAATCAGGCGGAGAGCAGCATTTACCTCAATAGGAGTACCGTTAAAGGCGCATCATTACATTTTGAAAATATAAGCAAAAAAGCGGGAATCTCCAATTTGGGCCGCTGGTGTTCGGGTGTCAGTTTAGTAGATATCAATGCCGATGGCCGCATGGATATTTACCTCACTGCCACAGCCAAAAAAATAGAAGCCGAACGAGCCAATTTACTTTTCGTCAACCAAGGCAACGACAAAGACGGTGTGCCTGTATTTAAAGAAATGGCCGAGGAATACGGCATTGCTGACCGTGGGCATTCGATGAATGCAGCCTTTTTTGATTATGATAATGACGGAGATTTGGACCTGTATGTATTAACCAATAAAATCGAAAGCAACCCCAACCAATATCACGAAAAAATACGCGACGGCTCCTCTCCTACTACCGACCGCCTTTATCGGTGCGATTGGAAGGATAGCCTCGCCCACCCGATATATACTAATGTCTCTAAAGAGGCGGGAATTTTGATAGAAGGCTACGGCTTAGGAGTGAATATTTGCGATTTTAACCGCGATGGCTTTAAGGATATTTACGTCACTAACGATTATCTGACCGATGATCTGCTGTATATCAATAACGGCATAAAAGATGGGAAACATTTAGGATTTACCGACAAAGCAGCCGAGTACCTTAAACACACCAGTAATTCGGCTATGGGAAACGACGTAGCCGATATCAACAACGATGGCCTTCCTGACATTGTAGCAGTAGATATGCTCCCCAAAGACAATATCCGCAAAAAACGGTTGATGGGCCCCAACAGTTATCAAACTTACCTTAACAACGATCTTTATGGGTTCACCCATCAATACGTAAGAAATACCCTACAACTCAACATGGGCAACAAACCCCATACTACTGAGCCGACTTTTGCCGAAATCAGTCTTCTGGCCAATGTAGCCCAAACGGATTGGAGTTGGACGCCCATGTTAGCCGATTTTGACCAAGACGGTTTTCGCGACCTGATCATTACCAACGGCTTCCCGCGTGACGTTACCGACCGTGATTTTGCTCAATTTCGTGCCCAAAGCAGTTCTGTGGCCTCCAAAGAGTACGTACTCGGTGAAATTCCCGTGGTTAAAATCCCCAACTTTGCTTTTAAAAACAACGGAGATCTGACCTTTGGGGATGTTTCCCAAAAGTGGGGCATCTACGAGCCTTCTTTTTCCAACGGCGCGGCGTATGCTGACTTGGATCTCGACGGCGACTTGGATATGATCACTAACAATATCAACGACTCTGCCTTTGTGTATCGTAACAACTTATCCGAGTCGAATTTCGCAAAAGCTCACTTTTTGAGAGTAGCTTTTAGAGGGGGAAAAAACAATCCGTTAGGCATAGGAGCAAGAATGGAACTGCATTACAGCAAAGGAATCACTCAGGTCTATGAACACTCTCCTTATCGCGGGTATCTGTCTACGGTCGAACCCATAGCTCATTTCGGTCTAGGGGAAACGGCCCTCATTGATTCGGCCGTTGTGATTTGGCCAAACGGTAAGCAACAAACCCTAAAAAATTTGAAAACTGACCGTGTGATTCAGGTAGCGGAAGCAGATGCCAACGATTTCTTCAGACCGGCATTACCCAATTCCGATTATCTTTTTAATGATCTAAACGACTCTCTTAATATCCATTGGGTACATCAAGAACCGGAATACATTGATTTCAACGTTCAGAAATTGCTTCCTCATAAGCTTTCCCAATACCCGCCGGCGGTTTCTGCCGGCGATGTGAACGGTGACGGCTTAGATGATTTTTTTGTGAGCGGTTCGCGTCAGCACAAAGGCCGATTCTTTCTGCAAAATCCATCCGGTACATTTACCCTGAGTGACTTACTCCCGGGTAGTGAAGGCCCCTCCAAAACAGCGGAAGACATGGGAACTTTACTTTTTGACGCCGACGGCGACGGAGATAATGATCTTTATATTGCCTCGGGAGGAAACGAGCTGCGCTCGGAGGACCCGGGCTATCAGGATCGTCTGTATATAAATGACGGAAAAGGAGGGTTTACCTTAGCTGCCAACGCTTTACCCCAAATCCTCACCAGCAAATCGTGTGTCCGTGCTGCCGATTACGACCGCGACGGCGATCTGGACTTATTTGTTGCCGGACGTGTCGAACCGGACAGTTATCCTAAACCCGTCAACAGTTATATTTTGAGAAATGATACATTCAGAAGTCAGAAAGACAAAACCACTCCTCACTCCTCACTCCTCGCTCCTAAATTTACGGATGTTACAGCCCAACTAGCCCCTTCACTCCAAAATTTAGGGCTTGCCTGTGATGCCTTATGGACAGATTATGACAATGACGGGTGGATGGATCTGCTCATTGCGGGAGAATGGATGCCGCTTACCCTCGTAAAGAACAATAAAGGCAAATTCGACCTTCAGCACTCCGACTTGGACAGTCGAAAAGGATTTTGGGGCAGTTTGGTCGGAGCTGACTTTGACCGTGATGGAGACACCGACTATATCGCCGGAAACTTGGGATTGAATGCACTTACTAAAGCCTCAGATACCCACCCGATGAGTATGTTGGCAGGGGATTTCAACCAAGACGGCAGTTATGATGCCATTCCGTTTATTTATTTTCCGGATGCCGAAAACAAGCCCGTACGCGTTCCGTTCCACGGGCGGGAAGATCTTATCAAACAAGTCATTCAAACGCGGGCCCGTTTTCAAAAGTACGCTGATTTTGCCAATGCTACCTTCGACAATTTCCTTAAAGAGGACGAACGCAAAAAAGCCCTTCAGGTAGATATTAATTATTGCTCGTCTGTTTATATCGAAAATACCGGCAACGGCACTTTCAAAACCAAGCCGCTGCCCACTTTGGCGCAATTGTCGCCTATTAACGGTATGATCGCTGAGGATTTTGATAAAGACGGGCATTTAGATGTATTATTGGTTGCCAACGACTTTGGCAACGAAACCAGTTCGGGTCGTTTTGATGCCTCAAGCGGTTTACTCCTGAAAGGCAACGGTAAAGGAGACTTCATTCCGCTGACCCAAGCCGTGACCGGTTTTTATGTGCCGGCCAATGCCAAAGGGCTGGCCCTGCTTACCGACAAAAGCGGTAAACGAATCATAGTAGCCACCCAAAATCGCGGACCGTTGAAGGTATTCGGGCAGGCTTCCGGTTCGGTGAGATGGGTTACATTGCAACCGGACGATGCCTATGCTCTTATCCGAACCAAAGCGGGAAAGACCTACCGAAAAGAACTCTACTACGGTGCCTCTTTCTTTTCTCAATCCTCCCGGAAATTGGCATTGAACGATCAGGAAACATTAGTGGAAATAGTAGATTTTAAAGGACAAAAACGAAAATTGAATTAATAAAAAATACATTTGGAACAGTCGCAGCAAGTATCTGCGGCTGTTTTGTTTTTTTCGACCTTTTAAAAATCGACACCAAACTTCAATGCAAACGTTTGAAATGCCCTATCAACGAACATTTAAGGTTGAATCAGGAAATTTAAGAGATGAATGACGGAAACTCAAGGATGAATGGCGCTTTTCAATCTTAATTTTTTCATAATTAATCAAGTAAAAATCGTGTGATTCCTTGTTTTAGCTTCGAGAACCCATTTCGAATCTTTTTCGAACCCCCTTCTCACACCTTACATTCACTTATTTTATCTAACTTCAATGAAAAAACATCTTTACTTAGCTGCATTGCTGTGGCTTGTCGCGCTTACTACGTGGGCGCAAAGTCGATTGACGGGGCGAGTCACTGACGCCTCCGAAAATGCTCCGCTCCCCGGGGTTAGTGTGTTATTAAAAGGAACCAATATCGGTGTTACCACAGACGGAGACGGCCGGTATTCTATTAACAATCCTTCAACGGGCGGTACTTTAGTAGTATCGTATATCGGTTACGTATCGCAGGAAATAGCCATCGGTAACCGTACCACCATTGACGTGGCACTTGCAGTAGATGTAAAATCACTGTCAGAAGTCGTTGTAACGGGCTATGCCAGCCAACGGAAACAGGATATTACCGGGGCAGTCACCGTAGTGAATGCCAAAGAATTGACCTCATTACCTACTGCCAGTGTGACCCAAATGCTTCAAGGCCGAGCCGCCGGGGTAACCGTTGGTAATGATAACTCACCGGGCGGAGGAACCATGGTGCGTATTCGCGGTTTCGGTTCGATTAACAACAACAGTCCTTTGTATATCATTGACGGTACGCCTACGCAAGGTACATTGAACCAAATCAACCCCAATGATATCGAATCAATGCAGGTGCTGAAAGATGCTTCTTCGGCTTCTATCTACGGAGCGCGTGCTGCCAACGGTGTAGTCATCATTACAACAAAAAGGGGCGGTACCGGAGAACCCAAAATTACGTTTGATGCTTACACCGGTATGCAGCACGTCGGCAAAACGTTGGATTTGTTGAATACCAAAGAGTTGGGGCAATTATATTACGAATCTGAAATCGGGGCCGGTAAAGCCGCCGGAACTTCCCCTTCCGCCCAATACCGCTTTACGCCAACCGGTGAACAAACCATTGCTGATTATATCTACCCCAACGTTTATGGCGCATTGCCTTCTAATTATACCTATACCAATGACATTAATGACCCTAAGTTGGGAGTGACTGCATTTAATATTACCAAAGCCAACAAAGAAGGTACTGATTGGCAGCACGAAATTTTTGGCCCGGCTAAAATTTCAAATTTTCAATTGGGTGCTACCGGCGGCTCTAAATATGGAAAGTATGCCATTTCGGGCAATTATTTCAGCCAAGACGGTATCCTGAAATATACCAGCTACAAACGCTATTCGGTTCGGGCCAATACTGAGTTTACCAAAGGTCGTTTGACTTTCGGTGAAAATATGACGGTATCTTACGACGAAAGAGTGGGTGTACCAAGCGGTAACCAGAACGAAAGCAACCCTATTTCGTTTGCCATTCGTATTCAGCCGATCATCCCGGTTTTTGACATTACCGGCGGACCTGTAGCATTGGGCGGTACCAATACTTCCGACCTTAACGGATTTGCGGGTAGTAGAGGTTCTAACCTTGGTAACGCTCCCAACCCGTTGGCAAGACAATGGCGTGAAAAAGACAACATCATCAAAGGAACCCACATCTTCGGTAATATCTTCGGAGAAGTGGCTATTTTGGACGGCTTGAAATTCAGAACCAGTTTGGGCGTTGAATTCAACAACTATAACTTCTCACAATACTTTAACCGTGATATTGAAGCTGCCGAGCCTCGCAGTGCCAACAGTTTAACGGTATCTAACAACTTTGACAGAACCCTGACTTGGTTTAATACCTTAAATTACAATAAAACCTTTGGCAGTCATAATTTCAACATACTGGCGGGTACCGAAGCCGTTGCCACCTATGCGTTCGGCTTCAGTGCTGCCCGGAGCAACTATGCCTTTGATGACCTTTCGTACCGTTATCTGAACCTTGGTTCGGCAGCCGGCTTATCCAACTCAGGAGCCGGGGCTACCAAGAGTGCGTTGTTTTCTCAATTCGGCAAAATCAACTATTCTTACAAAGACTTCCTTTTGGCCGATGCGACTATCCGTCGCGACGGTTCGTCACGTTTCTCGGCTGCGTATCGTTATGGGGTGTTCCCGGCCTTTTCTGTGGGGCTGCGTCTGACTGAGTTAGGCTTTATGAAAAAACAAAGTTTTGTAGATGATCTGAAAATACGGGCGGGTTGGGGCAAAACAGGAAATCAATTGATTCCTAACGTAAATAACGCTTACACGCTGTATTCACCGGATCCGCTGAATAATGCCTACGATATCACCGGTTCAGGAAACTCCATCGCCAACGGTTTTGACTTAACTCAATTCGGAAACCCTAACGGCAGATGGGAAACCAATACTTCTACCAACATAGGAATTGACGCTTCTATGCTGAAAGGGAAATTGGAAGTGATATTGGACTTGTACAACCGTACTACCTCCAATATGTTGACGCAAGTACCTATTCCTAAAACGGCCGGTACCGGTTCGGTTCCTTACGTAAATATCGGAGAGGTGAATAACAAAGGAGTTGACCTCAATATCACTTACAAAGACAAATTCAGAGGTCTCAGATACTCGGTAAGCGGAATGTTCAGTAAGTACAAAAACAATGTGGTAAAACTTAATGACGACCCTAACGCCAGTATTTTCGGATTTACAACTCGCCTTCCTTCTATTTCGGTTACCAAAGCCGGCCTTCCTATTTCAAGCTTCTACGGCTATATTATTGACGGCGTAATCAAAGATGACGCAGAAGCGGCCGCTGCTCCCAAATTCGGTTCTTATACCAGAGCGGGGGTATTCAAATTCAGAGATGTAAACGGAGACGGTGTCATTACGGCAGCTGATAAAACCATTATCGGAAACCCTCACCCTGATTTTACGTACGGTTTGAACGTAAACTTAGGTTATAAAAATTGGGATTTGGCGTTGTTTGCCCAAGGTTCACAAGGAAATGATATCTTTAATTATCAAAAATTCTGGACTGACTTTAACACCTTCCAAGGTAATCGCTCCAAAGATATGCTTTACAACTCTTGGAAGAAACCGGGAGATAACGCCTTGTTACCGCGTTTAAATTCCCAAGACGGAACCAGTCAGCAAATTTCCTCCTATTTCGTAGAAGACGGTTCGTATATGCGTATCAAAAACGTCCAATTGACCTATACCTTCCCGTCAACCCTTTTGTCAAAGATCAAACTAAGCTCGGCTCAAATTTACCTACAAGGCCAAAATCTTTTCACTTTTACCAAGTACAAAGGATTGGATCCTGACATAAACTTGAGAACTTCCGGAAATGACAACCAAGACATCCACATGGGTATTGATGAAGGTGCTTTCCCGGTAGCTAAATCTTACAATGTAGGTATTCGCTTAGGATTCTAATGGCCCATTAAAAAAATTGAACACAATGAAAAAGATACTCGTAATTGCATTAGTGGTCGGAATAAGCTTCTCTTGTTCTGAATCGTTCTTTAATATACAGCCTCAAGGCGCAGCATCCTTGGCCTCATTGAGTAACAAAAACGGGGTAAATGCTATGCTGATCGGGGCATATTCGCTTCTGGATGGAGTTGGTGCGGGAAACACCGGTCGCCAATCTACCATCTCAAACTACGTATTCGGAGGAATTACCAGCGGTGATGCCGTAAAAGGTACCGACATCGGTGACCAACCCGAGCAAGAGTACATTGAGCAATACAACTGGCTCTCCGACAATACCTATTTCTTAGGTAAATGGCAACATTCTTACGACGGGGTAGCACGCGCCAATGAAACCATCCAATTGGTTGGCAACCCTGATGTCAAAGACATGACCGAAGCTGAAAAAACGCAGGTGATTGCGGAAGCTCGTTTTCTGAGAGGTCACTATCATTTTGAAGCCAAGAAAATGTGGAACAATGTTCCCTACATCGACGAGAAAATCTACGTAGCCGGCGACCCGAATTCAACTAAAATCCCGAATGACAAAGATATTTGGGCTAACATTGAAGCTGATTTTGACTTCGCAGCCAAAAACCTCCCTACCGTACAGTCACAAAAAGGACGGGCTACCCAATGGGCAGCCAAAACTTATCTGGCCAAGGCGTATGTGTTCCAAAAGAAATGGGCGGCCGCTAAAACTTTGTTAGAAGATGTACTGAAAAACTCGGGCAAAAAATTAATGCCTAACTACCACGACAACTACAGAAACATCACGAACAACAACGCAGAGTCTATTTTCGAAGTGGAATTTTCGGTCAATGACGGTACCAACGGGAACAACGGGAACGCCGGCGATAACCTGAACTGGCCTTACTCTGCCAATGCGCCCGGCCGAGGATGCTGCGGTTTTTATTTGCCTTCTCAAAACTTGGTGAATTCATTCAAAACCACTCCGGAGGGCTTGCCGATGATTGGTTCATCACCTGACGGTACTGCTGATACTTATAATTTGGTGGACTTACCGAATGACCAAGGTTTAAAGTCAGATCAAACTTTCAATCTTGATAAAAGCGTTCCGGTAGATCCTCGTTTAGATTGGACAGTTGGCCGCCGAGGTGTTAACTTCTTGGATTGGGGACCGATGCCCGGCTATTCCTGGATCCGGAACCAAAACTACTCGGGCCCTTATACCGGCAAAAAGTGGATGTATTATTTGGCAGATGAAGGTAGCACTACCCACTCTACTTCAAGAAGAAACGTGAACAACAACTACCGCTTGCTGAAGTTGTCTTCTGTACTGTTGTGGTTGGCTGAGTGCGAAGTTGAATTAGGCAATTTGCAGGCTGCTGAAGATTATGTAAATCAACTTCGGGTGCGGGCAAAAACCGGTTCGGTACAGGATGCTTCCATTAATTATGTAGTCAATCCTTATCCTAAAGGTACATTTACTGCCAAAGGGGCCGATTATGCCCGTAACGCCGTACGCATGGAAAACCGCCTGGAGTTTGCTATGGAAGGCCATCGTTTCTTCGATTTAGTTCGTTGGGGAATCGCCGAAAAATACTTGAACAAGTACATTAAGGAAGAATCAGTAGACGGCAAAGATCTTTCCGGAAGAACCTATAACAAACGGGGCTATTTAGTAGGTAAATCATTTGCTTCTAAAAACACCTACTTCCCGCTTCCGAACGACGAAATTCTGAACAGTCAGAAAAACGGTCAGCCTACCTTGAAACAAAATCCGGGTTATTAAGCTGACCATCCGGTTACAGTATAAAAAAGTCCCCGCAGCAATTGTGGGGACTTTTTTTATGAATTTCCATGCCGTTTTTCTGCTTTCCAACGGGTTTTTCCTCGTTGGAGTTAAACCCTTTTTGATTTTTCAGCTCTAACCATCAGGCTAAGTTATCCTTACCGGCATTATTTTTTTAATTAATTGAAATTATCCATTTATCCACAAAAGAAAGAAACGTCATGAAAACAGGGAAGCATTTAATAGGATTTTTGATTTTCGGACTGATGGTATATGCCCTGTCCGGCTGTGTGGTAAGGCCCACCGGGGCACGCCCGGCTCCGCCGCCGGCAAGGGTCGAAGTGATTCCGAGGCAACCTTCTCCCCGCCACAATTGGGTGTCCGGTCATTATCGCTGGCACAGAGGGCATTACGATTGGGTGCCGGGACATTATCGTCGGGGTCGCCGTTACTGAGAAAACAGTCGGCTATGCCTACAAAAAACTCCGTTGCGGCGGAGTTTTTTGTATCCTTTCAATCAACTTCCTGACCACTGAAACTGAAGATAGGTCTTAGCTAACAGGGCTATTTTCTGGAAATTAGGTACCCGAATTCGTTCTTCCTGAATACGGGCGGCCGGAGTATCTTTGATTTTATTAAAGAGCGTCAGATAATAGACATAAGCCAAATGAACCCCCATGCGAGCACTGCGCGGGAGTTGTTGAATGGCCGCATTGGCCGCATCAAAATCAGACTGAATATCGGCTTCAATATGGCCTTTCGCTTCTTTAGAAAACAGATTAAAATCAACTTCAGGAAAATAAACCCGACCTCGCTCCACAAAGTCACTTTTCAAATCCCTCAAAAAATTGACCTTTTGAAAAGCAGCTCCCAAACGACGGGCTCCCTCTTTCAAATGGTTAAACATCGCAGCATCTCCTTCACAAAACACGCGCAGGCACATCAGCCCGACCACTTCTGCCGAGCCGTAGATGTACTCTTCATACAAGCTTTCATCATATTCCTGCGGAGCCAGGTCCATTTCCATACTGTGCAGAAAAGCATCAATCAACTCCCTTTCTATCTGATACTCATTCACTACCCATTGAAATGCTTGCAGTACCGGATTCAGGCTGATTTTCAGAGCAATGGCTTCGTAGGTGTCTTCTCGAAATTTATCTAATAAAAATTTTTTATCGAAATCGTGAAAAGTATCTACGATTTCATCGGCGTAGCGTACAAAGCCGTAGATGGCATAAATCGGAAAATGGAATTTGCTGTCTAAGGTTCGTATCCCCAGCGTAAACGACGTGCTGTATCGTTCTGTGATAAGCTTGCTGCATTCCAGCGCCGTTTGATTGAACAATTGTAACATAATCTGAAAGAGAAACCTTAAACCGTAAATTCTTTGGCTACTTCTTCTGCTACCACCAATCCTGAAATCAATGAAGGCGGTACTCCCGGCCCGGGAACAGTGAGTTGTCCTGTATAAAACAGATTACTCAGCTTTTTGTTTTTAAGTTTAGGTTTCAAAAATGCGGTTTGCAATAATGTATTCGCTAAACCGTAAGCATTTCCCTTAAAAGCATTGTAATCGGATTGAAAGTCTCGGTGGGCATACGTTCTTTTATACACAATAGACGAGCGTACCGGCTCACCCACATACGCCTCCAATCTATCCATAACTACGTTAAAATACCGCTCTCGGATTTCGTCGGTATCATCTTTCAGATCAGGCGCTACGGGAATCAAAATAAACAGGTTTTCACACCCTTCCGGGGCGACGGAAGGGTCGGTCTTGGAAGGAGCGGAAGCATAAAACAGAGGTCGCGTCGGCCATTGCGGTTGAGTATAGATCTCGTACGCGTGCTGTTTAAAATCTTCGTCAAAAAACAAATTATGGTGACGCAGCTTCGGGATGCGTTTGTTTACCCCCAAATAATACAACAACGACGAAGGAGCCAAAGTACGGCTGTCCCAGTAAGTATCTGAATAGTTGCGATTTTCTCCCAATAAGTTTGAATCTACATGATGGTAATCTGCCCCGGCCACTACCACATCTACCTCAAATTCAGCGACATCTGTGATCACTCGTTTTGCGCTTCCGTTGGCCGCAACGATCTTCACTACATTTTGATTTAACAGAATTTTTACGCCTTTTTCTTCGGCCAGTGCCGTCATCCCTTTGACAATCTCGTACATACCGCCCATAGGATACCAAGTGCCCATGGTTATTTCTGCATAATTCATCAGACTGTACATGGCGGGCGTGTTTTCAGGGGTTGCCCCCAAAAACAGTATCGGAAACTCCATCAGTTGGAGCAGTTTCGGATCGTTGAAATACTTTCGGATATGTCCTGCAAAAGTTTGCAATACATCCATCCGTCCTAAATCATACAATAATTTGAAGCTGACAAACTCTAATATACTTCGGCTCGGCTTCCATACAAATTTGTTCATCCCGACGTCGTATTTGTAGGCGGCCTGTTGAAGAAAAGCCTCCAAACGCTGTCCGCTTCCCGGCTCAATCCCGTCAAAAAGCAGTTTCAGACTTTCGATACCGGCGGGGATATCCACCATATCGTCGGGGCCGAATATCACCGCATAAGAAGGGTCAAGCCGTACAAGATCGTAGTAATCCGACGGTTTTTTTCCGAATTTTCCGAAGTAAGTTTCAAATACATCGGGCATCCAGTACCAGCTGGGGCCCATGTCAAACCGAAAGCCGGCGGCCTCAAATACTCTCGCCCGACCGCCGGCCATGGAATTTTTTTCCAGAACAGTCACTTCAAACCCTTTTTCTGCCAGACTTGTAGCCACAGAAAGGCCGGCAAATCCCGCTCCGATGACGATAACTTTTTTCAATGGATTTTAACTTGATGTATGGTCTAAACTGACAAAACCCGTCAACGGTTTTGAATTAAAGACAAAAAAATCAAGAATTATTGTTTTACTACAACGCCGTCTTTCATCACAAAAGTCACATTTTGGAGGGTTTTGATATTTTGCAACGGGTTTTCGTCAGTAGCGATCAAGTCAGCATATTTACCTTTTTCGATACTGCCCATATTGGCTTCTTCGCCCAAAATTTGGGCAGGCACAATCGTCGCCGCTTTAATAGCTTCCATGGGGGGCATGCCTACTTCGGTCATGTATTCAAACTCTTTTGCATTTTTGCCGTGGGCGTACACCCCGGCATCGGTGCCAAAGGCGATTTTAACCCCTGCTTTGTAGGCTTTTTCAAAGGTCTTCTGAATCAACGGCCCGATTTCCAATGCTTTTGCCCGAACAAAGGGGTGAAAATATCCGATAATTTTCGCCGAGTCTGCGGCAGAACGCCCCGCAATAATTGTAGGTACGTAATAGGCTCCCGTTTTTTTGAATAACTCAATCGCTTCATCGTCCATGTACGTCCCGTGCTCAATGGTCGTTACTCCCGCCCGCAACGCCCGCTTCATTCCCTCCGCTCCGTGGGCATGGGCCGCTACGTGAAAGCCGTAATCTTTGGCGGTTGAGACAATAGCGGCTATTTCATCATCAGTAAACTGCGGCGCTTTACCGCTTTTGGCAATACTCAATACCCCGCCGGTAGCGGTAATTTTAATACAGTCCACCCCATCTTTATAACGTTGACGAACCGCTTTGCGCCCTGCTTCAGGAGAGTCTACCACTCCATCGGTCATTTTATCCGGAACTGTCAAATGATTTCCCAAACCGTTGGTAGGATCTCCGTGACCACCCGTGGTTGCCAAGGTTTGTCCCGAGGTAAAAATTCGGGGTCCTGCGACCAACCCTTTGTTAATGGCATTACGAAGCGAAATATTTACGCCGCTTCCTCCCAAATCGCGCACAGCCGTAAAACCGGCCATCAGATTGGTATAAGCGTGTTTTTGCGCTTCATAGGCTATATCGGCGGGCGTGTAGCTAACGCGCTTGGCAAACTGGTCGCGGCTCGTTTCGCTTTCGATATGCACGTGCATATCGGTCAACCCCGGCAATACCGTTTTATTTTTTAAGTCAATCACCCGGTCTGCGCCCTGCGACTTAGAATAGCCCTTTTCAACTGCTACAATCCTGTTTTTTTCAACAATGACTGTCATTTGACTTTGGGCCGTATTGGCAACACCATCAATCAGAGTGCCGCAATGAATTAAGGTACGCTGAGCCGACAAATGACCCATGGTCATTCCGAGCACACCCAGAAGGAGGGAGATTTTTCTCATAGTTATTCGGTCTTTTAGTAAGTATTATTGGAAAGTTTTCCCAAATAAAGCAAACTAAAAGAGCAAATTCTATCGGGCGGGAAGTAATTTTGATTTTGGCAGGTAATAGACCTATTTTTACTCGGCCCGGACGATCAATTCAGGCCTGATAGTATCGAATTGATTAAGCCGAAGCCATAACTGGGCCAATACCACTACGTCTTCTTTGCAATAGCGGCGAATACGGGCCAGATCTTTTTCGGCATAGTATACCCGAGTTACATCCTCTCCGGTGATGTCAGATTTACTGCTGGGAATTCCGAACAAAGCCGCCAACAGATCCAATTGGGCAAAGCTTTTATAATCGCCGAAGCGCCACATATCCAACGTATCCTGATGAAGGATTTCCCACGGTTTTTTACCCGACAGTTGCAGCGATTCGGGCAGTTTTATGCCGTTGACCAGCATACGACGGCAGATAAAAGGGTAGTCAAACTCCTTGCCGTTGTGGGCACAAAGAATCAGTTGGGTTTGGGGATATTTTTCCACTAACTCTTTAAATTCCAACAATATTGCCCGTTCGTCATCACCGGCAATAGACTTTACTTTAAAACGGGGCAGCTCATCGGTATTGTTCCAATACAAGGCCCCTACGCCAATACAAATGATCTTTCCGAATTCGGAATAGATTGCCGCCCGACGATAAAACAGATCATACGGCAATACGTGGTCATCATTTCGAATATTACCCGCTTTTCGTTCCCATTGTTCCTGCATTCGCTCATCCAGTTGATCTAAGGAAGCGGTAGCAGAGACGGTTTCGATATCAATAAAGAGAACGTTTTTAGCTTTTTTGCGAAGGTCCATGGTTTCAGTAGAAGTGGGGAGAAGTGAGGAGTGAGCAAATAATTAAGATTCCGGCTCCTCACTCCTGACTGCTGTCTCCTAAGTGTACTATTTAGGGAATCTCATTTTATAATCCACCTTCACGTTGCCTTTCGTAATATCGGCCAACCGTTTTTTGAGCATTTGTCTTTTCAGCATCGGCAGATAATCCGTAAACAACTTACCCTCCAAGTGGTCATATTCGTGCTGAATGATGCGAGCCGCCATATTATCATACTCTTCGATATGCTCGTTCCAATCCAGATCACGGTACTTTATCTTGATTTTTTCGGGTCGGTACACATCTGCACGAATCCCCGGGATACTCAAACACCCTTCCTCAAAGGCCCACTCGTCGCCATCTTCTTCCAGCATTTGAGGATTAATGAATACTTTTTTGAAGCCTTCCAAACTCGGGTCTTTGTCTTGCTCTTCTTCATCTTCGTTGAGAGGGGTACCGTCTACGACAAACAACCGAATACTTTGTCCGATTTGCGGGGCTGCCAAACCGATTCCGGAAGAATCATACATGGTCAGGTACATATTTTCTACCAACTCGGGTAAATTCAATTCATCTTTTTCAATAGGGCGAGCTACTTTTCTCAAGACCGGATCGCCGTAAGCTACGATTGGAAATATCATAACGGGGTTCAATTTGAAACTTATTTTAAGGTACGGTTGGACAGCGTACTTACGGAACTCAAACGTGATTATGGGAAGGTTATCGTTTTTGTTCCAGATAAGATTGTAAAATAATGGTCGCGCTCATTTTGTCAATATTCCCTTTATCACGGCGGTCGCTTTTTTTGGAGCCCATCGCAATCATAGTTTGAAGAGCCATACTGCTCGTGAATCGCTCATCATGCTCATACACCGGCAAATCGGGAAATGTTTTCCTCAATTGTTTGATGAATCCTTTCACTAATGAGGTATTATTAGTATCCGTATTATCCAACTTTCGAGGCATTCCCACTACAATCGCCTCTACCGATTCCGTAAGCATATAACGCTTTAAAAAGTCCGTTAACTCATGAGAACGGACTGTATCCAGCGCCGTGGCTATGATCTGTAAGGGGTCCGTTACCGCAATTCCGGTTCGCTTTGCCCCGTAATCAATCGCAATGATTCGCGCCATATTTCCCTGTCTCCGTAAATTTTCGCAAATATAACAGAAAAATCGTCAGCCACTTTGCCTGAAATACCGCAAAAATGGCGAAAACACGTGACATTTTGACAGTTATACTCCCCTTGCATTATTCTTTTAAGGTTATATCGGCCACGAAACATTTACTTGTTAAATAATGTTAAATGTCAGAGATTTGAATAATGATTTTTTCGAGAACTGCGTTATCCCGGTACATTATTTTTAGTAATTAATTCAAGCGTGAATTTTAAAAAGTTTCATTTTAAAAAAACCAAAACCAAATCATAAAGTCATGAATCAAAATTGGAAATCATTGGCACTGGTTGGACTCATTTCGAGCATGGTTACTGTGGGAAGTGTGAAGTATTTAGGTGGCTTAGACGACACCAAAGACGTCATTTTCAGAGAAGCAGCAACACCTTCCATGACCCGCTTTACCTCGGGCGGTATGCCTAACGCTAACCCTGCTGAAATTGCCGACTTTACGTACGCAGCAGAAGTTTCTACACCGGCGGTAGTACACATCAAGGCGTCTGCTATGCGCCAATCGCAACAACGCGGCATGGATATTTTTGACCTTTTCGGAGAAGATTTCGGTATGCGCCGCGGTGGCCCTCAAAAGCAGGAATCTTCGGGTTCGGGGGTTATTGTCAGCCCTGACGGCTACATTGTGACCAACAACCACGTAGTAGAGGGGGCAGAAGAATTGGAGGTGGTCTTGTCAAACAAGCGCACTTTTAAAGCCAAAGTAATCGGAACCGACCCTTCTACGGATATTGCCGTGATTCAAATCCCGGCGAAAGATCTTCCTTCGTTGGCCTTCGGAAATTCAGATGCTATCAAAGTAGGCGAATGGGTAGTAGCCGTAGGTAACCCTTTTAACTTAGCTTCGACCGTAACTTCGGGCATTGTCAGTGCAAAAGGGAGAGGTATCGGAATTCTCGGGCAACGTAACAACGGCCGTCAATTCAGCAATGGCGACACCCCGTTAGAGTCGTTTATCCAAACCGACGCCGTAGTGAACCCGGGTAATTCGGGCGGTGCGTTAGTAAATCTGAAAGGTGAATTGATCGGAATCAATACGGCGATTGCCAGCCCCACCGGAAGCTATGCAGGTTATGCCTTTGCCGTACCTTCGAGCTTAGTGAAAAAAGTATCGAGCGACATTATTAAATTCGGCGGCGTACAACGCGGTTATATCGGTATCATTCCGGAAGAATTGGACAGCAAAAAAGCCGAACAATACGACGTGAAAGTCAATAACGGTATCTACGTACAGGGCTTCGGCGAAAGCAGCAGCGCTGCTAAAGATGCCGGCTTGAAAGTAGGGGATGTGATTACGAAAGTAGATGGCATTGATGTAGATTCTGATCCTAAATTCCGGGAATTGGTAGCTCGCAAACGTCCCGGTGAAAATGTCACGTTGACGGTTAACCGTAACGGAAGTGTGAAAGACTACACGGTAATGCTTCGTAACCGTGAAGGCGGAAAAGACATCATCAAAACTGAAGAAGCCGATGTAGCGCTTAATTCACTCGGTGCTCAATTCGGCGACTTAAATCCTCGGGAGGTGCAACGTTTACAACGTGCTAACATTGCCGGTGGGGTAAAAGTAAACGGAATGGAATCCGGCAAGCTTGCCCGCGTAGGAGTAGAGGAAGGTTTTATTATCACTAAAGTCAATGACAAGCCGGTACGTTCGGTGAAAGAACTGAAAGCTGCTTTGACGGGCAAAAAAGGCTCAAAAGTGCAAATGGAAGGCTTATATTTGGATTACCCGGATGATGTGTATTCATTCGGATTCAATTTATAAGGTATCCGATAATACCTAAAAACAAAGGGTTAAGCTGTAAAAACGGCTTAACCCTTTGTTTTTAGGTATCGCCTTGTTAGTATTGCTGAATATCGACCTTTGACCCCTTTGCTGCATGACAACTACCATCATTATCACAGTCTGTGTATTGATTTTATTGGCCTACATTTTTGACATTACTTCCTCCAAAACTAAAGTTCCGTCGGTCATTCTCTTGCTTTTGCTGGGATGGTTGGTAAAGCAAATTTCGTTGTCAACGGGTATTCGCCTTCCGAACCTAAATCCTATTTTACCGATTTTAGGAACTATAGGATTGATACTTATCGTCTTAGAGGGCTCTTTGGAATTGGAGTTAAATGTATCAAAGTTACCATTGGTCCGAAAATCGTTTGTTGTAGCCCTCGTTCCTATTGTGCTGCTTGCCTTATTAGCGGCAAGTGCCCTCCATTATTGGGGCGGTATGGATTTCAAAACAAGTCTGGCCAATGTGATTCCGCTTTGTGTGATCAGCAGTGCCATTGCCATTCCGAGTGTCAAAAATTTACCTACTCGCCAAAAAGAATTTATCATTTACGAAAGCAGTCTTTCCGACATTATCGGGGTGATCGTATTTAATTTTGTCGTACTGAATGACAATTTCGGCATTCATTCTGTTTGGGGATTTATCGGACAACTGCTCGCAATTATTGTCGTTTCCTTCCTCGCAACCGGAGCCCTCTCCTACTTGTTGAGCAAAATAGACCATCACATTAAGTTTGCGCCGATTATTCTGCTGATTATCCTGATTTACAATATTTCCAAAATCTACCATCTCCCGGCACTCATCTTTATTCTCATTTTCGGGCTGTTTTTGGGGAATTTGGACGAAATGAAGCGTTTTCGGTGGATTCAAAAATTGAAGCCGGGCTTGCTCGACTTGGAAGTAAAAAAGTTTAAAGAAATCACCATTGAAGCCACGTTTGTGATCCGGGTATTGTTTTTTTTACTTTTCGGCTATTTAATGGAAACCGCAGAAATCCTCAATACCGACACGCTGATTTGGTCTGTGGGGATGACAGCCGCCATTTTTATAATTCGAGCCATTCTGCTCAAAGCCACCCACCTTAAACTTTTCCCTCTGGTTTTTGTGGCCCCGCGCGGGTTGATTACTATTTTGCTGTTTTTAAGTATTCCCGCTTCCCAAGCCATTCCATTGGTCAACAGATCGCTGATTATTCAAATCATTATCTTTACGGCGCTGGTGATGATGGCGGGGCTGATGGTAAATAAGAAAGACAAAGAGCAGTCGTAAACGTTACTTCACCGCTACCCACTGCCCCTCTTTCAAGCTTCGGATCGCGGCAAAAGAAGCCTGTGTGGTATTGATAATTTCTTGTAACGGAATCAGCGGTTCGCCCCCGGTCTGTATTCGTTTCAGCAGCTCCTGAAACTGGAATTTGTGCCCTTTGTCCTGACTTGTTTTCAGCTTGGAAAAACCCTTGAATCCATAGCCTTCCAAGGTGCGAAAATTGTCTAAGATCAATGTTCTTTCCTGCGAATAAACTTCCACCCGCTCTTTGGAATACGACTTATGACCATTGGAAAAATAATTGATGACCCCGGTCGAGCCGTTTTCATAACGCAGCAAGATACTTGCATTATCGGTGGTTTCGGTGGGACTGACTCCCATAGCATTCATACAAACGGACGTAATACAACTGCCCGTCAGAAAGGTGATCAAATCCATAAAATGACAGGCTTCTCCCAAAATACGCCCGCCGCCCACCGAACGGTCGTGTACCCACGAGTTGGCCGGAATAAAACCGGCATTCATGGTGGCAATCACATTCATGGGAGCATTGCCTAAAAGCGCTTTCATCTTCAGCGCATGTGGTGAAAACCGCCGGTTAAAACCCACTGTAATCCCGTATTTGGTCAACGCAGGCGTTTTTAGCAGTTCGTCCAACTCGTCTTCAAAAATGGCCAAAGGTTTTTCCACGAAAACGTGTTTTCCTGCCTTCAGGGCTTCGATAGTTAATCGGGCGTGTTGATGATGACGGGTTGTGATCATGACCAGATCCACCTCTTCGTCTTTCAGAATTTCTTTATAATCGGTAGTACTGTGAGCGATACCGTATTTCTGCGCCATTGCCGTTCCCGACAACCCGTTGGCGCTGGCGATGTATTTTAGATGTATTTGATTTGATCTGCCTTGACTTGCCCTGCCTTTTAAGGCAGGAAGCAAGGTCATTTTGGTAAAGTTTCCTGCGCCTATAATGCCGATCACTCCTTTTTTTCCTTCAAAAGAAGCGGAGGGATAGCGAACGGTAGACAGCAACGAAGGTTTTTCGGGATAGGCCAACAACGAAGCGATAGCCCCCTCTTTTCCCATTTCTCCGTAAATGGTTTGGTAATCTTCCAACGGCACAACTTCCGTAATCAGTGGCTTGACATCCAACAAACCGGCTTCAAGCAATTGGAGAATGGTCTGAAAGTTGCGATTTTCGGTCCAACGTACAAACGGAAGCGGATAATCGTTACCTTTTTGCTCATAATCATCATCGTACCTTCCCGGTCCATAGGAGCAAGACACCTGAAAGGAAAGTTCTTTTTCGTAAAATTCGGCCCGAGTCAAATTCAATCCGATAACGCCTACGAGAATGATACGCCCCCGCTTGCGGGACATCCGGGCAGCTTGGGAGATGATCTCATCCGTTTTGGCAGAAGCCGTTATAATGACGCCGTCCGCTCCTACCCCGTTGGTTATACTTTCTACGAATTTCACCGAATCATCCCCTTGAGCCGGATTACAGGTAATGATGCCTTTTGCGGCCGCTATTTTCAGCTTTTGTTCGTCTAAATCTACGCCGATGACCCGGCAGCCGTTCAGTTTCAGCAACTCTGCCGTCAGTAAACCGATCAAGCCCAATCCAATCACCACGACGGTTTCCCCGAGCGTAGGATGCAGCAATCGAATCCCTTGTAAGCCAATGGAACCAATGACCGTGAAAGCTGCTTCGTCGTCCGAAACCGTATCCGGGATTTTAGCCACCAGATTTCGGGGTACACAAACCGCCTCTGCATGGGGGCCATTGGAGGCTATCCGGTCGCCCACACAAATATCCGTGATCCCCTCTCCTACAGCTACTACTTGCCCTACGTTGCAATACCCGAGCGGCAGCGGTTGACCTAATTTGTTAAAAACGGCTTCCAAAGTCGGCATGAGGCCATCGGACTTAATTTTGTCCAACACCATTTTGACCCGGTCGGGCTGTTGCCGCGCTTTTTCGATAAGATTGGCTTTCCCAAACTCCACCAACATTCGCTCCGTACCGAGCGACACTAAGCTCCGTCGGGTTTGAATCAGCACCGCTCCCCTTTTTACCTGCGGGGCCGGCACTTCTTCTAAAATCGTGTGACCGTTTTTAAGATTTTGTATCAGTTGCTTCATTCTCGCTTTGTATTACGAGCTGCAAAGTTAACAAATGCCGGTTGCCTGCCATTTGCGATTTTTCCGAAAAACTGCGTACTTTGATTTACGTCCTGAAAACCCTGATCGTATGTCGTCTTGTCCAAACTGTGAAGCCCCCCTTCGAGCTGACTTTAAGATTTGCCCCAACTGCGGTCAAACCACCCATTTACACCGTTTTACGCTTGCTCATATCTTCCACGAAATTTTCCACGCCATCACCCACACCGACAAGGGCATTTTGTACCTGATCAAACACATGACGCTTTGGCCGGGGGTAGCTGCCCGCGAGTACGTTTTGGAGTATAAACGGAAACGCTATTTCAACCCTTTTACTTTTTTGGTATTAATATTGGGTTTGGCCGTTTTTGCCAACTCCATCATACACCCTTATACTAAACGAGTCCAAGATCTTAGTAATCAATTTAAAACACAGGAGAAAAAGAAAACCTATACCATTCTGCGACAGCGACAGACAGAGGCCGCCCGTTTTGTAGAAAGTCGAAACAACTTAGTCACCTTTGCGGCACTGCCTATTATCGCGTTGGTATTCTGGTTGTTTTTTCGCAAAACCGGAATCAATTATGCCGAACATTTAGTGGCTAATATCTTTTTTGCCGCTTATTACAGTCTGCTGTCTATCCTTATTTCCTTGATTTTAATGGCTGTTCCTACCAAAGCCCCTTACATTTTAAATGTAATTCAACTTTTTATTCATGTTTTCTATCTGACGCTTTCCTACTATGGATTTTTAAATTACCGAGCTCCCCGAAAATATGCCCTGACGGGTGCGGCCTCCCTATTAGCCATCGGTGCATGGTTCGTGACTTCTGCCCTGGTCATGTCTGTTTACATTTTTCTCGCCTTTGTTTAGACAGTAAATATCATTCGATTGTACTTATAGTAAAGTATGTTTTTTCAACCAAACTCTCAATCAAACCTAACTTATGAAGTCTTCCGTTCGGATACAATTGATGTTGATGATGTTCCTCCAGTTTTTTACGTGGGGGTCATGGTACGGTCAAATGAGCGTCTATCTTGGCAAACAACTTAACGCCACCGGCGACCAAATCGGGAATGCTTATTTGGCTTTTTCCATTGCCATGATTATTTCTCCCTTTATCGGTGCCGTAGCCGACCGCTACTTTGCCGCCCAAAAAGTACTGGCAGTATTGAATTTAGTCGGGGCCGGCTTGTTGTTTGTCCTTTCTCAAATCACCGATGCTTCCTCATTCTTCTGGTTTATTTTGGCCTATTGTCTTTGCTTTGCTCCCTGCATTGCCCTCACGACCTCCATCTCCATGCGACATATCGCTTCTCCGGAAAAAGACTTCCCGTCTATTCGGGTAATGGGCACCATTGCGTGGATCGCTGTTACGAATCTTATCGGATTTTTGGACTTAGGGGACAAAGTAGCCATATTCCAAATTTCTATCTTTACCTCCATCGTGATCGGTTTGTTGGCTTTCACTTTACCCAACACGCCTCCCCGAGCTACCGGGCCTGTTAACATCGGTCAAATCATCGGTGCCGATGCTTTCACACTGTTTAAAGATCGTTCCTTTGTGATTTTCTTTATTGCTTCGGTGGCCATTTGTATTCCGTTGTCGTTTTATTATGCCTTTGCCAACCCCTCATTAAGAGCTTCAGGAATGGAGTTTGTCGAGAACAAAATGTCACTCGGTCAAGTCTCCGAAGTTGGCTTTATGCTCTTGATTCCATTGGCTTTCAGCCGGTTGGGCGTTAAGTGGATGTTGGCGGTAGGGCTTATTTCCTGGATCGTACGCTTCCTGTGTTTCGGGTACGGCGACGCCGCTACGAGCGAATGGATCCTGTATGCGGCTATCCTGCTTCACGGCGTTTGCTTTGACTTTTTCTTTGTCACGGGACAAATTTACACCGATACCAAAGCGGGCGAGCGCATCAAATCGCAAGCCCAGGGGCTCATTACTTTGGCTACTTACGGTTTGGGAATGGGCATCGGTTCATGGCTGGGCGGAAAGGTAGTAGCGGCCAATACCAATGCCGATAAAGTCACCGATTGGTTGAACGTTTGGATGGTTCCGGCCGGCATTGCTGCGGTTGTATTAGTGCTGTTTTTATTATTCTTCAGCGAAAAATCTGCCGAAAAGCCGGTGGTGGCTTAATTATATTTCAAACATTTCATTTCGGAGCGTCTTTCTTTTGAAGGGCGCTCTTTATTTTGCAGCCCACTTTTCAGAATCAATCGAAAAACATTCATCAATGCAGATTCTTACTTACAACGTCAACGGCCTCCGTGCTGCCATGCGCAACGGACTCATCGAATGGCTTTCCGATAAACCTTTTGATATACTTTGTTTTCAGGAAGTAAAAGCTACTCCTGACCAAATCAATCTTTTGGAATTTGAGGCACTGGGCTATCATTTGGTCGGGTGGAATGCGGCCCAAAAGAAAGGATACAGCGGCGTAGCTATTTTTTCTAAGATTCCGACCGACCGGTGCGTCATCGGTTGCGGCATTGATCTTTATGATTACGAAGGGCGCGTCATTCGTGCTGATTTCGGTAAAATTACCGTCATCAATGCCTATTTCCCCTCCGGCACGAGCGGCGAAGAAAGGCAGAGTGTAAAAATGAAATTCTTGGATGATTTTTACGAATGGATCCATAGCTTAAAGCTGACCGGGCAAAGCCTCATCATCGTAGGGGATTACAATATTGCTCACCAAGAACTCGACATTCATGACCCGATTCGGAATAAAAATACGACCGGTTTTTTACCCGAAGAACGTGATTGGATGACCAAATGGTTTGCTTCAGGATTTACCGACGCTTTTCGTTACACTAATCCCGGCTTAGTTGAATATAGTTGGTGGAGCTATCGGGCAGGTGCGCGAGGCAACAACAAGGGCTGGCGCATTGATTATTTGTCCGTCAGTGATGACCTCCAAAGCAAAATTACTGCCTGTCGCCAACTGTCCGATGCGGTTCATTCCGACCACTGCCCCGTGTGGTTGGAAATGAAAGAGAATACTTTTTTATAAGTCAGTTTCCGATTTTCTCGCAGAGAAAAAGTTAAAAAGTCCTCCCTCACCCGAAAGGATTTAGGAGGGGTTTTCTTTAAATTTTGGTAAAACGACTAAATTCTTCCAATTTTGCTTCATTAATCTCGTTTTTTATAATAGATTGAACCTCAATCAGCACCGGTCAACGAGATTTCTTTTAAAACCATGAAAAACAAGTCCCTACTCTGGGTATTTTTATTTTTGAGTCAGGTGGTCCTGGCCCAAAAAAATAAACCTGCGGGTGAAACGGATGCCCAAAAATCGCAGCGATTTGAGTTAGAATCCCTGCTGGCTGAAGGTATGAAATATGCAGCCATGGAAGAGTATCTCCGGGCGGACAGTACCCTGCGGCTTGCCCTGAAGATCAATCCTAACATCGCGGCCGTCAATTATGAATTGGCGCGTACCCTGCTCAAACGCGAACGCTTGGACGAGGCGGCGATTCTTGCCCAAAAAGCGACCCAATTAGCTCCGGAAAACAAATTCTACGGCATTCAATTAGCGGAAATTTATACGCAGCAACGCAAATACAGCAAAGCAGCCGAACTGTACCGTAACATTATTCGCCAAAGTAACGACAACGCCGAGTACGGTCTCGAATTGGCCGCGGTTTATATTTTGGATGAAAAATACGAAGAAGCGCTGAAAGCCTACGATGAAGTAGAGCGTGCTTTAGGGGTAGATGAAGATCTGATTCATCAAAAGCAACGAATCTATATCAAACTGGACAAAACCAATAAGGCCATTGAGGAGGCGTACAAACTCATCAACGCCGAGCCTACGGAAGCGCAGTATGTGGTGGAGTTGGCTCAACTGATGATGATGGCCAAACGCTCCAAAGAAGCCAAAGAGCAACTGGAAAAAGCACTTAAACTCAACCCTGATCAAAGTGATGCCCGCATGATGCTGGCCGAGATCTATCGTCAAAACGGGGATACCCAAGCGGCAGATCAACAGATCGGGCAGATGTTCAATAACCCTAACGGCGATATTGACACCAAAATGCAGGCATTGGTCGGATTGATGCGCGAAGCCAAAGACGAAACTACCCGGCAGGATCTCATTAATCGCGCAGCGGAAATCGTAAAATCACATCCGAAAGACATCAGAGCTTATGTAGTATACGCTGATTTCCTGGTCAAGGCAGACCGTAAACAGGAAGCTCGTGATGCCTACGTAAAAGCCGCCCGTGTCAATCCTGCCATGTACGAAGTATGGGGTGCTATTCTGGATTTGGACGGTGCTTTAAATCAAATCGACAGCGTTATAGTTCATTCTGACCAAGCTTTGGAAAATTTCCCCAATCAAGGACTTTTCTGGTACTCCAATGGCTCTGCTCATTTAATCAAGCGTCACTTCCAACAAGCGGTAGATGCTCTTGAAGAAGCCCAAAAACTAACCTCCGACAGTAAAGAATTACAGGGGGCGATTTTGGCACAACTCGGCGATGCTTATAACGGTTTAGGAGAGCATACCAAATCAGACGAGTCTTACGAAGCCTCGCTCAAAATTGAGCCTGCCAATGATAATGTTCTCAATAATTACAGTTACTTTTTGTCATTACGTAAAGAAAAATTGGATCGGGCAAAAGAAATGGCGGCTCAAGTGATTGCCCGCAACCCTACCAATGCCACTTATTTGGATACTTATGCTTGGGTTTTGTACGTAATGAAAGACTACAAGGGGGCTCGTACTTACCTTGAAAAGGCACTCGCTCTCGAAAAAGGCGTTTCAGGCACCATTGTAGAGCATTATGGCGATGTGCTTTACCAAATGGGGGAACGCGAGAAAGCGGTAGAGCAATGGAAGAAAGCCAAAAGTATGGGAGAGAACAGCCAACAGATCGATAAAAAAATTGCCACAGGACAATTAATAGAATAAGCGCACCAACCGGGTTTTTATATCTTATGAAATTTAAATGGTCACTTTGTATTGCGCTTCTTTCGCTTGCCTTGTTTTCGGCCTGCCATCGTCAGCGTCAAAAAAGTAAAGAGCAACCCGTCGGCGACAGTTTGGCAGTACTACGAGCCGATACCTTACTCCCTTCCAAAAAAGATACAATAGCTATCACTAAACCCAATCCGGAGCCGGAAGAAATCAAAGTAAATATTGAAAATATTGATTTTAAATACCTGACAGCCAAATCAAAAATATCTTTTAAAAGTAAGGATCAAGACATTGACAACGCCAACGTCAGCATCCGAATGCGGAAAGACAGTGTATTATGGATGCAAATAACCGTAGGACCTATTGAAGTGGTGCGCGGGCTGATTACGCGTGATTCCATCCAGATTGTAGATCGCCACAACAAAGCCTACTATCAGTATGATTTTGCTTCACTCAGCCAAAAATTCAACTTTCAACTCAGTTTTGATCTGATCCAATCCATACTGGTCGGCAATATGCCCATTCCCAAAAAACCGGGTGAGCGTTTCCGAAAGGAAAACGACTATTTTATGTTGCGACAAAACGAAGGCAAAATCTCTTTGGAAAATTATATCGGGGAGCAAAATCGGCGTCTCAAAAAACTGTTGGTGACCGAACAACCGAGCAAGAACACGCTTACCTTGGATTATGAAGATTTTACGCAGCTTAACAATTATCTTTTTCCTTATACAAGCCTGATACAGTTGGATTACGAATCCAAACTGGATCAACAACGCTATCAAACTGTATTTCGAATTAAACACCAAAGAGTAGAATTGAGCGAAAAACCGCTCACCTTTCCGTTCAGCATTCCTGCCAAATACGAAAAGAAATAAAACCTAACAGCGGTCTCGGCCGCTGCCCTGACGTGTTGCAGCCCGGTGCTGTTTTTGACTACTTAACATATGAATGCCATTAATCGAATTTGCTTTATTTTTCTTATGGTTGCCGGCTTGTGTTTATCCGGCAGTTCAATGCTTTTAGCCCAAAAGTCTCGCCAACAATTAGAGAAAGAAAAACGAGAAAATCTCGAACGCTTGCAGGAACTCCAAAATACCTTAAAAAAAACGACGGAGCAAAAACGCGCCAGCTTGGGGCAATTGAAGACCATAAAGCAACAAATCAGCGCTCAAAATCGAAAGATTGAGTTGATTAACGACGATTTGAAGTTGATGGATTCCGAATTGAACGAACTTCAAAAAGCCAAACTCGAACTGGACAAAGACCTGGGGAAATTGCGGGAAGAATACGCCAAAATGATCTATAACTCTTCCAAACGCAACAACAGCCTCAATGAATTGAGTTTTCTGTTTTCGGCACCCAATTTCAACCAGTTTATTATTCGTTATAAGTACCTTAAGCAATACACTGATGAGCGTAAAAAGCAGGTAGATCAAATGAAAAAGGTGCAATCAATGATGATTGCCAAAACCAACAGCATTTCCAATAAGAAAAAAGACCAACAAAATGCGCTTCAATCGCGGATAGCCGAAAGCAAGAATTTAGAGCAACTGAAAGGGGAGCAAGACAAAGTAGTAAAGGAATTGAGCGGACGAGAAAAAGAAATCATATCGGAAGTAGCTGAAGTACGCAAGGCCAATAAGCAGTTGGAAAACGCCCTGACGCGAGTGATCCAGCGTGAAATAGAAGAACGGCGCGAAAAAGCCCGAATCGCGGCCCGGGAAAGAGCCGCCCGTGAGAAGGCAGAACGCGAAGCCGCCAAAGCCAGAGCAGCCGAAAAGGCGAAAGAAAAAGACAATGAAGAAGTAGCCAAAGCCGAGCCGGCCCCATCCAAAAATGAGCCAAAAGAAGCCGTCAATGAAAGTGGCATGAATGAAGAGGAAGTATCTTTGGCCTCCTCTTTTTCAGCCAGCCGCGGCCGTTTGCCTTGGCCCGTCCCCGGATTTATTTCCGACGGCTTCGGCACAAAAGAAGTCATGAAAAATGTTTTTCAGGAAAATCAAGGTGTTGATATTCAGACTTCCGAAGGCGCCCCGGTCAAAGCAGTGTACGATGGCGTCGTCATGGACATCAGTAATGAACCTACCGTCATGAAAAACTTCATTTTTGTCCAACACGGCGACTTTTATACGGTGTATGCGAAACTGAAAAGCGTTAGTGTGCGTGTAGGCCAGAAAATCAAAGCGAGAGAGGTGCTGGGTGTCGTAGCCACGGATCGTGACGGTATCTCAGCCATAAACTTCCAAATTTGGAAAAATACCAGTAAGCTCAACCCTGAGTCTTGGCTACGACCCCGATAAAACACTTCACAGAGGGCCGTTCGTCTCAGAGTCATAATGATTTTCTGCATAAACTGCCGACTGAAAAAGTAAACAGCAAACTACAAAGATGTCAACCCAATCAACTTCCGTCGAAATAAAGCGCATCACTACCCATACCATCCAAGAGATGAAAAACAGGGGCGAAAAAATTTCCGCCCTTACGGCCTATGATTATTCCATGGCTCGCATCGTGGATGCCGCCGGTATTGATATTATTTTAGTGGGCGACTCTGCCTCCAATGTTATCGCCGGCCACGAAACCACTCTCCCTATCACGCTTGACCAAATGATCTATCACGCTCAAGCGGTAGTGAAGGCAGCTAAACGCGCATTTGTGGTAGTAGATCTTCCCTTTGGCTCGTACCAAGGAAACTCGCGCGCCGCACTGGATTCTGCCATTCGAATCATGAAAGAATCCGGCGCTCATGCCGTCAAATTAGAAGGCGGGTCGGAAGTCAAAGATTCGATTACTCGTATTCTCAGTGCCGGCGTACCGGTAATGGGGCATTTGGGCCTGACTCCGCAATCTATCTACAAATTCGGCACGTATTCCGTGCGGGCGAAAGAAGATGCCGAAGCCGAAAAACTGCTTCAAGATGCTCAAATGCTCGACGAAGTAGGGTGTTTCGGAATGGTATTGGAAAAAATTCCGGCGGCACTGACTCAAAAAGTCTCGGCAAGTGTACATATTCCTACCATCGGTATCGGTGCGGGCCCTCATGCCGACGGTCAGATTTTAGTATTGCATGATTTACTCGGATTGACCAAAGAATTCAAACCGCGTTTTTTGCGCCGTTATGCCGATCTCCATACCATTATGACCGAGGCTGTGGCTCACTACGTCAAAGACGTTAAAGCTAACGACTTTCCCAATGAAAAGGAATCGTACTGAACTAACCGGACGACCGATGAGTTAAATAAAGATTCAAATCCATTGTTTTTTAACTTTTCGGCGTTTGTCCGAGATGCAAATGACCTAATTTCATCATTGATAAAAATGCCTAAAAAATTTCACGTCATATACGAAGACAATCACCTGATCATTGTGAATAAACCGGCCGGTATGCTGGTGCAGGGCGATGCCACAGGCGATGTTCCCTTATTGGATTTAGTCAAAGAGTACATCAAAGAAAAATACGAAAAACCCGGTGACGTATTTTTGGGAACAGTACACCGAATAGATCGGCCCGTCAGTGGGTTAGTAGTATTTGCACGTACATCGAAAGCCCTCGAACGCATGAACGAGATCTTTCGAAAACGTGATGTACAGAAAACTTACTGGGCCGTGGTACGCAAACGCCCTCCCAAAAAACAGGATAAACTCAGCAGTTGGCTGGTGAAAGATGAGGCCCGTAATGTAGTAAGTGCTTATGATTATCCTGCTCCCAATGCTCAAAAGGCTGAACTGACCTATCGCCTGTTAGGAGAGATCAACAAACATTTTCTGCTGGAAGTCACCCCGATCACCGGGCGTCCGCATCAAATTCGGGTTCAATTGGCTCAAATAGGGTGTCCTATTCGGGGGGATGTAAAATACGGTTCGCCCAAACCCAATGCTGACGGCAGTATTAATTTACACGCCCGTCGGTTGTTCTTTACGCATCCCGTCAAAAAAGAACCCGTATTGTGTCGTGCCGCTTTACCCAATGACCCCTTCTGGGAAGAGTTTTTGGAGCTTGACCCCGAAGAGATAGGTCCGGAGCATTTATCCTTTTTACACGAATAATTGTAAAGAGAAAGCGGTTGTAAAGATCAGGCAAAGAAATACAGAATACGGAGAAGGAATGACTTGGATAGAAAAACTGAAAAATCGTTGGGGAGTAACCACGGGAGGGCAAGTACTGATTATTCTGTTAGTATTTGCCTGTACAGGATTCACCGTCATGTACACTAAACGCCTGATGGTTCAGTGGCTCAATATAGGAAGTACGTGGGCTATATGGGCGTTCAATATCCTTGTGATATTACCACTGTATCAAATCATACTCTTGATTTACGGGTGGTTATTCGGGCAATTCCGATTTTTTTGGAGTTTTGAGCAAAAAATGTTCAGGCGCCTGATGAAAATCTTTTCTCGCAATCAATCATAATTCGGAAGGCTCTACGGTTTTATCAACGGTAGTGACGTCGACCCACATTTGTTGGGTCATTTGTTCTACAGTATTGACCACCCCCTGCAGGGCGCCAAATATAATACACAGCGGCAAGATGATGGGCAGGAATATCAGCCACTGAAAAGCCAAATGTAGGTTAGGCTTCTTCATGATTTAAAGGTTAGTTAGAAGTTAGCAACTGTTTAGAAGAGAATCATTCAGACCTCTTTTAACCCCCTCCTCAAACAGCGTGCCAAACTCATTTATGGGATAAAAAATAATGAACAAAAATATTTATTTTTCGGCAATCTTCTCAATAAAGTTAAAATAATTACTTTTTTAATCATACAAACCGACATATTTTACTAATTGTTTTAAGGCCGACATTTTTTATTCAAAAATAAGCATCGGGCAAACGTTTTAGACCTTTTATTTTGTTCTCTATTTTTGATCCTACTTAACGTTACAAGGCAACTATGCAAGATATTATTCGCCTGCTTCCCGATGCTATCGCTAACCAAATTGCCGCAGGCGAAGTTGTTCAGCGACCCGCCTCGGTAGTGAAAGAATTGTTGGAGAATTCCATTGACGCACAGGCAAGAAATATTCAGGTAATTATTCGTGACGCCGGTCGTACGTTGATTCAAATCATTGATGACGGGGTAGGTATGTCCGAAACCGATGCCCGCATGAGTTTTGAACGACACGCTACTTCCAAAATACGGCACGCTGACGATCTCTTTCGGATTCGTACCATGGGATTTCGGGGAGAAGCCTTGGCTTCTATTGCGGCAGTAGCCCAAGTGGAAATGCGTACTCGAAGGACTTCTGATGAAATGGGTATTCTGCTGCGTATTGAAGGCTCTGAGCTTAAATCACAAGAATCGGTAGCTTGTTTGCCCGGAACAAATATTTTGGTCAAAAATCTTTTTTTCAATGTACCTGCCCGGCGAAACTTCCTGAAGACCAATTCGGTAGAGATGCGTCATATATTGGATGAATTTCAACGAGTGGCCTTAGCTCATCCGGAGAAGAGTATATCGCTTTACCACAATGATACCGAAGTGTATAATTTGTACGCAGGGAAGCTCAGCCGACGTATTGTGGATATGTTCGGCAAAAGCTACCGGGAAAACATGATCGCGTGTCAGGAAGAAACGCCCTACATTACGGTGAAAGGGTATGTTGGAAAACCGGATTTTGCCCGCAAGGCACGCGGAGAGCAATTTTTCTTCGTCAATGAGCGATTTGTCAAACATAACTACTTACATCATGCGGTGTTAGCTGCCTACGAAAGCACCATTTCAGAAGGGAATCATCCGTTTTATGTATTGAATCTGGAGATTGATCCCTCTCATATCGATATCAACATTCATCCGACCAAAACAGAGATCAAATTTGATGATGAGCGTTCAGTCTATGCACTGCTGATGGCTGCCGTACGAAAAGCCATCAGTATCAATCATCTGTCTCATTCCATTGATTTTGATTCCAATGTCAATTTTCTGAATCCTTCTGCCGGACCGCGTCTTACGGACAGCCCCAAAACTTCCTCTAAAACGTGGGATACTGCGCTGCCTTCTCCGCCAAGCGTTTCCCGGCGGGAAGAAAACAACCTGACCAACTGGGAAAAACTATTTGAGGGTTTCCAAAAACCGGAACCCACTCCCATCCAAACGTCTTTAGATTTAGGCGAAACGGAAGAGATTGCCGTCTCTCCTACCTTGGGAAGCAAAGCCAATGAAGTAAGTGTCAAAGAGGAAGACGACCTTAAAAGTCGCCGTTTGGCTGTACAAATTCATAATCGGTACATTGTTTCTTCAATGAAATCAGGAATGATGCTGATCGACCAAAAAGCGGCCTACGAACGCATTTTGTATGACCGTTATCTGAAACAATTGGAAACTCAAAATGCCGTTTCTCAGCAGTTGTTATTTCCGGTCACGGTTCGTTTGCCTTTGGCGGACATTCCCTTTGTATTGGAAATGCAGCAGGAAGTAACAGCTTTAGGATTTGATTTTGATGCCTTGGGCAATGATACCCTCATTGTGAGAAGCTTACCCTCGGACCTACCGGCCGAAGATGTCCAACGTATTTTTGAAGATTTAACTGAACAACTGCGACAAAGTCAGGCAGAACTTCAACTGAATCGTATTGAAGCTACCGCCCGCACGTTGGCACGACGTTTTGCCCATCGATACCTCATACGCCTTTCGGCCGACGAAACAGAGCGATTGATTAACCAATTATTTGTATCTTCCAACCCAAATTATACACCCGGCGGCGAACCCATTTTTACCATTTTACCCTTAGAAAAAATAGCAAACCTATTCAAATAAGCCCAAAAAGCCATGTTTAACATTACGCCTGTAGTACGAAACTTACTGATTATCAATGTTGTCATTTTTTTGTTGCAAGATTTCAGTCCGATGATTGTCAATTGGTTTGCGTTGCATCCAGTCATGGGCCCCGGTTTCCGCCCGCATCAATTCGTGACTTATATGTTTTTACACGGCGGTTTCGGCCATTTGTTCAGCAATATGCTGGGGCTGTTTTTTTTCGGACCATTGTTGGAACAACAAGTGTTGGGTACGAAACGATTTGTCATATTTTACTTTGTAACCGGCATCGGAGCGGGCTTTCTCTACACCGCTATCAGTTATTATGAAATGTTTCAGCTGAAAAATGCAGTAGACCTGTATACGCAATACCCCTCCCCGGAATCTTTCCTTGATTTTGTTACCCGTTTTGCCCCGGAAGTAAAACGTGCGGCTTTCGACTTTCTGAATAATTTTGAAGACCAGCCCAAAAACCCGACTTATGTGAAAGAAAGCGTAGATTTCGTAAAAGATATGTACGAACAACGCCTCAATGTGCCGATGTTGGGGGCCTCCGGGGCTATTTTCGGGATTATCGCAGCATTCGGGCTTATTTTCCCCAATTTGGAAATGATGCTGTTGTTTTTCCCAATACCTATCAAAGCCAAATATTTCGTTACTTTCTACGCCTTGTATGAGTTATATGCAGGAATTAACATCAAAGACTCAGGTGTTGCTCATTTCGCGCATCTTGGAGGCATGATTTTTGCGTATATACTGTTGAAAGTGTGGGGCATTCGGCGCATGTATTGATTTGTAATTATGTATCTTTTTGCCTAATTTTCAGTCAGAAAAAAACCGGAAGGTTTATTTTCACCTTGATTTAACGAAAATACCGGAACCGACGAGAGCGATGAGCAGCATTTTTGACGATCTTAAGGGTGAGTTTTCCAAGACCAACAACGCGGTCATTAAACTCATATTATTGAATGTCATTGTCTTTGTGACAGTCATTCTTCTGTATGTTATTTTTACTTTCGGGCAATTGCCCCAATACTACCATTGGGTCATTGAACAACTCCACCTGCCTGCCGATTTCCATGCTTTCCTGTATAAGCCTTGGACCATTTTAACCAATATTTTTGTCCACCAAGGTCCTTTTCACGTATTTTTCAATATGCTTTCGCTCTATTGGTTCGGGCAGGTAATTGAAGAATACCTCGGCAGCCGCCGATTGGTAGCGCTGTTTCTGTTGGGCGGTTTAGCCGGCGGAGTTTTATTTTTAACCATGTACAACTTGCTCCCTTATTTTCAGGGAGAATTAGCTACAACCAGCCTTATCGGGGCCTCGGGTGCTGTTTTTGCCGTTATTTTAGGCGCCGCTACACTCCTCCCCGACCATACTTTTTTTGTATTTCTGATCGGTCCCGTTCGCCTCAAATACATTGCAGCTTTGTGTATCATTATTTCATTGGCTCAATTGGTGGGACCCAATGCCGGCGGGAATTTGGCCCATTTGGCAGGAGCTATGGTAGGTTTCGGTTTTATCAGAGCACTCAAAAACGGAAGCGACTGGGGTAAGCCCTTTTATGCTGTCGGCCACTTTTTTCAAAATATTTTCAAAAGAAAGCCGGATGTTCAAGTACCGCAACGTGCCCGTACAACAGCGGCCTCTGCTAACCGCCGTTATACACAAAACGCGGAAAATTCGACCGTTGTCATCCCTAACCAAGATGAAATCGACGCCATTTTAGATAAAATATCAAAGTCGGGGTATGAAAGCCTCACCCGCGAAGAGAAACAAAAATTATACAAAGCCAGTCAACAATAACTGCTTGCTGCCAAGGACTATTTTGCAAAATGTAGTTGAAAGCTGTCATTTTTCATAACTTTGCCAAACACTTTTATCAGCAATAGAGTTATATCTCTACGTTTTGTATCAAGCCGTTAAACGATGCTTATCACTCCCGGAAAATTACTTTCGCAAATCGCCACGCCTGATGACTTGCGAAAACTGGACTCAGCGCTACTCCCTCAAGTTTCCCAAGAGCTTCGACAGTATATTATTGATTTAGTCTCCGTATACGGCGGCCATTTCGGGGCAAGTCTTGGGGTGGTGGAGCTAACGGTAGCCCTGCACTATGTGTTCAATACCCCTCAAGATCAATTGATTTGGGACGTTGGGCATCAGGCTTACGGTCACAAAATCCTGACCGGACGACGCGATAATTTTCATACCAATCGCCTTTACGGCGGTATATCGGGCTTTCCCAAGCGCAAAGAAAGTGTCTATGATTCTTTCGGAGTAGGGCATTCTTCTACGTCGATCTCGGCGGCGTTGGGTATGGCCGTAGGTGCCCAATTAAAAGGAATCAAAAACCAACAATCCATTGCGGTTATCGGTGACGGTGCCATGACCGGCGGTATGGCTTTTGAAGCCATGAATCATGCAGGCTCCCTTAACAATACTAATCTGCTGATCATTCTCAACGACAACTGCATGAGCATTGACCCCAATGTAGGAGCGTTGAAAGAATACCTGACCGACATTACGACTTCTCACACCTACAACCGGGTAAAGGAGGAGGTTTGGAATCTGTTGGGAAAAATGAGTCATTTCGGCAAAAGTGCGCGTGAGGTGGTTTCTCGGGTAGAAGATGGGCTGAAAGCCACTTTGTTGCGCCAAAGTAACCTGTTTGAATCACTTAATTTACGCTATTTCGGCCCTATAGACGGTCATGATGTAGATCATCTGGTGCACGTGCTCAACGACTTGAAAAATATTCCGGGTCCCAAATTGCTGCACTGTGTTACGGTGAAAGGCAAAGGATTTGCTCCCGCCGAAAAAGACCAAACGAAATGGCACGCTCCCGGAAAATTTGATAAAATAACGGGCGAGATCTTTAAGAAAGTACCGGATAAACCCCAACCGCCGAAGTACCAAGATGTGTTCGGCCATACCTTAGTTGAACTGGCAGAGCAGAATCCGAAAATTGTGGGAGTTACGCCGGCCATGCCTTCCGGTTCGTCGATGAATATCATGATGAAAGCCATGCCGCAACGCGCTTTTGATGTGGGCATTGCGGAGCAACATGCCGTTACATTCTCAGCCGGAATGGCCACCCAAGGTTCTGTGGTGTTCTGTAACATCTACAGCACTTTTATGCAACGAGCTTATGATCAGGTCATTCACGACGTTTGTATTCAGGAATTACCGGTTATTTTTTGCTTAGACCGTGCCGGTTTTGCGGGTGCCGACGGCCCTACTCACCACGGGGCGTATGATATTGCCTACATGCGTTGCATTCCCAACATGATTGTTGCTTCTCCGATGAATGAACAGGAATTGCGCAATTTGATGTACACGGCACAATTGGAGGAAACTCAACAGCAGAAACAAGCCTTTACGATACGCTACCCGCGCGGCGAAGGTATGATGCCGCAATGGAAGACCCCTCTCGAAAAAATTGAGATCGGCAAAGGGCGTAAAGTGCGTCATGGTGAAGACATTGCGGTTCTAACCATCGGCCACATTGGTAACTATGCAGTGAAAGTGTGCGAAATTCTCGAAAAGGAAGGCATCAGCGCCGCCCATTACGACCTGCGTTTTGTGAAACCGTTGGATGAAGGGCTGCTGCACGAAGTCTTCCAACGATTTGATAAGGTTATCACAGTGGAAGACGGTTGTCTGCAAGGAGGAATGGGAAGCGCAGTCCTCGAATTTATGGCAGATCATAGCTACTCTGCCAAACTCAAGCGCCTTGGTATTCCGGACAGAATCGTAGAACATGGCGAACAAAGCGAACTGCACCACGAGTGCGGCTTTGACATCGAAGGCATCACCAAAACGGCTCGGGAAATGATTGGTACTACCGTTCTTTTATAAAACAATAAAAAATGAGGCTCAGGGCCTCATTTTTTATTTCAACCATTGATCAAACCAGGCAAATGCCTCGGCTTGCATCTTTTTATCAAATTTGTGAGGGCCCGGATAATAAGAACAACGATACCGGTCGGTAGCTCCTGCCTTTTTATAGACTTCAGTTAATACCTTATCCGCCTGCTTCATTTCCGGAAGAGTATAGAGTTGATCGTCTTCGTCGTTGAGTACCAACGTAGGAAGCGGGGCGCGAAGTCCTAAAATTTCCGGGAAGTCCATTTCATTGGGCAATATCGGTACGTAGGTCATCCATGTGTGCGTGTAGGATTTATTCAGAGCAAAATCTTTCCAAGTCGTCATAAATCCAACACAAACAGCGCATTTGATTCGCTTGTCCAAGCCGCCCATAAACGCCGTCCTCATCCCGCCTCCGGACAGCCCGCCGCAACCGATTCGGGACGCATCAACGTCTTTTCGGGCACACAGAATATCCAAGGCTTTCCGATCTTCGGCAAAAAATACCGCCGGCCAAGTTGTACCCGCACTGAACAACGACTTGGCCATAATATGCTCATGTTCACCGGCCCATTCATTGTATGCCTGAATATCCTTTGAGTTTTCGGGGTCATTGTCTGTATGGCCTTTTCTCAAATGCTCCGGTACATCCTGAAAATACACCCGGCGACTGGCAAACGGAAAAGCGTCCGACACCAAAACCACATACCCCCGCTTGGCGATTTCGTTGGCCCAAGCCAATCCCTCATAGTACTCTTCCTGATGTTCTTTCATCAACGGATGCTGCGCCTCTGAGGTACGCGTAATTTTTCGCGTACCAAAGTATTTATTACCGCCGTGATCATGAAAGGCCAAAATACCGGGTAAAGGTTCTTTCGCGTTCATCGGCTTTAAGAGAATCGCTTCCGTAGGACGCCCGTAGGGCAATTGCCAACTCAATTCTTCAATGTGCAGCCCATCGAAAGAATATTGTTTTTTGATCGTTACTTTGGGCAAACCGCCGATCTCAGGAATTCCCAATCGTTCGATCAATCGTGCTTTGGCCGCTTTTCGCCATTTTTCAAGATTATCCCATTCTTTTCTTCTGAATGACAACGTCGGCAATTGACGCTCGGTAAGTGACGCAGCCCAAGGGCCATACAGTCCGATAAGGCTAAGATTATTTTCGTTGGTATTCATTTCTGCTTGAATATGACTTGGGGGTTGTGTCGAATCGGGAAACTGCTTTAATACGTCGTTTCCGGCAATACTCAGTCCGGCCAAACCGCTCCATTTCAGAAAGTTTCTGCGATCGTTGGGATTTTTCATCGTTTTAAGAGGCAGCTTGAGTCCTTATCTAAAAACAAGTGACAGTTCGGATGCAGTTGCAGCATACTTGCGGGATACAGCGGACTTATTTTTTCGGTAATACAGTTTTTAACCGCCTGCGCTTTTCGTTCATCGGGCACGGAACAAATGATATTCGCCGATTTCATGATCTGACGCACAGACATGCTGATAGCTTGCGAAGGAACCGCCTCCAAAGAAGGAAACCAGCCTTCCCCCAATTGTTGTCGACGACATGCCTCATCCAATTCCACCACGATATAAGGTGCTTCAGTATTGAAATCAGCGGGCGGGTCATTAAAGGCCAAATGACCGTTTTCTCCGATTCCGACCAAGGCCACATCAATAGGGTGTCGGGCAATCAACGCACCTAAGCGTTCACACTCGGCCTTTGGGTCAGTTTCTCCGTCAATAAGATGGCTTTCTTCTATAGCTACTTTTGACAAAAAGCGTTCTTTCAGGTACTTGCGAAAACTTGCAGGATGCGATTCCGGAATACCGATATACTCATCCAAGTGAAACATAACCACCTTACTCCAGTCAATGTCGGGCTCTGACAGCAGTTGTTTTAAAGTTTCAAATTGACTGGTTCCCGTAGCCAAAATGATATTGGCATTTCCCTTTTGCGCTATGACCGAGCGTATCAAATCGGCAGCCGCTTTGCCGGAGGCTTTACCTAACTCCTGTTTGTTTTCAGTGATGTGAATTTCCATTATTTTTTTGCTTTTATCGAAGTATTCCCTCCGGTTTTCATTGATATATCCACCGGTTTATTTGTTTTCCATGCTCCGTTCGTAAAATCGGGGATGTCCACGGAGTTGGAACGATTGGCCACTGATTTTTCACTTAACGGGCCAATCACACTCCAAGCAGCCGCATCATACACATCTTGGTCGAGAGGAAGTCCGTTGCGCAGGCAATCGATCAAACGCCAATCCATCAGAAAGTCCATGCCGCCGTGACCTCCCACCTGTTTGGCCAATTCTCCGATTCGTTTCACCATTTCGGGTTGGTATTTCTCTTCCAACGCTTTCATTTCCGATTCCGAGATCCAATCATGTCCCGTAGAGATCCGCCCCGGAAGCGGATATTTCAGCGCCGTAGCTTTAGTACCGCTCACCAAATGTATCCTTGAATAGGGTCGCGGAGAAGTAACATCGTGCTGCAACATAATGGTTTTCCCTTTCTGCGTCCGAATCGTTGTGGTATTCATGTTGCCGCGGAAAGTCTTATCGGCAAACTCCCGAAAGGTCGGGTCTGTTTTAGCCAATTCTTTGGCCTTGGCCTCCAACATAAAATCGTTCCCGGACATCGACACCAAGTAATCCATCTTATCGCCCCGATTGATGTCCAATACTTGGCAAATCGGCCCCAAACCGTGCGTAGGATAGAGGTTTCCTTTACGGACGTTTTCCCGCAAACGCCACAAGTCGTAGCGTTTGGTCTTGTCAAAAAAAGATTCGTAAATATCATGAATGTAGGCTCCTTCCACGTGAACCACTTCCCCGAAAAACCCCTGACGGGCCATATTAAGCGTAAGGAGTTCAAAAAAATCGTAGCAGCAGTTTTCGAGCATCATGCAATGCTTTCGGGTTCGTTCTGAGGTTTCTACCAATTTCCAGCAATCTTCGACGGTCGTGGCAGCAGGAATTTCCGTTGCGGCATGCTTGCCGTGCTCCATCGCATATAAGGCCATGGGCGCGTGCAAATTCCAAGGGGTACAGATGTAAACCAAATCAATATCATCGCGTTCACAGAGCTTTTTCCACTCGTCGGCTTTGCCGGAATACACGTCGGGGAAATGCGCTGTGCCCTCTAATTTCTTTCTCGCCGCTTCCGCTTTTTCCGGGCGAATGTCGCACAAAGCTTTTATCTGTACATTTTCCAAATATACGATTCGGTCCAACGCACCGGCCCCTCGGTTGCCCAGCCCGATATAACCGATCCGGACTGTCTCCAATTTGGGAGCGGCATAGCCGCTCATATTAAATTGCTGTCGATGCGCACCGGTCTTTTCGCCTTTTGCCAACGCCGGTTGAGACAAGCCGGCACCCGCGACGCCGGCTCCGACGAGTTTGATAAATTCTCTTTTTTTCATGGAAAATGTAGATTGAGGCTTGTTCTATTATCAAGTTCAGGAGTTCGATTTTTTACTTTTCGACGACTCGGTCATACTACGTAAAATCGGAAGAAAAGGCCATTTAATCAAAACCTTTGGCTGTTGCGCTCTTATCTTTTGATTTTTTCCTAATTTGGGGCAGAATCCGCCCGTTTTTATCGTAACCCTTAAATTTTCATGAATATTCTGCCTAAAATACTACCTATTGTCGCTGAGAAATTTTAACCTAACTTATACATCACAAACCAACGCTTCATGAAACTAAACATTACTACCAAAATTGTTATCGGCTTTGTTTTAGGGGTCATTATCGGGCAAATTTTGCACAGCAGCATGGATGCTGAACAAGCAGCCGACATTGCCAAAAAGTTTCAAATTCTGAGTAAAGTCTTTCTTAAATTGATCAAAATGATCGTTGGCCCGTTGGTGTTTTGCACCTTGGCGGTGGGCGTCGCTAAATTAGGAGACTTCACCGTAGTAGGCCGAATCGGGGTTAAGACCCTGCTCTATTTTTATTTTGCCACCATTTTATCATTAGTTGTCGGATTGGTCGTTGTGAATGTCACGCGTCCGGGTGAAGTTCAGCAGTGGCTGCGACCTGAAGCAGGAACGGACACGGGTGTGACGGGTAAGTCCATGAAAACCGTCGAAGATTTTATTTTACATATTTTCCCCGACAGCTTTTTCAAAGCGCTTTCGGAAAACGAAATCCTTCAAATCGTGGTCTTCTCGTTGTTTTTCGGGGTAGCCTTGGGAGCCGTAGGAGAGCACGGCAAAAAGCTCATCAAGGCCATTGAAAGCCTTTCGGAAGTTGTGTTTAAAATCGTAGGCTACGTTATGCAATTGGCTCCTTTTGCGGTTTTAGGGGCGATGACAGGCGTGGTAGCCATGAAAGGCCTTGAGATTCTGATTTCGTATGCTTATCTGATGATATGTTTCTTCGGCGGACTGCTCTTCTTTATTTTCGTTGTACTGTGGGCCATTTGCCTGTTCATGAAAATACCTTACCTTAAGCTGTTAGCCCATATTAAAGATTCCATGATCCTGACATTCAGTACAGCAAGTTCGGAAGCCTCACTGCCACAACAAATCACGGCGTTGGAGAAATTCGGTTGCAGTCAGCGTATCATCGGATTTGTACTGCCTTTGGGTTATTCTTTCAACTTGGACGGCTCTATGATGTACATGACCTTTGCTACGGGCTTCATTGCCCAAGCCTACGGTATTCCGCTTACGATTCAGCAGCAAATAGCCATGTTGCTGACGCTGATGATCACTTCTAAAGGCATTGCCGGCGTACCGCGGGCTTCGTTGGTTGTTATTGCAGGTACGTTAGCGCAGTTCAACCTGCCGGTAGAAGGTTTGGCATTGCTGTTGGGGGTAGATCCTTTCTTGGATATGGGCCGTTCGGCCACCTCTGTAGCAGGTAATGCTGTAGCCACGGCCGTGATTTCCAAATTAGAAGGGGAATACACGGAAAGCTGAGAAAAATCCCGCCTAACCCCTTGACTCTTTGAGAGAAAAGGGGTACGTTCGACAAATTTTTTTCTGAACCTTATTTTTTCACTAAACCCTTTTTATTCAATGGAACAAAACCTCCCTCTCGAAAAAGAAATTGCCGGAATTTTTGCTAAATTCCCTCCTTTCCCGGACAATGTGAAGGAAATCCTCGTTAAAATCGCTCCTTATCTCTGTATGTTGGGAGTATTGTTGGGCGGTCTAGCCCTATTGGCCGTTCTCGGAGTAGGGGTGGGGGTGGCTGCTATTGGTGCTGCCGCCTACGGAGGTATGGCGGTCTATTGGATCTCCATGGGTATTCTGGCCATTATGGTTGTATTGGAAGGGTTAGCCATTTCGCCTTTAATGAAACGCGAGAAAAAAGGCTGGAACAATCTTTATTACATTTTCCTTCTCAGCTTAGTAAACGGGGTGGTGGGATTTTTAGGTGCCGGAGGCTTTGTAGGCAGTTTAATCAGTTTAGCCATTACTTTTTTCCTCGGAGGTTGGATTCTATTCCAAACGCGCGAAAAATACGTCTAATCCTTTTGGAGTTGATACAAAAAAGAGGTTGCCATCCAATGGCAACCTCTTTTTTGTATCAACCCGTCCGCTGCCGATTTAATTTTTCCGGTCCCAGCGTTTCAATCGTATATTCGTGTTTCGGATAAGTCCGCCAATGGGTATTGGTGATCAGCGTAGGATATGGCTTAAACGTGATCCACTTCAATGGCCATTTCCTTAAATGCAAACTTGCTTCTACCAAGCTGCAAAACAGGGCGGGCGGTTTTTTATAACCGAAAGAGACTCGCAATTTTTCATGGATCAACGCAGCAAAGACCGGCTTCACTGCAGGTCGCAACGGCTTTGGGAACCAATTTTCAACGATTCGTACCGTGGCATCGGCAATGCTTCGATTGCTTTCGGTATAGCGAAAGTGTCTGTTTTCGTAGTCTTCGGCAAAAGATTTCAGCGCGGCAGCTGTTTTCGGAATATCCGTCAACTGCATTCGCTTGGCTACTTCCCTGAAAAACAAAAAAAGGGCTTGCTGCTCATCCTCTGTCATTTTGCGCCAACCGTATTTTTCCATCCAATCAATGGGATAAAAGACAAAGGTGGAAAGTACCAACAGATAGTCTTCGTTGGGGATACGGTAGTTTCCGTGCATTTTATTCATTTGTTCAATGGCCCGTTTTCCCGGTTCGCTGTCGTACCCTTCCTGCATAAATTGGGCAATCAGTATGCTTGTATCGTCATAACGTTTCTGTCCTCGCTTCACAAACTCCCCCGTCTTTTGTAACAACGACGAAATGCTCGGACTCGCATACGTATGAAAAAGGGCTAATTCCAACGCACGCACCATGTCAAACGGGAACTCATAGGAGGTCATCAAATGCACCATGCGCTGATGGTCTTTTTCGGAATCGAGCCGGGTCAATTCTTCCCTGACAGCAGGGTTACGAAACAAAAAACCGATTTTACGATAAGACTTCATAAGGTTAGTGATTGCGATAAAGATTGCCAAGATTGCTCCAACATGGTTTGGATCCGCTTCCAATCCGCTTCGGTGATTTTATCTCCTCTCCGGTCCCGAAAAAACATCGCTTCGGTGCGAATACGACCATACTCTCGGAATTTTTCAAACGGAAAATGATAAATCTCACCGGCTACTTTAGCTTGCAGTTCGGCCCACTCAGCCGGCGGGTGCTGCTCTCGATAACGGCGAATGATCCACCACTCCAATTCCAATTGAGATGCCTTTTTTACATTGAACGGTTTTTCGCTTAAATCATTCACCGCCCCGTAAAATTTCTCCAGATCCGGTAGGGCTTTGCTGTAATCCGGTCGGTTTTTGCCCTCCTTAAAAAGAAACGCACTTTTCGCGGCATGATAGGCCATTACGAACGATCGCCAAAAAGGAGCTTTCACCTGTTTTCGCATCAATTCGGCCGATTGCCAAAACAAAACCAACGGTTTTTTCTCATAATAAGAACGCCACATGGCAGCATCTAATTGGGCCACTGTCGCATAATCAAAGCGCCGGAGGTCATATTGGCGCGGATACCACAAATCTACCGCTATCCATATCACAAACAACACTGTAGCAAAGAACAAAAGTCGGGTTTTCATAGATAAATTGACAAAGGGAAGAGCCTTTGGCTGTCTTTCTCGTCGTTATTTACACCTTCGGAGGCCTGTTTGGATTTGTATTTTCGGTAAAACCCAACAATTCGTCCAAACTCTTCTCGCGTTCGTTCAAAAACAGAGGTTTATGGAAAAAATGCAGCTTTTGAAGCAAATGCAGCAACTGCATTTTTTCTATTTCTGACAACGTACCGGCAATGATCAAACTCGCCTTGCGCATCTCCGCAAACGTTCCGAACAAAACGCCTTTTCCTTTTTCGGTAATCAAAAGGCGTTTACTGCGGCGATCATTAAGATCATCGTTCTGCTCAATAAGCCGGTTGTTGAGCAACCGTTTAATCACCTCCATTCCCGTAGTTTTCTCGTGGATGTTCATGTCAATGATCTCGGTCTTGGAACAACCGCCGCTCTGCCAAATGCCTGCCAAGTAAGAAAAATCATCAATGGTGATCAAATGGGAGTGATCCAACGCCTTTTTGATGTATCCTTTGGCGTAGCGATACAAAAAAGCAATCAATTGGGATAAAAGCGCCTCTACGGTTTCGCCGTTTTCAAAACCTACGGTTGCGTCCGCGGATTTCTCAAAAACCTGCTGATTCAGGTACGCGACAAAGCCCTCCATGTCTTTTCGTTGCGCCGATGAGCGTTGAGCTTCGTAGGCGGCTAAATGCCCTATCAATTGTTGCAACAGTTCGTAGTTCATCGTGTTTATGAAAAAAAATTCAAAATGACCTAATTATTTTGTTTTCGTACAAACAATTGGAAATTTAGAATGTTATCGTAGTAAATAAACAAAAATCTATTCATAATGTTTTTTATTTCTATTTCTGCGAATCGTATGAAAGCCATAGTCGTTATCAGTTTTTTGTTGTTTATAACTATGAGCGTCTGTGCCCAAAACAACGGCACGATACTCGGAATTGTCAAAGACAAACGTACACAAGAGGCATTGATCGGAGTAACGGTTCAGGCCGAAGGAACCAATTTGGGAACCACTACCGATACTGACGGCAAATTCAAACTTACGTTGCCGGTAGGCAGTTACAACCTCAAAGCCACTTTTGTCGGGTACAAAGCCATCAGTAAATTTAACGTAGTACTTACCTCCGGCAATGCCCAACAGATCAATTTTGAATTGGAAGAAGAAGCGGTCGAGTTGGCCGAAACAAAAGTAGTATTTAATCGGTCGATTTCCGTGGCTTCCACCGAAACGCCCAATTCTATCCAAAAACTTACTACCGAAGAAATTAAAAATAATCCGGGCGGCAACTTCGACATTTCGCGCGTGATTCAGGTATTACCGGGAGTAGGCGGTACGGCAGGCTCCATAGGCGGCTTTCGCAACGACCTGATCATCAGAGGCGGGGGACCCAATGAAAACGTATTTTACTTAGACGGCATTGAGATACCGGTCATCAACCACTTTGCCACGCAGGGAAGTTCGGGAGGGCCAACGGGGATTCTCAACGTCTCGTTTATTGAAGATGCCACCCTGAGTTCAAGTAGCTTTAATGCCCGGTACGACAATGCCCTTTCGTCGGTATTGCAGTTTCGTCAGCGCGAAGGAAATCCGGAACGCCTTCAGGGAAATTTCCGAGTAAGTTCGACCGAAATAGCGGGCACGTTTGAAGGCCCGCTCTCTTCAAAAACTACCTTTTTGGCGTCGGTACGACGGTCGTATCTGCAATTTTTGTTCAAAGCCATTGACCTGCCGATTCGACCCAACTATTGGGATTTTCAGTACAAAGTCACGCATAAACTCAACAAAAAAACGACTCTGACCGCTATTGGTGTAGGCGCTATTGATGAATTTTCGTTTGCTGTGCCTAAAGAATCTTCCCCCGAAAAAGAATACATCCTTCGTTCCAACCCGAACATCAATCAGTGGAACTACACCACCGGCTTTTCGCTTAAACGACTGTTAGATAACGGCTATCTTAATCTTTCGCTCAGCCGAAATATGTTCAACAACCGCCTTGATCGCTTTGAGGATAACCGCCAAAATGACGAAAACTACCGAGCGCTGAAAAGCGTATCCCAAGAAATTGAGAACAAACTCCGCCTTGATGTCAACAAATTTGTGGGTAAGTGGGAATATAGCTACGGCGCGATGTTTCAGTACGTAAAATACAATAACGACTTCTTTAACGTACTGCGTCGCGAAGTTAAAAGTGCCCAAGGACAAGTCATCCAACCGGCCGTTACGATCGCTTTCAACACCACTGTTGACTTCTTTAAATACGGTGCTTTTGCGCAAGTCAATCGTAAACTCTTGGATGATCGCTTGCATCTTTCGGCAGGGCTGCGTACCGACATGAACTCGTTTACCACCGATGGCAACAATCCGCTCGCAACGCTCAGTCCTCGGTTGTCGGCAAGCTACCAACTGAGCAATAAATGGCGTCTGAATGCTTCCGTAGGTCGGTATTTCAAAACTCCGATCTATACCGTACTGGGTTATAAACAGGACGGTAACTTTGTCAATAAATCAAACAAATACATTCGTTCAGATCACTTGGTAGTCGGTTTAGAATTTATCCCTACTCCTACTACTCGCATCACCCTTGAAGGTTTTGTGAAACAATACAACAATTACCCCGTTTCATTGCGCGACGGTATTTCGTTGGCCAACCAAGGCGGGAATTTCGGAGCTATCGGCAATGAGGCGGTGACGAGTATCGGCAAAGGCCGCAGCCGCGGTATCGAATTTTTCTTTCAACAAAAGTTGACCAAAAACTTCTTCGGGGTATTTAGCTACACTCACTTCCGTTCCGAATTTACGGGTAAAAACGGCAACTATTTGGCATCTGCTTGGGATACGCGTAATTTGGTTTCGACACAATTGGGCTATAAATTCAAACGCGGCTGGGAGTTGGGGTTGAAGTGGCTTTATCAAGGAGGTGCCCCTTATACTCCTTTTGATTTGGCAGCCTCCCAACGCAACTATCTCACCACGGGCGTGGGGACCGAAGATTATACCCAACTCAACAGTCTGCGTTTGAAGCCATTCAGTCGGGTAGATTTTCGTATCGACAAAAAATGGAATTATAAAAAAACGTCGATTGATTTATTTTTTGATTTTCAAAATGCCCTCTTAACCGCCAACCCCGCTTTTCCGCAGTACACATTTGAGCGGCTGTCGGACAACTCCGGCTTTAAAACTACTGACGGTCAGGCCTTAAAAATTGACGGCAGTAATGCCATTCCGCTCATTTTGGCCAATGAAGATGCCAACTTCACCCCGGCCTTAGGGTTCGTTATTGAGTTTTAGCCTTGTTGCCAACATTAAAATCGGGTTTTTGCTATGGCCGCATGTGGTTTAGGATAAAACAGGCCCCAAATAAATCGAAAAGTAAGCGTAAAAATGAGATATATAAATTCGCCTACTATTCTTATCTCACTTTTAGCAGGGGTATAACTAAAAATGACGATTGACAAATAATCCTAATGAATTCGTCAATCGTCATTCTTCTATTCGTCATTTGCTCTACACCATTGCTCCTACCCGCTCCAATAACTTCTTGGTGGCTTTGATCCCATCATATTCTGACATTTTCGGCCCTTCGTATTCAATACCGACAATACCCCGAAAACCACTGTCTTTGACAATTTTCAGCAGTTTGGCATAATCCATTTGAGCTTCATTGCCATTTTCATCAAAATTGTTAGTTTTGGCACTTACTCCTTTGGCATACGGCATCAGTTCTTTGGTACCAAGATAGCGATCATATTCATTTTTGCAGGTACGTTCGCCGGCCCCATAGGTTGCTTCAATGCAGAAATTTCCAAAATCGGGTAAAGTACCGCAGTTTTTCATCCCAACTTCTCTCATAACACCGGCCAACCACTTCCCATCCGACGAGTTTCCGCCGTGGTTTTCTACAATCACGTTAATTTTTTGTTTAGCGGCATATTCGCTCAATTTAGCCAAGCCGTCAGCGGCCTGTTTGGCTTGCTCTTCTTTCGTTCCCTGACCGCGCGCATTGACGCGGATAGTGGCACAGCCCAAATATTTGGCACAATCTACCCATTGATAATGCTTCTCGACGGCCTCCATACGTTTTTTGGGATCGGCTTCGCCAAGGTTCCCTGCTGTGTCCACCATAATGAGGTGGTTTTTAATATCGTTGTCCTTGCAACGTTGGAGAAGGTCGTTCAGGTAAGCGGTATCTTTGGCTTTGTCCTTAAACATCTGATCTACATACTCCACAATACCCACCCCAAATTCTTTCCGAGCTACTGCCGGAAAATCTAAATTGGTCAATTTCTTTTCGGTGAAAATCGTTTTGTGCAATGACCATTCGGCCAACGAAATTTGGAACCACAATTTTTGGGGTTCCGCAGCAAAAACTTCCGGAGCCAAAGCAGCCATTCCTGCCACAGCCCCCAGTTGTTTGATAAAATGACGACGGTTGTTCATGGTATAAAATTAAGGAATCTGTTTTACTGTTACTTTTGGCCAAGAATCGCTTGCAGAAGCAATTCCATTTTATTTTTCAAATCCTGCTGTCCGGCAGTAACATCATGGCGAAACTCTGTAAACATTTGACTTTGGTTATCTACTTTTGCTTCCAGTCGGTCTACTTTTGTTTCCAGTCGGTCTACTTTTGTTTCTAAAGAAGAGACGGCCACTTTCAAACTTGCAATATCAATAGAATTAGAAGCCACTTTCAGGCTTAGATGAGCCACTTCTTCGGCAATTCTATCTTGCTTAACAAGTATTTCAGCCACGATTTCTTCGAGTTGTGATAAGCGTTCTTTTTCAGTCATTGATTTACTTTAATTGTGATGCAATTAACAAAACAAAACAGTCAAAATCAAACGTTTACTTCTTGCCGACATACCGCTCAAAAAACTCATATATCCGCAGCATCCGATCGATGCGTTGACGCGGATTCCCGCTGCGGCTCAATTCGTGCGTTCCGCCCGGCATTCGTACATATTCTACTTCACGGCCTAAGATTTTCAGTGATTTGTACAACATTTCGCTTTGGATAACGCCCGTGCGCAAGTCGTTTTCTCCGTGTTTGATCAGAAACGGGGTTTTGATCTTATCCACGAAAGTGTAAGGCGAATTCATATCCATTGACTCCTTGGCCTCGGCCTCCCACGGATACCCGCCAAAATACCCCGGCACCAGTCGCCAAGCATTGCCTTCTCCCATAAAGGTGGTCAAATCGTACACACCGCGCTGGGCAAAAGCCGCTTTGAAACGATGATCGTGCGCAATGATCCAAGCAGTCAAATAACCGGCATACGAACCTCCCGTAATCACCTGACGTGCTGTATCAGCCCACGATTCTTTGGCTGCTTCTGAGCAAGCCTTCAATACATCATCGGCCGGACCGGTACCCCAATCGCGGTAATTGGCCTTCATAAAATCTACCCCGTAGCCCCCCGAACCGCGCGGATTGGCATAGACGACGCCATAGCCTTGTGAACAGAAAAACTGATGCTCATGCCACATCGAAGCCTCTCCCGGTCCCCACATAGCCGTTGGGCCGCCGTGCATATTGAGCAATAACGGATACTTTTTACCCGCTTCCGCAAAAGTCGGCTTCATGATCCAATACTCTACTGTTTGCCCTTTGGTATTCGTAAAAGTATGTTTGACGGGCATACTCAGGGCTTTTTTACTGACCCATTCATTATGAGTGGAAAGTTTCTGCGCATTTTTCATCAATACGTCCGCCCGATACAGCTCTGAAGGATTGACAACCTCCGTTTTCGAAAAAACCATTTTGTCAGCAACGACATCAAAATCAGTAATTCCGCTTTCAAAGTCGGACAATTGTTCCGTTTTATCTAAAGTAGGTACGGCCCGAAACACGGGCGAACCGCCGTTGGAAGGGGCCGTAAAATAGACATAATCTACCTTCCCCACCTCTTTTTTGTTTTTAGGAAAGGTCAGGGTCACCCATTTCAGATTGCCTAACGACCGGTCAAAGGGATTGACGATGTATTTAGCGCCGGGGGTTTTCAGGTTTAAAAAGGCTAAATGCCCTTGGTCAAGCACCGAGGATTTTATCGGGGCCTGCTGCGTAGTAAAAGCCAGCCATTGTCCGTCGGGTGAAGGGGTGGGCTGTCCGAAAGTACGTCCTTTTTCAATCAAAACGGTTTTCATACCGGTACCGTCTGCATTCATCACACAGATACGACTTTCCAAATCGCGGTCGGGATGAATGAGGCTATCAGCGCGAGTAGTAAACCAAATTTGGGTTCCATCCCCCGACCAAACGGCTCCGCCATACGAATAAAACCCCTTAGTAAGCGGCACAGGCTTTGCGCCTTCTTTTACCTCAATGACCAACAAATGAGTAAAATTTAATTCCTGACCGGCAGACGCTTCCCCTTGGAAATTGAGGCGGTTGATCACCTTTGCTTTTTTGTCTTCTACATCTTTGTCCAAATAAGCTCTGATTTCTTCCAGCGTTCCGTCCGGATTGGGCTTCGCCGTATTTTTCTTCAAATACTCATTTTTAGCAAAACCTGCCTTTTCCATACTCCAGAAGGGCCCTATCTTGGTAGGATTTAGGGTGGAATCACTCAATAAAGCAGAAAAAGCCGGGGTTGCGGAAAATAAGAGTCGGCGTCCGTCGGGTGAAAACTGCGGCCCGGAAGCTCCGTGTTTGTAATCGGTCAGTTGCCAGGCTTCCCCTCCTTCTAACGGCATAATAAATACTTGTCCTTTGCCTTTTATACTTCTGACGAATGCAATGCTTTTTCCATCGGGACTCCAAGCAGGCTGACTTGCACTTTCGTTACCGCGAGTAATGGCACGCGGCGGCGTCTTTCCGTCGATGTCTGCCAACCAAATGTGGGTACGGTAGTCGTATTCATTGGCTTCCGCCGCGGGTTCGATAGTGGTTAAGGTGTAGATTGCCCGCTTTCCGTCGGGCGAGATCGCGACATTACCGACTTGCTTGACACGGGTCAAATCGGAGGCCACTACCTTCTCTTTGATTTGAGAATAGCTGCTTACACAGAAGCAAACAACAACAAGGGAAAGGAGAAAAACTCGGTTTAGGTTAGTAAAAAATTGCATAATTCAAGGTTTGTTGATTTTACCTCTAAAGTAAGCACTTTCCCGGATTTGTCAATAAGTAAGGGGTTTTAGCATTACCTTTGTAATTGGTTACACAACGTCAGCGCGCTTTCAAAGGAGCGCTGACGTTCTAAAGATAATTTTCCATGCGAAATGTAAGAGTAGGGTTGGTGCAAATGAGTTGCACCGCCGATGTTGATGCCAATTTAGAGAAAGCCATTGCCAAAACCCGCGAAGCTGCGGCCTTGGGGGCGCAGGTGGTTTGTTTGCAGGAATTGTTTAAATCTTTGTATTTCTGTGATGTCGAAGACCATGCCAATTTCAGTTTGGGAGAGGCCATTCCGGGTCCGACTACGGAACGGTTCGGTGCCTTGGCCAAAGAACTGGGTATTGTCATTATTGCTTCTTTGTTTGAAAAAAGAGCCCCCGGATTATACCACAACACGACGGCGGTTATTGACGCTGATGGCAGTTATTTGGGCAAATACCGAAAAATGCACATTCCTGACGACCCGGGCTATTACGAAAAATTTTATTTCACTCCCGGCGACTTGGGGTATAAAGTGTTTAATACCCGTTTTGGTAAACTTGGCATTCTTATTTGTTGGGATCAATGGTATCCGGAAGCGGCCCGTATCACCAGCCTGATGGGGGCCGAAATTTTGTTTTTCCCTACCGCTATCGGTTGGGATACCAATGAGCAAGACCCGGTCATTAATGAAGAACAGTACAATGCCTGGCAAACCATTCAGCGCAGTCATGCCGTAGCCAACGGTGTGTACGTCGTATCTGTTAATCGGGTCGGTCGTGAAGCTGACCAGCAGTTTTGGGGAGGGTCCTTTGTTTCCAATCCTTTCGGGCGCCTGTTGTATTTGGCTTCTCACGATAAGGAGGAAGTCAAGGTAGTAGAATTGGATTTGGACAAAACCGAGTATTATCGCACGACTTGGCCTTACCTGCGCGACCGCCGCATTGACAGCTATCAACCCATTACCAAGCGGTTAATTGATGAATAAAAACGGGTCAACAGTCCATAGTTTACAGTCATCAGACTACTATGGACTGTTGACTGTAAACTACTTATGTCGCTCTTTCAGCACGTCGATAATATCATCCAAATCTAAGCCGCGTTGCTCCAAAAGAATAAGATAGTGGAATAGCAAGTCAGCCGCTTCTCCTTTAAAAAGGTCGTCGTTAGTATCTTTGGCTTCTATGACCAGTTCAACGGCCTCTTCACCCACTTTTTGGGCAATCTTATTGACTCCTCTTTTAAATAGTTTGCTGGTATAAGATGCCTCCGACGGGTTATTTTTTCGATCCCGAATGATTTGTTTTTGGAGATAGTTCAAAAATGAAGCCTTCCCCTCATTTTTCTCAAAAAAGCAAGTATCCGCTCCGGTATGACAAGTGGGGCCGACCGGTTGGGCTTTGATAAGAAGCGTGTCTGAATCACAGTCAGCTAAAATAGTTTTGACATGCAGAAAATGACCGGAGGTTTCCCCTTTGGTCCAAAGCCGCTGTTTGCTTCGGCTGAAGAAGGTAACCACTTTTTCGGCTTCCGTTTTGGTCAAAGCGGCTTCATTCATGTATCCCACCATCAACACTTTACCCGTCTCATGGTCTTGCACCACGGCAGGAATCAAACCATCGGGGGATTTTTCAAAATTGAGTTGCATAAGTTGTATTGGAACACCCGACGCCGGACAACAGACAAAACTAAGTCTGACGATCCGGCGTCTGAAGGCGATTATCTAAAAAAATTAATTTCCAAAACTGGCATACAGGCGTACATCGTCTGCCATAATCTCATCACCGCACATGATCACCAAACGTTCTACAACGTTTCTGAGTTCGCGCACGTTTCCTGTCCACGGCAATGATTTCAGGTATTGCAGGGCTTCGGGTAAGATCGTTTTGGGGACGCCGCCGTATTCCTGAGAAACGTCGTACAAAAACTTCTCTACCAAAAGCGGAATATCCTCCCGACGTTCTGCCAACGGGGGTACATGGATCGGAATCACATTGAGGCGATGGTATAAATCCTCCCGGAAGCCGCCTTCGGCAATTTCGCGTTTCAGGTCTTTATTAGTAGCGGCAATCACCCGTACATTAATTTTTATCTCTTTATCGCCGCCTACACGGGTAATTTTGCTTTCCTGCAAGGCTCTTAATACCTTGGCTTGCGCCGAAAGGCTCATATCTCCGATTTCATCCAAAAAGAGCGTGCCGCCGTCGGCCTGCTCAAACTTACCGATGCGTTGTTTTACAGCCCCCGTAAAAGCTCCTTTTTCATATCCGAACAACTCACTTTCGATCAATTCGCCCGGAATAGCAGCACAGTTCACTTCGATCAACGGCTTATTGGCACGACTGCTCTTTTCGTGAATTTGTTTGGCTACCATTTCCTTTCCGGAACCGTTGGCTCCCGTAATCAATACCCGGGCTTCCGTTGGGGCTACACGATTGATGGTCTCTTTTACTTTGCGAATAGGGGCCGATTCGCCCACAATTTCGTTGATTTTGAAAATTCGCTTTTTTAAATCAACGGTTTCTGCCACCAATTTGGCTTTTTCGATGGCATTTCGCACCGAAACCAGTAAACGATTCAGATCCGGCGGTTTAGTAATAAAATCATAGGCTCCGCGCTTAGTCGCTTCTACGGCATTTTCAACACTGCCGAAAGCGGAAATCATGATGAATTGGGTGGAACGACCGGCCTCGCCTGCTTTCAATAATACTTCTAACCCCTCCAGTTTAGGCATTTTGATGTCACACAGAGCTACATCATAAAAATTATTCAGAATCATGTTAAGGCCTTCTTCGCCGTCTTTGGCTTCTTCAACCTCATAATCTTCATATTCTAAAATATCCCGCAAGGCTGCCCGGATACTTTTTTCGTCATCCACAATCAGGATTTTTGCCATCTATTTTTGATGAATTAATCGTTAAATGTCAATCACTTTTCGAGAAAAGTATTAACTTTTAAACCGGTAGAAATAGTAAGTTGGGCAAATTTAACAAACCAACCGGGAAAATTGCACGAAAGAACCGCGCTTTTACAAATATTTTGAAAAGCAGAAGAACCGATAAGGCTAATTTGGGCTCATTCAAACCGATAATCGTACTGCTTTGTGATTTTCTTCATCTTCATCTTTTCCGCTTTCATACTCATTTTAATATCCTTGAGAGGGCGATCAGACCGGTCTTTAGGTTGATGAGCAATACTGTCTAATACGGCTAAACCACTGATTATTTCTCCGAATACGGTATAATTTCCGTCTAAGTGGGGCGTACCGCCTAAGGTTTTATAAATTTCCCGTTGTGCGGGCGTTGCCGAACGAGTACCCGCCATGCGACGGAGTTGCACATCTAATTCGGCATCGGTGTAGGTTTTTCCCTGTACAATATAAAATTGGCAAGCTGATGATTTTTTTTCGGGATTGCCGTCCCGGGCGGCGGCTAATGCCCCTTTTTTATGAAACAACTCCGGACGAAACTCTGCCGGGATTCGCTCCAAATTTCCGCCGCCGTTTCCCAAATGTTCTCCCGGTTTGGCATTTTTTGAATTAGGGTCACCACCCTGAATCATAAAACCTTCAATGATACGGTGAAACAGAAGGCTATCATAAAAACGGTCGTTAACCAATTTCAGAAAATTTTGTTTGTGGAGAGGCGTCTGATCATACAACACGGCCTTCATTTCTCCGTAAGAAGTGGAAATGGTAATGAGTTGGTCTTTTTTAGATTTCTTTTGGGCAAACGTCGGATAAACAGTCAATAACAGGAAGAGCAAGGAAACGTGTTTCATTAGGGATTGGCGTTATTTTTTCACGAAATTGCATTCAAAAAAAACGTTTCCCAAATTTCTTTCAGCCTGTGAATAAACGTAAAATTTTTAATGACCCCGTTTACGGTTTCATCAATATTACATCTGATTTGGTATTTGACCTCATTGAACATCCTTATTTTCAGCGGCTTCGGCGAATCCGGCAACTGGGTTTGGCCGAATTTGTGTACCCGGGTGCCTTACATACGCGGTTTCACCATGCTTTAGGAGCGATGCATTTGATGTGTCAGGCATTGAATACCCTTCGTTCGAAGGGCCATTTGATTTGGGAAGCAGAATGGGAAGCAGCTCAAATTGCTATTCTTTTGCACGACGTAGGTCACGGCCCTTTTTCGCACGTACTGGAAAAAACGATTCTGGCGGATGTACCTCACGAATACCTTTCTTTAGAAATCATGAAAGAACTGAATCGTCAAATGAACGGCCGACTCGATTTAGCCATTCAGATGTTTGAAGGAACGTACCCCCGTCAGTTTTTTCACCAACTTGTATCCAGTCAGTTAGATATGGATCGTATGGACTATCTCAATCGGGACTGTTTTTTTACGGGCGTCGCCGAAGGCGCTATCGGGACCGAACGTATCATCAAGATGTTTGATGTGGCAGATGACCAATTGGTGATAGAATCAAAAGGGATTTTAAGCATTGAGAACTTCCTGAATGCCCGCCGACTGATGTATTGGCAGGTATATCTGCATAAAACCTCGATCTGTGCGGAAGTTATGCTCATACAGGCCATCAAACGAGCGAGAGAGTTAACCTTAAGCGGTGAGTCGATTTTTGCCTCGTCCGACTTTTCTCTGTTTTTAACTAATCCGGTAACGCAAAAACAATTTAAAGAAAATCCGGCTTACCTACAATCTTTTACACAGATTGATGACTATGATATTTGGTCTTGTTTGAAAATCTGGGCCCGGCATCCTGACTTTGTTCTTTCCACGATCTGTCGGCGAATATTAGATCGAAAATTGTACAAAATTCAGTTTTCAGACCAACCTTATGACCAAAATCGGTTGGAAGAAATTCACCAACAACTCCGAGAGCAAGGTATTTCGGACGGATGGCATGACTACTTTTTGGTATTGGGCCAGTCAAGCAATGCTGCTTATGTTTCCAACAAAGAACATATTCTGATTAAAATGAAAGACGGCAGCGTGTGCGATATTGCCGATGCCTCTGATTTACCGACGATTAAGGCCCTCAGTAATATTGTCCGAAAGTATTATGTTTGTTGGATGAAACCTCTAACTTTGCAGTCTTAATTGAGACCGTATGGAATTTACCGTCAAGCAGATTGCCGGACTGCTCGGAGGAGAAGTAGAAGGAGACGAAGACCTGATAATTAATCAGTTATCCAAAATAGAAGAGGGTAAACCCGGCACTATTTCTTTCTTATCAAACCTAAAATATGAACCTTATTTATACACTACCGAGGCGTCGGCGGTCATTGTAGATAAGCGTTTTGAACCTAAGAAAGCATTTAAAACTACCCTGATTTGGGTAGAAAACTCCTATTCCGCATTTACGCTGCTTCTTCAACAATACGAACGGATCATTAAGGGGGAAAAACGGGGTATTGAACAACCTTCTTATCTGGGACAAGGCTCTGATACCGGCGAAAATTTATATTTAGGGGCCTTTGCTTACGTAGGAACCAACTGCAAAATCGGACACAATGTCAAGATTTATCCGCATGCTTATGTGGGTGATAACGTAAAAATCGGAGACGGTACGGTGATACATTCGGGGGTTCGCATTTATAACAATACCGTTATCGGCAGGCATTGCACCTTGTTTGCCAATGCAGTTATCGGCAGCGATGGATTCGGATTTGCCCCCCAATCGGACGGTACTTACCAAACTATTCCTCAATTGGGCAACGTACTCATCGAAGATAACGTAAGTATAGGAGCAGGCACCACAATCGACTGTGCCACTATGGGTTCGACCATAATCCGGCAAGGAGTAAAATTGGATAACTTGGTACAGGTAGGACACAACGTTGAGATTGGAAAAAATACCGTGATTGCAGCACAGGCGGGTATAGCCGGCTCTACTAAAATAGGAGAAAATTGCGTCATAGGCGGACAAGCCGGCTTTAACGGACACATTACCGTTCCGAATAGCACTAAAGTAGGCGGACAGGCGGGTATAACACGGACATGGACCGAAGAGGGACTCTCTCTGAACGGGACGCCCGCACTCGAAATTAAGGATAGCTTGCGCTCTGCGGCTATTTTTCGGAAGTTACCGCTTTTGGAAAAAAGAGTTCAGGCATTAGAAAAACAAAACAAAGAAGATAAACAATAGGAATGTTGAACATTAAACAGCAAACCATCGAAAAAGCGGTATCTGTATCGGGTGTAGGTTTGCACACGGGCGTATCGGCTACTATGACCTTCCTTCCGGCCCCCATCAATCATGGATATAAATTCCAACGCATTGACTTGGAAGGACAACCCATCATTGATGCCGATGTGGACAATGTGGTGGATGTATCACGCGGAACGACCTTAGAACAAAGCGGCGCGCGGGTCTATACGGTCGAGCATACATTAGCTGCTTTAGTGGGCTTACAAATTGATAACGTTCTTATCCAATTGGATGGTCCCGAGCCGCCTATTATGGACGGGAGCTCCATCAAATTTGTAGAAGCTTTGCGAGAGGCCGGGATTGAAGAACAAAACGCCTCCCGTAATTATTTTGAGATTCCGGAGCCTGTTCGATACATCAATGCCGAAAAAGACATCGAAATGGTGGCTTTACCGCTCAATGATTATCGCCTTACGGTGATGGTGGATTATAATTCGCAAGTAATCAGCAGTCAACACGCCTCTCTCAACGACCTTTCTACTTTCTCTCGCGAGATCGCCTCCTGCCGTACTTTCTGTTTTTTACACGAACTGGAAGCTCTTTATAAAGCCAATCTTATTAAAGGCGGCGACCTAACCAATGCTATTGTCATTGTAGATCGTGACGTAGAAGAAGGAGAACTCGACTATTTGTCGCAATTATTGAACAAACCCAAAATCGGGGTTAATAAAAAGGTGGGGATTCTGAATAATTTAGATTTGCATTATCCCAATGAAATGGCTCGCCATAAACTGCTCGATGTAGTCGGTGACTTGGCATTGGTAGGGCGGCCGATAAAAGCACAAATTCTTGCGGCACGCCCCGGTCACGCCGCAAACGTGGCCTTTGCGAAAAAAATCAAGAAATTGATGGGAGTGGCGAAGAGTCATGTACCTCACTATGACCCAAAAGCTGCGCCGGTGATGGATCTGAAGCGGATTTGCGAATTGCTTCCTCACCGTTATCCTTTCCTGATGATTGATAAAATCGTCTATATGGACGAAAACAGTGTGGCCGGCCTGAAAAACGTTACCATGAATGAACCGTTTTTTACGGGGCATTTTCCAAACAATCCGGTCATGCCCGGAGTTTTACAAATGGAAGCCATGGCACAGACGGGCGCAATCTTGGCCTTAAGCAGTCAGCCTGACCCGGAAAATTACTGGCCGTTTTTAGCCGCCATTGAAAACTGTCGTTTTCGTCGCAACGTCGTTCCCGGAGATACCGTAATATTTAAATGTGAATTTACAGCACCTATCAAACGCGGAATCGTCAAGATGCACGGGGCCGGCTACGTAGCCGGTCAACTGGTTTGCGAAGCTGACATGACCGCAAGTTTAGTGAGAAAAAGATGATTCAACCATTGGCATACATACACCCGGAGGCAAAAATTGCCCATAATGTTGTGATTGAGCCTTTTGCGATTATACACAAAGATGTTGAAATCGGCGAAGGTACTTGGATAGGTTCGCACGCAGTCATTAATGAAGGCGCACGAATTGGGAAAAATTGCAAAATCTATTCGGGAGCGGTCATTTCCTCTACTCCGCAAGATTTAAAATTTAAGGGAGAATATACCCTTACTTACATTGGTGATAACACCATCATCCGCGAATATGCCACAATCAGTCGGGGAACGGAAGAATACCGGAAAACCGAGATAGGCAGCGACTGCCTTATTATGGCTTATGCGCACGTGGCACACGATTGCCGTATCGGCAATCATTGTATTATCGTAAACAATGTCCAATTGGGCGGCCACGTCCATTTAGGCGATTGGAGCATCATCGGCGGTTCAAGTTCGGTACATCAATGGGTAAAAATCGGCCAACATGCTATGATTTCCGGAGGCTCTTTGGTAAGAAAAGATGTTCCTCCTTTTACCAAAGCGGCACGCGAACCGCTTTCCTATGCCGGGGTGAACTCCATCGGTTTGCGCCGCCGCGGCTTTACTAACGAGCAAATCACTGATATTCAGGAAGTTTACCGATACATTTATTTAAAAGGGTTGAATAACTCGGAGGCATTGGAGCACATAGAAATTGAACTCCCTTCTTCGGCTGAGCGCGATGAGATCGTCAACTTTATTCGTAATTCTGAACGCGGTATCATTAAAGCGCCGAGCGGTGCCAATGTAGAAGCTTCTGAGGATTAAGCTACTGAATCGTTATAGTTCTCAAAGCGAAAAATCGATACTGATTTCCGCTTTGAGATTTTTTTATCCGAATAATTCACTCGAAAGATACCGATCACCTCGATCACAAACGATAAAAACGATTACTCCTTCTTTTATTTCGTTCGCCAATTGAATCGCCGCATGAGCAGCACCGCCACTGCTCATGCCCGCAAATACCCCCTCTACTTTAGCTAACTCGCGTGCCCGTAAAGTAGCATCCTCTTGGCTTACTTCCATGACCCGATCTACGCGAGAAGGATCAAAAATCTTGGGCAAATATTCCTGCGGCCATTTACGAATTCCCGGAATGCTTGAGCCGTCCGTAGGTTGACAGCCCACAATTTGCACGTCAGGGTTCTGCTCTTTTAAATATTTTGAAGTACCCATAATAGTACCCGTCGTTCCCATTGACGATACAAAATGAGTTATTTTTCCTTGTGTGTCCCGCCAAATTTCCGGGCCTGTCGTGCGGTAATGGGCCAGATAATTATCCGGATTAGCAAACTGGTTGAGCATCAGATATCCCCCTTCGGCTACTTTTTCATCGGCATAATCGCGCGCTGACTCAATCGTATCGGTTAAAATTACTTTTGCCCCGAAAGCTTCCATGGTCAAGACCCGTTCACGGGTTGAGTTTTTGGGCATTGTCAGTTCAATTTCAATGCCGTACAACCGAGCGATCATAGCCAATGCAATGCCCGTATTTCCGCTCGTCGCCTCTATGAGTTTTATACCCGGCTTGATCTCGCCCCTCTCTACTGCTCCTTTGATCATACTGTAAGCGGCCCGGTCTTTCACGCTTCCCCCGGGATTATGACCTTCCAGTTTTGCCAATAATGTTACATTAGGGTTCGGATTGATGCGGGTCAATTCAACAAGCGGCGTATTTCCTACAAAATCTAAGAGAGTGGGCATGGAGCGAGATGGAGTTTGTGTTATTTAAAATAATTACGATAAATTTGTTCAAAAAGTTGCACCCATGGAAGCTTTACAAATTGAAAATACAGACAAATATCTGAGGATCACTTTAGATAAAGAAGCGTTTGATGGAGCGCAAATTATGGATTTATTAGAATATTTACGCACAGAAGACCTCTTGAAAAGGGCCCAATTTGATGAATCGATTATGGAGTTAAGCAAAACCATTAAAAGAGAATGGTGGTCAAAACATAAAAACGACCTGCTGAAATAACATGGGTAATATTGTTGTGGATGCCAATGTCCTGTTTTCAACCCTTATTTCTAACAATCGAAGAACTCGATTACTTCTTTCTGACAGCCAATATAAATTCTTCGCCCCAAAATACCTATTTGTAGAGCTTTTTGAACACAAAGAAACTATTATTCAAAAAGCACACATTTCGGAGTCGGAAATCTATGAATTATTGGATAATATCCTGCAACATATTCATTTTGTTGGTAACGACTTTATTTCGACCAATCAATATTGGCAGGCTTACCGTCTTTGCAAAGACGTTGATGAAGAAGATACCCCCTTTGTAGCCTTAACATTGGCATTAAAAGCAAAATATTGGACGAGAGATGATACATTAAAAGTTCATCTTCGCAGTCAGGGATTTAACGATTTCTTTGAACCTTATTAACCGGAACATGAGTGTTCTCAAAAAATTAGCCGGCGAGACAGCCCTTTACGGGGTAAGCAGCATTCTCGGGCGGGTCATTTACTGGTTTTTAGTACCTCTGCACACTTACGTTTTTTTACGTCCGGGTGAGCTTTCCTCCAATACTGAACTCTATAGTTGGGTAGCCTTGTTTAATGTGGTTTATACATTTGGGATGGAAACGGCCTTTTTCCGTTTTGCCAATCGCTCTCCTGAACATCGTCAGGCCTATTTTAATCAAGCTCTTACCGCCATTACAGGGGTTAGTATTATTTTCTCAGGACTTTTAATTATAGCGGCCCCTACCCTAAGCAACTTGCTGGATTATCCGGGAGAATCTTCTAATATCGTCTATTTAGCCATTATTGTAGCGATTGACGCCATTGTAGCGATTCCTTTTGCCCGTTTGAGGTTAGAAAAAAAAGCAAAGAAATTTGTTCAAATTAAAATCATCAACATTTTCATCAATGTGTTCCTGAATGTGTTTTTTCTGCTGATTTGTCGAGACATTTCTTTAGGAAAATACCTTCCCTCTTTACAGCCTTTGGGAGCTTTCTTATATCGTCCTGAAATAGGCCCAGGTTATATTTTCATCGCTAATTTGATTGCAAATGCCTGTTTTTTGATTTTGCTGAAAGACGCTTTTCAAGGATTTAAGTTTACTTGGAAAGGTCCCCTTTTTAAAGAGATGTGGGTGTATGCCTATCCGATTCTCATCCTCGGTTTGGCCGGTACAGTCAATCAAATGGCGGACCGATGGTTTTTAAGACATTTACTGCCCGCCGGTTTTTACCCAAATCTTACGGCTGAAGATGCACTCGGTATTTATGGGAGCTGTTATAAACTGTCTGTCTTCATGTCATTGGCGATTCAGTCTTTCAAGTACGCAGCAGATCCCTTCTTTTTTTCAAAAGCCGAAGATAAAAATGCCCCGCAATTGTTAGCCTCCGTTATGAAATGGTTTGTTATTGTATGTATCGTTTTATGGCTAAGTAAGCCTCACAGATTTTTTGGGGCATTTTATAAAGGGTTGAAGGCGTATCGTACCGGCTTGGAGTAGTTCCGCAAGTACACAATAATTTGCTTTTGGGGGTCTACTATAATTTGGCTTTTTGGTTCAACCTCACTGACAAAATCCAATTTCGGCACCCTTATTACAGTGATTGAAGCCGTATTGACCGTAGGGCTTAATCTTTTATTGATTCAAATGGGTTACATGGCTTGTGCGTATGCTTTTGGTCGAGCGCCGTTGTTGTGTGTGTGGTATGTTATCTCTGGTGAAAAATATTACTCGTTCCTACCATGTTACCTCGTTTTAGGGTACATTGGAAGTGCCGCACTGGTGATTTACCTTTCCTCAATGGTTAAAAATCACGAACCTTTGGGTATCTGTTCCGTATCATTCTACGTTATTTTTACTGTACGGATGCGGTATTTTGCTCGTTGAACGGGATTCAATACCTTTGAGAATCCGTCAGAGAATTAAAGTTTTGAATTAAGATTTTCTTCTAACCGCATCGGCCGGGGTCGCCCGTGCGGGTCCGACGCAACAGACGCTATAATTTTCACAATGAACGCACGAAAAATTGCTCACTTATTTGTTTATTTAGTAGTTATCACACTTCTTTCCTGTGATTCCAACTCTGTTTTCAAAGACCACGAAGATATTGAAGACGGACAATGGTATCTCAAAAACGAGCCTTCTTTTACTTTCGAGATAAAAGATACGACGCAGGCTTATGACATTTACTATTTGGTTCGTAACAGCATTGGCTACCCTTATTACAATCTGTACGTGAAGCGTTTTCTGCTCAACGATAAAAAGAGGGTCATTAATGAAGCGCTCAACGAATTGATTCTGATGGACGAAAAAACCGGCAAACCGCTGGGCGACGGCTTGGGCGATCTGTTTGACCATAAGATCATTGCGCTCAAAAACTATCGCTTTCCTCGCGCCGGAAAATATACGTTTAAAATACGTCAATACATGCGCCAAGACCCATTACCGGCTATCTTAAGTATGGGAGTCAGTGTAGAGGTAAGGGCCACCTCGACACATTGAGCGGAATTCAAACGTAAAAGTATCCTTACTCAACCAATCGTTAACCGGTGTTCAGGCACACTCTATGGAAAGTTTTTTACCGCTTTTTCCGCTGAATCTGGTAGCTTACCCTACTGAAAACATCAATCTTCATATTTTTGAACCACGTTATCGGCAACTGATCCATGAATGTTGGGAAGAACAAAAAACCTTCGGCATTCCGGCCTTTATTAACAATAAACTTCCGGGATACGGTACCGAAATGCAAGTGGTACAGCTTTCAAAAAAGTACGAAGACGGGCGCATGGACATCAAAACAAAAGGCTTGCGCGTGTTTCGAATGCTGAGTTTTCAGAATCCTGTTCCCAACAAATTGTATTCCGGCGGTAAAGTTGCTTTTGTGGACGACACTGACTCCCCCGACAGTATCATTTCCGAACTGCAACTGCAATTGGAAAGATTGCATAATATTCTGCAAACTGAGGCACAGTTCAATACTCGCTTACAGCCTTTTTCGTATCAAATAGCGCATAAAGTGGGCCTTTCTCAAGAAGAAGAATACCATTTACTTACCATAAATTCTGAGCTCGAACGGCAACGGTATCTTCTTCGCCACCTCAACAAAGTTATTCCGGTGATGTCGGAAATGGAGCGTACCAAAGAGCGCATTAAATTGAACGGGCATTTTAAAAACTTAGACCCGCTTAATTTTTGATATTGAAGAGAAAATAAGCAGATTGTTTCCAACCTTTATTGAGTTTTGTTATGCCATACTTCAAAAACCGGTCAGACCTCTCACATTAAACAGCCTTTTATCTCAATCTGAACAAGTTTTCCAAATCCCGTTTTCCCCCGATAATCTCGGCCGCTAATTCGCCCAGGGCAGGTCCGTGTTTATAGCCATGCCCGGAACCTCCCCCCAAAAACCAACAATTTTCGGCTTCGGGGTGCGTATCTAAAATAAAATTACCGTCGGGCGAATTTTCATAGGGGCATACGCGATTTTCGACCAAAGGTGCCTTTTTAAGAGCAGGAAAACGGTGTGCCATAAAAGCCCGAGCTTTGGCCAGTACCTCGGGATTGGCCAATCGCTCCCCGTTTGTCGGGTCAAAACGTTCGCCGCGTTGATCTACCCCCACTTTAAAACCCCGATAGGCATTTCCCGGAATTCCGTAATAAAAATCCCGACCATCTAAATCGATCCAAGCCGGCATTTGGTCAAAAAGAGCCGTATGGGTAGCAGGAACGCCCAAGTAATAGGCTTCCTGTTTCGTACAGGTGATAATTTCGGACAACACATCGGGAAAAAGTTTCCCTAACCACGAGCCGCAGGCAAACACAAAAGTATCAGCCGTAAATCTCGAGCCATCGGCAAGCGTTAAGCCGGTCAAACGCTCTCCTTCAATCATATCCGGTTGGACAAGGGTATGTAAATAAGTACCCCCGCTCCTTACAAAAGCTTCCTGCACGGCCTGACAGCTTTCACGGGCTTTGAGATAACCGCCGGAAGGGTCTAAAACCAAATGGTGCAGGTCGGCCGTATAAATATGGGGATACTTCCGGGAAGCTTCCTGCGGCGTAAAATAGCGGTATTCAAGCCCGTATTTGCGCATGAACGGCTGCGTAGCCTCGATCATGTCAGGGGCTTCTTCGTAGCAAAACCACAACACTCCCGAATTATAAAATAACGATTTGTTCCACCGATGTTGGTGTTCCCGCCAAAGTTCAATGGCACGAACATTCAGGTCAAAATACGTCTCATTAGCTCCGTAGGTAGAACGGATCACCCGCGTTTCGTCACCCGAACTGGCCCGTGAGTTCCCCGGGCCCCAAGCGTCAATAAGCGTTACCCGGTATCCGGCCCGTAACAACCACAGGGCCGTCCATCCGCCAAATGCCCCTGCTCCTACAACAGCAATGTGGGTATTAGGCCCTAACAAATCCCCTCGACGGGGAGCAAGGGTGAGATTTGTATTTCGGGGAGCAAAAGTGGGTTGTTCAGCCATAATTCGTCGAGTTTGCAGTATCTTCGCACCAACTTATGAGAATTTTACTTATTCACCAATATTTTCTGGAAGATGATGACGGAGGTGGTTCCCGTTGGAACGAAATCAGCCGTTTTTGGCAAGCCGAAGGCCACGAAGTCACGGTCTTGGCGGGGATGGTTCATTATATGGGTTCTCGGTCGGCGAAATATGAGGGGAAGTACTTTCACATCGAAAACAACCGCGACGGTGTACGGGTCATTCGCTGTCATGTCTCCAAATCGTACAACAAAAGTTTTATAGGTCGCCTATGGGCCTATTTTTCCTTTACCCTTTCCGGTATTTGGGGTGGTTTACGCTACACAAAAGGCCGCTATGATGTGATTGTTGTTACTTCTCCGCCTTTGTTTGTGGGTATTACGGCCTACGTACTTTCCCTTTTGAAACGAACACCTTTTGTCTTTGAAATTCGCGACCTGTGGCCTGAATCTGCCATTGATACAGGCGTATTGACCGGCACTCTCATTATCCGTTTTGCCTATTGGTTTGAAAAATTCATCTATCGTAAGGCCCGTCTCATCAATGTATTGACGCCGGCTTTTCGCGACAGGTTAATCAAGGAAAAAGCGGTGCCGCTCGAAAAAATCATCTTTATTCCCAACGCAGCCGATTTCTCCCTTTCGGAAGAGTTGCTGCATCGCTTTGATGTAAAGGCATTTCGGCAGGAACATGACTTGGAAGGGAAGTTTGTGGTTACGTACGTGGGAGCACACGGAGTGGCCAATCATTTGATACAGGTATTGGACACGGCAGCGTTGTTACAGGACACGAATGTCCTGTTTTTGCTTATCGGTGACGGAATGCAGAAACCGGAATTGCGGGCTGAAACCCAACGGCGCCGGCTTTCCAATGTGCGTTTTCTTGACCCGGTTTCTAAAAAAGAAGTGTTTAAATACATTTTGGCTTCGGAGGCAGGGGCTTCGGTCTTGAAAAAAGCGGATACTTTTAAAACCATTTATTCCAACAAAACTTTTGATTATATGTCTTGTCAAAAGCCGATTTTGATGGTCATTGATGGGGTATCGAGACAATTGGTAGAGGAGGCCGAGGCGGGGCTTTTCTGCGAGCCTGAAAATGCCGAAGATTTCGCCGAAAAAATAAGATTTTACCTCCACCGGCCGGACACTGCAAAACGCCACGGCCTCAACGGCTATCACTACGCCAAACAAAATTTTGACCGTCAAGTATTGGCAAATCGATACTTAGCGGGTCTGAAAGAAGCGCTGACCCCGAAAAAACGGGTTTAAGCTCAAATGATGTATATTTGTTGTCTAAATCAGTTAGCATGACTTCTGAAACCAATCCTCGCTTAGAGTTTTTCCGTTCGCAAATAGGTAACAGCTTGGTGCAAAGCCCTTCGCCGTTGGGGCGTTGGTTGAGCGGCACCCTCACCCATGCCGAGCCCGGTCAAATGTCGGTCCGCTTTGAGGTAAGGGAAGAAATGACCAACCCGATGGGGGTATTACACGGAGGCGTTGCGGCAGCTATGATGGACGATGTGGTCGGGATGCTGGTATTTTCTTTGGGGCGTGAATACGGTTATACTTCTGTCAATCTCAACTGTGATTTTCTTTCTTCCGCTCGCACAGGCGATGTACTTACCGCAAAAGCACAGGTGATTCGTGCCGGAAAAAATATCATACATTGCGAATGCAGCATTGTCAATGAGTCAGACAAAATCATCGCGAAAACAGCTACCAATTTGATTCAGACAGGCATAAAACTACCCTTTTGATGGAGTTTGCTATTCTTATTTTTTATGGATTCCTCACCTTGCTCCTGTTTTCTTACAACTGTGCTCAATTAAGCTTGGTGGGGAACTATTGGAGAAAAAGAAGCCAAAAAGAAAAAAAGACACTCCCCGATCAAACGGTTCCATTGCCCTTTGTCACTATCCAACTTCCGGTTTACAACGAGCGCTACGTGATCGAACGATTGATAGAGGCAATAGCTGCGCTTGATTATCCCCCAAACCGATTTGAAGTGCAAATTTTGGATGATTCTACGGATGAAACTACCGACCTTATCGCCCGAAAAGCTACCCATTATCAATCGAAAGGAATTCAAATTCATCATATTCGGCGCAGCAACCGAGTCGGCTTCAAAGCAGGTGCGTTGGCCTACGGACTTGCATCGGCACAGGGTGACTTTATCGCGATTTTCGATGCCGACTTCCTTCCTCAACCGAATTTTCTAAAAAAAACCTTGCCTTCGTTTACCCATGAAAAAATAGGGGTGGTACAAACACGTTGGGGGCATCTCAATCAATCCTATTCTATTCTCACTCAGTTACAGGCATTCGGCTTAGACGGGCATTTTATCATCGAACAAGGCGGGCGCAATGCAAACGGGCATTTTATTAACTTCAACGGTACAGCCGGTATTTGGCGCAAAAGTTGCATTACAGATGCCGGCGGTTGGGAAGCCGATACGCTTACCGAAGACTTGGATTTGAGTTATCGCGCCCAAACCCGTGGTTGGCAATTTGTCTATCTCGAACAAGTAGAAACCCCGGCTGAATTGCCGGTGACCATGCCGGCGCTTAAATCGCAGCAATATCGCTGGATGAAAGGCGCTGCCGAATGTGCGCGAAAGAACCTGTTAAACGTATTTAGAAACCGCTCTCTGAAACTTTCTACCAAAATCCATGCGGCGTTCCACTTATTGAACAGCGGGATATTTGTGGTCTTGTTGCTGATGGCTCTGATAAGTTTGCCGGTGCTGTTTATCATTCACCAATCTCCGGAATACAGCTATTTATTAGGCTTTTTTCGGTTTTTCCCGGCTAACTTGTTGATGCTGCTGATTTTTTATTGGGCCGCTCATCGCGGGCGAAAGTCAATCACATCCTTACTTTGGCAGATTCCTGTCTTTCTGACCGTCATTATGGGATTATCCTTGCACAATGCGATTGCCGCCCTCGAAGGTTATTTCGGAAAAAAAACGCCTTTTGTCCGCACCCCCAAATGGGGAATTATAGAGAAAAAAGACGGTTGGCAACGTAAAAACTATTTAGTTAAAGGAATCAACCTCATTACTGTTACGGAGCTTCTGTTGACGGTTTACTTCGCCTTCGGTATCGGATTAGGACTATATTGGCATGCTTATCAAATGCTGGCACTGCACCTTATGTTTACTTTAGGATTTGGGTTTATTGTATTCTATTCCGTAAAACACTCGGTATCCTGACCATAAAAGCAACAAAAAACCCCGCTGCCGCGGGGTTTCAATGTGTTTTGCAAAAGATTGGTATCTTACAATGCACCTGCTTCTTTCAAAACGGCTTCAATGCCTTTTTTATTGATAGTGCGAAGAGCCGAAGTAGCCAATTTGATTTCCACCCACTCATTCAAAGAAGGTACAAAAAACTTCTTTGTCTGCAAGTTAGGATAGAACTTACGTTTGGTTTTATTGTTAGCGTGCGATACGTTATTACCAACCCGTGTTCTTTTGCCCGTAATTTCACAAACTCTGGCCATGACAATTGTTATTTTTCAGAATGAGGCGCAAAGGTCGTGATTTTTCAAAGATTTGCCAAATTTTTCTTAAAAAAACCTACTCAAACAAATCTCCCGTTCGGAACTTAGGCACTATGCCTAAATGACGATACGCTTTTTCGGTAGCCTCCCGGCCGCGTGACGTGCGTTTGATAAACCCCTCCTGAATCAGAAACGGTTCATACACTTCTTCGATCGTTTCGGCTTCGTCACCGCAGGCGGTGGCAATGGTCGAAAGCCCTACGGGTCCGCCTTTGAATTTTTCAATGATCGTACTCAGGATACGAATATCCATCTCATCCAAACCATGCTGATCAACATCCAGCGCTTTCAACGCAATTTCAGCGATCTCTGCGGTAATCCGCCCGCTGCCTTTCACTTGGGCAAAATCACGGGTACGGCGTAACAGATTGTTTGCAATACGCGGAGTCCCGCGACTGCGACGGGCAATTTCGTAGGCACCGTCGTCGTCGATAGGTGCCCCCAAAATACCTGACGATCGTTTTACGATAGAAGACAACAAATTGGCATCATAATATTCTAAGCGGCAATTGATACCGAATCGAGCACGTAAAGGCGAAGTAAGTAAACCGGCGCGTGTCGTAGCCCCAATCAGGGTAAAGGGATTCAGCGAGATCTGAATACTGCGGGCGTTAGGACCCGAATCCAACATGATATCGATTTTGTAGTCTTCCATGGCCGAGTACAAGTACTCTTCCACGATGGGATTCAAGCGGTGAATCTCGTCAATAAACAGCACATCATTGGGTTGAAGATTGGTCAATAATCCGGCCAAATCGCTGGGTTTGTCCAACACCGGCCCGGAGGAAGTCTTCATAGAAGAACCCAATTCGTTGGCAATAATATTGGAAAGAGTCGTTTTGCCCAAACCCGGAGGGCCGTGCAATAACACATGATCCAGTGCTTCGCCGCGCTGTTTAGCCGCTGTGACAAAAACCCGAATGTTTTCGAGAATTTTGTCTTGTCCGGCAAAGTCGCCGAAAGAGAGCGGGCGCAGGGCCCGGTCAATCTCTTTCTCCATGGGAGAAAGCGGTTCTTTCGTTCCTGTTAAATAATCTTGACGCATGAAGGCAAATATAGGCAAAAATCACCGAATCAGCAGTATGGCACCGCGCTGTGAAACCCTCGGTCGGTCAGGAAAAAACTTCGATTTGAAGGAAACCACATACGGATAACTCATAGGCGGATAGCTTGTTCCGCGATAGGTGCCATCCCACTTTTGATTCATATCGGTGGTGTAAAAAATCACCTCACCCCAACGGTTGAATATTTTCAATTCAAAATCAGAAAGGTGATCGCCATAGACATCCAAAACATCGTTTCGACCGTCGCCATTGGGAGAAAACGCGTCCGGAATGTAAATTCTCGGCTCACAGCGCACCACAACGCGAGCCGTATCTATCAATACGCACCCTTCCGGATTAGAAATACGCACAAGGTAAGTACCAATTCGGTTGACTGATACACGCGGTGTGCTCACTTCCAAAGGAGAAAGCCAGAAAAAGGACAAATTAGACGATGTAGGGCGAATGATCAGGGTGGCCGTTGCACCGACATCAATATCACACAGCCCGACCTCTTCGGTTAACTCATAAGTAGGCCGCGGTGCCAACGAATACACAAAATCATCAGTATCGGTACAACCTGTCACACTGTTCGTTACGGTCAACGTATAAGTGCCCGCTCGACTTACGCTGATACGATTGGTGGTATCGCCGGTACTCCATTTATAGCGGTTTCCGGCCAAAGCAGGCAAAGTAGGAATCAGCAAAGCGGTATCACCAATACACTTTTTACGGTCGGGCCCGAGGCTGAGGAATTTTTCGGGAATAATCCCCACGGTAATGTCCCGCAACGTCGTATCACAACCGCCGGCATCGGTTACTTTCACATTGTATTTGCCCGGAAGCAGGTTGTTCAATAGAGGGGCATTATTTCCGATACCCACTCCGCCGGCATTGGTCCAAACATAACGGGTAGGGGTACCCGCCAACGTATTAAGATTGATAGCTCCCGAACTCGGCAAAGTACAACGGGCATCTACGATCGTCGGTTGCAAGCGTAAGTTCTTGACCACTCTCAAGTTAAAGGAAGAATCCGTCGCACACACGGCCGAATTGCCCGTCAAACGCACTTTATAAGTACCTTCACCCAGATTAGCCAACGTATTTCCGACGGACGGTAAGGGGACATCGCCCGCCCCAAACCAACTGTAACTGTAATTTCCGGGCGGAGCCACGCTTCCGATAACAATACGCCCGTCGCGGGTAGTACAACCGGTAGGCGGAGTTAACACTGCCTGCATGCGCGCCTTAGGTAAGGCACGAACAGCGATGGTATCTTCATTGACACAAGCTTGGGGTGTACCGGTATTGATAGTGACTTGAACCGAGTAGATACCCGGGGTTCTGACGGTAATCAATTGCGTTGTTTCGCCCGTACTCCACTGAAATTTATTCCAATTGGTGGGTGTTGGTTTGGCATTCAGCACGACGGAGCCTCCTCCAACACACAAACTTGTATCGGGGCCCAACGAATACGCAGGCGGTTGTCGCATGGTAATTTGCGTCGTAGCTCTTACAAAGCATTGCCCTTCAATACCGTTAGCCGCAAATACATCATATCGCCCCGAACCTCCGTTGGGGCGTAGGGTAATTGTTTTCTCTCGACTTATAGGCACACCATTCCTGATCCACAGATATTGTTCGGCCTGTACTCCGGCATCCAGCACCAATCGGTTGACACAGGTATCAATCGGAGATCTCAGTTTGATGGGATCGGGCGTTGCAATGATGGTAAGGCGCTGAGTGATAGTCGTGTCTTTACATCGGTTTCGCAGGGTCAAACTTACCGTGTAGGTACCCGGCATACGATAGGTATGCTGTACCTGCTGATTTTGTCCTGACATAGGGGCAGACCCATCCCCAAAATTCCATGTATAGGTGTCTTTGATCGGGTCACACAAGGGCGACGCCTGAAAATTAGTGGCTTGGTTAGAACAGGTATCGGCATACGTAAAACCGGGTCCCGTAGAAGGCTCTGTGAAGTTTTGCACAAAGTTGGGCAAACCCAATTGGCTGAATTTTCCGCCCAGGAATATCCCATTTTGCACAAACATCACTTCCTCCTGCGAATCTTCGTCAGGGTCATTGATGACGCCTAAGTATTGACTGTCTTTAATGGCCAAATAAATACGTCCGTCAGAACCGATCTGCAACGCTCCGTACACTTTAGTGGCCGAACTGTCTATCAGAATCTTAGAATCGGCAATACGAGCTGAGTCGCCCAAGCTGATATCAAACTGCCAAAGCTTGGACAAAGTGGTATCGGCAGAGCCCGATCCTTTTTGGAGCGATACGTACATTTTCGTACCGTCGGGTGAAAATTCTACCCCGTAGGCCTTGGGCGGAGCCGGGCCCAAATCCACTCTGATCGGGCCGGAAAGCGTTCCGGTCGAATCGTTAAAATTGTAGATCTCTACCAAATTGCGCGGCGGCCCGGGTACTACCACCGCCAACCGCCGCGCGCCCGTGCTGTCGGCCGTGGAAAACTTCATGTACCCTTCCCCCTTCGAAGCAGTATCCTGTACAGCCCCTAACGGATACACTCCGGACTCTTGTAAGCCATTTTTGGTGGCGTGATAAATGCGAAATACGTTGCTTTTGTAATCGTGCGTAACGACCCAGTAAGTAGAGTCACGGTCATTACGAACCGAGGCGATACGTTCTGTGGTGTTGTTGTTCAAAAGAATGTTTTTTTCCACTATCTCCCCTTTTCCGCCGTTGCGTCGCATATCTACCACACTATAACTGAACAGTTTTTTGCCGTTGATCTCAGAAGTAGTAAACACATAGTAGAGATACTCGCATCCCCGACAGGTGGGTTGCGGCACAATCAGCGCGGATTGGGTAGAATTAGGGCTCCCGGCCAAGGAGGTCGTATCTTTATCCTTAGCCGGCATGACTGCCCCGTTTTTATCATAGATCTTTATCCCGTCAGTATAAAACAGCAATTGCCCTTTGGAGTTGGAAATCGAAGAGGTCCCTTCGGGGGTTTTGATTTGCCCGTCGGTGATGGGTTGCGGGCTTCCTCCGGCAAAGTCGAGACCCGCATTGTTCCCGAAAAACCACTTCGCCCCCTCTTGGCTGCTGGGTTCCAAACATACCTTTACATTGATGCGGTCTTCGTATGTACAGCCTTCCGCATTGGTTACTTCTACCGAATAGCAGCCTGAACTGTCCACGCGCAAGGTCTGCGTCGTATCGCCTTTGGGAAACCACATGTATTTGGCTCCGTTCGGCCCGCCGGAAGGGTAAGGATTCAAGATCAACTTTCCTAAATCTTCCTTACAGATCATCGTATCGCGCCGCCAATTCTGAAACTGCGGCGGCGGGACCCCGATCGTAATCATTTTAGTGACCGTTTCCTGAATTCCGTTTACGGTCCGGGTCAGGGTGACGGTATAGGGGCCGGGCGTTTGGTAAATATGTTTCGGATTTTGTTTCGCAGAGGTATTGGCCGCACCGGTACCCGGATCGCCGAAATCCCAAAGCCAAGCCGTTGCGGTCTTCAAGGTATCCGCAAATGCCGTTGAATCGCCTTTACATTCCTGATCGGGAATACACAATTTCCCTTTTACGTCAAAGGGTACTCCTTGTCCCCTTGCCGCGCCCGGGGCCAACATAAACAGCATCCAACCTCCAACTAACGAAAGGAATATGTGCAGTTTGTTTCTCATTGGTTTCATTTGTCTCCTCCTACCTCAAATCTTGTGCCTATTCTTACCATAATTATTTGTAAAGACGCAGTTTCCGTTTAAAACGCTGTAGTCTTGCTCCGGATTTTTCAAAATAGGCTGTAGAGAAGCATCTTGCTACCTAAAAACGATAAAACCTTACCGAAAATTTTATATAATTTTTCAGTAAGGTAATAAAATCTGACGAAAAGGAAGCAATAACCCTACAGTGTCTTTAAATACGCTAAACTCTGAGGTACTTGTTGCATCGCGTTTAAATTTTCATCTTCGATATAGAAGTATTTGATGGCACTTTTTTTAGCCGCCTTTAAAATTTCAGGATAATTGATTTGCCCTGTTCCCAATACGACACAGTTTTCGTTAGGCGTGCTTCCGGCTTTGCTGGGAGGAACTCCTATTTTCAGGTCTTTCAGGTGAATCAGTTTGAAGCGTTTAGGATATTTCTTCAACATAGCTACGGGGTCTTGGCCCGGCAAATGCATCCAAACCACATCCATTTCAAAAAATACCTGCTCCGGATTCGTATTTTTCACAATGTAGTCAAAATAAGTAGCCCCTTCGTAAGGCTCAAATTCAAAACCGTGGTTGTGATAACAAAAAGTCAGGCCGTTATCTTTCAGTTTTTGGCCGAAGCGGTTGAAGTCTTCGACCGTTTTCTGAGCCAATGCCAAATCCATGGGGCCTTTGTGAGGCACTGACCCGATCCGTACAAATTCGACTCCTAAGGTTTTGGCATTCTGTACGACGGTTTCCAACTTATCATTCACGTCGGCAAAGCCCACCCCCAAACTGCTGCAACGCATCCCGCGTTCGTCGAGTAAGGCGCGAAGTTCAGCCGCTGTTTTACCGAATAAGTTAGAGAATTCGATATTGGTAATGCCCATCGCTTTGACTTTATCGAGCGTACCGGGTACGTCTTTAGAAAATTCATTGCGAAATGTATAGGAAACCGCGCCCGGGGTATCTTTCAACGATTTGCTGAATTTCTGCGCATTGGCTGTGGCGAACAGACTTAGTAAGGCTATAAAAAATACAGAGAGTGTTTGTTTCTTCATTGTGTTTAACGGTTGGTTGAACTTCAATGGTACGAAGACTTTTTTGGGGGGAATCTACTTCTGCCGGTCAGGCATAAGCAAAATCGGGCAGTAGCAAGCCTTGCCCCTACTCTTCATAATTCATGTCCTTTGTAAAGGTTTCATCTAAGTAGTACAGGGCAATCAGGGAGATAAGCACCACGGTGGTTCCGATGACCAAGGCTCCGTAGGTAACACCTAAGGAAGGCTTCAGATACACAAAAATGGCTCCTAACGGAATAGTGGCCCCGCGTACAAAATTAGGAACGGAAGTAGCTACGGTAGCTCTCAGGTTGGTACCGAAAAGCTCGGCCGCCAAGATGATAAACAACGTCCAATAACCGTTGCAAAAACCGAGGCAGGCACACATCATGTAAAACTGAGTATTGGTCGTGATAGGGGCCAGCAAATACACCACCATCAGGGTAAAAGACATCAGAATAAAGATACCGATGGCCTTTTTTCGGCTTTGAAGCCGCTGACTCAACACGCCGCTGACAATGTCGCCCACGGCTTGCCCCGAAAAAGCTAACATGACGGCTTTGCCGGCAATCACAGGCTCTGCCAAACCACGACTCAAGCCGAACTCCGGCGAAAACGTAATCAGAATCCCTACCACAAACCACAAGGGTACCCCTACCAAAATGGCCATTAGGTATTTCTTAAGACGGCCGGCGGTGAAAAGCATTCCTATATTTCCCCTTTTTACTTTTTTGTCTTTTAATTGAACAAAAAGCCCGGATTCAAATACATTGACCCGCAATACCAACAACAACAGGCCCATGCCGCCGCCAACGTAATACGACACCCGCCACTCAAACAAATCGGCTACAAAATAGGCCAAAACTCCTCCCAGAACTCCCATAGTGGCCACCAAAACGGAGCCGTAGCCCCGTAATTGTTTGGGTAAAATTTCGGCCACTAAGGTGATTCCCGCCCCTAACTCTCCGGCCAGACCAATGCCTGCAATAAACCGTAAAACCGCATATTGCGATAAGTCGGTGACCCAACCATTGGCAATATTGGCCAAAGAATACAATAATATAGAACCGAAAAGTACGGACAGACGCCCCTTTTTATCTCCCAATACTCCCCAAAGTACCCCGCCGAGCAACAGGCCGGCCAACTGCATATTAAGCAGAAAAACACCTTCGGGCAAAAGTTGTTCTCCCGTTACCCCCAAAGCTTTGAGGCTGGGGACGCGTACTACGCTGAATAAAAATAAATCGTACATATCCACCAAGTAGCCTAAAGCCGCTACTAAAACGGGGAGTTGAAGGAGAGTTTTGAAGGTAGATTTTTGGGTCATGAGTGTTGTGATTAACCATTAAAAATGTAGCCACAGAGGAGAATTTTCCCTCTATGGCTACAGGAGATGCGATGGGTAAAAGAATCAAATTATACTTTATCAGGCACAACAAAAGGCGCTCTGTATTTGCGGGTAAGCATGGAGTTGGCTTCTTTGTCTCCCACAAATACTTCTTTTTGCGGATCAAATTTGAGCGTACGACCCAAACGGTACGAAATATTGCCTAAATGCGCCAACGAAGCCGCCAAATGCGCCGTTTCGACCGGACCGTTCAGAAGTTTTTTATCATGGGCGCGTACTGCCTCTATGAAGTTTTTATAGTGATCGCCGCCGGCATTGCGAGCAGGGCCGGGAGTACGTTCTTTTCCTAAAAAGGTTTTATAGTCGTTGTAGCCGTTGATTACCATATAGCCTTTATCGCCGTAAAAAAGGTTGCCGACTTCTACACCGTCTTCTTTATTGGTCATCCAAGGGCGTACTTCTACCTCAATGATTTTTTTCTGCTTGGGGTAAATATAGGTCGAACTGAGCGTTTCGGGCGTTTCTTTGCAGTCATTCCACAAAAACTTACCGCCCGTAGAGGTAATTTCTTCGGGAAGCCCTACATCCAACCCCCACAAAGCGAGGTCGGTTTCGTGAATCCCCTGATTGCCGATGTCACCGTTGCCGTATTCCCAAAACCAGTGCCAATTGTAGTGAACGTAATTTTTGCTGAATTCGCGTGCTTGCGCCGGTCCTTGCCACAAATTCCAATCCAATCCGGCCGGAACGGGAGAGGTACCCTGATTTCCGATATCCGGACGCCATTTGTAGATCAATGCCCGGGCCATATACACATTGCCGATCAGGCCCTCGCGCAAGTGTTTGATCGCTTCCTGAATCGCAACCGAACTCCGCAACTGCACCCCGTGCTGCACGATACGATTGTGAGTAGTCGCCGCTTCTACCAACTTACGGCCTTCGTAAATATTATGACAGGCCGGTTTCTCCACATATACGTCTTTTCCGGCCTGACAGGCCCAAATGGCCGCCAAAGCATGCCAATGGTTGGGCGTAGCAATGCTCACCGCATCAATGTCTTTGTCATCGTACACTTTGCGAAGATCTTGCTCTGTCTTTACTTTCTTGCTGTATTTTTTCTCAAAATCAGCGGCTCTTTCCTGAAGTACCACATTATCTACATCACAAAGCGTAGCCACTTCTACATTTTCCTGTTTTGAAAAACCGGAGATATGGTCTTTACCGCGCCCGTTGATGCCGATTACTGCTACTCGAATACGGTCATTGGCCCCGAAAGCATGGGCGGGAATAATGGTGGGAATTCCCAAAGCAGCCGTACCGGCAGCCGCTGTTTTCAGAAACTTCCGGCGGGAATAAGGAATAGGTTTCATTGTAAAAAAGGGGGTTTAATAACGGTTTGTCTAATGTTTGCAACTATTACCCAAACTATCCATAGTAAGGCTATTCCGTACCGGAAATACTTGTGATACAGCTCCCAAATCCCATATTTTAATCGGATGATTTTTCCAAACCATTACAGCCGCGCCAAGGTCAGGCCCCCATCAACCATAAACACCTGCCCCGTCGAATACGGAAAGGCACCTTCGGCAATGGCCGCTACGGCTTTGCCGACATCGTCGGGAAAGCCCCAACGGGGTTGAACGGTGAGGCCCCCGGCGATGAGTTTGTCGTATTTATCAGTGACGCCCGCCGTCATGTCGGTTTTGATCACACCCGGGCGCACTTCGTAGACAGGGATACCGAATTCGCCCAAACGAGCGGCAAACAATTGCGTGGTCATGCTCAGTCCTGCTTTGGCCACGCAATACTCCCCGCGATTGACGGAGGCTACCGTTGCCGAAATGGAGGAAATGGTAATGATACAGCCTTCAAAATCAGCCTTATCCGCTTTTTGCTGAATCATCCAATTGGCGGCGGCTTGGGTCAGGAAGTAGGTGCCTTTTAGATTGGTATTGACTACGTAATCAAAACTTTCTTCGGTAGCTTCCAAAATATCGGCGCGTACTTTAGGGGCTACACCGGCATTGTTGACCAATACGTTTAAACGTCCGAAGTGTGCTTTGATTTTTTCCAACATCGCGACCCGTGCCTCTCCGGATGCTATATCCCCTTGACAATAAATCACTTCGGCCCCTAAAGCGCGCAAATACGCTAATGCCGGTTCTGCGGAAGCTTCATCGCGCACACCGTTGATGGCCAAATCAAAGCCTTTTTTGGCCAAATGTTCGGCGATTCCCAAACCAATTCCGCGACTGCCGCCGGTCACAAATGCTGTTTTTTTCATAGCCCCCTAACCCCCAATGGGGGAATGATTATTTTTATTAACCGATCAAACTGTTAACGCTGAAACCTAACAACCCTACAAACTCTCTTTAATCGCCTTCAACTCCTCTGCTTCGGCGCTTTTTTTGTAGTACGGGTCTAAGGGATAGCAACCGGAGACAATTCCGTTTCGGGGCGCGGTGGTACAATCAGAGAAAGTACGACAAATCAGATTGCGGGTCATGGTGCGGCCGTTGGCCATGTCGTCGGGCATGGTAGGATACGACAATACCATGCGCCCGAATCCTACGCTGTCGGCCATACCGGTACGCAATACGTATTGAGCAACATTGGGCAGCCATTCCTGCAAATACGAATAGCCCGAACCAATAATGACCAATTCCGGAAAATCCTTTTTTAACTCGGCCGTTACGTCGATTTGACGTTTTACGCCATTAAACGGTTCTTCGGGCGGTTGGTAGCCATCAGAAGGCGGGAACAAGGCAGGGCGCATCAAATGCGGATTATAGTAAGGACTTCCTCCCGTAATGCAAATTAGTTGAATACCAAGACTTTGAGCCAATTGCAAAAAAGCTTTAGGCTCTTCCAGATCAATTCCGAGACCGTCTTCCCGTCCTCCGAAAGCGTAAGGATAGGTCTTGGCTTTTTCGGGTTCCCCCTGTTCATTCAGACCTTTCTTGAACGGTAAAAAGTCAAAAGCACTTAAACGAATACCCATTTCCAGACCGGGAGCCGCTTCTTTAATGCCGGCGACAATGTTGCGCAAATACCGGGTACGGTTCTCTAAACTCCCTCCGTATTTGCCCGGACGATCTACGGCACTCAAAAATTCGTGCCCCAAATACCCATGACAATGCTTTATATCGACAAAATCAAAGCCTGCTTTCTGTGCCAAAACGGCCGCTTTCACGTACAATTCAATGATTTCATCAATTTCTTCGTCGGTCAGCACGGGATAATCGGCCTCCATCCCGAACTTTTGATTCAGAAACGGGTGCGCATACAAAATCTTTGATTCAAACTTCTTATGACTGTTGGGTTTGCAAAACCGCCCCGAATGGGTCAATTGCAGGCCAATAACCAAACCGTCAGTAGTGCCGAATTTCTCGGTGTGTTTCTCCAAAATCAATTGACGAAGGTTGACAAACTCTTCAAAATTTTCTTCGTTGATCACCAATTGATTAGGGTTGGCTTTTCCTGCGTGGCATACGGCTACAGCTTCGCAGCCAAACAGCAGTTTAGCTCCGCTGACGGCAAATTTCACCCAACGGTTTTTAGTGGCTTCCGAGGGTTTTCCGTCCAACGTACCATCCCAGCCCTCCATGGGTAAAATGCAAAGACTGTTTCCGATGGTCTTGCCTGATTTTAACGCAATCGGAGTATTGAACGGGCTTTCGGAGGGGGGCAACAAGGCTTCATCAAACGGCAGATCAATCGCATTGGTTTCCAGATGTTTTTTTAGATCTGCCGCTGTTTTAAGCTGCGCGACTCGGGTATACTTCGGTTTGTATTTGGTAGACATTTCGGTTTACGGTTTTGAGGTATAGCGGTTGCAAATCCGCTTCAAGAGACGTCCGGATTATAAATCCGGACGAGCTGTTATTATCTGTTATTTGGTTTTTAAAACGTAGGTTTGCTTTTTTACAAGTCAGGCCTTTGGCCAGACTCAACCTATTTATTCTCTTTTACTTAACACAATTTAAAAATGCGTAATAAGGCTCTTTATTGATGATTCGCTGCACATACAACGCCGCTTCGCGGATGTGATAATCGCCCCACATACTTGATTCGCCATACGCAATTTTACTGCCTTCAGGTACGTAATCCCAGCCGTTGGGTTGGTGATAAATGGAATGCAGCAGCAATCCCTGATGATTCGGGTCAGTACTCAAATAGGGTTCTTCTAACAGAGTATCTAAAACGGTCAATCCGGCTTGCCAATAAGCCTCACCCCCAACCCCTCTCCTTTCAGGAAGAGGGGAGCTTTTTTCTCTATCCATTAAGTATTTACCCAAACGCAGCAATCCTTGAGCACCGATGGCTGCCGCAGAGCTGTCAACGGGTTCAAAATCGTTGAATGGATCGGCCGGTTTACTCAGATAGTCACCGAGTTTATGCAGGTTTGGCGCGCCGGTATCCCAATACGGCACTCCGTTGACGGGTGTATGTTCGAGGTAGAAATCACAGGTAGCACGGGCTGCTTTGAGCATCATAGCTTCTACCGCCTCGCGGCCACCGAAAGGCACCAACTCGCTATCGGCGATGCTTTCCAAGGCTTCCAATTGTTCGGGGAAGCCGCACATGGCCCACGCCAAACCGCGTGTCCAGGTACTGAATCCGGTATAGCCCTGCTGCGAATTAGGACAACGGAAATTTCCGTCTTTGGTATTGAAGATACTCTCGTGGGCAGTACGTCCCCAAACATCATACGAGTCGCGGCCTTCGCCGTAAAATACCGAAAAGTCGGCGGTGGCTTGGATGTGGAGTAAAGCGCGTTCGAGCAAATTGATCCTTACGTCTCCTTCGCCCTGAAAAACGTGTCCTAACTGATGGCTTACTACCAAAGCCCGGCACGAACGAATGGTATCGACAAATAACGAATGCGGGCCGTTGAAGGAGTGAATGAATCCGCCCGGTCCGCCGTCGCGGTTTCTAATAGTCGTCCAGCGGCTTGCCTGCACGGCACCCGATATCTTCAGGGCCAATTCGTAGAAATTCTTCTCCCACTCATTGAAGGCAACTTTGCCTTCGTGCATCAGCCGCAGCAAATTTCCGTAGGTGCTGACGTTGTTAAACCCGTGGTCGTGTACACCGATGTGGCTCACGTGCGGAGCCATGACCGTGAGCGTATTTTTTCGACCGTATTCCAAAAAATCGGTTTCGCGGGTAGCATCAAATTGCAAAATGGCCGAGCCGAATTGAAAACCCTGCGTCCACTCGGTCCAGCCGCGCGTGCTGTATTTTCCTTGGACAGTAAAAACGGGAGAGCCTTTGGAAACGTCGTAGTGTTGTTCGATCAAACGGATTTTCTGAGCCGAAAGCTCCCAAAATCGTTGAAGTTTAGCCGATAAGTCAGAAGGCGTAAGGGTGGGGTTAATTTGAATCATTCGAAATGTTAATCGGTTTTATCGTAGTTTTAAAACCCATTTTTGCCCGAAATCTACTTTCAATAGGTGTTTTTTCAAGACGTCTTACCGCTGAAAAGCCGCAAACATCTATGCGAATTACTTCTGCAACTTGTTACAAAAACTCCGCTTTTTCTATTCTTCCGGTCCCCTCAAAACTGATACAAATTCCCACTATTTTTCCCAAATCGGCCGCTGCCGGAGCTGTAAAAATGGACTTATCATTTAAGAAAACGGTCAATACTTTGTTTTTCATACGGCACTTCAACCGCTGAGGGATTGAAAAATCACAGCCAAAGGCGGACAGATCGCGGTCTTTGCCGCTGATGTTGGTACCGCCGATAAAAACAGAAGCGTCGGAGATACAGCCTTTTGAGCAAAGAGGCAACCCGATAGCACTCTCGGAGGTCAGGATTTTGATTCTTACTTTTTGGCAAACCGCTTCTTCTTTTGTCGAAGTATTTTGAAGAATCGTTTCAAAGGTAAAGTCATCGGCCCGGAGGTTAAACTCCTTGACCTGATAAAAATGAGTTAAGATGTCATTGAAAACCGATTTACCCGTTTTTTGGCGTAAGGTTTCGGTAGTAAGATTCATTTTATTTCCCGACAACGCTATTTCTTCCTTGCTCAGGTAGGTCGGTATAGGCGATGTCTCAATGATACCCTTCCAGCCTTGGGTTTTAATAAAGATATCGTGTTCCTTCATGATTTGGTCACCTACCAACAATTTGGCCCGAAAATAACCGGGGTAATAATAAATAGAAGTGTGTTGCCCTTTCCGGGCATTGATCCGCTCCCGACGACGCGGGTCCCACGATTGCTGAATCGTTAGGCTGTCGGCGTTAATAGTACCGATGCTGTAATCAAATACCACCGAATTCGGTAAGCCCTCCGTCACTTTTTTACTTCGGAATTGTACTTGTGAAGCGTCAATAGGAGCATTGGTATAATTGAGAAACAAAAAAGTAACCGCCGTCACGGCCATTGCTACCGCCAATCCGATGGTAAATAAACGACGGTGCGGCCACGATTTTTTAACGGAAATATCGGATACAGGGACGGATACCGACTCAGCCGGTTGGCCGTTCCCATTGCCGTTAACGTGGGTTTCGGCCACGCAAAAAAGCCGCCAATTGGCATAACCTAAAAACTGAGCTAAGGCATTCAGCGTGGTTTGGGTAGGAACCGAATCGTATTTTACTTTGCCCCATACGCGCTTGAGCGTCGTGGCACTCAGGGTCACGCCCGTTTGGTCGGCAATCTGCTCGCTGAGGCGTTCAAAGTCCTGCGTCGACCAGTCGTTACTGCTGCCCCATTGCAGTTTTTTCTCTATCAGTACCCGACATCGGGTTAGTGCGAGGTCTTTTTCTTCAACAATCATGGCTTTGATAATCAATAATTTACCGACTTGAATCAACTTGTACGAACTTGAATCAATTTGAATAGGGAATGCGTTTTTTGTTTCAGAATTTTGAGACAGTTCATTTTTCAAAACATCCAAATTCATTATCAGCTATGCAAAAGTATGCAAAAAAATCCCTGTGTTTGTTGGCCGTTTCTGCCCTTTATTTTTTCGGCTTCCAAGCCGATGCGCAAGACAAAGCGGCACGCCCCAGTCCGCCCGCACAGGTAACTCAAAAAATAGGGGGAACAACCGTCAGTATCCATTACGGACAACCCTCGGTAAAAGGTCGCAAAGTGTGGGGTGAGTTAGTGCCTTATGGTCAGGTATGGCGTACCGGTGCCAACGAAGCCACTACGTTTGAGACAGACAAAGACGTAAAAATCGAAGGAATGGCTTTGCCTGCGGGCAAGTACAGTTTCTTCACCCTTCCGAACGAACGCGAGTGGACCCTTATTTTCAATAAAGTAGCCGCGCAATGGGGCGCGTTTAAGTACGACGAAAAACAGGATGCCTTACGCGTCAGTGTAAAGCCTGAAAAGTCGTCCAAATTCAACGAGAAATTGGTTTACGACATTTCTTCTAAAGGAAACGTGAGTATTAGGTGGGAGAATATGGAGGTCGATTTTAACGTCAAATAAGTCAATGAAACATACAGCCATTTTTTTCATCAATCAAAGTATTCCTTTTTTCTTTTTCAGCCTGTTGTTTGCACCGTTGATGCTCTTTGGGCAAAACTCCCAAAAGTTGGCCATTGCACTGACCCCCGAACTATGGCAGTTTCAACCGCAAAAAGTTGAATTTAAGCAGCATGAAGGCGTTGCAGCCATGAAAATTTTACCCGATGCCGGTTCTGTTGTCTTACATGATTTTGTCTTTTCTGATTTCACGCTTGAATTTGATACCCAACTGCCTGACCCGTCTTCGGTTTCCGTTTATTTTCGTTGGAACGGCTCTAAAATGAATGAGTGCTTTTCCCTCCGAACCGCCCGGGCCGGTCATCCCGCAGCAGGCGTCGCCGTTCAATACGCGCCCTCCGTCTCCGGAGTCAGCCTTAGTGATATATTGCCTCATTTTCAGGGCAAAGCCGATTTTAAACGCGATACCTGGACCCACGTAAAAGTGGTAGTATCAGGAGCACAAATGCGAGCGTATGTCAATCATGCCTTGGTGTTGGAAGTTATGCAGTTGGAAGGCGAAACGACTCAAGGGCGAATCGCATTCGGCGGGCAGGCACTTATTGCCCGTCTCACCGTTACACCCAAAGAAGTGGAACATTTATCACCTCAGCCGGGCATTGACCCTACCACGGGCGATCCGCGTTACTTGCGTCATTGGCAGGTAAGTGCGGCTTTCCACACGCCCGAAAATGTTGCGTTCAGCGCTGATTTTTTGCCCAATGCCCAAACCGTTTGGGAAACCATTGAGGCTGAGCGTCGCGGCTTGGTGAACCTGACCCGCCCCTTCGGCGAAAGCGATACGCGGCGTTTTGCGTGGCTGAAAGTAACTATCAACACGGCAACGGCTTTAAAACGCAAAATAGAATTGGGACTCAGCGATGAGGTATGGGTATTTCTCAACGGACGTTTACTTTCGGCGGACAAAACTCCGTACGGTCAATCCGCCGGCAAAGATCAAACCGGTCAATGTACTCCTCAAAACTCCTCTTTTTCGTTACCACTCACTGCCGGAGCCAATGAATTATTGATCGGAGTCGCCAACAATTTCTGCGGTTGGGGCCTCATCGCTAAGTTAGACAGCCCGGAAGGACTGACTGTCGGGCAATAGAAACAAATTAAGATTTTCGGAAATTTATAAAGCCGTTGGAGCCAAGCAAGTACGTTTGTCTCTAACGGCTTCTTTTCAAAACTCTATGTCCGACTTTTCGTTCAAAAACGAGATTCGGCATTTTTTGTAAGACTGTGTTACATTTGTAATTAAACGGGTCAAAAAATGTCAAAATACATCAATCCCTACACAGATTTTGGTTTTAAGAAACTGTTTGGCGAAGAAGCCAACAAAGATCTACTGATTGATTTCTTAAATCAGCTTCTCCCCGACTATCATCAGATTGCGGAATTGGCATTTCGAAATTCAGAGGGCCTTGGCGATTTATCACACGAGCGAAAAGCCATTTTTGACATTTATTGCCAAGCCAAAAACGGCGAAAAGTTTATTGTAGAAATGCAAAAAGCCAAGATTAACTTTTTCAAAGACAGGTCTTTGTTTTACGCCACCTTTCCGATTCGCGAACAGGCCAAGCGCGGAGAGTGGGATTTTAAACTTACCCCCATTTATATGATCGCCATTTTGGATTTCCAATATGACGAGCAAGAGGAAAAACAGAAATTTTTGCGTTCTGTAAAGCTGAAAGACCAAGACGGCGATGTATTTTATGACAAATTGAATTTTAAATTTATTCAAATGCCTCTTTTTACGAAAGGGGAACATGAATTGGAAAGTCACTTTGATAAGTGGATATATTTACTGAAAAAATTAGAAAGTTTTGATGAAATACCTCAAATTTTGAAGGAGCCCATTTTTGAAAAAGCCTTTTCCGTAGCCGAATTAGCCAAGATGACATCAGAACAATACGAGCTTTATCAAGCAAGCTTATTGACTTATATTGAAGTAAAAGAAGTTGTGAAAACCGCCGAAACCGATGAGCGCAATAAAATTGCCGCTCAATTAAAAAAATTGGGCGTTTCGCTTTCCATTATTTCAGCCTCAACAGGTTTATCAGAACAAGAGGTTAATGCGCTGTAACCTTATTCGGATAACCCTTTTTTTATCCTAAAACTACATGATCATCATTGCTCTTTTGGGTGAGAATGCTTTTGAAGGCAACCGGCCTTATAACTCCAAGCGTTGCTTTTCTTTCAAAAGGACAGCCTGAAGTTTTTCGTAAGGCAATTTTTGAGGTGTTACTTTATTGTCAATGGACAACACCGCCGCTGCCGCCGCCGATTGCCCCAAAATCATAAAAACCGGTTCCATTCGGATAGAGCCATAGGCAATGTGTGAACCGGAGACACAGACCGGTACCAATAAATTTTTACACTCGTTTTCTTTAGGCAAAATAGCTCCGTAGGCAATGGAATAAGGTTTATCGGGATGTACCCCGATATCGCCTTCGTTTTGTACAAAACCGTCCCTTTTGACATAACGTTGTGCATTATGTGAGTCCAACGAATAAGAACCCATTCCTACCGAGTTAGGCACTTTGGTCTTTCCCAAGGCATCAGCTTCGGTCATCACAAATTCGCCTTTCATGCGACGCGCCTCACGGATGTACAACTGATGCGGCCAGTTGTTGTTATCGGTAAATTCATCTTTAGGCAGTCCCCATTGTGCCATTTTCTCATGAACATCGGCCGGGATACTCGGGTCGTTCTGTAAAAAATACATCAGGCCTTTTTGGTACAACTCATGGTCTTTGATGATTTGTTTCCGACGCTCATACGACGCTTCCGGGTAGTCGTAGTTTTTGCCGATGTAATCGGTACTGAAGGGGCCGTGGTTGTTGGTGTCGGTCTTTCGGTTAGGAATAGGGTCGTATTTGTCAAACGTCTCCCGCCAACCGGTAGCAAATACCCGCGTTACCAATTCGTACCGAGCCGGGTTATAGCCCGCCGGTTTCGGAAACGGAATTCGATTATCCGGATGGTTGCTTAGGCACATGCGGAAACAATAGGCCTGTATTTTTTTATCGCCGGAGCCTTTTTCGCCCGGTTCTTCAGCCGATATTTCCGGCAAAAGGCCGCTTTTGGGGTCACCGGGTATTTTGTACGGACTTACCGGTTTTTTAAAATAATGTCCGTGCTGAAAAACTTCGGTTTGTACGCCGTTCCATTTTTCTCCGTACACACTGTTGGCCTCGCGCCCCACGTGGTAACTCACCCCGGCGGCAGCCATCAAATCGCCTTCGTAAGTAGCATCAATGAACATTTTGCCCTGATACACATGGCCGCTCAGGGTTCTGAAAGAAGTGATATTTCCGGCCGTTTTCACCACTCCTTTGGCCGAACGGTCAAGCCATTCGTTACGATACACCGTCAATTGATTCTCTTCCACAAAATCCTCAAATACCTGCTCGGCCGCGTGGGGTTCAAAAATCCACATGGTCCGATTCGTACCGTCAATCGCCGGCGTTCCCTGGCCTTTGTTACCGTATTCTTCTTTTTTCTGCCATTTCCAAGAAGCTTCTTTTTGATAATGTTGGTACAAACGCTGATAAAATTCGCGCGAAAGCCCGCCGATGACCTCTTTGTTACCGGTATCAGTAAAACCCAAACCGCCCGATGACAGCCCTCCCAGATGCTTATCGGGAGAAACGACAATGACGGTTTTACCCATTTTTTTCACCTGTACGGCTGCCGTGACCGCCGCGCTTGTTCCTCCGTAGATAATGACATCGGCGGTGCGGGTCAGGTTGGGTTTGAGGGTGTATTGAGGCAATAAGAAGGTCAGGAGCAGAAGGCCCGTAATTACATGGACTCTTTTCATGGTAAGGATAGTATAGAAGAATAACCTACTTAAAAGCCTTATCTGTCGCTGATTTAACCTTACCGGCTTCGTTTAATACAGAAACAACCCAAATTATCAGTATAATTCGTTCTTCTCTTTACTTTTCAAACTATTACTAATTCCTCCGCTACTTATGCAAAGACGCCTGTTTTTACTGACGCTGTGCGCGTTGTTTTTCCAATTAAGCACTTCCGGAAAAAGCCCCTCTTCTTCCAAAGCCAAAAAGCCGCTCGTTGTTTTTGTATGCGGCGACCATGAATACAGCGGCGAGCAAACGCTTCCGCTGCTGGCAGCCGAATTAGAGAAAAATTACGGATTCCGTACGAAAGTATTGAAATCGTATCCCGACCAAAACGCCGAAAAAAATATCCCCGGCCTGGAAGCTCTGGAAGAAGCCGACTTAGCGGTTTTCTTTTTGCGTTGGCGTCAACTCCCGCCCGACCAACTGGCTCACATTGATAAATACATGCGTTCGGGCAAACCGATGATCGGTTTTCGTACCACGACGCACTCCTTCAATTTTCCCAAAGGACACGAATCTGAAAAATGGAATGCCTTTGCAGAATTGGCCTTCGGAGCGCCTCCGGGTTGGGGCGGCAAAGCCAACCACACCCATTACGGCCACGAAAGTACCACCGATGTTTCTGTCATTCCTGCGGCGGCTTCCAACCCTATTCTGACGGGCGTAGCGCCTTCTTTTCACGTTTCTTCGTGGTTGTACAAAGTGCAACCCGATTACCCGGCGGCAGGTGCCACGTGGCTGTTGATGGGAAAAGCGGTCAACCCCAACAATCCCAAAGCCATCGAAAACCCGGTTGCGTGGACGTGGAAAAACAGCTTTGGCGGCAAGGTGTTTATGACCACCATGGGCCACCCCGAAGATTTTGCGGTAGAATCCTTTCAGCGGTTGGTGATCAACGCCGTTCATTGGGAATTGGGCAAGAAAATCCCGAAAAAATGGAAGGGGAAAATCGACATTAACGTACCGTATCGGGGCATTAAGCAGTAACCCCTCCTAAATCCTCCCCTGTAGGAAGGACTTTATTTGTCGGACTCCACCAACACTGTTACCATTCAAATGCTTGAAAATTTTACTTAAATGCTTATTTGTTATGCTAATAGCTTGTTGCGCGAGTGCATCTAAAAAACTTTTAATTTGGGGGATTGTTCTTTTTTCAGGCACGCTTTATGCTCAGAAAAATTATAAAGGTAAGCCTTATAAAGACAGCCTTCAGGTGCTTCCGGGCAAGTTGGAATGTGAGAAGTATGACAGCGGCGGCGAAGGTATTGCTTACCACGACAAAGACAGCCTCAACAACGGAAGCGGCAAACTGAACCCCAACGACGGTACCTATTTCAATACCTTTCGCTTCAATGAAGGGGTAGATATTTCTTACACCAAACCGCGCGGCATTGATGACAATCCATACAATGAAGTGGAACCGTTGCTGAATCAACTGTACGTAGGTTGGACTGAGCCCGGCGAATGGGTCAATTATTCGGTGGAGGTAAAAGAAGACGGCTATTATGAAGGTACACTGATGTACACCGCCAATGCCGACGGAAAAATCGCCATTGGCATAGATGGAAAAAGTTGGTTGGGCCCCGTAGTGGTTCAATCCACCTATAACGCCAAAGACGACGTGGCTTGGCGGCAGTGGCATCATTGGAATAAGCAGGTGATTTTCGGTTCCCAAAAATTAAGCAAAGGGAAGCACGTGCTGACGCTCAAAACCGTCGAAAAAGGGAATATGAATTATGATTTCATTGTGTTTAAACGAGTACAATAAAATGAAAATCACTGCTTTACTCCTTCTGTTTTCGTTTTATGCGTTGCCTATGAGAGCTCAAAAAGATACGATTGTTGTCAAAGACATTGTGTATGCCGAGACAGAAGGCAAAAAACTCCAATTGGATATTTATAAACTCAAAGAGCAAAAAGACCCATATCTGATCGTCTGGATTCACGGCGGCGCGTGGCATTCAGGCAATAAAGAAAAACCGCCTTTGGGGATGTTGGAACACGGCTACGCTTTGGCAAGTGTTGATTTTCGCGCCAGCACCGAAAAAGCCTTTCCCGGACCGGTGCATGACATCAAAGCCGCTATTCGTTTTTTGCGAGCCAACGCTGCCAAATACGGTTACAAAGCCGATAAAATCATTATTTGGGGCGCTTCTTCGGGTGGGCATTTGGCGGCATTGGTGGCCACTACCAACAACAATCCAACGCTGGAAGGCACGCTTGGAAATTATACCACAACCTCTTCTTCAGTACAGGCCTGCATTGATTTCTTTGGCCCGACCAATTTTTTGACCATTCTCACTCAATCTACGCCCCACGGTCTGAATGTACGTTTGCCGGCATTAGCGATTTTGTTGGGAAAACCCGTAGAGCAGGTGCCGGAATTGGCCAAATTGGCCAGCCCTGTTTATCAGGTAAGCGCCGGCGCTCCTCCCCTCTTTATCGTTCACGGCGAGCAGGACATTCAGGTGCCTATCAATCAATCCATCGAATTGATGAGCGTGTATAAAAGCAAAAATAGACCCGTTCAGATTGAATTTATTCCTAATGCAGGACATTCCAGCCCGGAGTACGCCAAGAAAGAATTGATGGAGAAAATGGCAACGTTTTTGAAGGGGGTGGGTTTTTGAACAACTATATTTTAACTTCGGTATTCTCTGTTTTGGGGGATTGTCAGTGGGGACACTGACAAAGGCATCACAAATCGAAAAACTGCAAATGGAAGTAGAGAAAATGGCGTTGGAGCTAAAATATTGGCAAGAAAAAAGAGAAGGGCAACAAGGCTGAAAATAGTATAGCAAAAATGATAATTTGATGGATGAACCCTATTACCCCTACGAACGCCCTGTTAACGAAATTAAATATGATTTTTGGAGCGTGAGTGATGAAAAGCAAGTAAGAAAACGGGTGATTTTTACGGCTTTAAACAGCCCTAATATTTATAACTTGGCTTTGGTAGATGTTTTGGAAAATGGAAGCATGTCGGATATTACCGAAACGCGAAACAAAGACATGAGAACCGTTTTAGCAACTGTCATAAAGATTATAGATAGTTTTTTGAATCAATATCCCACTGCTATCCTACATTTTCGTGGCAGCGATGAACGCAGACAACGCTTATATCGTTTGATAATCAGTCGAGAACTGTCTGAAATTCAAAAGAAGTTTATAGTTTTGGGTGGATTTGATGACTTTCAGCCTGCGCCTTTTCAGGCTAATCAACAATATGATTATTTTTTGATTCTAAACGCCGTTTAAGATGAAAACAAAACAGGAATCTCCAAAACAAGGCTACAATGTTGTAGAAAACAAAGTCCGAATAGCTAACGAGATGCTGAAAAAGGTAGATATGAACCAACTTCAGGAAACAATCGAAAAAGCACGGGCTAACGCCCCCAAATAAAAAAGCAGAGGCACGACAATGCACCTCTGCCTAATAGTGTCCTTTATTAAGCTATTTCTCCAACGGATGCTCCTTCAATAACTTCGCCGAAGTATAAATATCACTTTGGCTCGCGGTAGCGGCCCGTACTTCTTTCACTTTTTCGGGCGTAATGGCGGAGGCTTTGTTGCCGAATGAGTTTCGGACGTAGGTCAGCACGGCAGCCACTTCTTTGTCGTTGAGCAAACCGGCAAAGGGTGTCATCGGAACCTGTCCCGGATATTGTTTACCACTTACTTCAATCGGCCCCATCAGCCCTTTCAGTACGATTTTAATCAAACGTTCTTCATTTCCCTGCACCCATTGGTCGGAAAGTGGCGGAAAACCGGATGCCGAAAGGCCTTTGCCGTCGGCTTGATGGCAGGTAGTGCAATAGCCTTCTTTGCTGTAAATGGTTTTTCCCAGTTTAAAGGCTTCCAGTTCAGGGCCTTTCAGTGCAGAGGTAACTTCGGTTTCTTTCTTCTTCATTACATTTACGCCTTTCAGGTGCGCTACGGCCGTTTCATGGGCATACACCATCCATTCGTCAAGAGGCTTTTTAGCGGCTTCGGCCAGTATCGGCAATCCTTTTTCTTTGCCAATCCACGAGGCCGCCACAATAGCCATCAAACGTACTCGATTGTTATCATCTTTGGCCGCCTGCATAAGCAATTGCGCTTGGTCAGGTACTTGATGGCCCGTATAGCGAACCACTTGTACCGCTGCGGCACGTACGCGGTAATCTTTGGCTTTGAGCAACTGATGAAGCAATTTTTGATCCACTTTGTCCAATCCCCAACTTACCCACAAAGCTTCCAGCAAATGATGCTCGTAGCGAGAATCGGTTTTATCCAAGCCTGCCGCCCATTTGGTAATTTTGGGCAGTACTTCGGCGGCATTTCTTCCGCGCAATTCGCGGCGAGTGCGGTAGCGACTGCGGTACTCGGGCAATTTTAAATTATCCAAAAGTACTTCAATGCTTGCCCCGTCTATTTTTGCAGGAGTTACCAACGGACGCGAAGGGTATGTCACTCGGTAGATACGGCCGTGAACGTGGTCGCGCAGCGGGTCGCGGGCGTTGTGTTGCATGTGCCCGATCAGAATATTGTGCCAGTCAATGATAAACAACGAACCATCGGGCGCTATTTCCATGTCAACGGGGCGGAAATTGCGATCTTCACTCACGACCAAATCCTGACGATGTTTGGTTTTATACCCTGTGCCATCGTCCCATACCTGATGTTGTTTGGTTCCCAAAAATCCGATGGTATTGTTGATCAGCATATCGCCCTGTACTTCGTCCGGAAAATGACGACTCCACAAAAACTCAAGCCCCGACGTTGGGCGCACCATGTGGTCTTTTTCAATCAATTGGAACGACTTGTGCGTGGCTTGTCCGTAGCGGGGCAAAACACTTCCCGGCAACATCCAACGCACATCCGGACTGGAAGTTTCGGCAAAGAAAGGCTGTCCCCAATCGTCAAAGGCAATGCCCCACGGATTAGGAATGGACAATTGAGCCGTCCGTTCCAATTTGTGCAATTGGGGGGCATACCGATAAAATCCGCCGTTGGTGGCGCGAACCGTTCCGTACGACGTTTCGACATTAGTATGCAAAAACACCCCTTCTCCCGTATAGATCGCCCCCGATGGATCGGCACAAAAAGCGCTGCTGTTGTGGTGGGTATCGTGGTCGTCAAAACCGCTCAACAAAATCTCCACTTTATCAGCTTTGTCATCGCCGTTGGTATCCGTAAACAATTTCAGATTAGTTCCCTGCGAAACATATACCCCCTCTTTCGCAATCTCAAAGCCCAGCGGTAAATGTAACCCCTCAACAAATACTGTCTGTTTGTCGGCCTTGCCGTCGTTATCGGTATCTTCAAAAATCAGAATTTTATCGTTGGGTTTGGAATCTCCCGGTTTGTAATGGGGATAACTCGGCATTACCGCTACCCACAACCGACCTTTCGCATCAAAAGACATTTGTACAGGATTAGCCAAGTCAGTGAACTCTTCTTCCGAAGCAAAAAGCTCAATTTTATAACCCGGCGGTACTTTCAGCTTACTCAATGCATCCTTTCCGTACAAATAGGTAAGGCTACCGTTTTTCTCCGGGTTGAAGTTGGTCTTCACGGGAGGCAGCGGAGTCGTATTTTTATCCATGATGGAAAGGTCTGATTTTTCGCCTTTGGAAGCCGCCAACCAAACGGCTGTGTCACGAATAGCGGTCAACTCACGAATTTTCTGAATTTCAGCCGGGTAGTTATCGGGGCCAAACGGATTGTAGCGACGACCGTACACGTGCACTCCGTTAGGAATTTTATAGTCATTGTGCCACATCCAGTTTTTCTCCAACACGGCATCGTGTACCAATTTACGGTTGGCTTCCGCTTTCGGGGCGGTTTTCCCAAACAGTTGGTCGGCCAACAAAACACTCAATTTTTTATACCCTTCCTCATTCAACTGTGAGCCGTCAATGGTCAAAAATTCGGGACTGTCGGCGTACCATTTTTGAGAAGGCGTGAAGGCGTCCACAAACAATACGTTATTTTTCTCGGCCACCTCTTTCATCGCTTTGGTGTACAGCAACAGGTTCGCATTTTCCTTTACGCCGTTGGGCAAATCGTATTTTGACGTCAAATCTTCAAAAGCAATGGGAGAAACAATGGCTAATTGCGGCGCCGACGTTCCGTTGTATTTTTGATTTTGGGTATATTTAATGAACGCGTCCAATTCCGCTTTGTAAGTAGTCAACCCTGCCGATCCCTGAAACGACTCACTGTAGCCAAAAAAGGCAACGATTACATCCGTTTTCAAACGGGTAAGCCATTGGTCGGGTGAATCAAAATGGCCTTCGCTGTTGGAATAATTGGCGTATTCGGTTTGGAATTTTTCGGCCCCCGGAAACGCCCAGGGCAAGTTACGACTGGCGTGGGGACGAAAACCCGGCGTATCACCGCCATCACACATATTACGGATAAAAAGCGAATTTTCGGGATAACGCACGTTCATTTCGGTCTCAAAATGGCCGTAATTCATCATTCGCGAGCCCAAATTTCCCCCAATCATAGAAATATGAGTTCCTTTCGCAATTTTCAGAAGTTCAGGCGGACTTGGTTGAAAGGCGCTGAAAGCAATCAGCCCCATTCCAATAACGATAAGCAATCCCTTGATGTGTACTCGCATGGTTTAGAAGGTTTTAAAGACAGATGGTAGCAAATGGATGAACGCGAAGGTTGGAGTTTTCTTACTGATAAACTACTAAAAGCATAAAGAATGTCATTTATAATACTCGGAACGAGGAGTTTCTGACCACTCTTTCAAAAGCGGCATTCGTACTTTTCTAAAACACTAACTATTCCACTGTTTTAAGTACCCAATCACAACTACTTTATGTTATTCGTTATCTGTTATCCGTTATTAGTGCATTGATCATCAACTGATTGAGTATAGACAGATAACGGATAACTAATTTCAGATAACTACTTAGTGGGCAGTGGTATCAATTGCAAAGGAACACATGACGCAATAACCTTGAAAATTTAAAGTGCAATTTTAGATTTTCGGGGAAAACCGGCGCTCAACCTTGAAAATTTAAAGTTTCGTGCGGAACTTTCATTTTTTTTGAATAACTATACTTACCCAAATTTTTTACCCGAACTGTAATCACACCAACCGATCTATCCATGTCATCGTACGAAGAAACGGCAAAGAAGGAATTGAGACTTTGGCAACGCCAAATGCTCAAAAAGCCCTCGGCGGTCAATCGCCTGTCAAAAGCAGCCCAAACGTGGCTCAATAACCTTATTCCTGAAAAAATCCACGATGTAATAACAGCCACTATCAAGCAAATGACGCGGGGGGTGTTGTTTGGGGCGGAGTTTATCACGCCACAGCCCATCCCTGCCCATTCGTTGGAAGAACGGGAGGCCGCTGTTCAGACGCGCATCAATTTTTACAAAACCGCGGGCGCAGCCGAGGGCGGCGTGGCGGGAGCGGGCGGTATTTTGTTGGCCATTGCCGATTTCCCGCTGCTGTTGAGTATCAAACTCAAGTTGCTTTTTGACATTGCCGCACAATATGGTTACCCCATCGACGACTACCGCGAACGTCTGTACATTCTGCACATTTTTCAGTTGGCGTTTTCGAGTCAGGAACGCCGCAAAGAAGTCTATCTGCAAATGGTGAATTGGGACGAAAAAAGCAAACAACTCCCCGAAGACATCCACACTTTTGACTGGCGTACGTTCCAACAGGAATACCGCGACTACATCGACTTAGCCAAAATGGCCCAACTTATCCCGGGCATCGGGGCGGCGGTGGGCGTGGTCGTCAACTATCGTTTGATCAATAAATTGGGCAAAACGGCCATGAATGCGTATCGGATGCGGTGGGTAGAGGAACAGAAGTTACTTCAACAATAGCTCTAAACGGTTTTTGCTGTATTTATCCACAAACCCACACAGTTATCCACAGCCCTCTTATTTCTTCGGAAAATTTCCTCCAAAATCATTAGGTAAACGGCCGAACCAAAGATTACGAACGCGGCCGTTGGAAGCCCGAAGACCTGAAATTTTATTATTGGAATCACGTATCATTTCAACGGATTGAAAAAACCACCAAGGAACCTGTAAATGATCTTTTGAAACGGCTTTTAAGGTAGTTTCTCCATGATGTACATGCGTCATTTGAAGTTTTCCGTCTACCAGTTTGATAGTGTAAAACGTCTCCAACTCAGGACTATAGTATTTCCCTTCGTACTCTTTCAAATCTTCAGCAGTCGCTGCATACGACACTACCCTGCGGGCCGTATGATTCCCATTTTGATGCAAGGTCAATTTATCTGCTTTTCCGTCCTTCGCTTTGTGAAAGGTGACCTGCGCATCCACTATTTTTAAGAAAAAGGTAGAATCGGAAGAAGGAAAAATCTCGGCCTGTCCCTGCCCGGTCGCTTGGGTGAAGAAACGCTCTCCTTCCCTTTTGAATGATAAGGTAAAACCGGGCTGAAGTTCATATTCTCCCACGTAGGCATCAAATACTGTCGGTACAATTTTTACTTCTTTGGGCGCTTCTGCGGCTATCGAAGCAGCGGCGGGTTTTGTTTCTTTCAGTTGCGACGCCAAATACAAATTCGCCATTTCAAACGCTTTACCACCGGGATTGAATTCAGCCGCATTGCTGAGCACAATAAAACCGTAGTCTTCTTTGGGAAAATAGCACAGATACGACCGAAAACCCGCATCGCCTCCGCTGTGCCCGTAGTAAGCCAATCCTTTGTATTTGCCGTGTTCCAGTGCAAAGGCGTACGAGAGTGTATCTCCTTTATTGAGTCGCCCCCGTTCCAACATCTGCGTCATGGTGTTGGGATTGCCAATCTTTGTGTTACGGAAATTGTCAATCCAATTTGCCAAATCTTCGACCGTCGTAAACAAACTCGTAGCCCCGGCATTGGCGTAACTTAACACACTCTTTTTATACGTATTACCGGCTTTGTAGAACGAATAAGCACGGTTTTTTACAATGCGCTGATGGTCGTCGTAAAACAAAGTGCTTTTCATTTCCAAGGGGTCAAAAACATTCGTTTTCATCCAATCGGGGTAGGTTTGCTTCCCAACGCGTGCTACAATTTCCGCCAAAAGCGTATAACCGGCATTGCTGTAACTATACTCTGCCCCGGGCGCAAAATTCAATTCGCGTTGACGTTTAATCAGGTTGAAAATGTGCTCTTTGGTAATGACATCATCCATTTGCCAACCCGCCATCACGAGCAAGTTCCACTGATCGCGCACCCCGCTCGTGTGATGGATCAAGTGCCGAATGGTAATCTTTTGACCGAAATCAGGAAATTCGGGAATGTATTTTTTGACTTCATCGTCCAACGACAATTTGCCCTGCTGAGCTAACATTACAATGGCATAAGCCGTAAACTGCTTGGAAACGGAGGCTACGTGGAAAATCGTTTGGGGCGTAATCGGGGCGCCTGTTTCTACATCTGCCTCCCCAAATCCTTTGGCATAGATCAATTTTCCCTGATACACAACACCAACGGCAGCACCGGGTTGGCCGGGCTTGTTCCAATTGGCAAAAAGAGAATCGGTTTTAGCGATTAGTTGAGGTGATTGAGCCGCCAAAAAAAAGGGAAATACCACCGCGAGGAAAAGGGAAAAAGTAACGTTTTTCATGGCTTATAAAAATAGGGGATGTCAGGAGTTTCAGTGCAAGTTACAAAACTTGCAGAATTACCTTTTCTACTTCTCCACAACTGATTACTCCTCTAATTCAAAATTGACGATTTGCTTTTCTTCGCCGTTGATAATAACAGACAATTGCTGTGTTCCGACGTAGAATCTTCGGGTAGTAATGGGAATAAACCGTTGTTTTCGGAGAATTTTAACCTGCTCATTGGCTTCGTATTCCCGCTCACTTATTTTGAATACCTTTTTCGACAATTGCCCATTTTGTCTTTTGTAGTAAACAGCGTATTCCAATCGAACTTTTTGACGGCCGCTATTGCCGTTATGAACCCAAAAAGAAAAGGCCAAACTTTCACCGACTTTCACCGTCGGGGTCAGCAGCGCAAACTCAGAAAGATGAATATGCTTACTGACCAAACTGTACAGGGCCAATACCTCTGAATGCCCCTGTTTCAACAGCATTCGACAACCGTGTCTCACCACCGCATCGATTTCTTTGGTTTGACCTTTCCAGGCTTTAGTTAGTTGTAACACCAAATCGGGATGCTCTTTAGAAATATCGTTCAGGTTGTTGGCCACGCTTCGTCGTACCGATTCGGAAGGGTCGTTTTTCAGATTTTCTAAAATGGTCACAATAGGCGTTGGATTTTTTTTCAGTGCCGGAACCGCCATCGCCCACGGCAAACGCGGGCGGCTTCCTTCACTTGCCAGTCGCCTCACTTTAGGGCTTTGATGCCGTGACCAAGTCAGCATTTGGTTCATCATTTTATCGCCATAGTTCAGCAGAAAAGGCCGAACGGCAAATTCACAGGTGATAAATTGAGTCACGAATTCAAGGGCTTTGACAGACGTATCAAAATCGTCCAACCCGTATACTTCGATGTAATCCGGGAAAAATATAAATCCCAAACTATCCTCGCCCACGTTTTCTTGGCGAAATTGAGTAATTATCTTTTCTATCAGCGCGACGGCTTCGCTGAAATCACCCGGAAGAAACCGGTGCAGCACCTGCGTCGTATGTCGCATACGTTCTTTCAATTCCATTCCGTCAAATTCTTCCGTTAAGATCTGAGCCATGAAATCCTGTTTATCAAAGGAAGGAAGGGTGACGGCAAGCACATCGGAAAGTCGGTTGTAAAAGGCAGGGGAGTAAATGTGTTTTAAGGCACTCATAAATATCAGAGACTTCGGTTTTGTGATAATAGGGTTACAAAGTAAGGCTTCCTCCATGACAACCCTATGGCAGTAGGAATAAGAAAGTTATTTCCCGTATTTTGGTCGAAATTCTCCCCGTCTTGGGCCGGCATGAGATTTTGCCGGTTTAGAAGAACAACCGACAGCAGTATGAAAGTAGACAAAAAAGAGGCTTCAACGCTCAACGACGCCATTCGTTTTTGGGAAAAATCAGGTAAAATCACCACTGAAAAAGCCGAGGAATTGCGCCGCACTTACGAAATCCGCAGTTCTAATATCGACACCATCGCCTGGTATGCGTTCATTTCGGCCATTTCCTGCGGACTGTTGGCCTTCGGTGCTTTGGTATTGGATGAAAAATGGATTGAGTTGTTACGAAAAAAGTGGGAGTTCTCTGAAGCCACCGTGGGCATCAGCTTCACCCTTCTGGCGGGAATATTTGTGTATTTGGCCCGACGGCGTAAAATCAAATATCCCACTTCTCAAATCAGTAATGAGTCGTATACCATCACCATTGCCCTGAGTGTGGCGGTAGCGATTGCTTATTGGACGCGCAGTTTGGGTCTTTTCAACGGGCACTATGCCCAACTGTTGCTGATAGCTACGCTTGTTTATGGCCTCATTGCTGCCTTTTTGCCTTCTCAGCTTTTATGGGCGTCCATGTTGTTGGCTTTGGTTGGCTGGTGGGCAGTCCAAACGTATGAATGGTCGGAAGGGAGCTTTCGGTTTGCAGGCATGAATTACCCCCTCAGTATCACTCTGTTAGGCTTAGTCATTTGGGCAGCCTCGCGGGTTATTGAAAAAATAAAATGGTTAAACTCTTTTGAACGGGTCACTTATGCATTCGGTTTGATTCTGTTTCTTTTTGCGGCCTGGATGCTTTCCATTTTCGGAAATTACGACGATTTCAGCCGTTGGTCGGCCATCAAACAGGGAACACTTTGGTACTGGTCCGTAGGTTTTACTTTGGTGTTGGGAGCAATGACCGCCTATGCTTTTCAAAGTAAAAACGATTTGTTACGGGATACCTGTTTAGTGTTTTTTCTGGCCAATATCTACACGCGTTACTTCGAATACTTTTGGGACAGAACCAACAAAGGACTTTTCTTCGCAGTACTTGCCCTTTCCTTTTGGTTAGTAGGCCGAAAAGCCGAACAATGGCTCAGCCGGGAATCCGTGGCGTAGGCTGTTGACTGATTTCCTGCTCTTTTTTCATCTTCTTTCTCATCCTGTTTTGGCAGGCAGGCAATTCAGTCATGTTTGCCGGGTAGAAAAAAATGCCGGAGGCACTCATTATCCTTATTTACCCGATGTTTTGGTGTTTTGATAATCAGGACATTTGCACAGAAACTTAAACGCCTAAGCATCAAAACAATGAAAATTCTAATCACTTTCGCGGTAATCGCTTTTGGGGCAATATTCACTAATAATGAAGTCCCTGTTACAGCCCTTTCTCCGGCTTCCCCAAGCCTATTGTCAAAACCCGAAGCTATTATAAAAGTTAAGTTACGATTCGGTAAAAAAAGCTCAGGATGTACTCGAACCGGGGTTTGCAGTTTCGAGTCAGACGGTCCTATTGACATTGATATCAGTGTTGTAGAGCCAAACAGCGCCAGAGGCACTGCCACTATGTCGGACGGTAAACTCGTAGTCAATCTTCTCAAAAGCTCTATGTCACGCGATGTGATGACAAAACATTTTGCAGATAATAAGTTTGTTGTTGAAGAAGCCTACAAAATAGAGCTTGAGAATACTTTGGTCAGTTCTTATATCATTCGTAAAAACACCTATGAGGTTATGGATAATGGTAAGTTTTTGACTGTGGAATTTTAGAAACAATCTTATTGCTTATTGATACTCCGTTTCTGTATCAACCAACGAAAATCAGCGGACTGTTACTTTAAACTCCACAGTGATTTCGTCTCAAGGACTCATTGAGACGAAATCCTTCCGCTACACATTTTCTTCACCTGCCCTCCATTTGATTGGCTCAGTCATATTTTAAAGAGCAATAGGACACCGGGCTGCCCGGCAAAGAAATCTTTCGAATCATTATTGTTTCCCTTTTATCTCCATGAAACTTTTTCCAATGATTGGCCGATTGGCTATATTTTTTTCAGTCGTTCTTGTTTCCTGCAACAAACAAGATCCTGAGCCTTCACTTGGCGACCAAATCGCAGGGGAGTATACGGGCACCTACTATACGGTGGGCGGTACAACGCGCGTCAATCTGCCTGCAACCAATTCAGCGGGTGTAACGGCCACTGTTAAAATTTCACTCACCAAGGTTAACGACGCATCTGCCAACGTGAAAGTGACGTTTTCGGCTACCGATAAAACGGGCAAAGTGGTCGACGCTTTCAATAATTACGACGGTTTAACCCTCAAGAAAGCCACCACGGGTGAAATAGAAGGGTATTTGGGAAGCACTAAACACGTTTCTTGGGTCAACGGGGAAGTAGGGGTCACAGTGCCTGACCCCACTCCGACCAAAACGGTTGTTTTTTACGGCAAGAAAAATTAAAGATTTCTCGGCAGCCCTCTCTCCGGTACTCATCGACAAACATCATGAAAAACAGTAAGTGTATTTACCGCCTTACCGTCTCCGCTTTCTTAATGATTTTAACCGGGCTTGTTCCTTCGGTTGCGGTGGCCCAAACCGACTCTACGGCCGCCGCAAAAACCGAAAGCGAAGAAGATACCACTGCCAAAGCGTGGGAAGTTTCTATCAATTTAGGGCTGAATCTGTCGCATACGATGCAAATCAACGGGGTGGCTAACACGGGAAAATTGGGATTTTCGACCACCAACGGAATTGATTTCAACGTCAATTACACCAAAAACCGGATTATTTCCACGAATGAATTTCACTGGCAATTCTCACTCTATAAAGCCGGTTTGAAAAGTATCATGCAAAAAACGGCCGACGAACTGCTCAGCCTTCACGATTTGTCCGTAGGATTTGCCGAAGACCGCCGTTGGAATGTCAACGTGATCGCCAAGACCAAAACCGGTATTTTCAGTACCTACGAAGACGGCATGTTTCGGGATACGACCGGCAGCGGTACCTTAGTACAAAGTTTTTTAAATCCTTATGAATTGATTCTCTCTCCCGGGATTAAGTGGCAACCAACCAAGGCATTTCGGGTGTCGTTGTCGCCCTATACGTTTCGGTTTTACGGGCTCATCAGTCAAACTATTGCCAATACCGGACTTTATATCGAAGACAAACAACCCAATGGCAGAGACTATGTCAAGCGAATCACAGAACAGCAAGGGGCCGAATTGAACGTTTGGTACGACCGTAAGCTGAAAAAATGGCTTCAAATGCAATACCGCTTGGCCATTAAGTCAAATTACGCCGAAACAATTTTGGACAACGGAACGTTGGACGGGTTATTCATTACAAAAGTTAAATTGATCAAAAATATTTACCTCACCCACCGTGCTACCCTACGCGGAAAATTGGAGGAAAAACCGTTCAAACCTGTTTACATTCAAGTGATTACTCTTAGCTATGCTGTTGTATTTTAAACGCACCTAATCGGCATTTGCAGGCAATCATCTTTTGAAAGACAAAGGCATACGTTCAATTACGGCATCCGCAGCGTTGATCGAATGTAAAACAACAAAAAGGCGTATCGTGAGAGTTAACCTCTTTCCGATACGCCTTTCTTCTGATTTATGGAATACAAGCAGGATTATTCTTCGGCCAAACGGTGGGCTGTCTGATGTTGTTTGCTGTCTAAGTGTTTTACCTCGGTATCAATCAATACACTTGTAACAGTATTCTCATCCATGACGGGCAAAGAAGCAAGCAATTTTGCGGCGGTTGTGCGTAAAGCAGGAGCTTCTTCTGTGTTTGTATCAAAAACAGGCAGGGAAGCCAATAACTTTGACGCATTGACCGATAAAGCAGGCGTCTCTGCGGTTGCATCAAAAGTAGGCAAGGAAGCCATCAATGTTGACACATTTACTTGGGAAGCAGGCACTTCGGCATCTGCATCAAAAACCGGCAACGAAGCAAGCAATGTTGATACATTGACCGGTAAAGCAGGAACTTCCGGATTGGCATCAAACGAAGGCAACGAAGCGAGCAATTGAGCGGTGCTTATACAAGCTGCAGGTGACTCAGGATTTGCATCAAAAGCAGGTAAAGAAGTCAATAATGACTGAATGTTTACTTGTGACTTAGGAGCTGAGGTCATCCACTCTGTATCCTGCGTTGGCAAAGAAGCCAATAATTGAGCTTCGGTGACAGACTGATTTTTTTGAGGTTGGGCTTCTGCAATAGTACTTAAAGCGAAAAGACTCAAAGCGGCGGTGGCAATTAACGATTTCATGGTTTTACTGTTTTTAAAGTTGGCTGTATTTTTTGTTTTTTGGCTGTTATGTCTGTTTTGACTCTACAAAGGTGGCGGGTATTTTTGGGCTGTGAAAGCGAATTAGGATGAAGCGTCAGTTTTGCAGGGCGAAACATACAAAAACCTACGTGAACGGAATTATATTCTGTGTACCTATTTTTACCTCCTTGCGAATGCAAAAAATCGGTATTTCAAGGAGCAAAACAGCCATTAAAACCAAATTTTATTTTGCAATCCAATCTCAAACAATTACAATCTGCTGAACAAATGAATCGAATCCCAATAGTGAGTCTTAACAAATTGTCGGGTACAAAAACAAATGAGCCCTGCCTTGGGAAAGCAGAGCTCATTTTTATATTTATCGGAAGCTGTGTTTTGGTCAAATATCGCAAATTTCTACAGCCTGTTTGAGCGAAGCAAGAACGTCAGGGCGTTTAGGAACGAACTCCTGCGCCACGTACCCCTGATAGCCCGTATCGGCAATGGCTTTCATAATGGCCGGATAATACAACTCTTGGGTATCATCTATTTCGCCGCGGCCGGGCACCCCGCCGGTATGATAATGTCCGAAGTATTGATGGTCTCTTTTGATAGTGGCAATGATGTCTCCTTCCATGATCTGCATGTGGTAAATATCATACAGTAATTTAAAACGCTCCGATCCTACCCTTTTGCACAGTTCAACGCCCCAAGCACTTTTGTCGCATTGATAATCTTTATGGTTTACTCGGCTGTTGAGCAATTCCATGATCAACGTCACTTTATGTTTCTCAGCCGACTCCACAAGACGTTTAAGTCCTTTGGCGCAGTTTTCCAATCCTTCTTCGTCAGAGATTCCTTTTCGATTACCCGAAAAGCAAATGACTGTATTCAGCCCGGCTTCGGTCAGTTTCGGAAACAAAGCTTCATAACTTGCCACCAATTCATCGTGGTAAAGCGGATTATTGAACCCCTTTTCGATGCCCATACCGGCACCATTGGGCAAGGCGCAGGTCAATCCGTACTTTTGAAGCACCGGCCAATCTTTCGGCCCCAACAATTCGATGGACAGCAGACCCATCGCTTTGGCCTCGCGACACAGATCCTCTAACGACACTTTGGGATAACACCAACGACAAACCGACTGTTTGATACGGCCTTTCAGCTCGGGGCCGAGAGCTTTGTCGGAAGCTGCAACAACTTCGGAGAGGGTTACCGGTGATGAGGCGAGTACGGCACCGCCCAGCATATTTTTCAGAACCGAACGGCGAGAGGAAGTGGGAGTCATAAGCTTCGATTTGGATTTGATACAAAAGCCCGAAAAACACCGTATTTACCTGCTTCTTTGTTCGGTATAAAACAACCAAGCCGTTTCAGACGAAACGGCTTGGAGACCTATTTATGATTTTTATTAAAGTGTTTACTTAATCTTTTTTGTCTTTTTAATAGTAAATGGAATGCACAAATCGTTAAGGCAACAATTATTCCCCGGTTCAATGATGATCGGGCAACAGCCCGCCGCCGGACAGGTGGCATTCGTCGCCGTAAAGGTATAGGTACCTACATCGCTCAATAACACCACATTGCCCGTGGCAATGGCCGTCGTTCCGCCGTCCTTAAACCATTGTACATTCGTGTAGTTCGATGAAACACTCGCCTCTATTTTGTTCGTTGGACACAAGTTAAAAGGAACCGTGAAACACTGACGGTCTATATCGTCTTCATCATCCTTGCCGTTACCCGGGGTGCTGTCGCGGTCTTTCTCGTTGGTCTTGCTGATCTCGGCCACGTTGAAGTGAATCCCTTCCTGTGTTGCTTTCACTTTGTAAGTCAGCATCACGGTATCACCGTTGGCAGCAATGTTCCCGATGGTCCATTTAATCACATTTCCATTGATGACCGCACTACCCCGCGAAGCCACAAAACTGTTGGCAATAAAGCCAACCGTCGTGGCGACAGAATCCGTCACTTCTACCCCCGAAGCATCATTCACAAACTCATTCCATACTTTCACCGTGTAAATGAGGGTATCACCGATGTGGGCTGTTTTCGTATTGATCAACTTCTTCAAGGCCAGATCTACTTCACAATCCTGTGCCAAAACGATTACCGGCGTGCGCGGTTGATCCAAACACATCCCCGTCGTCCCCGTCAGTTCCACATAGAACGTATCCGTGGCCGCGATGGTGCCCGAAGGCTTGAAGCTCAACCCGGAGCCTAAGGCCGTACCACCCACCGCAGCGGCATACCACTCCGCCCCGACTCCGGCGGTATTGCCCGACAAAAAGAGTTTCAACGTAGGCAAGGTATCCCCTTTGCAGGCCGTGGCATTGGGGGTCAACACCGTGAGTTGAGGACAGCTGCAATCCGGAGCTACGACAGTGGTATCAAATTCACAATTGGCCCGTAAACTGTCGGTAATGATCAAATTCGTTCCGTTGGGAATACCTGTTACCGTATAAGGATTGCTGCCCGACAATACCCCCGCATTCACTTTTAAGTACCCGTTTCGGTTGGTTACAGAGAAGCTTACGCTATAGGTTGCAGCCGTAGGCGAACAGACAGGGGTAGCCGTAACGCTCCAAATCGGTTGGATACAAGGTTGTACCAACCCCGCATCAATGGTGGGGTTGTCTTTGGACAAACCCGTACCCAAGGTGTTGATGACAATCACCGGACTTTCGCCTGCAGAATTAAAGTCAGAATCTTTGGTATCATCATTGGGACTGCCGGCATCTTGTTTGGGGGTGATTTGGCAATTGGAAGGTAAGCTGTTTAAGACTATTTTTACTTTGTAATTACCGGAATCCAATCCCGTAAAACCATAGATACCATTGGCATCGGTGGTATCGGTACTAAGCAAGGCACCTGTATCGCCGTTCAACAACTGAACGATCACTCCTTTCACTCCCGGTTCATTGGCCTCTTGAATACCATCGTCATCCAAATCTTTCCAGATATAATCCCCCAAGCTTCCTTTGGTACAGTTTTTAGTTTCCACCACTACCGTATCGGCACAACCGGTAGCAGCATTTTTCAAAATAAATTGGTAAGTACCGATCGCGTCCATGCCCGTGACCACACCCGTCGAGGCATTGATGGTCGCGGCTTTGGGACTACTGCCTAATTGAGACCAACTTTCGCCGTTGGCTGCATCGGGCAAATCTACCGTACCCACCGTATTACAAATCATGGATCCACCTGTATAATCAGGCCCGGCATTCGGCTTGGCATTCACCACCAACACCGCAAATTCCTCATCATTACATCCGTCTCCTGTTGGGTCTCTCACAATGACCCCATAGAAGTAGGTTCCCGGAGTTTGAATGACTGCACCGGTCGGCGTATAACTCGCAGAAGTAGCCCCGTTGATCAATGTATTTGCATAAGCTCCGGTTGTATCAGCAATAGGCCCGTACCATTGGTAAGTCACTCCTGTGCTTGGTGTAGCTATAAATGCAGCAGGTAACTCTCCTATACAGATCTCCTGCCTTTTAGGAGTGATCCCGGCGTTCGGTCTTAGTTTGGTGGTAATGCTGATAAAAGCCGTATCCTTACACGAGGTACCGCTATTGGTGACCACCACGGCAAAGTATTTCGTTCCCACGGGCTGTACCATGGCAAACGTCGGAGTATAGCTGCCTGCAGTGGCTCCGCTGATGGCCGTGCCCAAGCTGCTTGTGGTATCGGCTAAAGGCCCGAACCACGCATAAGTAACACCTGTACTTGGCGTAGCAGTTAATGACAAAGCTCCTGAACCGACACAAAGGACACGTCTTAGGGTGGACAGTCCTGCTACAGGCTTGGCATGGACGGTCAATGCCACAAAGGCCGTGTCTTGACAGGAGGTCTGGTTGGTGGTGACAATCACGGCATAATATTTTATGCCAACGGTGGAAATGGCGTTGCCTGTAGGGGTATAAGTAGCAGAGGTAGCTCCCGCAATGGCCGTCCCTAAGCTGCCCGTGGTATCGGCCAAAGCGCCATACCACGCATAGCTTACGCCCAAAGCCGGGGTGACCGTAAATGCCGAGGGCTGATCGCCCACACAGATTATTTGGGGAGGCGTTATCTTAGCCAACGGGCGAGCAGTGATGGTCAGCGATACAAAAGCGGTATCGGCACAACTTGGGTCAATTCCTGTGGCCACCACGGCAAAATATTTTTTACCCGTAAAATTGGCCGTGGGGGTATAACTCGCATTGACAGCCCCTCCGATAGCACTGCCCAGACTGCCGGTAGTATCGCTCAGAGGTCCGAACCACTGAAGGGTAATGCCGGTAGCCGGTACAGTAGTGGCCACAAAGGGGTTCACGGTTTCTCCCCCGCAGATCGCCTGATTTTTTGCCGCAGCTGATACCGAAGGTTTGACACAACGGCAATCTTTGAAAGGAAGAATTATGGTCGTGTCTGTATAGCAGCACAAGCCGTTGTAAAGGCGAAGATAGAAAGTATCGCCGGCTGCTGTAGCAGGATTAGCTAAACTTGCCCAAACAACAGCAGTTCCTGAAAGAGCGGTGGCTGATGCATAAGCCGCTCCCGTAAACCCTTCTGAATTTTTGGAGAATGCATATTTATCGGCACATTTTATACCGGTTAACTCAATCTTGGCATCGTTGTTTGTGGTGATACCTGTACAAGTAGCCTGAGTAATCTTGATCGTATAGTTGAAAGGATTAACACAATAAAAGCCGGCATCGAAGGTATGGTTGACCGTTCCGAAAGCTCCCGTTGTTACGTCAACCGTTGGATAACTGCCACCGGCGATGCTTTCTTTGGAGGCATCGCTGTCGTTTAAATCATTGCCTGAATTGGCTGTGGCATCTTTTTGAGTTAATAAAAACTTGCCCAATCCCGCGATTGTCAGGGTATCTCCATTGGCAGAGGTCTGTCCGCCGGTGCCGAACACCAATTTGTAATCTGTAGTAGGTAAAAGTGTAGTATCAGCCCCTGTACCCCACCAAGTGCCTGTACTGAGTTTGGATTTTTGACTGAAGTAGTACCCTCCATTGAGATCAGTTTTGGTAGTCGCTATCAGGGTAGTCCCTTTATAAAGTGCCACATTCACATCTTTTAAAGCTTTTTCACAAGCATCTTGTACCCCATCTTTGTCCGTATCTATCCATACCCGATTTCCAATTTCTAAGGTGGTCAGAACGTCGCAATTTAATTCAGGTTCGCCCAAGCCGCTCGCTTTGGCAAATGTGCCGGAAGCAGAAGAATTGTAAATAACATACGAGGCATCATTATTCCCATTCGCATTATTCCACGTTTTGACTCCCCCGGAGTTAGGCGAGGCTTGAAAGGGGTCAATGGTCGTTCCCACTACCTGCCCTGAACCGGGTTTAAGTGTAAGTCCTCCTAAAGCAAGTTCAGTGTGAGCGTATTTGTTACCGTCATCATAGTTATCATCATAAAATTCACCGAATCCGGGTCCCTGATTGTTATTAATACCTATACCGCTTGCCGGGCCGGCTTTTCCGTTGTTTTCAAGAATATAAGTACCATTGGAATAGAAGGCTCTCAATACGTCCCCCGAGGCAGGGTTCACCCGATAAAGCGTATCAGATTCGCCCGTAGGCGGATAATTCAAATGCCCTCCTTGAATACCGGTACGGTCGGCAAAACCTAAAACCATTGAGCCGTCTATGTCAAAATCAATATCGGATAAAATAGGTTGAGGACGAATAAGGCTGACCGACAATGGGTTGTTAGTGATTGGGATAATCATCTTTTTGAAATCGTCCGTCCATGGATACCAGCCTGTACTGTCAACACCCGCGGCACCTGTAGAGTTGAGCGGGGAAATACCGTAGCCTTTGGGATAGGTAAGCGGAAAGTCAAAAACCTGACTGAAGGTATTGCCGCTTAAGGCATACACATAAGCGCGTAGATTGGATTTGTTTTGTGAGGTGTACGCATCACAAACTAACCCTACATATACTTTATCATCATATACTTTTATTGCCCACGGGCGCGTTTCTCCTCCTACACAACCCGGGTCAGGGAGGGTATACGATTGAACATCGGCTTGTGTGGGTTTGGTTTGAGAGGTATTGTAAGCCGAAATATCAACGCTGTAAAGTTTCTTATCGAACAAATTGATAAACCAAAGTTTTTTCCCGTCTTCAGATACTTCCAAACCGCCGATACCCACTTTACCTACTTTGGTAAATACTGCAGAATCAACACTGGGTTTGGTTTTATCGGAAACAAGCCCTCGAGCGCTGTTAGAAGGCACTGTTCCAACATTGATGTTAAGATCGGTCACTACATCTAAAAAAACTTCAGTAGTGTAGGTGCCGCCTGTAGTATGTGTCACATAAACCCCTCCCAATCCGGCAGGCCCTAAGCCCGAATGACGATGCAGATTCGCCGCTGAAAACAAATCTTTGGTATAACGGTTATAGCCTAAACCCCACACCGTCCCGACTTCTTTAGTCAATGATAAATGCTCCATGCCTACAAAAGCACTGGAATTGACCCCGTAAGGAATACTCACCATAGCATCGGCATTCCCGGCCGAATTAGCTGTGTTATCTACTACTAACGGATCCCCACCCACATAACAAGGGACAAACAATTTTACATTATCCTGACAATAAGCCGTAGGGTTAATGATGCCGAGATTAGCATCGCAGGTAGCTTGTTGGATGAATTGAACTGTAGTGCCGCTACCCGTTCCGTAAATAGTAGAGCTGTTCACTCCTGTCAATCCGCTGAATTCGACACGTACCGGAAATTTCATAGAGGTACCCGGAAAAGCATATTTTCCGGAAGCATCTGTTTTAACGGGACCGTAGGCCGTTCCTGCACAATCAAAGGCGACAACCATTACATCGGCCACACCGCTCATTTCGGAATTTTCTTTGATACCGTTACTGTTAAAATCCCGATAAACTATCCCTCCCAATTGATTGGCCCCACAGGCAGTTGGTTGGCAAGGGTCGGGTGCCTTATAGGTGCTTGTAGCAGCACAGCCTGAATTACCCACAAAACCGGCCGATACCGAACCGGAAGCGCTGTTGGCATCTATTTCAAAAGCAACCACCTGAGGAGCAACGATTGTTTGATGGCCGTACAAAAAGTTAGAATTTGTACTGTTTTGAAAATAAGGCTGCGGATACGCCACTAAAATTTTCCCGGGCCTAATGTAGCGCACTGCAGTTCCTAATTGGACTTTGATACTGTCGTTTGCGGGAGCATTGGTCCAAGCTACCTCCACAGATACAGTCGCTTTACTTTGTCCGGCGTTTTGATAGCACCCCGATACAGTGACTTTACTAATGGTTACGGAACATTGGGCCTGTGCTGATTGCACAGCTCCCAAAAGAAACCATAAAAACACGGCAGCTCTAAAATTGTTCTGTAGGGTAAAGTTCCGAAAGCAATACAAGTAGCCTCCCTGTCGAGTTCGTAGTAGTTGATTCATGAAATGTAAGATATAAAAAGAGAAGTATGCCAATTAAGTTTATTAAAGAAGAAGCAAAACATATACCATTCAGAATATAAATGGCAAGAATTGGCATATTATAAGGGTTTTTAAATTTTTAATGGTATATTTTTAATATAAAATATACCATTTTTTAGTTTAACGCAGGGAAGTTCTTTCCGTCAATAATCAGACCAAACTTCTTTTTAATTGACGCATTTCGAAAAAACAGAGGTCCGGAATTGCACCTCTGTTTTTTAATTTTCCTCACTGAAAACGGTACACCGCTCAGTTCCTGAGAATAACCCTTCTCTAAGATGATGTGATAACTTTCTTCCTTTGACCAAATAGTATCAGGCTACACAAAAACCGAAAAGGGAGCCTGTGCAGACTCCCTTTTTGGATAAGAATTAACTTTACTTCCCTCCTTTTTTGGTTTGCTTGATCGTAAACGGTACGCACAAATCTTCGGGGCAGCAATTATCGCCCGGTTCGATAATGATCGGGCAACATCCGGCCGCCGGGCAGATATTGTCGGTCGCGGTGAAGGTGTAGGTACCGGCCTCAGCGAACAATATCTCGTTACCGCTTCCTACAGAGGTCGTTCCACCGTCTTTGAACCATAAGACATTGGTGTATTTGGCCGGCACATTCACTTGTACTTTCTCTCCGGGACACAATTTGAAAGGAACGGTGAAGCACTGACGGTCAATATCGTCTTCTTCCTCGTCACCGTTGCCCGGCGTACTGTCGGTATCTTCCTGATCGGTCTTGCTGATCTCGGCTACGTTGAAATGAACCCCTTCCTGCGTCGCTTTTACCTTGTAAGTCAGTGTCACGGTATCGCCGTTGGCAGCTACTGCTCCAATGGTCCACTTAATGACATTCCCGCTGATAGCGGCACTGCCCCGACTTGCCGTGAATGAGTTAGCAATAAAGCCAACCGTCGTGGCTATGGAGTCGGTCACTTCTACACCCGTTGCGCCGAAGTTGCTCTCATTCCATACCTTGAGTGTGTAAGTGAGGGTATCACCGATGTGGGCTATTTTTTTGTTAATCAGCTTCTTCAATGCCAAATCCACACTGCAATCGCGTACTGTTATGATAATGGCTTTACGTCCTCCCTGTGCGGTACAATTGGCCGGCAGTCCCGTCAATTGAACATAGAAGGTATCGGTAGCGGCAATCGTACCCGAAGGTTTAAAATTCAAATTAGTGGAAAGTACAGCTCCTCCGGAAGCATCAGCATACCAAGCGACTCCCACTCCATTCGTATTGGTACCGGTAATACTTACCCGAAGCGTTGGCAAGGTATCGCCTTTACAGACAACAGCACTCGGTGTTAATAGGTTAAGTACGGGGCAACTGCAATCAGGCGCCGTAATTGTGGTATCGTAAATACAATTGGCCCGCAAACTGTCCGTGATCACCAAGTTCGTATTGTTAGGAATATTAGTTACCGTATAAGGATTATTACCTGATAAGGTACCGGCGTTCACTTTCAAAACCCCGTTTTTATTAGTAATGGAGAAACTCACGCTGTAAACGGCTGCTGTCGGAGAGCAGGCAGCGGGAGTGGTCACCTGCCAAGTAGGTTTGATACAAGGACGTACCAACGCCGCATCAATGGTCGGATTATCTTTGGCCAAGCCTGTACCCAACGTATTGATGGTCACCACCTGACTCTCGCCCGTAGTCGGATTGAAATCCGAGTCATTCGCATCCGTACCGCCCCCTGTATTCACATCTTGTTTTGAACTGATTTGGCAAGTATCGGGCAAACTGCTCAAGACGATCTTCACTTTATAGGTACCCGAATCTAAACCGGTGAACTCATAGAGCCCGTTGGCATCGGTGGTATCCGTGGCTAAAACCGCATTATCAGTGCTGTTTAACAATTGCAAAATGACACCCGGAACACCTTTTTCCGAAGGTAAATCCTGAATACCGTTGTCATTGACATCTTTCCAAACAAAATCGCCTAAAGAGCCTTTGGCACAATTCTTCACTTCCACCGCTACGGTATCGGCACAACCGGTGGTCGCGTTGCTCAACACAAATTGATAGGTACCGATAGCATCCATGCCGGTCACCACGCCGGTAGAGGCATTGATAGTGACTGCTTTAGGGATGTTGCCTAATTGTGCCCATGTTTCTCCGTTGGCCGCATCAGGTAAATCAACGGTGGCAATTAAATTACAAATGGCATTAGCTCCCGTTATATCCGTTCCTGCATTAGGTTTGGCATTCACCGTTACTTTTACCGTATCGCTGCAAAGGGCCTGTCCTTTATAGGTCAGAATAAAGAAATAATCGCCGACACTGCTCAGGCCTGATACCACACCTGTTGAAGCATCAATAATTGCATTGGTACCAACAGGTTGTGCCCCTTTACTCCACACTTCATTTGTAGCTGCATCTTTCAAATCAACAGTAGTACTGCTGCCTGCACACAAAGTCAGATCGGTACCTGCTGCGGGTTGCACACAAGGAACAAACAAAGCTGCATCAATCGTCGGGTTATCTTTATCAATACCTGTTTTCGTTACATCAATCACCACTACCTGACTTTCGCCGGTAGCCGGGTTAAAATCTGAATCGTTGGTATCATTGCCACCGCCCGTATTTACATCCTGTTTCGGACTGATTTGGCAGGTATCGGGTAAGCTGCTTAAGACAATCTTCACTTTATAGCTGCCGCTTGCCAAACCGGTAAAACCGTAAAGTCCGTTGGCATCGGTAGTATCCGTAGCTAAAACTGCATTATCAGTGCTGTTTAACAATTGTACTATAACGCCCGGAACGCCTTTTTCCGAAGGTAAGTCCTGAATGCCGTTGTCATTCACATCTTTCCAAACAAAATCACCGATAGAACCCGATTTCGGAATAAAACCGCCGTCTGCTTTAAAATCATTCTGACCGGCCCCTCCGGTAGTCAAGGTAAATTTCAAATCGTTGCCCTCTTTTTCAAAATCAGAGTCCGTATTGTCAGCAGTGGTGTTGGCCGCAGTAGGATCGCAAGCCAATAAAGCCGCTTGCGTAGCATAGTCTCCTATTTTCAGAATGTACTTTGTATTTGGTTTTAAAGCAATTTGAGTTTTCACATAAGGAACACTGCCCGGTGTTGAAGCCGATGAAAAATAATATTGTCCTCCGTTTCCGGTCACCACAGTAACAATGCTTGCACCTGTAGAATCACAAAGTGTTACAGTCACTCCGTCAATTCCGATTTCATTCGCATCTTGAATCCCGTCTTTATCAGTATCCTTCCAAATGCGGTTTCCGATTTCAATCGGTTGAGGATTACATAATACTTCTAAATCCCCCAATCCGTTGGCTTTACCATAGCCAAAGGCATCAGCAGCGTACAGTTTGGCTCCTGCTCCGGGATTAGGCGAAGTACCGGTCACATTACCGTCTTTATTTCCGTTTGAATTGATAAGACGTTTGAAACCACCTGTATTAAATTCATCAGTTGGGTCAATAGCAGTCATCGCTAATTTTCCGCTTCCCGGTAAAATACCCAAGCCCGCTTGTGAACTGAGACCGTGATTACCGCCGTCCTGTACGCGGTCTCCCCAATAATACTTTCCGCCACCGGGACCGTTCGCTCCGATTTGATTCGCAGAGGCAGTGCTTCCGCATACCGAACCGTTTTGTTCAATAAGCCAAGTCCCGTTGGGGCCGCAAGGACCGGCACGCAATACCTCACCCGGACTGATAGCACTTACTAAACTGTTATCATTGGCAATAGGCCTACGATTCTGATAACCCATTTGATCTCCGAAACGATCTCTAAGCCCCACAATCATAGAACCGTCTACGTCAAATTCAATATCTGTCAACCAAGCTTCGGGATAACTTACTATCCCCCCCGAACGATCCGGGTCAAAATAAGGCAGCGGTATCCAAGGACGCCAACGTTCTGCCCGAGCAATTCCTGTTAAGTCGGCATTGGTTGCTTGTTTAAAATAGGTAAGCGGAAAATTCAGAACTGAAGTAAACGTACTGCCATCAAAGGCATACACTGTGGCTGCTAAACCGGCAGTATCTGTTTTTACAGTGGCATCTTCTCGTGTACACACTACTCCTACATATACTTTACCGCGATAATACTTCGTAGCAAACGGTCGGTAGCTTTTTCCATCGCAAGGATTAGGAATGGCATAGCCTATGGTATCTTTGGTAGCAATGTTAAGGGAATATAACTTCCGATTGAAGAGATTGGTTACCCATAAGGTTTTACCGTCATCGGAAATATCCATATCGCCTAAACCTACTTTTCCAACGGCATCATACGCCGGAATATCATAGCTGTCTAATCTTCCGCTGCCATTGAGTGCAATAGGCACATCGGTATGCATATCCGTTCCGGCGGTTGCTCCAAAATTAAAAAATTCAGCTGTTGTCGGAGTTCCGTTCAGGCCTGACGTTACAAAAATAGCTCCGGGGCCCTGTTCCGCAAAACCCACGTGCCGTTTGGTAAAAGCAGCCGAGAAAATTTGAGCCGTTTCTCGTTTGTACGCTAAGCCCCATGCTGCTCCAATGTCATTAACAGTAGCATAGTGAGAAATAACTTTTGACGTTTCTATCACGTCATAGGGAGCGCCCACAAGTGCATCTCGGCTACCAAGCGGCGGATTATCTGCGGCGTTGATGGCTACAAAACACGTAGTTACCATCTGAGGACTCTGAGTATCGCAATAGTCGGCCGGGTAGTTAATTCCTAAATTGACGCCGGTGCTGCCTCCTGCCACAAATTGTACGGAAGTACGGCTGCCGGTCGGGTCAAAGGGACCTTCGTAATCTCCTGCTGTAAAGTCTTTAAATTCCACCCGCAATGTATCCGTAGTCGGCGCATTGGAGAGGGTATAAGTACCATCTGCTGCCGTTCGGGTTGAATCAGCCAACGTACCATCGCTTTTGTAGGCACAGACCAGCACGTTCTTTACGCCGATTTCATTGAATGCAGTGCTGTTGTTTTTTGTTCCGTTAGCATTAAAATCGCGGTAAACTGTACCCTTGATGGTTTGCGCATTGCCGGAAAGAAAACAGACCGTTGATAAAAGAAAGACCGAAAAAGACATTTGCTTTAGAAAAACTAAAGACAAATGCCTTTGCAGACACTTGTAAAAGAAAGCCATAACAGTACCTTTTTAAGTTAAATTTTTTTGGGGAAAGCAAAGCGTCAATAACTTAAGCAGATGCTATTGAAGCCTTTTGCAGAAGAAGAAGCAAAAAATATACCAAATTATCGACAAACGATTTTTGGGGCATTTTATAAATTCAAATAGCTGACTTTCAATTACTTACAGAAATTACCCCTATTTGTAAGAAGAAGCGGACCTAAGATACGTTTACGTTTTTATACAGTTAGGGATATTTCCAATAATCAGGCCAACTTATTCAGGGAAAGGCTATTTTACAGAAAAAGGGAGACTTATTCTGTCTCCCTTTTAATACTGATTTCACCTGTTTTACCGCAGATTCGGCTTAAATCTTCTTTTTAGCTCTTTTAATGGTAAACGGAACGCATAACTCTTCCGGACAACAATTATCACCCGGCTCGATGATGAGCGGACAACAGCCTTCTGCCGGACAGACATTGTTAGTAGCCGTAAAAGTATAATTACCGATGTCTTCCAATAAGACTGTATTCTGCCCTGCCAATGCTGTAAGCTCAACCCCGCCCTTATACCATTTTATATCGGTATATTTTGCAGGAATCATGGCCTCTACTTTCTCTCCGGGGCACAATTTAATGGGTACTGTGAAGCATTGACGATCAAGGTCATCTTCCTCTTCTTTTCCGTTGCCGGGAGTACTGTCACGGTCTTTCTCATTGGTTTTACTGATTTCCGCTACGTTGAAATGAATACCCTGTTGCGTTGCTTTCACTTTGTAAGTCAGCATCACGGTATCACCGTTGGCAGCAATGTTCCCGATGGTCCATTTAATCACATTTCCATTGATGACCGCACTACCCCGTGAAGCCACAAAACTGTTGGCAATAAAGCCAACCGTCGTGGCGATAGAATCCGTCACTTCTACCCCCGAAGCATCATTCACAAACTCATTCCATACTTTAATGGTGTAAATGAGGGTATCACCGATGTGAGCTATTTTTTTATTGATTAATTTTTTCAAGGCTAAATCTACCTCACAATCCTGTGCCAACACAATTACCGGTGTGCGCGGTTGGTCTAAGCAAGCCCCTGTAGTACCTGTCAATTGGATATAGAAGGTGTCCGTCGCCGCAATCGTCCCTGACGGTTTAAAGCTTAAACCTGTTCCCAAAGCCGTACCGCCGGTAAGATTAGCGTACCATTCTGCCCCGACTCCGTTGGTATTACCGGCTAAGAAGATTTTCAACGTCGGCAAAGTATCTCCTTTACAGGCCGTAGCATTGGGCGTTAACAAAGTAATCTGAGGACAACTGCAATCCGGGGCAACAATGGTAGTATCAAAGACACAATTAGCCCGCAAACTGTCAGTTATGATTAAGTTTGTTCCGTTCGGGATATTGCTGACCGTGTAAGGGTTATTCCCTGACAAAGTACCGACATTCACCTTCAAGGTTCCGTTTTTGTTGCTTATTGAGAAACTTACACTGTAAACCTCGGCCGAAGGGGAACATGTCGGGGCCGTAGTCACCTGCCAAGACGGTTTGATACAAGGCCGTACCAACGCGGCGTCAATGGTGGGATTGTCTTTGGCTAAGCCTGTCCCTAACGTATTGATGGTTACGACTTGGCTTTCGCCCGTAGTCGGGTTGAAATCCGAGTCATTTGCATCTGTACCGCCCCCTGTATTCACATCCTGCTTCGAGCTGATTTGACAGGTATCGGGCAAGCTTGAAAGAACAATTTTTACTTTGTAACTGCCAGAATCTAACCCCGTGAAACTGTAAATACCGTTGGCATCGGTCGTATCCGTCGCCAAGAAGGCATTCGTGTTACTGTTTAACAATTGAACAATTACACCTTTGACTCCTTTCTCAGCGGGCAGATCCTGAATACCGTTGTCGTTGACATCTTTCCAGACAAAATCGCCCAATGAGCCTTTGGCACAGTTTTTCACTTCCACACTCACCGTGTCGGCACAATTGGTTGTCGTATTTTTCAGAATGAACTGATAAGTACCAAGGGCATCCATGCCCGTGACCACTCCCGTGGTGGCATTAATCGTCACTGCTTTGGGAGCCGTTCCCAACTGCGACCAACTTTCGCCTACGGCCGCATCAGGTAAATCTACCGTAGCTATTGTGTTGCAAATAGCATTGATGCCGTTGATATCTGTACCTGCGTTCGGCTTGGCATTGACCGTCACTTTAACCGTATCACTGCAAAGTGCCTGACCTTTATACGTTAAAATAAAGAAGTAGTCTCCTACGCTGCTCAAGCCGGTCACTACCCCGGTAGTGGCATTGATGCTCGCATTGGTACCAACGGGCTGCGCCCCTTTGCTCCATGCTTCGCCGGTTCCGGCATCTTTCAAATCCACCGTAGTAACTCCCTGACAAACTGCCACATCTGCACCAGCCGCAGGTTTGACACATGGCACATACAGGGCTGCATCAACGGTTGGGTTGTCTTTGGCAATGCCGGTACCCAACGTATTGATGGTTACCACCTGACTCTCGCCCGTGGTCGGGTTGAAATCCGAGTCGTTGGTATCATTGCCACCGCCCGTATTTACATCCTGTTTCGGACTGATTTGGCACGTATCGGGCAAACTGCTCAAAACGATCTTCACTTTATAAGTACCGGAATCCAGATTCGGGAATCCGTAGATACCGTTGGCATCGGTCGTATCGGTGGCCAAGACGGCATTGTTGGTGGCATTCAACAGTTGTACAATGACTCCTTTGACGCCTTTCTCCGAAGGTAAATCCTGAATCCCGTTGTCATTGGCATCTTTCCAAACAAAATCTCCAATGGAGCCTTTGGCACAGTTTTTCACCTCAACGCTGACGGTATCAGCACAATTGGTAGTTGTATTTTTCAAAATGAACTGATAGGTACCGATAGCGTCCATACCCGTGACCACTCCCGTGGCAGCATTGATGCTCACCACCTTAGGGGTATTCCCCAACTGCGACCAGCTTTCGCCGACAGCCGCATCGGGTAAATCTACCGTAGCTACCGTGTTGCAAATGGCCGAGCCGCCGGTCAGGTCGGTGCCTGCATTCGGCTTGGCATTCACAATGAGCCGGACAAAAGCCGTGTCTTTACACAAAGTCTGCGTAGTGGTGATGACCACGGCGTAATATTTTGTTCCCACTGTTGTGATGTCTGCTCCCGATGGGATAAAGGTGGCCGAGGTCGCTCCGCTGATAGCCGTACCCAGACTACCGGTGGTGTCTGTCAGGGCACCATACCAGGCGTAAGTGACGCCCGTAGCCGGCGTAGCTGTATAGGTGCCCGGTAGTTCTCCCACGCAAATGGTTTGTTTTTCCGGTGTCACATTTGCCACCGGCCGAGGGGTAATGGTCAATGAGACAAAAGCGGTATCGGCGCAAGTCGGATCAATGCCCGTGGCTACCACGGCAAAATAGCGTTTCCCTGCGAAAGCAGCAGTCGGGGTAAAGGCAGCATTGGTTTGGCCGCTAACGGCTGTGCCCAAACTGCCGGTCGTATCGGTCAAGGGGCCATACCATTTGTAGGTGATATTGGTATTGGGTACAGTGCTTGCCGTATAAGCGGCGATTGTACTGCCTTCACAGATGCTCTGATTTTTAGGAGTTGCCGTTACAACAGGTTTGACGCAACTGCAATCTGTAAAAGGAAGAACAATGATCGTGTCTTTGAAACAACTGCTGTCGGCTCCATAAAAACGGATGTAATAGCTGTCGCCGGGAGCAGAAGCCGGATTGGCTAAAGTAGCGATAATATCTCCGCCCGTAAAAGCCGTAGCTTGGGCGTAGTTTTTGGTAAAGCCGGTCCCTTTATTATAGGCTACTTTCAATGTATTGGTGACCGTTGCTGTAATCTTACCGTTTGATTGAGGTGTTATGCCGTTGCAGGTAGCGGCGGTTGCCGCAATAGCCGTAATAGCCGGTTTGACGGCACAGGTTACGCCAAAATCGAGATCATACATACTTTGACCCAAATCACCGGTTTTGAAAGCAATTTGAGCGTTGGGTTGCGTAGGGTCAGCATCGTTGTCGGACACATCAGGCAAACCGTTGCCTATCTGATCTTTTTTAGTGAGTTTCAAGCCTGCTAATGGCCCAATTCCTGCTCCGCCGGCATAGTTGGAGGCCGCGATCTTAACGATATAATCGGTTTCAATCAGGAGGCTGTCGGGGTGCGTATTCAACAGGCTGTTAAACGTACGGAAATACCATTGACCGCCGTTGGCCGTAGTCGTTTGGGCAATTTTTTGACCTTGGGCATTACACAATTCGATGATAACTCCATCAATACCGGGTTCATCACTGTCCTGGATTCCGTCTTCATCCAAATCTTTCCAAACCCGGTTTCCGATTTGAATCGGCGGAATTTCACCCGTAATTTCCACATCCCCCAGGCCGTTGACTTTTCCCAACTGAGGCACATCTCCACCGTTGAAAGTATCTGTGTAAAGATTATACCCGCCCACTGCGGATTTTGCTCCCGTCGTATTACTGAGGCGTGCTACCCCACCTGACCAAGCTTTCCCGTTACCAACCCCCACTACTGTATTATCAACGGGATCCATAGCAATCACCAAGACTTCTCCCGAAGAGGGGTTAATAGCCATCCCCCCCTGCGTAGCTTCGCTGTGCCATTCGAGGGTGGCCTCATCGAAAAGATAAACACCGTCGCCCCAGTAAAACTCGCCGCCGCCGATTCCCTGTCCGTTGTTTTTACCGGCCGTTTCGATGTTCCCGGCTTTTCCGTTGCTTTCCAAATCCCAGTTACAGGTAGCGGGGTTTTTGTAGGCCCTTAGCAGATCCCCGCCGATAATTCCGTAATAGAAAGTATTATCAGTGGTGACCGGCGAATAATTTCGGTTTCCGACCTGATGCCCCATACGGTCCATGAAAGCCAAAATCATTGAACCGTCTTGGTCAAATTCAATGTCAGAGAGCATCGGTTGAGGGTGAGCAATTCCGTGAAAACCGACGTCATTCACATAATAGGGTTTCTTCAAATCCTCAAAGTCGTCGGTCCAAGCATACCAACCTCTGATACCCGTATTATCTTTTTGTCCGACGATTCCTTTTTGATAGTCTAATTTAAAGTCCATTACTTTTGACCAAGTGCCGCCCGCAATGTCCAATTGGTAGACTCGGGCATATAAATTGTCGGCATATTTACTGAGGTTAGAAGCAGGGATAGTGACATCTTCGCCGGTACAAACCACCCCTACATAGATTTTGCCTCGATAGTATTTCATCCCGAAAGGACGAGATACTCCATTGGTACAGGTTTCGGTGAGCCACGGTGAATTATCAAACGCCTTGACATCGGCGGCTGTCGGCACCTGTGGTGCTGCCGCATTTTTTAAATCTACTTGGTATAATTTACGATCAAATAGATTGACAGCATACAAAAATTGACCGTCATCCGAAATATCAATATCGCCCAAAGATACCTTTCCTACCTGATCAAAAGCAGAACGGTCACGACTGGCGTCCCCTTTGCCCGTCGGAAGCGACCGGTTTGAGTTTGAACCGACGACCCCGTTAAATCCGGGATGGGTTGCTGCATAAGACCCGGAGGCATTGGTAGCAAATCCTAAAGCATCAAAGGAAAAAAAATTCGTGACACCCCCCGAAGGATTGATTATGTATATACCTCCGGGGCCCAAAGGTCCCATGCCGCTGTGTCGTTTCAGAAAGGCTGAAGTAAATACCTTTTTAGCTTGTTTCGAATACGCCACCCCCCAAGTAGTTCCGATTTGGGAAGCTGTCGCTAATTTGTTAGGAGAGGGAACGGTGCCGCCGCCGGGTAAGGGGTCTCCGGGAACTCCGTAAGAATTATAACTGAAACTGACGAACGCATCTATGCTGCCTACCTGTGTTCCGCTTGCCAGCGGATCACCGTTGACATAACAAGGAACGAACAAGGTTGGATTGGGATTTGTTACATATTCTGCGGGGTTTTGAATACCGAAGTTCACATTGGCGGCAGGTCCTTTCACAAATTGAACGTTTGTACCATAATTGTTCCCGCCCAAAGCCGGATAGTCAATAGCATTGGATAAGTTACAAAAGTTGGCAGGAATAGCAAACTCAATACGGATCAATTGTCCGGCTGCCGCAGCCGGACTCAAATTGTAATACCCGGTGTCATTACTGACCGCCGAGCCGAGCAACACATCTCCAAGACCGTTATTGATGTACGAATTTACCTGAATTCCCGGAATTCCTCGCTCCCCGGCTTGCTTAGTACCATTGCCGTTGCCATCTCGAAATACTTTCCCTGACTGTGAATAACCGGCCAAAGAGGTGATGAGCATTATTAATATTAAACCAACCTTCGGGAAGGTGATCGGGCGTTTTTGTTTAAGGGTTACTTCCTTCATCGTACCATCGGTTGGTGGAAAGAAATACCCTTCATCATTTTTTAAAAATAATTTCATGGGGTAAAGTGATTTGATAGCGAAAATTGATTCTATGTATGGTAAGTTGAAACCGGGAAAGTATTATTTAAAATCAATAGGTATTATCGGAAAACTATGTACAAAATCGGTTTTATATCCTTTATTTTACAACATATACTATAATGGCTTTTTTGATTTGATTTTATGACAAAAATTATACCAAAATAGTATTCAAAGAGTACTTTTGGATATACTCGAACGATTGATAAAGAAGGGAAAATAAAATCAAGATCAATGTAAAAAAGGACCGAGCAGGGATTTAAAGCGGTTTTTGTGTTGCAGATAGAAAATAATGGCCTATAATGTTAAAATTTCAAAACTCTCGTCTTTGGCGGAAGATTATGCCATGTCAATTGGATCAGTTTACGGTTTACCGAAAAGCCTGAGGCAAAAAGCAACAAGTTCTTTTATTTTCGTACCGACCGGCCTTTACTCAAAAATCGAGCCAAAATTTGCCGATATGAAAAGTGAAGATAAAAACAGAGGCACGAAATTCGTACCCCATTTCTGACATTATCTAAATTTTCAACTGTATTTGCTGATTGTTTTTTTACATTACTTAACCCCTATATCTGCTTTTTTCGGAAGACCTTCTCGCCGATATGATAGGTACTTAAGCAGTACCGCAAAATGGATTCAAAAAAGATATAATTCGGGTTTTTAACAGAAAGAGGTGCTGACGCACCTCTTTCTGTTACTTCTTTTAATTGATCCTGACTATATACGCTTCCCCGCTTTTTTGGTTTGTTTAATTGTAAACGGAACGCATAGATCTTCGGGGCAACAGTTGGGAGCAGGCTCAATGATAATCGGGCAACATCCTCCCGCAGGGCACACATTATTAGTAGCGGTGAAGGTATAAATACCTTCGCCCGACAGTAAGACGGTGTTACCGGTAGCAATCACTGTATTGCCGCCATCCTTGTACCATTGCACATTCAGATACTTAGCCGGCACACTTGCCTCAATTTTCTCAGCGGCGCAAATCTTGACAGGAACCGAGAAACACTGACGGTCGATATCATCTTCCCCGTCGGTTCCGTTGCCCGGTGTACTGTCCGTATCTTGCTGGTCGATTTTACTGATTTCAGCCGTGTTGAAATGAATACCTTGTTGAGTGGCTTTTACCTGATAGGTCAGCGTTACGGTATCGCCGTTAGCAGCAATACTGCCGATCGTCCATTTGATAACCGAGCTGCTGATACTTGCACTTCCCCTGCTGGCTACAAAAGACCCTGTCATGAATTGGGCGGTCGTTGCAACGGAGTCAGTGACTTCTACTCCGCTTGCATTGGTACCGGATTCATTCCACACCTTAAGGGTATAAGTCATGATGTCTCCGATTTGGGCAATCTTGGTATTGATTGATTTTTTCAGAGCCAAATCCACTTTACAATCCTGAGCGGTTACGGTTACCGGTGTGCGCGGCTGGTTGATACAATTCCCGGTGGTGCCGGTCAGTTGAATGTAGTAGGTTGTTGTAGCAGTCAGAATACCCGAAGGCTTGAAATTGAAGCCGGTTCCTAAAAGTACACCGCCTGTTAGAGCTGAATACCACTCAACCCCTACTCCGTTGCTGTTACCGGCTAAGAAGATTCTTAACGTTGGGATGGTATCTCCTTTGCAGGCCGTGGCATTAGGTGTCAGCAAGGTAATTTGAGGGCAACTGCAATCCGGAGCAACAATCGTTGTATCATATTTACAATTAGCTCTCAAACTGTCGGTAATGGTCAGATTGACGCCTACCGGAATATTGGTGACCGTGTAAATATTATTGTTGAAGCTCAAGTTTCCTTGGTTCACCTTCAGATCTCCGTTTTTATTAGTTACTGCAAAGCTTACACTATATACCGCTGCCACCGGAGAGCAGGCAGGAGCAGTGGTAACCTGCCATGTAGGTTTGATACAAGGCTGTACTAAACCGGCATCAATCGTTGGGTTGTCTTTTTGAATGCCTGTACCTAAGGTGTTGATGACAATGACCGGGCTTTCACCTGTGGTAGGATCAAAGTCAGAATCGGCAGTATCACTTCCAATATCTTTTCTTGGTGTGATTGCACAATTGACCGGGATACTGGATTTGACGATTTTTACTTTGTAGTTACCGGAATCCAATCCTGTAAATCCGTAGGCACCGTTATCCCCGGTGGTATCAGTAGCTATTACCGTATTATTATCGGCGTTAATCAGTTGGACAATTATTCCCTTGATACCGGGCTCCGAAGAAGGAGAATCTTGGATACCGTTATCATTGAAATCTTTCCATACAAAATCACCCAAACTTCCTTTCAAACAGTTTTTAGTTTCTACAGCTACCGTGTCGGCACAACCTGTTGTCGGGTTTTTCAATATGAACTGATAGGTTCCGATCATATCCATACCGGTCACTACCCCGGTGGAAGCGTTGATGGTCACTGCTTTAGGTGTACTTCCTAATTGGGTCCAACTTTCGCCGTTGGCCGCATTCGGCAAATCAACAGTGCCAACTGTATTACAAATTGCCGCCACTCCAACAATATCATTACCGGCTATTGGTTTTGAATTCACGGTTATTTGTACTGTATCTCTGCAATTATCAGCGGTATAGACAAACTTAAATACACCGGACGCTGTCGAGGCAAAGCTTACGGTAGCGACACCCGCAGTAGTCAGACTCAATGTTGCTCCCGCCGGATTGGCCGGGGAAGCTTGTGCGCTCCACGTACCTGTGGTCGGATTCGTAGCGGTCAATGTCGCTGTTTGTCCGGCACATACAATTTGATCCACCCCGCCGCTTGGCTTGGCCGTGACATTCACCTGTACCGTATCCGTACAACCGTTGACGGTATACACAAAGCGGTAAATACCGGAAGCCGTCGGAGCAAAACTTACAACAGCTGCACCCGGAGACGTCGCTGTCAGGATCGCTCCCGCGGGATTGGCCGGGGAGGCTTGCGCACTCCATGTACCCGGAGTAGTACCCGTGCCGGTCAGCGATGCCGTATTGCCGGCACAGATGCCGGTTTGGTCGTTGCCTGCGTTCGGCTTGGCCGTAACCGTTACCTGTACCGTATCAGTACAGCCGTTGACAGTATATACAAAGCGGTAATTTCCTGAAACGTTAAGATCAAATTTCACCGTGGCAACTCCCGGCGAAACGGTCGTCAGAGTGGCTCCCGCCGGATTGGCCGGAGAAGCTTGCGCACTCCACGTTCCCGGTACGGTGCCCGTACCGATCAAGGTTGCCGTTTGACCGGCACATACAATCTGGTCTATGCCTGCATTCGGCTTAGCCGTAACACTCACCTGTACGGTATCCGTACAACCGTTAACGTTATAGACAAAGCGATAAAGACCCGCAGCCGTCGGAGCAAAGCTTACCGTAGCCACGCCCGCCGCAGTGGTACTCAAGGTAGCTCCTGCCGGATTGGCCGGGGAGGCTTGGGCAATCCACGTACCCGTTGCGGGGTTTGTTCCGGTCAACGTTGCGGTTTGACCGGCGCAAATGCCGGTTTGATCCGCACCTGCACTTGGCTTGGCCGTAACCGTCACCTGTACCGTATCCGTACAACCGTTGGCAGTATATACAAAGTTAAAGATACCCGAACTCGTAGGCGCAAAGCTTACCGTAGCCACGCCCGCCGCAGTGGTACTCAAAGTGGCACCTGCCGGATTGGCCGGAGAAACTTGCGCACTCCACGTACCCGTAGTCGGGTTCGTACCGGTTAATGTTGCGGTTTGACCCGCACATACGATCTGATCTATGCCTGCCATCGGTTTAGGAATCATAGTGACCGTAGCGACTGAAGTATCTCCGGGACAAGAAAACTGACCGGGAATAACATATCGGAAAGTCGAAGTAGAACTGCCGGCAGCGGGGGTAAATGTACCTGCTCCTGCATTAAATGTTCCCCCGGTTCCGGTCAGACGTGACCATGTGCCTCCTGTTTGCTCTCCTATAATGATGCTGAACAGGTCAATAACTGCTGTGGAGCCGTCACATACCGGCATACTGCCGTCTGTACCGGCATTGGCTTGGTAAGCCGGATCCTGTTGCATTGTATTATATGCATAAGGAATACAGAACGGAATCACTCGGTTACCGTTATCCGATTTCAAGACCACGTACAAATACACATCACGAGGAGATACACCGTTATAGACCGGCAGAGTTAAACCGGAAGCTGTTGTTGAGGTAGCCACACCGGAAGCGGGAGTAATGTTTGCCAAGAAATGTACATCAGCATTATCAAAACCGTCGGTATAGAAATCATAGTTGTTGTAAGCGGTAGTTTCGCCCCAATAAAGTGACATAGCACCTATACCCGCCGTATGCTGAATGACTACGCTGAACGGGCTGTCTGAACAGATAGCCTCAGTAACCGGAGCGATTGACGTGATCGTACCGCAATTCGGAATCGCACAATTTTTTACCGACACAGTTACCGTATAAGTACGGTCACCGCAATTACCGCTGCCGATTCCGTTAATTTTATACGTAAATGTAAAGTTACTTCCTGCCATCGAAGGTGAGGCGGTAAAGGTACTTCCCGACAAACCGCCGGAATTACCGGTATCGATCCATGTTCCGCCGGTGTAACCTGCGGTGATCAATGAATTCAAATTAATGATATTTTGGTTCGTCGAATAGCTTGATTCACACACCTGTGCGGCAGTCGTTACGGTAGCCGTAGGAGTTTCGGGGAATACGGTAATCAATCGTTGCGAAACAGGTTGACAATTCGGATTATTGATATTGCTGTTTCCGGCAGCCAATCTTACATAGATAATGTAGTTTTTAGCTACCCCGGATGTATTTACCGGCAAACTTAACCCTGAAAGAGAACTGACGATGGCATTAGGAGCGGGGGCAATAGGAGCCCCAAGCGCTGTAGCTCCTCCATTTCCGACACTGTACAATTGGGCAGCTGTCAATTCAGTACCGTCATTTCCGACATCTTCTATGTAATACAATTGAAGATTGCCCGGATTGGAGCGGTGATTGATGGCTACCGAGAATGTCTCATTTGAACAAACCGTAGAAGGCGTAGCGGTAGTGGTCAGAATGTCAACCGACGGACAAGAACAATCTTTGATAGTGATGTCCATCGTGTACACCAGATCACCGCAGGCACTCGTTTGTGAACCGCTGGCACCATGTACTGTATACGTAAGCGTAAAAGTTTGACCGGCCATACCTGCCGTAGCGGTAAATACGTTGCCCGAAATAGCGGCCTGAGCTGTTGGATTGCCGCTCGACCAAGTACCGTTGGTATTACCGGTCACCAAAGTCATCAAATTAAGTACATTGTCATTATTACCGGAAGTTACATTACAAAGCGGTGCGGGAGCTCCTACAGTCGCCGGCACAGTCGGCCCTTGAACGGTTACCGAGGCGGGAGTTCCGACAACAAACGGCTGGCAATTGGCAATAGCCGGTGAAGGTACATAGATTGCATAAATGTAATAGGTAATACTTGTACCCACAGCAGGTAACTGTACGTTATTCAGGGTAGTCACTCCGGCGTTGCCGATAGGCACAGTACCGATCAGCGTTGATAATCCATGAGCAGGAGCATACAAATCTGCGGCTACCAGTGTTGAATTGGTATTGTAGTAAAATTGGACATTACCTCCCTGCGGTGCATCGGTATGCAGTAAGGTCAATGAATATTTTTCGTCTGAACAAACCGTACCCGGTGTAGTAATGCTTGTAAAGGTCGGACAGTCGCACGAGTTGACCAATACCGGTACATCGTAAGTGAGATCCGGACAACCCGCCGAACCGGGAATAGTATAACGGAAGATCAGGGTTTTGCCCGCGTCTGAGGAGGCTGCGGTAAATACATTAGTCGTTGAATTAAATGTACCCGCTGCCGCCGGACTCGAAGGAGCTAAAGCCCAAGTACCGCCGGTATTTCCCGACACAAACTGATTGTCTAAATCTATCTCATTATCATTTCCTACTGTAGAGGGACGATTCACATTACAGATAGTCTGCTGATTCATATTTATGACCGCAGGAGTTGTATTATTTCCTGTAATTAAAATACGGCAACATAATTCTACCGCACAACCGTTTTGATCAGTACCGGTATAGTAGTATTCGCCGGTTGTGGTAATGTTAATAAAATCATCGCCCGGAGCCCCTACCTGAATATCCGTAACACCGTTTTCCTTGTACCAAGTAACAGTATAACCGGCATCAGGAACCTGGGCTTTCACCGTTTCTCCGGTACAAATACTTTGTGTAGTATAACATGGACAGGCATTGACTTTGATTGTTACCGTATAGGTCTTTGTAGCACAATCTGTACCCGCAGGGCCGGTACCGTTCAAGGTATACGTAAATGTAAAGGTTTTACCGGCATCTGCCGAAGCTGCCGTATAAATTCCACCGGAAAAAGTACCCGTCATCGCAGGAGAACCGCTTACCGACCAAATTCCCGATACATTACCACTCACCAAACTATTGAGGTTTTTCACATTCTCCACCGCAGGGCTGGTCGTGGCATCGTCACGGTCGCAGATTTCAAAGTAAGTCCCCGATAAGGTAGCAGGTGCAACAACAGGATTAACTGTAATCGGTGATACTGAACCGAAAGGACGACAATCAGGATCGGCAGGAGCTGTTTCCAATACCGCATATACAAAATAAGATACCGGCGAGGCACCGCCATTGGCAGGCATCGAAGCGGTTACTAATTTAGAGGTTTGACCCGTTACCGGCGCGATTCCTCCCTGCAAAACAGTACCGCTGCCGCTGTATAATTGGGCTGCTGTCAACGATGTAGTGGAATAAACCAATTTTATTGTTTGCGAAGGCGTCAGCGATGCATCATGCGTAATGGTGAAATCAATACTGCTTGCTGAAGTACAAACGGTGGTCAGGTTAGAACTGAGACCGGAAATCGACGTACAGGGGGCCGAGGGCTGAGGAGCTACAAACGGCTTAAATCCAAAGTCAAAGGTATGATTGTTTTGTGCGCCTGAACCGGTCGTAAAATTAGCGGTTTGTGCATTAGTACCGCTTACTGTCCCGTCGGAGTCACGCAAATCGGCCAAGGCATCAGCCCCGCCGTTATCATTTTGTGTCAGTACGTTGGTACCCAAAGACGATTGTTTTGAGCCACCGGATACATTAGGAATGACCACTTTATAGCCCGTGAAATAAGTCAGGCCCGTCAAGCCGTATTTAGCCGAACCGGTAGAGGTTCCGGTAGCATTAGAGAATAAATAAAAACCGTTGGCATCCGTTACAGCGGTGCTGACGAGTGTATTATCAGCTTTACGCAGTTCTACCGTCACCCCTACGATCCCGTTTTCTCCCGGATCTTGGATCCCGTCGCCGTCACTGTCCAGCCAGATCAAGTTTCCGATCTCGATCGGTGCAGGACTACAATTCGGTACTGTCAGACCCAGACCGTTGGCCTTTCCCTGCGAACCGTTGCTGCCCGGACCCGTAGAATAGATTTGATAACGGCGAATATTGGCGCCTGTTGTTAGGTTAGACACGTTCACCCCACCCGTCCATACGTTGAGCGGGTCCATCGAAATGACCATGGCTTCGTTTTTGCCCGGAAGAATTAAGGTAGCCCCGATCACTGTTTCTTGGTGAATGACCGAACCGGAAACCGGATAAAGGTCATTGGCAAAAAATTCACCGCCGCCCGGTCCTTGTCCGTTACCGACGCCGCTACCCGTTTTTCCCGTAATAGCCCCGTTGCTTTCCAAGGTAAAGGTACCGTTGCCGTTATCTTTTGAAATTAAAAGGTCACCGTTAATATAACCGTTGTAGCGCTTGGTATCATCCGGGATAGCTTGTTGCCCAACCCCTAATTGGTGGCCGCCGCGGTCGGTAAAGGTCATCAACATATTGCCGCTTTCATCAAAATCAATGTCAGACAGAATCGGCTGAGGACGAGCTGTACGCGTACCGGCTGAGAGTACCCCACCTTTAAACATATCGGCCCAAGTATCGCGCCAAGGTTCCCAGTTTTTACCGATAGCTGCATCTCCCGTATGGGTGGCCCCTTTGGTATAATCCAAGGGATATTGAATGACCGGTGTACCATTAAAAGTACCAGCCGACGGATTGAAAGTGTACACATAAGCACGCAGATTGCTGCGTGCGCCGGCAGTACCGGCGTCGCAAATACCACCCACGTAGATCTTGCCTTTGTCGTACCGAACCGCCCAAGGGCGCCATGAACCCGAAGCACAGCCCGGGTCAGGAATGGTAAACTGAGTAACATCAGCTGCGGTTAGTGATGCTTTGTAAGGGTTGCCGAGCAAAATACGAATCAGTTTTTTCTCGTATAAGTTCACAATCCAAAGCGTATCGCCATTAGGTGAAATATCCATACCTCCCATCCCTACTTTACCGATGAGCGGAAAAACCTGAGCATCTTGGCTTGAGGAAGTAGAAACGGAGGGCAACTGACCATTACGTGTAGTATTGATATAAGTCAGATCTGCCGGGGCTGCTAAGGTGACTCCCAAGGTAGATAAGTTGGCATAAACAACCGTTGAATTAAAGGTAGCCACGTCGGTACGATAAATGGCTCCCAGACCGCCGGGGCCGATACCCGCATGGCGTTTCAGGAAAGCCGTGGAGAAGGCCATGTTGGTCTCCCGCTGATAGGCCGTTCCCCAAACTGTACCGATCTTATTGGCCGTAGCCAAGTGAGTCATGGTTCCCGAAGTACCGGAGTTGTTGTATCCAAACATGATCAACGCGTCTTCCGAGCCGGCCGTGCCACCGCCGAGCGGATTACCGCTGACATAACAGGGAACGATCACATTGGGAACGGTTTGACAAAAATCCGTGGGGGTTACTAAGCCGAAATTGATGCCGGTTGCCCCCGCAGTGGCAATCCGAACGGTAGTTTGGCTGCCGGTACCGTTAGGGCCCGGAAAAAGCCAGGCGTTGGGGTTTTTCGCCTCCAAGCGATACTTGACAGCGGCCGACAATCCGGAAAGGGTATAAACACCCGTAGCCGCCGACGTAGCGGTGGCGGTTGGGGTACCGATTGGGTCGTTATCATCAAAAGCATAAATAATGACCCCGGCTACACCCGGGTCGGTCGCATCCTTTACGCCGTTGAAGTTGATGTCCTGAAAGACGGTTCCCGTAATGGTTTGGGAAAAAACCGCTGCGGGACTCACCAGCCCGATAAAGAGCAACAGGAGAGAGTATAGTAGTTTTTTCATGATAGTTTATGGAAGTTTGGTTAGGGTGACAGTGCCGCAGTTGGGAGACGGACATATAATTGCCTTTATAGCTACTGCAATACCCGAATGGTCTTGAGACTCAACGAAATTATAGGTAGTAGTTACGTTAGTACCTGTGCCGGATTTATAGCCTGTTGCAGTGCTTACTGCTGCATTTCCGCTCGTATTCGTTAGTATTGTCGGAATATTAGAACCACTGACCGGTACATTGATTGCTTGGGAGACCCCTTCATCTACTGTTACGGTAGAGTATATTACATCTGTTGCAGCTGAAGATACCGTTAAATTAATTGAAGAGGCATTGGTAGGAGAAGACACGGTAGCCGGCGTTCCGAGCGGGGTAGTTTGGTTCACATTGTTAAACGTGGTAGCCGTACCGATAATACGAGCAGGGGTACCGTTAGCAATTTGATTACTTGCTGTTGTAATAACCACATTAGCAGGCCCATCCGGAGGATTGAGCAATCTATAGACTACACTGCGGGTCTCGACACCGATAGTTGCACTTAATAATGTCATTGCTACCCCGTCGAAAGTAACTCCGGTTACTGCAGGAGGTGTAGGGTCAGTCCCTATGGAAAAACTTCCGACCGTAGAACCTACACCTATGGCCACTAACAAGAGCTTATTATTTCCCGCACCGGGGGTATGAGAAAAAGTCAGTGTAGTGGAATTAGTAGTCGTGGCCTCGGTTGTTGACCCTACTGTAATCTGAGCGAGTCCACGCTCGGATACCAGCAGCCCGCACAAAAGAACACAAAAGGGCAGTATCAAGCGGAGCCTGAAAGCAGCTGCCCTGTTTCGCTGTGCTGACCTGCCCGAAGGCTTCGAGAAAAACGCATTTTTTGAGAAGTACATACTAGTTGAGCGTTTAGATAATTTATTATAAAAAGTAAGCGATAAAGACATAGTAGTTCCGAGTCAATGCAAGGCAGTGCACCGACCGGGGTTTTATTGATTCATAGCGATTTGGGGTAAAAGCCCGTTAAAGGAGGGGTTCCTGTAAGGCACAAAAAATATACCTTTCTCAGCAGGAGAACAACAAGCGTGCCAAAAAGGGATTTACAAACGAAAAAGGATAAAAAAAATAGCCCAAAAAGAAGATATTCAAAAAAAACAAGAGCCTACAAAAAAGTAATTCACTGATTATCAGAATAATAAAAATATAGTTAACCTTAAATATCTTTATACATAATTCAATAAGCAGGTAAAATTTGGGCAAAAAAAATAAGAATAATCGCTTAGAGCCGCTGTTTTTATATCCTGCATCGTTCTATTTTTACATTTCAAAACATCGTCTCCCGTTTTTCGGTATATTCAACAGAAATAAATAATAAGAGCCTTCATCTCTGTTGGATTGGTTCGGACAAATGAGCTAAAACAACATGACCCCGCTCCACAGGAACGAGGTCAATGCCACACACTTTACCCTACTTTGAAAAATTATATCTTGCTTTTATACCGATGGTGTATAAAGAATCATAACGTTGAGTCAGTACCTTTTTTCGGGGTCACCCGTACCTTTTTTCACTGCTCGAAGGTACAATGATTTTTAAACAAGTCCTGTGCCGAATAAGGCCTGAAAACCGTGAAATGACTATATTGACCCGTGAAATGACTATATTGACCCGTGAAATGACTATTTTATCAGGTAAACGCCCTTCAAAAAGGAGTCTGAAAAGAACATAGTTTTATACCAAAGACAGAAAAATCTCCATGAAGTTGGAGATTTTTCTGTCTTTGGCACGGTGTAAACAATCAAATAAGAATTTCCTGACGAACCAATTCCTGAAACACAGGAGTACCGAGAATACGTTTAGGGTTTGTGAACGGGGACTTCAACAGGTATTTTCGCAGGCTGTCAGAGATTTCATAGGTAGAATAATGACGTTTGTCAAACAATACCGATGCGTTTTGTAACTCAAAAATGCTGTAACGGCTTTGATTGAATTCGTAGTTTACTCTTCGGTAAGCCGAAGGCGGCATCGGCTTTATTTCCTCTTCCTGATTGTTCAGTGCCTGATGAATGTAATTCCACCCTTCCCATTGCTCAGGAAAGGAAGCGACATATTTGGCAAAAAAATCAAAAAGCTGTTGAAGCGAAGCACTCGAATATTCCTCTCTGGAGAGCGTCTTGTCTATCACAAGCGGTTCTCCCACATACATAATATTGCTGAAATCGGGCCGGCGATACGAAATCAAAGGCAATAAAGGAATTCCGGAAATGTAACTCAGGTAAGGCATCCCTTTCCGAAGGTTGATTTTTTGACTTAAAAAATCAATTTGTGCCGGTTTTTCTTCGCCTGAACCTACATTCCCGTCTAAATAGACCAACAATGAGCGCCCCGCCTTCAATTCGCGCAGCAATTTCAGTACAATATTGGGGTCTTCTGCATTCAAGACGCGGACTTCGCTGTCGGTAGCATATTTCTGCTTCATTTTAGCGGTGTAGTCCATCAACGATTCCCATTGCTGATGATAAACTTCTTTTCTAACGATGGTGGAAAAATGATGGCCCTTTCGAATGAGCATATTTGCAATGATGCGGTAAGAACCCATGTGAAAGGTGCAAAAGATCTTCGGTTTGTCCGTAACCTCCAATGCCTCTGCGTTGCCCTTAACCGTACATAAATCCCTAATATTCAATATATTGCGATCAAAACTTTCAAACGCTAAGTTTGTCAGCAATTTTTTGAAAAGTTCGGCGTGTTCCGATACCGGAATCTCGGGTAAAAAGTTGGTAAGATTGGCTGAAAATATAGCAAATCTTACCAAATACCCTTCTTCCTGAGACAGGTTTACTCTGTTAAGGGCCTCTTCACAATCGAGAAGAGCCCGCCGGTAGTTTGCAAAATTTGAAGCGCTCATACGCCGCAAGGATTGAAATTATTGTAAAACAATCTGATTTTCAGGCTGTTTATCCACAGAAACAGCCCAACAAGAAGCCATAGGATCCGCCTCTGAGAAGTTCAAAATACGGTTAGATTCATTTTTGGCATAAAATTTGCCCTCCCGGATGAGCGAGTTCAACATTTTTTTCGATTTGATTTCAAATGTCTTTTTCATTGTCTTTTGATGTTAAATGTGATAAAATGGGGTAGAAAGTCTTGAAAACAACCTGATTTCGGTCAGTAATTACCTCGTCAGTCATGTTGTTTTTTAACAATACAAAGGTAGAATCGGGATACTTGGCAGAGTATCCGTATTATTTGCTATATTTGTTTGAGTATATAGTAAGAATTGACTAATTACTATCTTTGCAGTACCGTTAGAACTGCCCTTTTTGGAGTGCGGAATGAATGTTTTTAATGAGCCATGAGGTCACTCACACTTACCCGATCTTTTTATAAAAATCCTCAGAACGGATTTATTTTCTTACTGGTAGTGGTTTTATTTTGTGAAATAATCAGTTGGGCCACATCTCCACAAATGCGCTGGAATAACTATACTAATTATTACAATTTAGCCGCGTATATCAAAAATTTTGTAGTCGGCCTGTTGGCCCCGGAGTTATGTACCTTATATATATTGCTGTTTTTGATTGATTCTTTTCATCGTTTTTTGGGGATTCGTCAGGTAAAATTTAATATCAAATCCATACTTCGGTATGAAGTGACGTTTCTTCCTCTTTTCTTGATATCTTTTTTCTTTTTTTTTCCGATCACACTTCACGTTCGTTTTTTACTGCGAGAATTTCCCAACTATTCGTTTAACCGCTATTTAGATTTGTATATTTTCAACGGTTTTACGATTCAAACCTATCTTTTCTACTTGCCGTTTGTCGTAATATTAGGATACATTTTGATCAATGTATCTTTAGTAAGAGATTTTATAGAGAGTAATACCCAAGTACGCTCCTCACCGGGTGCGTCAGCCGGCGGAGATTATATCCTTCCTGATATTAAATTAAAAGAAACAACTCCGGAATACCCACAGTCACAGCCCGGCCCGACCGATCATTATCTCCGATTCATCGAAGCCAAGACCGGTGCGGGTGAGATCTTTTTGAAAGTAGAAGAATGCTATTTCTTTGAAACAGTAGAAGAACGCTACTATGCCGAACACCCGAAAGGGCGTTTTCGCATTGCCAAACCTCTGTCAGTGTTGGAAGAAGAGCTGGAACCTCTGCATTTTTTCAGAGGTCATCGCAGTTTTATCATCAATCTCAATTATCTGGACAGCTATAGTTATTGGGAAAAGGGGAAATACATTCTTTACGTAAAAACCTCCACGGAAATGCGCGAATTGATCATGTCACGCAATCGTTTCACAGCGTTAAGGGACGCACTTACCGCCAACCGAAAACAACCGGCCCTTCGGTAGCATTCGGGGTCACAGGGCATTGATGTGAGACTTGATCTGTAAAGCAAATTTCAACAGTTGCCGGTTACTGTCAATGCCCAATTTTTGAATCAGATTCTGTTTATGATTCGCTAAAGTTCGGTAACTGATACACAACGAATCGGAAATTTCGTAACCCGTAAGTCCTTCTGTAATCAGATACAAAATTTGTTTTTCCCGCTTCGTCAGGGTACTGAGTTTTTGTTGGGTAGCGCTGTCTACCTCATTTACCCCCAATCGCTTCATCAGGTCTTTGAATCCGTCGCTGTAATACTTCGATTGGGTTTGGATATAGAGCAAACATTTGTAAAGTTCTTCCAAACGATCGTCGGAATACAGGTATCCGTTAAAATTGGCATTTAATGCTTTGGTCAATTCTTTGGAATTGGATGTGTTAAAAAACAATACCAACTTAGGTCGGCTGGATGCCTCCGACAATTCTTTCAATAAATGGCCGGTTTCTTTGCCGATCAGATTCGCTTCGACAATAACGCATTTAGGCTTCTTGGTGTGAATTTTTTGGATAAGATCATCCAACTCATTGGCCCTGCCTACCACGTCAAACCCTTCCCTTTCCAAAAGTTTACTCAGGACTTCACACGAGAAAGGTTCCTCTTTAGCTACCAATACAGAAGAGTCCAATTTGCGAATTCGCATTTCATTATGTTTCATAACTATTTTATGGGGTGCTTCATCACTTTGAATGGAAGATACGCTGCAAAGAGGAGGCAAAGCAAGTTTTTTCCGTGAATCCTACTTTTTTGACCGTGAAATGACTATGAAATTAATGTTTCACGGCAAAGGGCACAAAAAAAGGTTCCGAACCATTCGGAACCTTTTGGGATATTTCAGACTGATTCCTCTCTAAAAATGTTCCGTTTTGGCGAAGAAAAAGCTACCTTCAATGGCTGCGTTTTCGTCAGAGTCCGAACCGTGCACCGCATTAGCTTCAATGGACTTGGCGAACAATTTGCGAATCGTCCCTTCCGCGGCCTGCGCCGGATTGGTAGCCCCGATCAAGGCACGAAAATCCGCAACCGCATTTTCTTTTTCTAAGATCGCTGCGTAGATCGGGCCGGAAGACATATAAGCACAAAGATCATTGTAAAAAGGACGAGCGGCGTGAACGGCATAAAATTCGCCGGCGCGCTCCTTGGTCAATAACGTTTTTTTCAGAGCTACAATCCGAAAGCCGCCTTCTTCGATCATCTTCAAAATTGCTCCTGCATTGCCCGCTTCTACGGCGTCGGGCTTCACCATGGTGAATGTTCTGTTGGTTGTCATTAGTCGTATCCTATTATCTGTTTAACGTTTTGAGTGTCTCTGTTTTAACTCGAAAGGCCGTTTTTTTCGAAGCAGCCATTTTCTGATAATGTATCTTTGATACCGAAAAAACGCCCCAAAGCTACGCAGACCTGACAGGTTTTGAAAACCAATCAGGTCTTTTTTCAGAAAATTACTAACTTTGCAGGCTATGCAACACCGGAACGCATTTTACGAGCTTATCAATTCGTCCCCGAAACGTATTGTCATACTGACCCACCAAAACCCTGATGCCGACGCCATAGGGTCATCTTTGGGATGGAAAATGTACCTTCAAAAAAAAGGACACACGGCGACAGTTATTATTCCGAACGAATGCCCGACAAATTTGCGTTGGATGCCCGGTTATGAAGAAGTAGTTACTTATGATGCGAATGTGCAAACGCAGGCCTTGTCCAAATCATTGATGTCGGAAGCGGAGGTCATCTGTTGTTTAGATTTCAATGCGTTGCATCGTATCAAAGGATTAGGAGCCTTAGCACAGACAGCCAAAGCCGTTAAAGTACTGATAGACCATCATCTGGAACCCGAATCCTTTGCTGACTTTGTGTTTTCGGACACCACCAAAGCAGCCACAGCACAGTATATATTAGAAATCATTAAACAATTAGGGGATGAGCAACTGGTGGATTTGCCGATAGCTCAATGCCTTTATGCAGGTATTATGACCGATACCGGTTCGTTCAGACACGGCAATACCACACCGGAGGTGCATTTGGCGGTGGCCGAACTGATGCGAACGGGTTTGGAAGTCAATTATGTGCATAGAGCTATTTTTGACAATAATTCTATCGGGCGCACCCGATTATTGGGCTATGTACTGTCCGAAAAACTGATCGTTTTGCCTCAATATCGTACGGTCTATATGTCGCTGTCGTTAGAAGAACTGAAAAGATTTCATTCTGAGATCGGCGATACTGATGGGATTGTCAATTATGGACTCTCGCTCGAAAACATAGTTATGTCAGTACTGATGATTGAACGCCGCGACGAAATCAAACTGTCGTTTCGCTCAGTAGATGACTTTTCCGTGCGGGAATTGGCTCACAAATACTTTTCAGGAGGAGGACATAAAAATGCTTCCGGCGGGCGTACCAACACCTCCTTGGCCGAGACAGAAGCCTATCTTTTATCTGTCTTGCCCGAATACCAAAGTGAACTTTTAAACGTTGAGAAATAATCAGCAATCAATAACAACCGCAAATAACGAACAACAATTAACTGTGCCTCAGCACTTATTTCATGAAATTTAAATCAACTGTTTCTCTATTTGTGACAGCCGCCGTGATGGCTGCCTGTAACAACCGTGTCAGTGTCAGTGATACCGGTCTGAAATACCAAATCCACGATCAAAACGAAGGTCGTAAACCGAAGGTAGGCGATATCCTGACGTTTCAATTAGTGCTGAAAAACAACCGCGACTCCGTTTTGCGTGATACCTACAAAGAAGGAAGACCAATGCAGATGATGCTTCAAGTGCCTCCTTTTAAGGGCAGTTTTGAAGAAGGATTAGCAATGTTGGCTAAAAACGACAGTGCTTCTTTCTTTATCAGTGCTGATTCGCTGTTTTCGAAAATGATGCAACCGCTTCCTCCCGGTATCAGCAAAGGATCTGACATTCAGTTTACGGTAAAAATTCTGGAAGTACAAAACGAACAGGAATTCCAAAAAGCACAGGCCACCGCCCGTGAAGGCCAAGTGAAGAAGGATGCTAAAATTATTGATGATTACGTAGCCAAAAACTCACTGAAAACGGTTGAAACCTCATCCGGTCTGAATTACGTGGTTGTGAAAGAAGGTGACGGAATCAAGCCCGTGGCCGGCAATATGGTGTCCGTGCATTACGTTGGTAAATTGTTGAACGGAAAAGAATTTGACAGTTCGTACAAAAATCCGCAAAGCGGAGGCAAGCCTGTTGACTTCCCTATCGGTCAGGGCATGGTCATTCCGGGTTGGGAAGAAGGGATTATGAACATGAAAAAAGGCGGAAAATCCACCTTTATCATTCCTTCAGCCTTGGCTTACGGCGAAGCCGGCTCGCCGGGGGTCATCCCGCCGAATTCCGTATTGTTGTTCGATGTTGAACTTGTGGATGTGAAAAAAGGACCGGATGCCGCTCCTGCCCCCGCAATTCCCGGACAGCGCTAATCGCTTACCGCAGCGACAAATACATTTAATCAACAATCACCCAAACGCAGTCGAATGAGGGGAAAGTTAATTTTAGGACTCATAGCAAGCTTGGCCGTTGTGATAGAGGCATGCGAGCAAACAGAGGATGTGTTCCAAGACCGTAAAACCGGGGAAAATAAAGCCGAAATACGGAGTTACTTGGCAAAAAACCAACTTACCGCCGATAGTTTAAAATCGGGTATGTACTACATTATCCAAAATACCAATGCTACGGCTCAAAAGCCGTTGGTGGGCGATGAAATCACCTATCGGTATGTGGCGAGGCGTTTGGATGGGGTCATTGTGGACAGCAGCCAAGTAGGAGTAAGCGACGTTTACATCCGTTCCTACGGTTCCCGCGATGTTTCCGGGCTGATGGTATATCGGTTCAATCCGGTTCCTTCCTTTGAAGAATTGCTGTCTGCTCCTTTAGAGAAGGTGCGGGAAGGAGATAAAGTCACCCTGTTTGTGCCTTGGTCCTTACGCGGTAACGGCGACGTTTCTTTGTTGGCACCATTGTATATTCCGATTCGCTATGATTTGGAAATTTTGAATGTACGAACCGAAGAAGAGCAAATTGATGACTATGTAGCCAAAAACAACATCGTGGGTCTTGAACGTAATAATGAAAACGGACTGCGCTTTGTCAAAACTTTGGCTTATCCGGATTCGGCCCAAATAGCTATCGGTACTACGGTGAGTGTCACCTATACCGGGCGCCTGATCCGGAACGGAGTTCAATTTGACAGCGGAACTATCGACGTCAATGTGGTTGACCCGACCGGGACAGCCTCCGGAGGGGTAGTGAAAGGCTTCAACGACGGAATTGCCAAAATGCGCTACGGTGAAAAAGCCGTTATTATTTTTCCGTCTCTGCTCGGTTATGGCCTTACCGGAAGCAGTACGAAAATCCCGGCTTATTCTCCGCTTCTTTTTGAGGTAGAAGCCAAACGAAAATAATCACTCTTTACGGAAAAGCGACCTCAACAGTCGCTTTTCTGATTTATAAACTGTCTTCTCTTTTATGCAACTTTGTTTTGCTACTGATAATGCTCATAAGCTGCAAGAAATCTGGGCCATTTTGGGCGATTCGTTTGAACTGAAAACTCTCCGGGAAATCGGTTGTGAAGAAGAACTCCCGGAAACGACTGATACGATCGAAGGCAACTCTCACCAAAAAGCAACCTACATTTGGGATCATTTTCATCTCAATTGTTTTGCCGATGATTCAGGCTTGGAAATTACGGCCCTTAACGGAGCACCGGGCGTTCATTCGGCCTATTACAGCGGTACGCGCAACCATCAAAAGAACATTGAGCGTGTCTTAAATGAGCTGCAAAACACAGGCGACCGGAGCGCCCGATTCAAGACCGTAATTACGCTTGTTTTAAACGGTGCAGCGTATCCGTTTGAGGGTATTGTGAAAGGTCATTTACTGCATGAACCGCGAGGCACCGAAGGCTTTGGGTATGATCCTATCTTTGTTCCGGAAGGACATGAACATACTTTTGCCGAAATGACGCTGGAAGAAAAAGGGAAACTGAGTCACCGCGCCCGCGCTTTTGCCAAATTGGTGGAGTTTCTTCAATCTCACTCCGGAATCAATTCATAGCTATTCACCGTATCGCCGGTCTTTTGACTTTCGGCCGTTCGTTCCAATTTGAGCGATTCGGCCGAAGGGGTTCCGCGGATATAAAACTCCACGGTGCCAATCGTACGGGTGGGTTTGGGAACTACATTTTCGGGGATGAGTCGTTGATTGTCGGTTGAGACTGTCCGGGTGCCCGTTAAGAGCCACCATCAATGTCTTTGAACTGTACTTGTCCCGACAAACTCAGGTCAAGCCGCAAGTTGGCATAGCCTGGTTTTGGATCGGTCGTTTTGCCCAACTTAAAGCTACGGATGCTCCTTCTTTTACCATTTCAGATAATCTGAAAGTGGAAATCTGAGAAAACACTGAAAAAATGGAAAAGGAGTTAACGGCAAACGCCATACCGAAAACGATTTATTTTAACACGACATAGTGCCGATTTTATCTTTCAATGCTTTCTTGATCGCTTCACCTTTCGAATTAAATTAACATACCGCTTTTCGTAGTTGTGTGTGATGTGGATCTGCGCGGTACTGCACTGAGTTGGCAGTGATGCGTAATCAACTTATAGCTATTGCCTTTCACCAACCGTTGAAGTACTTCCAATTCTTTGGAGGTTATAGCGCAAAATCCATCTGAAAAAAAGGATATTTCTGCTATTCGTTAGGTCTTTTTAGTATTTTTACCCTTGACTAAGGTATATCCTCAACGACATTCACCTTCTTTTTCTCCACTCATGCACTATCGTCTCCTTGCTGCTCTACCGGAAAATCATTTTATAGACGTTGAGTGTCGTATTGACCGAATCACCGCCGAAGCTCTCGAAATTCAACTTCCGGCTTGGCGACCGGGGCGCTACGAACTGCAAAATTTTGCTAAAAATATCCAACGATTCGCGGTTTTTGATGGCGGCGACAATCCGCTTTCGTTCCGAAAAATCACAAAAGATCGTTGGTTGATTCAGACAAAGGATATTTCCGAGGTCGTTGTTCGTTATACCTACTATGCCAATATCCAAAATGCAGGAAGCAGCTACGTAAGTGATGATTTATGGTATGTAAACCCCATTAACCTTTGCGTTTATGCCGAGGGTTGTTTAAATGAGCCATGCACCCTCGAATTAGCTATTCCGGCTCATTTTCAAATTGCCTGCGGCCTGAAAAAGAAAGACAATAAAACTCTATGGGCCAAAGATTACTATGAGCTGGTGGATAGCCCTCTGATGGCCTCTGCTACGCTGCAACACCAAACCTATCGGCTTCAGAATACAACGTTCTATGTATGGATGCAGGGCAATATTAAGCCCAATTGGCAGCAAATTTTAATTGATTTCGAAAAATTTACGGCTGCTCAAATCGCCGCGATGGGCAGTTTTCCCGAATCCGAATATCATTTTTTAAATCTTATTTTGCCAACCCCTTACTATCATGGTGTCGAACATCGGCATTCGACCATGATCGTTCTCGGTCCCGACGATGAAGGTGAAGGGCTTTATACGGATTTGTTAGGAGTAAGTTCGCACGAATTATTTCATGCCTGGAACATCATTCGGATTCGCCCCAAAGAATTGCTGCCGTATGATTTTACCAAAGAAAACTATTTTTCCACCTGTTTTGTAGCCGAAGGCGTCACCACCTACTACGGCGATTTGTTTTTGCGGCGCTCGGGAGTATTTGATGATGCCGGCTATTACCGTGAATTGCAGGTATATATGAAACGGCATTTTGAGAACAATCGTGCGGCACAACAGTCATTGGCAGAGTCTTCGTGGGATCTGTGGCTGGATGGGTACGAAAAAGGAATCCCTCAGCGAAAAGTGTCTGTTTACCACAAAGGGGCCTTGGCAGCCTTAATTTTAGATCTGACTATTCGTAAAATTCACAGCCATCAATACTCATTAGACGACGTCATGCGTTTACTATGGGAGCGTTTTGGCATACCTTTTGTAGGATATTCGTTTGAAGACTATCAGGCCATTGTCGAAGAAGTAGCGGGCGAGCCGCTGACATGGTATTGGACTGACTGCATTTTGAGCAATATGCCCCTTGAAAATCACCTCAATCATGCCCTTGCTTGGGTAGGTCTGCAAATGGTTACCTTCAGTGACGGAACCGTACATTTACAGGAATTAGAGAACGAACGAGCGGTTTTACAGCGAAATCAGTGGCTTAATAGTGATATTTAGCTCCTAAAGGCAGATTTTAGTCAATTTTTTATTTATTTTAACACCCGATTACGGCATATAATCTAAATATCCCTATGAAAATCACGCCGATTGAGATTCGTCAACATTCTTTTCAAAGAGTTCTGCGCGGCTACGACGCAGAGGAGGTAACTGCTTTTTTAACATCTCTTTCCAACGAATGGGAGCGTGTATTGAACGAAAACAAGATGCTCAAAATGCAATTGGAAATTGCTGAGAAAGAGTTGAATAAGCTTCGCGAAGTTGAACTGACCATGTTCCGGATGCTCAAAACGGCCGAAGATACCAGTGCGCAAATGACCGAACAAGCCAAAAATGCTGCTGAACACTATATAGAGGAAGCCCGCCAAAAAGGAGAAGAAGTCATCAATGAGGCGCGGAAAAAATCCAATATGCTGATTATGGATGCCGAAAATCAGGCCAAATATGTACGCGAAGAAATCATGGGGGAATTCAAAAGCCACGAGCGCGATTTTAAGGCGATGGAAAAATACCGCGACAATTTGGTAGTTCAGCTCAAAACCCTTGCCAACAATACAGTGGACAGTATTGAACGATTTGAAAAGAAATTTTCTCAGAATACCGTCAAAGAAAAAATCGAAGATTTAAAACATCAAATGTCGGAGGCACTGAAAACGGATAAAGAGAACAATAAAGCAAATGCAGAAGAAGAACAATCCCAACAGGAACCTACCGAAGTATCCGAAACAGCAACTTCAGCACAGGAAAACGAGTCGGTAGTATCGACTTCCGAAAACGCTTCGGAGGAGCATACTGCTTCTTCTGAAGCAACTGCCGATGCCTCGGAAACAGAACCGACGGCCGAAAGCGAAGCCTCTGACGAAACGAAAAAAGAAGAGAAGAAAAGTCAGGATGAAGGCTCTTTCTTTGACCAAATCTAAACGATTTTCCACCCACCACTTATAATTTCCTCTTCCTTGGGAACAGTTTCATTAGAAGGAATCGAGTTTTTTGCCTACCACGGCACTTCGGACGAGGAGCAAAAAATCGGCAACAAATTTTCCATTGACGTAACCATTACGACCGATTTTCAGGAAGCGGCCCGCCACGATCGTCTGCGCGATACCGTCAATTACGAAGTGGTCTATCGAGTAGTAGCAGAAGCCATGCAACAACCCAGCCGACTGCTGGAACACATCGCCTACAAAATCATTGAAGGTATCCGGCATACTTACCCGACTGTGGAGTTGATAGAAATCAGCGTCTCCAAGTTTAATCCGCCGGTCGGCGGTGTATGTGCCCGCTCACGCATTACGATGAAGGGCTAAAAAATTTACAGTTTGGTATTTACCGTTTCCTGTTTTTGACAAGACCAACAGTAAACCCCAAACTGTAAACACTCAACTGCTCACTAAAACTACACTAATTTCCAACCGTCACGATACTGACGTGATACAAACTGATTGGCATCTTCGAAGTTAGTAATTTTCATATTGTTTCCATCCCACAAGAGTTTCTTGCGTCCGTGGAAGTCAAAGCCATTCCCCTTAGGCTGACGCAGCATGTAACTGCGGATAGCCAAGTTGCCCATCAAGACAGTTTCGGTCAATGGCCCCGAGTAATCAAACGACGACATCAAGCCTTTGTGTTTGTCGCTGCCAAAACCGGCTTTACAAGCCTCCGTCCAGAAGACTTGGTGGCCGTATTCGGGAAGATTGGCCGGTGCCGCATACTTACCGTCTTTAGGCATCACAAGCTTATCGCCGTTTTTGAAGTAAATTTTCGGATTATTACCGTACATATCACAAGCGATAATCCCTTTAGTACCGATCATCAAGACACCGTTTGCTCCGTTACCATCGGTACTGAGCGGCTCATTCGCCGGAATCCAATCCGGGTGGAAAGGACGCAATCCGCCATCCATCCAGATCATTTTCATTTCTGATTTATTCTTGGCAGTGGCCGGGAATTTAATTTCCACCGATGACGAAGGCGGGCAGCCTTCGGGAATATATTCAGGTTGCCAATCTTTGATAAATACTGCGCCGATACTGCATTCTACTTCAGTAGGATAGTTCAATCCCAATACCCGGAAAGGCGTATCAATGGTATGGCAGCCGATGTCGCCCAAGGCGCCGGTACCGAAATTCCACCAACCGCGCCACTTGAAGGGGTGATAGCCGGGATGATAATCGACCCACTGTGCCGGACCTACCCATTGTTCCCACGCAATACCTTCGGGCATATCGGGTTTGCCGGTAGGTGTCGGAATGCCCTGAGGCCATACGGGACGGTTGGTCCATATTTGTACGGTATGCACAGGTCCGACCAAGCCCTTATCAAACCACTCCACCATTTGAAGTTGGGCAGGATTTGACGCTCCTTGGTTCCCCATTTGCGACACTACTTTGTACTTACGTGCCGCTTCAGTGAGCATGCGAGCTTCGTAAATATTATGCGTCAAGGGTTTTTGTACATAAACGTGCTTGCCCAATTGCATGGCTGCCATAGCAATGACAGCATGGTTATGGTCAGGGGTAGAGATAGTGACGGCGTCAATGTTTTTGCCTTCTTTCTCAAACATCACCCGCCAATCTTTGTATTTGACTGCATTAGGGAAACGCTCAATAGATTTGGCTGCTTGCTTATGATCTACGTCGCAAAGAGCTGTTACATTATTGACACCGTTGTTGGAAGCATTAAAAATATCGCTCGTGCCTTTTCCTCCCGCTCCGATTGCTGCCAAATTCAATTTGTCAGAAGGTGCCGTAAAGCCCTTGCCTAATACATGGCGCGGTACAATAAAGAAACTACCCACGGCCATTGCGCTTTTTTGAACGAACTCGCGCCTTGAGGCCGATAAGGTTTTTTGTTTTGATTTCATTGGTATGAACGTTTTAATTAAAGTTGTGAACAGACCCTTATTAAAGTACTGACCCCGGGGATAGTTACCGTTTTATAAAACGGTTTTTTGAAAAATATTGGATAAACTATCCTTATTTTTGGATTTTAGTACTTTCTGAAACGTTATTATGACTACCGGCAACCCGACTATTATTTTTAAAATCAGCTTGTTCACCACAGCACTTTTCTTATTTTCAACCGGTTATGCCCAAAACAAGCTCCCTGCTTTGGAGCAGAAATTTATCAGGCACGGTTTAGTAGATGTCCAAAAACTGGACCCAACCCTAAAAGTGGACCTGAAATATTCTACGACCGATAATTTTATCAAAGAAGATGTTTACGGCGAGTTGGAACGGGCTTACCTTCAACCGATGGCAGCAAAAAAACTGGTACAGGCCAATCAATTTTTGAAGCAGGAAAAACCCGGCTATACTTTGTTGGTTTATGACGGGGCCCGTCCGAGAAGCGTGACTAAGATTTTTTGGGCACGAATGAGTCATTTGCCCTACAACCGTCGCGAAGATTTCGTCGCCGATCCCGCTAAAGGGTCTATCCATAATTTCGGTTGCGCCGTTGACCTGACCATTGCCGACGAACGAGGCAAAGCATTGGATATGGGTACGATCTTTGATTTTTTCGGGCAGGAAGCCGAACCTCGCCGCGAGGCAGCTATGCTGAAAACAGGGAAATTGACCCCTCAGCAAGTGGAGAATCGGAAGTTGCTGCGTCGTATCATGCGAAAAGCGGGCTACACTTCCATCGAAACCGAATGGTGGCACTACAACGCTATGTCGCGCGAAAGGGCTAAAGCTACTTATGGATTTATTGAATAATGATGCTCATTCTCTCGATTTTTCACGCCTTTTGGCTGTCGCTTGCCGGACCTTCTGCTGATACCACCCGGCAGATTGTTGTCCGACAAGTCACTTTTACCGGCAATTTCCGAACCAAAGAACGCATCATTCGGCGTGAAATGGACGTACAGCCCGGAGTGCCCTTTTCGCCACAAGTCTTAGACTCCCTGCTCGAATACGATCGACGTAAGATCGTCAACACAAACCTGTTTGTCACCGTTGAACTCAAGAGAAAGTCGGTAAACGATACGCTGTCTTTGCCCTTCTATACGGCCGACGGGAAATGGATAGCCGACCCGCAGGTTATTGATTTGGAAGTGACCGTCAAAGAGCAATGGTACTTGTTGGCATTTCCGGTATTTCAACTGGCCGACCGAAATTTTAATGAATGGTGGTATGATCGCGGCCGCGACCTGAGCCGGACCATTTACGGAGCGTATGTATTGCACCAAAACCTTACCGGCAACAACGACCGTCTGCGCCTGCGTGCCGAGTTTGGGTTTATTCCGCGTTTGGATATTTATTACTCTATTCCCTATTTGGGCAAAAAACAGAAACTGGGAATGACCATAGGCATTGCGCGCATCACCAACCGCACCCTTGCTTACCGAACCCGTGCTGATAAACTGGTTTTTTTGGGCAGTGAAGACCGTACAAGAGAGCGTATTGCCCCTTACTTTACCTTCACCTACCGGCCCAAATTTTACGGGTATCACTCATTCAGTGCTCAATATTCTTCCACCAAAGTGGCGGATACCATTGCACGGCTTAATCCGAATTATTTTCTGAACGGCATTAACCGGCAAAATTATCTTCAACTCACCTACTCGCATTACTTTGACCGCCGCGACCGCGCTCAGTATGCCTTGCGCGGCTTTTTTTACGGATTCTACCTCAGCAAATCAGGTATTTTACCCAAAGAAGATGTCAATATATTGGATGTAGGGGCCGATTGGGGGCATTTTCTGCCGCTATCCAAGAAGTTTTATTTCAGTTATTATGCCGAAGCCAAACTTTCTACCCCCGCCCGTCAGCCTTTTTTACAGACCCGCGGTCTGGGGTACGGCGGTGATTTGGTTCGAGGGTATGAACTGTACGTCATTGACGGGCAGCATTATGGATACGCCAAAACCAATTTGCGTTATCAACTGCTCAATCGAACGTTCAATCTGAGTAAATTCATTAAATTTCGTCAATTTAATACCTTTCCCTTGGCGATTTACCCAACTGTTTATGCTGATTTCGGCTATGTGAAAAACAAATACCCCGAACTGAACAACAGTAAATTGGCCAATCGCCCCTTGGTAGGTGCCGGCGTCGGCTTGGACGTAGTAATGTGGTACAATTTTGTAGGTCACCTCAATTATTCCGTCAATCATCTCGGCGAAGCCCGACCTTATTTTTCTATCGGAAGAGAATTTTGATTTGCTGCGTACTTCATGAATACACCCTCTCTTTATCAAAAGGCAATCAAATTTGCGGCGCTGAAACACCAGGAGCAAAACCAAAAGGTACCCGGAACGGAATTGCCTTACGTGGTTCATCTGAGCAATGTTGCTATGGAAATCTTAATCGCTGCTCCCCACACGGCCGGTTTTGATACAGATTTTGCCGTTCAGTTAGCACTTTTACACGATACCATAGAAGACACTGAAACTACGGGGGAAGAATTGGCGGCCGAATTCGGGGCAGAGATCGCGGAAGGAGTGAGGGCACTGACGAAAAATCCGGAAATACCGAAGACCGAAGCGATGACCGACAGCCTCAGGCGAATCAAAACATTACGAAAAGAAGTTTGGGCCGTCAAATTGGCCGACAGAATCACCAATCTGCAAACTCCTCCGCCTTTTTGGAGCTTGACAAAGAAGAGCAATTATCAGAAAGAGGCGATTATCATTCTGAACGAATTGCAGGGAGGAAACGCGTATTTGGAGCATCGACTGCGTGATAAGATTCAGGAATACAATCAATATCTTTCTGAATGAATAATACCTGCTTTTAACTAACTTGTTTTCAAGTCCTTTTCTTCACTTCGGTTCATACAACCAAACGTCTTTGGCAGCACTGAATTCGGCCGTGCCGATGGGAGTGGCCGTGGCGCGATGCCCAAACAGAAACCCAACGCGGTTGTTGCGACCTACGGCAGTAACATTAGCGCTTCCTTCGCCGGGATAATCCGTCAGATAGCTCCAAGCGTCGTTTTGGTCGTCGTAGAGCCAAAGATCGCGGTAGCCCTCACCCGTTTGGGTATTGTAGCCCAACCCGTAAACAGCCCCTTTACTGATCGTGATCACAGCGCCTTTTTCGCGATTCGCAAAAGGCGTTTTTTTACGCTCCTGCCAACGATTGGAAGTGGGATCAAAGGCCCATAAGCTGTTGTCGTCTTCTGATAAGAGATAACCCTTTTCATTGACGGCAAACGGAAACAGTTTTGTCAGGTTTTTACGGGGAAATTCTGCCCCTTCCACCAATTCCCAACCCGTCGGAGTAATTCGGTTTTGATATTTCCACAACCGATACTGCTTTCCTATTTCCAATACGTACAGATCCGGCAAGGAGGCTCCGATGGCAAACTGAACAGTAGGAAGGTCATCGCCCGGATAATCATAAGCGGGGCCGTCGCGGTAGTCGTCAAAAAACTTTTGGTAATTATAGGTCGGGATCGGCTCAGGAATGTAATAATAACCCCCGCCGAAAAAATAGGTAATTTGGTTGGTATAGGGCAAATAAATAGGATTATAACGGGCAGGATATAGCAAACTGTTAGTTGAACTCGCGCGCCATTGCGATCCCTGAAAATCGCTCGAATAATAATTCCATTGTTGCCCGCTGCTTTCCGAAACAAAATTGGTACGGGTAAACACCGTCAGTTGAAAACTGCCGAAACTGTCATTGATCCAACCATAAGGCAAGGGTTGTCCTTCATAAGCAAGGTCCGGAAGGCGCTTCCAATCAGGACTGAGGAGTACCGTGCGTTCATTGCTGTACAAAACGGTTCCGTCTTTTTTGGCATACAACCGAAAATAATAGCGTTGTTTGAGTTGTAAACTGCCGACCGTAGCAGATACCAGTGTGGCATTGGCATTACTCTTTTCAACCGCTGCCTGTTGGTTAGCGATTGTGGGTTGCGGCGCTGTGCCATACACCAAGCCGATCTCCGTTCCTTCCGGCGAAATTTGCCCTTGAACAGCCACGCTGCCTTTTGCATAGTCGGGGGTTACCGCCCACAATTTCAGCGTTGTTGCAGGTATTACCGTTTCATTTGTCTGAGGGGGTTCACAGGAGAACATTCCTAAACTAACCCAAACACAAATTAATGACCGATTTATTTTCATTGGTTTTCTAATCTTTAAAAAACTACCACCCGCCCGGTTTGAACGTTGTAGCACCCGGAAAAAGAACAGTACATCCGCCTGTGGGAATAAACGGTTGTGAAGACACCTCGATTCGTTGTCGCTGTGCTTCGGTAGCATTATCCAAAACCAGCCGTTTGCGCGAAACCGCTGAAGCACCGAAATATCCCAAGGCTAAATTATTCGGATTACTTTTCAAAAAGATATTTCCTTCCACCGGCGCAGGCAGCGGATCAAAAATACTCCCCGTCCGTGTCAGCTGCTCATTCATTCTCCGCCAAAATTGATATACTTCCCGGCTCAGCGAAAACTGACTGACCTCAATGAGTTGCGGGGCATTGGCGTAAGCCGGACTGTAAATCATCAATCTTTTTTTAATAGTATTTCCGTCAAAATCAACGTCGGTTTCGATGTCGATATCATCTCGTTTAAAATATTGCCAACATTGCTTATTATCCATAATTCCTGAAAAAGGATTCAATACTCCCGTTGCCAACCTCATTCGATAGCCGTAGGTTTGCCAACGGTAGTAATTTTGAACTCCTTTGGGATCTTGTGTATCAATAAAAATATCATATCCAACCCGTTGCTCCCCGCTGCCTGCTTCAGTAAATTCCGCATAAATCCGTTCAGCAGGCGGCACAGCCATCAATTTTTCGGGTTTTGACTCATACACCTCTCCGTTGGGAAGTTCAATAGAAAGTGTGTAGGTTCGCCCCACCTGTCCTTTGAACGAAGCATCCGTCATTTGATACTTTCCGGGTTCTTCCAGCACTTGTTCAAAGACCGCTTTACGACCGGTATCTTCCGTCAGCGTAACCCTTGCCCCGCTAACCGCTTGGTTTTCATCAATCCGATTGGAGGCTTTATAAACACCGGTGTAAGTTAATTTAACAAGATACGGCGGGGCTTCGTCGGTAATCATTCCGTCCACCACTAAAATCGGTTTTTCAACTCGAATCGGCAGGTCTATTTCGCGAATACAGGAACTGACGAAGAAGAGGAGAAGTAAGGAGTGAGGAGACAGAAGTGAAGACCGTTTCAGCGAGAAAGACTTCTTCCTGCCTTTACTTTCCCGGTTCTCTGCGTGAATTATTTTAGCGAATCTCATAGCTGTGTTAGAAATTATAATTCCAGGAAAGAGCAGGGACAATATTTCCGAACACGGCCAATTGGTACGCCCGCGTCACACGATTAAATCGGGCGAAGTAGACCGAGTAGGGATTTTCGCGTCCGTACACGTTGTACAACGAAAATACCCACATACTGTAACGTACCTGCTCTTTGTTTTGGCGGGTGTTTTTGGTAATTGACCAATCCAGCCGATGATAATCGGGAATGCGGTCGGCGTTACGAAGCGAATAATTGATCAGCGGGTAGCCTCCTACGCTGTAATTTCCGTCGGGATAAATAGCGGGGCGGCCGGTATTGTAGGTAAAATTGGCCGATATAGACCAGCCTCGGGCCATATTGTACGTAGCAGCCACATTGAGTGTATGGGGTTTATCATAATTGGCCGGAAACCAATTTCCCCGATTGATCTGCTCCAAAGGATAAGGGCTGCGCGATTGTACAAAAGCCCGAGCGTAGGTATAATTGACCTGGCCGTTGAATTTTCCCTTGTTTTTCTTGGCGCTTACTTCTATGCCGTAGGCCAGTCCGCGCGCATTGATGATTGCCGTTTCGAGTTGAGGGTTCAGTAATAAAACAGCTCCGTTTTTAGCTTCCAACAGCGAACTGATGTCTTTGTAATAGCCTTCCAACGAGAATTCGTAGGTATTATCTTTCAAGTTAACGTAATACCCGGCCGCGTATTGATCGGCCACTTGCGGAGGCAGATACGAATCGCTCAACTTCCAGAAATCAACGGGAGATATAGCGGTGGTATTGGTAATGAGGTGTAAGTATTGGCGAGTGCGATTATAGCTCAATTTCACCGATTGTAACTTACCCAAGCCGATACGCAGCGACAGTCGGGGCTCCCATCCGTTGTACTTCTGAATAGAGGCTCCATTTTCAAATTGTTTGGTTTCAATCACTGTTTCCGGAGCGCGCGGCGTCCCTTCTTCATAGTGATAGACAGTACGCGGACCTATCAGGTCAAAAGCGGCGTAACGAATCCCCCCTTGAAGCGTCAACCAAGTTGCCGGACTCCACTCTTCGCTCAGATAGGCGCTGTATTCGTAGCCTTGCTCATTTGCAACTGCCCGAGGGTTGATGTTGCTTTCGTCGTCCACGCGGGTACGGTATCCGGGAGCCACATCATACCGAATCGTGCTTCCTCCCGCCTCTATCTTATGGGCCGAAGACGGTGTAAAAATCAGATTGGCTTTTACCTCTTTGTGCGTAATACCCGATTGGAATTTAAAACGATAGAATTCTTTAATTCCTTCCATCTGAAAGTTGTAATTGCTGTAAACGGCCGCAGCATTGACCGAAAACTTAGGACTTATCTGCGCATTCCATTGCAATGAGGCGGCTTTGGCATTCCAACTGTACACCGTATCGTCGGGGAATTTAAAATCATCATGGTTGAGATAAGTTGACAGGGTCAGTTGTTGATTAGGAGTGATCTGATAGCGCAGTTTGGCATTGAGATCGTAGAAAAACGCCTGACTGTTTTTGATACGGTCCGGAAAGCGTTTGATCATCCAATTAGGATACGCAATACGACCGCCCAACAAAAAGGTCACTTTTTTACCCAACGGGCCGTCGGCCATCAATCGGGCACTGACATTTCCTGCCCCTACCTGATAACGAACGCGGTCAGGATTTCCGTTTTTCAGATTTATGTTCATCAACGACGACAATCGACCGCCGTATTGGGCCGGAATACCGGCTTTATACAGGGTTACATCCTGTACTACATCCGTGTTGACATTAGTAAAAAAACCAAGTAAATGAGAGGTGCTGAACAGCGGCATTTCATCTAAAAGCACTAAATTTTGGTCAGTACGCCCACCGCGCACATTAAATCCCGCCGCTCCCTCTCCCACCGTCGAAACACCCGGCTGAAGCAACAATGCTTTGATAATATCGGCCTCTCCAAACACAACGGGAATACGGCGCAGCATTTTGGAGTCTAACTTTAAGGTACTCATTTCGATGCTTGACACGTTGGCATCTTCCCGGCGGGTACGCACCGTTACTTCGTCCAGTTGTTTAAACTCCTCCACCAATTCAAAATCGTATTCGGTATCTCTTTTGGGCTCAAAATACCGCATTTTGGAATAGTAGCCTACCGCCGAAGCCCGCAGGTTGAACCCCGTTGAAGGAACACTCAGGACGTATCTGCCGGTACTGTCGGTAGTGACTCCCACATTCGTATTCAACATCTGGATGGTGGCCCCCGCAATCGGCCGGTGTGTGGTTTTATTGACTACCTGCCCCGTAAATCGAAGCTGCCCGAAAGAGGAAATTGTCGTTAAAAAAAAACTGAGGAAGCAATAAGATAAACAATGTTTCATGCTGTGGATAGTCAAAAATGAATCCCCTTAGTTTTCAAAAGTAATTATTTTATAAAATCTTTTGTATTAATTCAGAATTAAAAAAAATCCGAAATTGGCATAGATAAGTAAATACCCTAACTTCGCAGTAGCAACATTCTATTAGAAAATGACTCATTTGTATCCAAAGCACCTTATTGCCTTGTTTTTCGTGACATTGTCTGCTTATTTTCTTGTTTCATGCGGTAAGAAAGGAGAACAAACGGCGGAACAGCAAGCACCTTCGGCCGATACTGTCCTCAACAAAACAGAGCCGGTCGTCAGCACTGACCAATCAGAATTATTAAGGCTCGTTATCTCTCCCCAAGGCGGCGATTTTCGCGGATTCAAATTCGGTGATCCCATCCGTAAAATAAAAGCAGAAGAAAAATTTGAGCTTTTCGAAGACAGTACCGGTCACGTAGGTTATACCTACGAAACTGAAAACTTTGAAGCCATTGATATTCTCTATTATCTGGATAACAACCAAGCGCTGAACGGTGTTCGGGTAGATATTTATCTCAATGATGCCAAAGCCGTCAAAAATCTTTCTGAACAATTTGAGACCTACCTGTCCGGCAAATATACCCCCGACAAAAAACAAGGAAAAACCACCGCTTGGCGAGATAACCGAGGCTATAGTGTTGCTTTGGAAGATGTAAGTAAAGGTAAAGATTTCGGTCTGCGGCTGGGTATCGGACCCAAAGGCAGCAAAGCCTTATCCATGTAAAAAGCCCTTTTTCATTCTGTAGATATGCACATCATCATTGTTGGCAACGGAATCGCAGGAATTACCGCCGCGAGGCATATCCGCAAACAAAGTGACCATCGCATCACGGTCATTTCTAAGGAAACTGACTTTTTCTTTTCGCGTACCGCGCTGATGTACGTGTACATGGGTCACCTCAAATTTGAGCATACCCAACCCTACGAAAATTGGTTTTGGCAAAAAAATCGCATCGAATTGGTACGTGGCACGGTCGAAACCATTGATTTTGAACAAAAAACGCTGCACTTGTCTGCCGACAGTACGACGGTGGTTTATCAGCCGACTTGGTTGGAACGACTTACTAAGGCAGCGCCGAAACAAACGGCCAAAGCCGCCAATTTGCACACGCTCACGTACGACAAACTGATTTTAGCGACAGGCTCGGTTTCGCGCACCCGCGATTGGCCGGGTACCGAATTGAGCGGTGTCCAAGGGTTATACAGTTATCAGGATTTGGAACTGTTGGAAACGAACTCACCCCGATTGAAACGAGCCGTCATTGCCGGAGGTGGACTGATCGGGGTAGAGTTAGCCGAAATGCTTCATACACGCGGTCGGGAAGTAACGATGCTGGTACGCGAAAAAAGCTATTGGGCCGGGACACTTCCCCCCGAAGAATCGGCTTTGGTAACCCAACAAATCCAAAAGCACGGCATTGACCTGCGTTTTGAAACAGAGCTGAAAGAAATCGTCGGAACCGATCAGGTGGAAGCCGTCATTACCGATAAAAATGAAAAAATAGATTGTCAGTTGGTAGGACTGACCATCGGAGTTACCCCCAACATCAGCTTTCTGAAAAACCAAAAATTAGCCCTCGACAAAGGTATTTTAGTCAACGAATTTTTGGAAACCAATTTGCCCGACGTTTATGCCGTCGGCGATTGTGCCGAGCATCGGCAGCCCCCGGCAGGCCGCAAAACCATTGAACCCATTTGGTATACGGGGCGCATCATGGGGGAAACGGTGGCGCAAAGCATTTGCGGCAAACGTACCGCTTATTGCCCCGGTGTGTTTTTTAATTCGGCCAAATTTTTTGACCTCGAATACCAAACCTACGGCGACGTACCCGCCCGGCTTCCCGAGGGAATGCAAACGTTCTATTGGCAACATCCTGCAAAAGAGATGGCTTTGCGCATCAATTATCGAACAGAGACAAAAGCCGTAACGGGCTTCAATGCCTTAGGAATTCGACTCAAACACATCGTATGTGAAGCGTGGATTCAGCAAAAACGCACTTTCGACTATGTCATTAAACACCTGCCGGAAGCCAATTTTGACCCTGAATTTTTTGAAGTACCGTCAATAAGATAGGTGGGAGCTATTACATATCCATACTATTTTTCAGTCGTTCTGACAACTCTTTTTCAGAGATGACCTCCATTTCTGACTTGTCATAAATAGCTACCAGGAAGATTTTTTCTTTTAGAATTTTCACGCAGGTAATCACCCTTGCCCCTCCACTCTTTCCTTGTCCTTTACTCGCAATCGGCATTCTGATTTTATAGAGATTCTTACCAAGGGGCGTACCTTGTTGGGGGTTTTCAAGTAAGTTTTCCAATAAATTTTGGTAGTCTTATTTGAGAGAAGCATACTTTTTTGAAAGCTTTTTCAGCTCTTTCTCAAATTCAGGAAGGGCGTCAATGCTAAAGCTCATCCAATAATTCAAAAGCACTTTTAAGTTTTACTTCTCCCCTGATTGCCTGATTGAGTTTTTCAACTCTTCCTTCAAGCGAATCAAGAAACTCCTGCTTGCGGCGTTTTTTTACATCTTTCTCCCGCAATTCATTTTTTATTTTCATCCGATTCAAGACCGATTGCACAAAAAGCAATTCTTCTTCATTTCTTGGCTTAACGATCAGTTCCATAAAATTCGTTTTTTTATCAAAAATAGGGATTATTACGCAACTTTCAACCCTTGTTGAAGCAAATGAAAAGACATAAAAAAGCCTGCGGTTTCGCTACCGCAGGCGTAAAAAGAAAACAAGGATCATAAATTCAAACTCCACCCTTCGCGGTAATCACGTTTCACAAACTGATTCGCCAAGTCGTAGTTAGTGATTTTCATATTAGGCGCATCGTAGTAGAGTTTCTTGCGTCCATTGTATTTATCCACCGAACGTTTCGCCGTAGGATTATCGCGAAGCATCCAACTGCGCAAGGCCAAGTTTCCGATCAAAATACTTTCGGTAAACGGCGCTGCATATTCAAACGGTGAACTGGTGACTCCTTTGCCATGTCCGTCAATACACGCATTGACCCACTGCAAATAGTGATTTTCATCGGGAACGCGGGCAATGGTTTCGGGAATGTTGAGCGATTCATTGGCTTTTAAGGGCAACAGACGAGGTTTGGCGCCGTAGCAATCAGCCATCAGTTTTCCTTTGGAACCGATAAATAATACCCCGCCGTCAGAGTTGCCGAAGCTTTCACCCGGCAATAGTTCTTCGGGCAATTCAGGCAAAATACCGCCGTCGTACCAGCTTACCTTGATGTTGCCTTTGCCATCTTTACGAGGATAATCCAAGTGAATCGACGACGAAAACGGCGTCCAATCCGGGTTATCGTCCTGCGGACGCAGCGTAAAAGTCCACGTTCCGGCCACGCTGCATTCGACCGAGGTAGGGTAATCAATCGGTAAAATACGAAATACCGGGTCCATGATATGGCAGGCCATGTCGCCGAGGGCACCCGTCCCATACGGCCACCAACCGCGCCAATTCCAAGGCAAATACGCTTCATTGTAGGGCACTTTCTTAGCGGGTCCCAACCACAGATCAAAATCCAGTTCTTTCGGTATGTCAAAGGTTTTGTCAGTCGGTACGGCTTGTGGCCACACGGGGCGGTTGGTCCAGGTCAATACTTTATGAACGTCACCGATAATACCCGAATCATAAATTTCTTTCATCCGACGAACGCCGTTACCCGAGCCTCCCTGATTTCCCATTTGGGTCACTACCTTGTATTTTTTAGCAGCCTGTCCCAAAATCCGGGCTTCGTAAATATCATGCGTGAGCGGTTTTTGGGTATAGACGTGTTTGCCCAACTGCATTGCGGCAAGTGTGGCTACGGCGTGCGTGTTATCGGGGGTTGATATAGAACATGCATCAATGTTTTTATTTTCTTTCGAAAGCATTTCCCGAAAATCCTTGTAATAGGTCGCTTTCGGAAATTTGGTGCGCGAGTCAACCGCCTGACGGTCGTCTACGTCGCAAAGCGCCACAATATTGACCTTAGGGCTTGCGGAAAACGAAGCCAAGTCGCTTTTCCCTTTTCCGCCTACCCCAATGCCGGCGATGTTGAGTTTATCGCTGGGGGCAATGAAGCCTTTGCCCAGTACATGACGAGGTACAATAAAAAACGACGATGCCGCTACCGAAGAGGCTTTTATAAACTCCCGGCGGCTATTTGAACGGGGAGTTGTTTTTGTGTCTTCCATGATATAAAATGAAGGTTTGAACGTTTAGGAGGTTTCTTGGACTTATGGTATACTACTGTTTTTTAAGTCAATCGTACCATTTCAAGTTTTGACAAAGTTTTAGACTTTGTCAAAACTGACACCTACTTTCTGATTGATTTTATCCATACATCATCTACAAAAAAAATGGCAGTTGCCACGGGTCCATCAGCCCCCGCGAGCGGTGGATGCGGGTCTTCATTCGGCGTTTTGCGATTGGGCAAATTACGGTAAGGCCCGGTTCGCAGTGATAAACGTTCGATGGATTTAACGGCTTCCGCCAAAGCTGCTTTTTCCAATACTTTTTTGTCATTGATACTCAAATCAAAACTACCCGCCAAGGTTGCATTGACCGTAAACACCAATTCGTACCATTGCGTCGGTTGATAGGTCTGAACGACTTTCTCCGTGCCTCCGTCGGTGACCATAATATTGCCTTTTTCATCAAATCGAAGGCGAACAGGGCGATTGCCGTAGCGGTCGGCCAGGTCGATTTCGAGCGACCCCGTTTGATTTTGACCGGGATGCACCTTCAGCGCACATTCGACTTTTGTGCCTTCTTCAAAAACGCGAATAGCCCGGGCATAATCATACGGGTCTTTATCCGTCAATTCCAGGCATTTTCCCGTTGATTGGGGAGTATTGACTACCGTGACCGGTGCCCACTGCGGAGCATATACGTTCCAATCCGGAACACTGCCGTTAAGGTCAAGCCCATCAAAATTATCCTTTACATCGCCCTTGATTTCGTAGCGAATCGGCGTCGGAATTCGGCTTACCCAAATATCCTCTTTGTTCATACTGTACGACAACCACAGGTCATTGCCGGGCGGGTTGCCGTTACCTTCTTCGATTCCGCGCACGTAGCAGGGTCCGAAATCTTTCCACCGCCCGAAAAATCGGCGCGGCGGCACTTCGCCCTGTACGAGCAGCATATTGTCAAAAACAGCGCCGTCGTCGCTTGTAATGACGGTAAGCGGAAAACGATGCTCGTCCATTTCAATGGGATTATAGGCAATCGCGTAGCGGCCGTCATCGGTGCGTTGTCCCCATTGTTTCCCGCCTGCCATGGTCAGCGTCGGCAGTTTGACGGGGGTAGAAAACGTTGTACCTTCATCCTCCGACAATGCAGCTTTCGCGCGTTTCCACAAGGCCACTACCTTTCCGTCTTTGCGGTGATAGTACGACAAGGCTTGAATATCCAACGATTTGTCCAAGTTGTTTTTGTAAAAACCGTCCAATCCCAAATCTTCTTCCCGCCATTGGAGTGTCATAAGCTTATCGGCTAAAAGCGCATTACAGGCTTCCACAAAGCCTTTATCGGCTGATTTTTGATAAAAAGGATAACTCGTATTTTTTTCAGTCCATTTCATTCCGTCAACGGTCGTATGACTGCTGTAACGGATGAAATGAATAGGTCCGTAGGTGCCGTCTTTGTATGCCTCCCGCACCACGCGTCCGATACCTCCTTCCTTAAAAGGGTCTTCGGCGTGCCCGTAAAAAGCCAACACCAATAAGCGCCCGTTGGGAGCAACATAAAAACCCATGCGTTGGTGCATCATATACCCCTTGGCGCCTTTGGGGACTTTTACTCCTTTGGGAGCAACATACGGCGGAAAAACTACCACCGGCTTGCTCCAAGTACGCCCGTCTTTGGAGATCACTACTAAGGTTTGTCCGGGAGCAATGTGCTCATCAACAGGGTTACTCAGGTATTGCTGATAAAAAGTGTCATTCCAATAGCAGAGATTGGACGCGTGATTATAGGTCCAGCCAAATCCATCTGCCAAGTCAGGACGGGTACGATTTACACGCAGCGTTTGACGACTTTCTGTCCCTATGGCATACCGCAGTCGCCCCTCATGCACCTGCGGGTCCACGCTTTCGCCGCCCACATAGCGCACGGGTTCATGGATACTGCCCGTTTGGGCGAATCCTATTTTGATTCCGAAAATCAGTGCTATGACGTACCGAAAGGCTTTGTTTTTTCTCATTATTTGTCTGAATTAGCGCAAACAGAATACAGAAAAACAAAGCTTTCAGGCTAATGATGGAGTTTTAAAAGTCTTTGCTTTTTCTAAAAGTTAATCGAAGAAAAGCAACTATTTCATAAAAATGACGATAGCCCCCAACAGCGTCAAAGCTAATATGACCTTACGGTAGCTATTGTCTCGGATGAGGGCTACCAGCCGGATACCCACAAAAAATCCTAAGAAAACGGCAGGAAGCAACATCAAATCCAGTTTTAGGGTGGAAAGGGTAATATTTTTCCAGAAGAAAGCCTGAAACGGTAATTTGAATAAGTTAATAAACAAAAACAGCCAGGCAGCAGTACCGATAAAATCGTTTTTGGATACTCGAAGAGCCAAAAAATAGATAGTAGAAAACGGGCCGGCTAAATTGCCCAGCATGGTCGTGGTGCCCGTGATCAGCCCCATCATAACCACAAAGAGTTTTCCCGAAGGTACATTTTCCGATTTGCGGTATTCGATCCAAAACATAAGCAGTACCGTAAGTACAATAATAATTGCCATCATTTTCTTAAAAATGGCCTCATTCATTTCATTTCCTGCGTACACTCCGATAAGAACTCCTAAAATGATCCATGGAACAAGCCGCCAAAAATGAGCCCATTGTGCATGTCGGTTATAGTAAATGACGGCTAAGATATCGGCTACACACAGCAAGGGCAGCACAACCCCGGTTGACGCTTTCCCGCCGAATACCAAGGCCATGATGGTTACATTGAGCAATTCAATACCTTTCAGACCCGCCTTGGATAGTCCGATGATAAAGGCCCCGGAAAAAACCAAAACCCATAATTCAACAGTAAAAGCAGAAAGAATATCCATAAAAACCGTAAATCACCGGTCTACTGTGTTCCGGCACACTTTATTACGCATACACTTGAATGACATTGACGGGACATGCCGCCGCAGCCCTTACATTTTCGTCGTATTCGTCAGGCAGGATTTCGACCTGATAGATTCCTTTTTTTTCCACAGCGCCCAACAAGACGCTCTTCCCGTCCTTCTTCGACATGCGCCACCGATGATACGCTATTTCGACACAGGCATTGCAGCCGATACAGTTTTTTCTGAAATGAAGTACTTTGGGCATTCGTCAGTGTTGTTTTTTGCCGAACTAAGGCATTGGCTAAGCGTCCACTACTTTGTACAATTTATCGGAAGGACGAATTTTCTCAGCCACCGGCATCGAAATCGCAGTTCCTTTTCCGGCTTTCTCAATAGCGTTTCCTTCGACCGAGCGAATACCGTCGGCTTTCAGTTCGACATAACCCGTCGTCGGTCCGGTAATGATCAGATTGTCGCCTTGAGAGATCTCATTGGCTTCCAACAAAAACTCACCGACACCGATCTTTTCAAAGTACTTGACGCCTTTGCCTACGTAGATTTTGCGTTTGCTTGCCACAGAACCGTGCGTATTGCTCCATTCGCCCATTTTGCGTCCCAAATAATAGCCGTCCCAAAAGCCCCGATTATAGACCGATTGGAGTTGTTCTTTCCAATAGGCAATTTTGTCGGGAGTATACGTACCCGTCTGAATGGCATCTACGGCTTCGCGATAGCATTTGGTAGTGGTATACACATAGTCGGCAGCGCGCCCCCGACCTTCCAGTTTAAGGACTCTGACGCCCGCCTCTAAAATCTTATCCAAAAAATCAATGGTACACAGATCCTGTGCCGACATGATGTATTCATTGTCAATTTCGAGTTGATAGCCTTCTTCTTTATCGGTCACAATATATTCCCGACGGCAATTCTGAATACAGGCACCGCGATTGGCCGAAGCATTATGGGAATGCAGGCTCAAATAGCATTTGCCCGAAACGGCCATACAAAGCGCTCCGTGGGCAAAGATCTCGATCTGCACCAAATCACCCGACGGCCCCGTGATATGACGACGTTGAATCTCTTTGGTAATCAGCCCTACTTGTTGCAACGTGAGTTCCCGCGAAGTAACGATCACATCGGCGTAATCGGCAAAAAACTCTACCGTTTCGATATTGGTGACGTTGGATTGGGTCGAGATATGGATTTCTACGCCTTTTTTTCGGGCATAATTCATCACGGCCAAGTCAGACGCGATTACGGCCGATACACCGCTTTCTTTGGCTTGGTCAATGATGCGGCGCATCAACGAAATATCGTGGTCGTAGATAATGGTATTGAGCGTGATGTAGCTTTTGGCGTTATGCTCTCGGCATATCCGAACGATTTCGGGCAGATCATCGGCCGTAAAATTATTGCTTTGGCGCGCCCGCATGTTCAATTGTTCAATACCGAAATACACCGAATCGGCACCGGCTTTCAGGCCTGCCATCATAGACTCCCACGACCCCGCGGGGGCCATCACTTCTATATCCTTTATTTTGTTCATCTTCAACACTTTCTCCGAATAAGGCGCAAAAATAAGGATATTTGACGGGTTTTGTGAATCAGGTTTTTTAACAATAAGAAATAATAGCTACAACTATTACGTAAAAAAATAAAAAAGGCTTGACAAAAAAAATTTCTTAATTATATTTATTCAAATACCTATCATAAACCTATTAAATTCACTTATATGCCTACTCGTTACCTTAACAATTTCGATGATTTTAACTCGGTTTGTCGGTGGCTTAATGACAACTTACAAAATCTTCCTATTATTCCAACACCTGAAAACGTAAGAAATATACCGGCTAAAAAAGGAATTTACTTTTGGTTTATGGCTCCAGATTGTTATCAAAAAATCAATCAATTTACAGTGATTCTGTCCTGCTCCCCTAAGCCGCAACCGCTTTAAAGTAGAGATTTTGATTTTTGTCAATAAACTGTTGTGGGGTTAAATATCCCAGTGCTGAATGCGGTCTATCAAAGTTATAACTGTTCCACCAGATGTCCAAATCCCGTTGAACTTCTTGTACTGTCTTAAAATATTTCAGATTTAAACATTCTTTTCGTTGTGTACCGTTCAATCGTTCTACCAAGCCATTTTGGGTCGGTTTTCCTGGTTGTGAAAATCGAATTTCAATCCCATTTTCTTGTGTAAATTTTTCTAAAACACGACTTATAAACTCGGGTCCATTATCACATCTGATATAGTCAGGTTTACCTTTCTGAGTTATCAGTTCTTGTAATAGCTTTACGAGTTTTCTTGCTTTAATGCTTGGTGCAGCAAAAGATAAAAGTACCTTTCTTGAACACTCGTCAAGTACGTTTAGAACTCTCACTTTACGCTCATCACTTAAAAGAACATCGCTTAAAAAGTCCATCGACCATCCTTGATTTATTTGTTCGGCAGGTAATGGGTTTATGGCTACCCTTTTGATTTTTTTGCGTGCTTTGGGGCTTCTTAAATTCAATTTTTCAGCCTTATAGATTCGATAAACCCGTTTTTTATTCCATGGTTTGCCCTGATTACGACACCAATGAAACAACAAACGAAAACCCCAATTGGGTTGCTCAATAGCTTTACCTTTTAACATTGCAGCTATTTGAGCATCTTCATTTTTTCTTTTGTGTTTGTAATAAATACTCGCTTTACGTTGCCCTAATACTCGGCAGCATCGCCTCACAGAGGCCTCTTTTTTTGTGCTAATTTGATTAACTGCATGCTGATGAGTAGTAGAGCTTATAGCTTTTTTAGTAACTCGTACCCCTCCTTGAGTATGTCATAGTCAAGGCTTTTGTCCGCTAACAGTTTTTTTAACCTTGCATTTTCTGATTCCAATTCTCGCATGCGCTTGAGCTCGTCTGTGCCCATGCCTCCATACTTACTTTTCCAAGTATAGAAGGTTGCTGGTGAGATACCATGTTCGCGGCATACATTTTCAACACTCTTGTCTTTGCCTACACTACCCAATATCGCTACGATTTGAGCATCGCTAAATTTACTTTGCTTCATTGTTTTACCATTTTGATTGTGAAACCTAAGAAATTCCCTCCAATTTTAAATGGTTACACCTTACGGGAGCAGGACACAACAGCGGACACGGCATTTTTCCTTTGTTGGTTCCCGCTTCTTTGCAGGTTTCGTCGTACGAACCCACATTTACATACAAATAGCCGTTGTTATCTACCGCGATATTTTTGGCCTCATCTCGGCCGCGCGTCACTAAGCCTTTGACAATTTGCTCGGGATTGTTCAAATCGATCACTTCCTCTTTTTCATTGAGTTTATACCGATACACACCCGTGTACGAAGAAACGTACAAATAGCCCTGACGAATGAACATACCCGACCCTTTGTAGTCACCGAAGCCGATTTTTTCGTCTATAACGCCGTCGCCGTTGGTATCGCGCAGGCGGTATATGGCTTTACCGTCTTTGAGTTTATTGATTTTTACGTAAATGTCACCGCCTTTAGAGATGGCAAGATGGCGCGGTGTTTCCAGATCTTCGGCCAAAATGGTGGCTGAAAAACCGGCCGGCATTTTTATATCAGTCGCAGGAATAAGGCCATAAGAAGTTTCTTTGGTTTTTACAGGTACTGAATCATCGCTTTTGTAAGCGGCCAGGCTACTCGCGGCGGCTAACGCAACAGCCACAGAAAGTGTTCGCAGAAATGGAGCCATAAGGGTAAAAGGGGTTGATTAAATAAATTACTTACATAAAGCAAGTTGTGGCTACAATTTAACGTCGGCGCCGTTGAGAACCGCGCTGACGCTTACATGTCTGAGACCTACTTCACTTCCGTAAATCCCAACTTCGGCAATTTCATGGCATTTTCGATGAGTTGGATATGAATTTTCAGAATGCCAATGGCTGCAGGAATATCAATCTTATCCACATCGTCGGTTGGCATGTGGTAATCGTCGTGACCGCCGGTGTGAAAGAACAAAACAGGTACTTTTTTGGCATAAAATGACGCATGATCGGCCCCGCCGCTGCCGGCACGGTCGGTGAAGAACTTTACCTCTCCTTCCACTCCCTTAAAAACAGCCGGCCAAGCGTCGCTCGTACCGTACCCGCCAATACCTACGCCCCGGTCGGCGTTGTAGCGACCGATCATATCCATGTTGGACATAAAATGAATCTTCTCCAAGGCCAACGTTGGGTTATTGACAAAATACCGGGAACCCACCAATCCCAGCTCTTCGGCACCGAAAGCGATAAAGAGAAAATTGTAAGGTTCTTTTACGTCGTTTTTTGCATAATAACGGGCCAATTCCAACAAACCGGCTACGCCCGAAGCATTGTCGTCGGCACCGTTGTGAATTTTCCCCTGCGGTTCTTTGTCCCGCGAGCTGCCCTGTTTTCCCATCCCCAAGTGATCGTAGTGCGCTCCGATGACAATGGTGTAAGGAGCGCCGTTATCCAAAAAACCGATCACATTCGCCGCTTTACGAATACTGTCAGGCACCACAATGCGTCGTATCTTTGCCGTAAAAGGTTGCCGAAATCCGTCTGTCCCCAAGGGATGCAACCCCAGCTTTTTGTATTGTTTGATAATGTATTTGGCGGCCTTTTCATTCTCCTTACTGCCCGTACCGCGGCCTTTCATCTTATCCGAAGCCAGGTAGTTGACATGTTTGAAAAAGCGATCGGCCTCGGGTTGTATCTCCTGACCGAACAGAGAAGTAAAAGCAAAAAATAAACTGACGACAATACTTATTTTCATCTGAAAAACAGCGGGAAGTAGTGGACAAAGAAAAAATAGCCCGCAAAGCTACGGGCTATTTTGATAAAAATCGGTTTTCGATAAAGGTTATCGTTTCAACAAACCCAAAAGCGCCAATACGAGCAAGGCACCAATCACCGAGGTTAAGATCGTACTGACAATTCCGACACCCAATGAAATACCCAATTGGGCAAATAACCAATTTCCGACAAAAGCGCCGATAATACCGACGATGATGTTTCCGATAAGGCCGAATCCAAATCCTCTTCTGATTTGGCCGGCTAACCAGCCGGAAATAGCCCCGACAATCAATACATAGATCAAATGACTCATAGCGGTAAGGGTTTAGGATTGATAATCAGACAAATAAAATCATTTTTTGCTCAAGGGCAACCACATAGGCATTATTCTTTAAAGAAATACATGACCAACATCAAGGCAGTTTCTTCACCGACATTGGCGGGTTTATGCGGCAGATTGGCGTCAAAAAAAATAGAATCGCCCGCAGAGAGATCGTATTTTTGGTCGCCTACGATGTACTCTACCTGTCCTTTAATAATGTATTTGTATTCAAAGGCATTGGTTTTGACCATAAAAGCACGAGTAGCTTTAGGAGCCAATTCCAACAATACAATGTCGGTAGGTGTATTCTGAACCGTACGTGTCAAAATACGTTTGTAGGAAAAGCCTTTGGAATGCTCTTTTTCAAAGGCTTGGTACTCGTCATTCCGCTTCACCACCACCTTGCTCTCCGAGGCCTGCTCTACATCGGCAAAGAAATCATTCAGATCTACCCCCAACGACCGGATCAAATTAATAAGCACCAATAGCGAGGGAATCGTCCGATTGTTTTCGATTTGGGAAATGAGGCCTTTACTTACCTGAGCGCGGTCGGCCAATTGCTGAATGGTAATCCCCTTCGATTTTCGATAGTCTTTCAACTTACTGCTGATTTGCAGAATTACTTCGTTAGCCATAAACGTTAAGAACCGGTTTTGGGTTGAATAAACAAATCAAAAGAGACTATTTTAAAAACCCGAAGCATGACATAAATACTTATCCGCCGACAGATTCCGACCGAATACCGCAATAATTTTCGGATAGCCCGCGGGTTTATTAATTTTCCCGAAAAAACACAACATGAAACGTCGGTTGTGGCAAATCGCCATTCATTTCTTGTGCGGAACTGCCTTTTTAGCGCTTCCTTATATTTTTGCTCCGGGCGGTTTCGGTACGCTGACAACACTATCTTCTAACCCGCATGAGCTTACCAACTTTCTTTCGTATGTACTGATGTTGGGTCTTTTTTATCTGAATTATTATGTTTTGATTCCTAAATTGTATTTCTGCAAAAAATACATCGCCTATGTGTTAAGCACGCTTCTTTCCTTCGGACTTATTATGTTTTTATTGGTCGCGGCCGACCGCCGGGATATGATTGCGGATGTCATTGATATCAGCCAACCGCCGGTGCATCAACCCGGTCATTCCGTACCGCCCTTCGTCAAACCACAACCACCCGATCTTCAATCCGTTCCTGCAAATATGCCACAAAAGCCGCCTTTCGGATTTGAACTGAGCCATGCTTTATTCCTTTTTATCGCCGGGCTTTTTGTTTCACTTTCGTTACGCATCAGTGACCGTCTCCGGCAAACAGAACGGGAAAAACTCAATACGGAATTATCCTTTTTAAAAGCACAAATCAATCCTCATTTTTTGTTCAATATTTTGAATACCATTTATTCATTGGCCATCGAACGTTCTGATAAAACAGCAGATGCGGTAGTAAAACTGTCGTCGCTGATGCGCTATGTGACCCGGGAAGCGGATACCGATTTTGTGCCGCTGGTCAAGGAGTTCGGCTATATCGAAAACTACATTACTCTGCAACAACTGCGGCTTGACGATACCGCCGAGATAGATTTCTCCATTGAAGGCCGTCCTAACGGGCAGCAAATTGCGCCTTTGATTTTAATTTCTTTTATTGAAAATGCTTTCAAATACGGAGTAAACCCCCAAGACAAGTCGCGGATTCAGATCCGGCTTTCTATCGCCGAAAATCGCTTACATTTGCGTACATTCAACAAAAAAGTGCGGGTATTTCACGAGGAGGATGCTTCCAACGGTATCGGTATAGAAAATACAAAAACCCGTTTGGAGCTGCTCTATCCCGAAAAACACCTGTTAATTCTGAATGAAACCGCCTTGGATTTTACGGTAGAATTAACCCTGTATTTATCATGAAATTACATGCTGTTGCAATAGACGACGAGCCGCCGGCGTTACGGGTAATTACTCATTTTTGCCGTCACGTCGATTTTGTGGACTTGCAGAAAACCTTTTCCCGTACGGATGAAGCCCTTGCCTATCTTGCCGTTCATTCGGCAGATTTGTTGTTTTTAGATATCAACATGCCCTCTATGTCAGGCATTGACTTTTATAAGTCGATTTCTCAGGAAGTCATGGTCATTTTTACGACGGCTTATGCGGAATATGCTGTAGAAGGCTTTAATCTCAGTGCGGTTGATTATTTATTAAAGCCTTTTACGCAGGAGCGCTTTCTGCAAGCGGTCCATAAAGCCAAAGATTACCGGCAATTTCTTCAAAAATCACCCCCGCCCGAAACGCCGCAGTATCTGTTTATCAAAGCGGATTACAGTGTTTATAAAATTGCCTTGGCGGATATTCTTTTTATTGAAGGCTTAGACGACTACCTCAAAATCCACATTAAAGACAGTAAACCCGTTGTGGCCCGTATGACCATGAAAGGCATCTTGGACAAACTGCCGGCTGACGAATTTATTCGGGTACATCGCTCTTTTATTGTGCCTTTCCGTCGTATTGAAAACGTACGCAACAAACTCATCACCCTCGCCGGCGAAGAAATTCCGATTGGTAACAGCTACGAGAAAGACTTCTTTCGGCTGTTCAATTCTTAAGAGCAACGTCCGCAACATTCCCTACTGCTTTGTTCTGTATCTACCTTGATGGAGACAGAAGTTGGCCCTTATTTCTATTTGCCTGCACATTCCTGCCGTTTACCTCAAGTTGTTCACTTTCTGAAACGTTTAGCTGCCCTTTGGCGTATTGTTAGTTAGTCAGGCTAATTTACCATCAAAACGCTCCTTCTGAATTTGTTCCATTTCTCCCTGTTTTTTTAACTCTAATCAACTAAAAACAGTGTTATGAGCAGTATCTCAAAATTTGCAATCGCGGGATTGGCAGTTTTCAGCGTGATGGCAGTAAGTTGCAAACAGAACGACCCTGACCCTCAAAGTGCCACCACCACCCCTTCAACTACGGTCACCGCCGACATTCGGGATTCGTTATGGGCTTATATGCAGGATGTTTATTTGTGGTACGACAAATTGCCCGCCACCTTTACCCCGCGCAACTACAGTGATCCGGAAAGCGAAATGGACGCTCTGCGGGCCTATCAGCCTTTAGACCAATGGTCGTTTGTCGAAAAAGCGGCTGATTTCAACAGTTATTTTTCCGACGGTGAAACTAAAGATTTCGGTTTCTGGATCAAATACGACGCCAACAACGACTTACGGGTGCGTTATGTGTATGCGGAATCGCCCGCCGGTAAAGCCGGCATTGAACGCGGTTGGAAACTGACCTCCCTCAACGGACAGGCCATTGCCACTGTTTCTGACGATGCTCTGATCAATGCTTTTTACAGTGCGACTTCGACGACATTCGGATTTCAGAAACCGGACGGTACCTCCGTGACTGTGCCTCTTACTACGGCCACTTATACCCTCAATACAGTTTTGTTCAATAAAACATACGACGCAGGCGGTAAAAAGGTAGGCTACTTGGTATTCAACAGTTTTACGGGTACTCCTTCGCAAAACGAATTGAAGGCGGTGCTGAGCAATTTTGAAGCAGCGGGGGTGAATGAACTCATTGTGGATCTACGCTACAACGGCGGCGGCGATGTAGATACGCAGGTGATGTTGGCAAACGCCTTAGCCCCTACTTCTGTAACCCGCTCGTCGGTGATGTTCAGCTATCTGCACAATGATAAATTGGCGCAGTGGAATCAAACCGTTAAGTTTACAAAAACCGGTTCGCTCAATTTATCCCGTATCTTTTTCATTACCTCAGCGGCTTCTGCCTCTGCCTCTGAGCTGTTGATCAATAATCTAAAGCCCTATCTCGACGTGAAACTGATCGGAAAAGCGACCCACGGCAAACCGGTCGGCATGTACGGTTTTGAGGTAATGGATTATGTCATTGCGCCCATTGCCTTCAAAACGGTCAATGCTAAAAACGTGGGGGATTATTACAGCGGCTTGGCCGTAGATGCCACCATAGCCGACGGCTTGGACAAAAACTGGGGCGACCCGCTCGAAAACTGCTTAGCCTCGGCTTTAGGCTACATTCAAACCGGAAGTTTCACTATTACGACCAACGGGCGTCTTTCGGCCGAACAGGAGCAGGCCAACCAACCACTGGATCAAAAGACCGTGCGTGAGTTGGTAGTGAAACCCTCCTCCCTAAAGTAAGTTCACCTCAATAATTGCCGCATTTACCTCAATTTACCCGTCTTCTTCAACAAAAAAGGCGGGCATGACGTAAATAAGTTTGTAAACAATCACCTCTCTCAAACATTAATAAAAACATGGAACGCAAGGAATTTTTGAAAAGAAGTTTGTCTGTTTTAGGAATCGCTACGGTAGCGCCTTTGGTAGGTGCCTGTACTAAAACCGAAGTAGATCCCACTTCTGCCACCGGCACAACCACCAACCAAGGCTCCACCAACGGCACGACGGGTGGCACCTGTGATGTCACTCCCTCCGAAACGGAAGGACCTTTTCCTACCAAAACGCCAAGCTCCTTGGTACTGAAAGACATTCGCTCTGACCGTACCGGCGTTCCGATGAACGTAGCCATCACCATCAAAAACAAAAGTAATAATTGTGCCGCGTTGGAAGGGGCCTTGGTCGATATTTGGCACTGCGACAAAGACGGCAACTATTCGGAATACGGCGGAACAGGTATGCAAAGCACCAATTATACGACGGTTCATTTTTTGAGAGGCCGGCAAACTACGGATGCCTCCGGCAATGTTGGATTTACTACCATCTTCCCCGGCTGGTACTCGGGTCGGGCGGTGCACATTCACGTTCACATTTACAACGCTGCCGGTAAGTCATTGTTGGTAACACAGATTGCTTTTCCGGCCACCGTGTGTGATACGGTGTTCACCACTGCCACCAATTATTACACCAAAGGCAAAGCCGATACCACCAATGAGAAAGACAATGTATTCAGCGATGGTTTTGCCAACGAGATGTCTACAATTACAGGAAGCGTTGCCAATGGGTATGCATTGACTCATACCATTGTAGTAAGTGCATAAAAATGAAAGGTTTAACCAGCTTGTGTTATCGAAAGGTCATTGATGCTTCTTCGCAAAAAGCATGGGACAAGTTCGTGTTTGACGATACGCATTTGGAGTTTTATATGAGATCTCAGCACTTCGACCCCGAGGGCCGCTACCAAACATTGCCCGAACTGCTGGCCAATGTACCCAACGCGCATCAAATTCACGGAATGGTCAGTACGGCGGCTATCGGGTATTTGCGTCAGTTGAATGACATCGTTCCTGATATTACTAACGTGCACGGAAAGCTTTGTCTTCCTTTCAAACACTTCAAATTTGAGATTGTGCACTCGCATGTACACAATAAGGCTGAACACAAAATTGCCGTTTATTTTTACAGCGACCCACTCACTTGGATAGATACCGTAGGTAATCAATTGTTGATTGCCTACGGCGACCAACGGGAGGCTTTCACCAAAGGCGAAGCCGTAGAAACCGACCTTATTGCGCTTCAGCCCTTCGTCAGTATTGCTTCTCTCCAACTATCTCAGAACCCTTCATGAACCAAACGGAAGCTACTATTTTTTTGGCCGAACAACGCGGCTGCTCCCAAACCGACGGATTTCGGAGTTTTCACGGGTTCAATTTTGGGGCGTACCAAGCCGAAAATCGTACTCCTTTCGGAAGTTTACGCGTTTTTAATGACGATACTCTCGCCGGCGAAAAAAGCATGCCCCTACAAGCAGATGATCTTACCGACGTCATTGTACTGCCTTTAGTGGGAGCCATTGAATACCGCACTGACTTGGGAGAAACCGGTTTTTTGGAAGCGGGACAGGTTCAGGTTTTTCCGGTAGGTAAAGGAAAAGAATATACCCTCACGAATCCCTACGCTGAAGCACTGATCAATTTTTTACAGATTTGGATCAAAAGACCCGCCGGAGCCTTTGTGGCTGAATCTATTCCCGCTTTTTTTGATTTTGAACAAAAAAATCAACTGATCCCCCTTTTTTCAACGATTGCCCGAGGGTTTATCGGCCGCTACGATGGGCGTACCGACGATGTTTATCAGTTAACCGCCCCCGACCGAAACGGCGTATTTGTCTTTGTAATTGAGGGGGCATTTGAGGTTCAAAATCGTTTGCTTCATCGTCGCGACGGCTTGTCGCTTACCCACGTCAGCGAAATTGATTTTGAGGCCCTATCCAATGATGCGATGCTGCTGCTGTTGGAAGTGCCCCTCTGAAGCGATAAAAATTCCTTCGACGTTTACACTTCCGAGCAACGGTTGTCCGTTAATCCACCATTAATGCATCCCTATTAACAGTAAACTGCTCCCAATGGCCGCCTTAGCCATCCGAAACGATCAAAGCAAAATCGTCACTATCTCTGCTAAGCTCATTTTCTACGGTCGGCAAGCCACAGAAGAGTTAGCACAAAAAATCGCTGCCGAAATTCGTGACAGGTACCATGAACCCAAGGCAAGCATTAAACTCGACGGAACTGTTTACGAGGTTCGGATGCGCATTGATTATGAAGTCGTCAGTTTGGATGAGGTCATTCAATTAGCTTTCAAAAACACGAACTTTCGGTACAATTTTATTCGTATCGAAGCCCAAAACTACATTACCCGCTCTTTTATGGGCTTCGGTCTGGGCGATAATGTCGGTCATTGGATCACGTCTGACCATCTGGGAGAATCTACGACGGCTCCCCACGAGTTCGGTCATGCCTTAGGTCTTGACCATCCCGAACGTATTGATTTTCGCGGATCGGGTAATCCGGGGATTATGGCCCCCCGAGGCACGCTGGTAGATGCCCATTTACAGTGGGACCCTACCGCAGTTGCGGGTGAATATGGAGGTACACTCAAACCCTTTCACCGCCGCGTTCAGGCTTATGAAATTGAAGCTATTTTTGAGGGTTTAGCTTTTGACAGCAACGGTTATGCCGAAATCGGACATTTAAGTAACATACTCTTTACCGAAAACGGAGAAGTATTTAATGTGATCTTTTAGACGTTGTTATTTCGTCAGTAGCGTACCCATATTATATTTTCTCTTACCGGTGTTGCGTTTAATTTACCCGTAAACGGTTTTCCCTTACAATTCAGAACGGCCCAAGGGCAATTGAAACAGGCATTTATGTCTGAATCCAACAAGATGACAGGTTCTTTCCCATAAACCGAAAGAGAGATGCGTCGAATGGGAGCCGGCAATTTTGCCCCCGGCGTGGGATAATCTCCGGAAATTACAATGTCACGAAGCCAATCCAACTTACCCAAACGGCAATCGCAATGGTCTGCCGCTGCTTTCAAATTGCCGGGGCCTTCTTCGCCACTCTTACAACCCGATATAATAGAAACAAAGAAAAGGAGGGAAAGAAGCGCTCTCATAACGGTCGTTTTTTTACAATAGACGCCTTTTAGGTAGAAATCGTTGGAATGAGTTATCATAGACCTAACTGCTCTTCAATAAAAAGAAGCATTCCGGCGTTTTTAAAAAGGTCTCCTCATCCGACAACCGATTAACAACAGCCTTTTTGAAAAACAAATTACTCCCTCTTCTTTTCTTTTTGCTTCCCTTTTGGTCTTTTTCGCAAGAGTACTATATGCTGCGCGGCTACGTGTATTCTGAAAACAACGAGCCGTTGGCAGGGGCGGCGGTTCGGGTCGTCAACAGCAATACGGGTACGGTGACCAATGCCCAAGGCAAATACGAAATCAAACTATTGGAAGGTCTGAACCGTATTTCGGTCTCCTCCATGGCGTATCAAACAGAGGTATTTGAAATAGTAGCTGACAAAGATTTAGTAAAGAATATCTTTCTGAAAATTGACCATAAACAGTTGGACGAAGTGGTGGTGAAGATCAAAAAGAAAGATGAGTCGTATGAGGTCATTAAAAAGGTATTGGAAAACAAAGAGGCCATTTTAAACCAATACCAAAACTACAGAGCCAAGGCGTATATCAAAAGTGTAGAGACCATTGAAAAGAAAACACCTAAAAAGAAGGAGGAAGACTTGCCGCCTCCACCGGGCGAGGCGCTTAAAATAACCGAAAAACCGCCGACTCCCAAAGACACCTTACCCAATCTGAATATTTTTGAATGTCAGCTTATCCGGCACCAAAGCCATACCGGTCAACAAAAAGAAGAACGGGAAGCGGTGAAGAAAATCGGAGATCAAAGCACACTTTTTTTTAAATCGGTAACTGACGGAGAATTTAATTTTTACGAAAATCATCTGAAAATCGCCAAAATCGGAGATAATGAAATCACCTCACCGTTGAGTGACCTTACTTTTTTGAGTTATAAATTTCAGTTGATCAAGTATTATTTTGTCGGGCAGGATAAAATTTTTCAAATCAAAGTAACGCCGCGAGCACTGGGGAATGCCCTGTATGAAGGCACCATAGAGGTGCTGGAAGACAAGTGGGTATTGCGGAATGTGGATTTGAAATTAACCAAGCGCGGATTGCTGCGCTATGACGAATTTGGCGTGAAGCAGGAGTTTGAAAACATTCAAAACCGTTGGGTGGCTTCCAAAATTACGTATACGTGGAAAGTGAAAGAGGGTAGTACCAAAAAATCCGGCAAGACGGAAGTCATTCACTCTGACTATACCTTTGACCTGAACTTACCCAAACGATTTTTCGGGGATGAAGTAGGGGTCACTACCGAAAAAGCTTACAAAAGAGATTCTGTTTTCTGGGAAAAAATCAGGCCGCTGCCTCTCACCAAAGACGAACAACGGGTCATTAAAGAAAAAGAACGGTTAGAAATTTTACACAACTCCAAAGCTTATTTGGATTCGATAGATAAAGTTTATAACCGAATCACCTTCCCGAAACTCGTCTATTTAGGCATGGGACATATCAATCGGGAAAAGAAAAACAACTGGTATTTTGACCCGATTTTAGGACTTGTGGACCCTTTGGCCATCGGCGGATGGCGCATACGCTACGGTTTGGGTTATTACAAACGGCACGAAAACCGAAAACAAGTGTGGGTGAATACCAATCTTACGTATGGGTTTAAAAATCAAGACCTGAAAGGCTATATTAACCTCAACTATTTCTACAATCCGCTGAAAGTATCAAACATTTACATCGGGGCTGGATCGGGTTTTAATGTCATCAATGGGGCCGCTACGTTGAGAGACATCGTACGGCGCAGTAATTTTTATCAAAATAAGTTTGCTGAAATTCGCCACCGTACCGAGCTTTTCAACGGATTTTATCTCAATACCCAAGTCTATTATGAACACCGAAGCGATTTGGCAAATTTTCAGTTCGGGGCGTTAGGGGACAAAATTTTCAGTAACAATACGCCCGAACCTTTTCCCGAAAGTCGAATGTACAAAACGAGCATAGGTATCGAATATACCCCTCGGCAATTGTACTTGAGAGAACCCAACGAGAAAGTAATTCTGGGTTCGAAATACCCTACTTTCAGCGTCAATTTCGACCGGGCGTGGCCCGTTACCGGCCAAAATAACAATGTTTTTACCTATTTGTCAGCCTCTGTCCGACAGACCTTTAACGCAGGTATTATCGGCACTTCCGAATACCGCTTCAATGTCGGCAAATTTTTGGATACCACGCGCTTAGCCGTGATGGATTACAAATACATGCGCGGCGGCGACAGCTATTTTTTCTCACCCGCTATGCTTACCTATCAATTGATTCCCAAAACCTTTCCGGTGTTTAATTGGTATTTTGAGTCACACTACGTGCATCAATTCAATGGTTTTTTAACGAGCAAAATTCCGTTGTTCAACAAAACCAAGATCAGAGAAATGGCAGGCGGCGGTTTTTTATATATTCCCGAACGGAAATACCAATATTCAGAAGTTTATTTCGGCTTAAACCGAATTTTTAAGATAGGAAGAGAGCGAATACGACTCGGGGCGTATTATGTTATCGGACAATCCAATGATTTCGGCGTCAGAAACGGCTTCAAATTTTCCTTAGAGCCTTATAATCAGAGCAAGAATACGTGGAGTTTTTGAGTGGTATTAACTCTGCATTAGACTCAATTTTCGATAAAAGCCTTTTTCATCTTCAAGCAACTCATCGTGGGTACCGCGTTCGATGATTTTTCCGCCGCTCAATACCAAAATTTCATCGGCGTGTTGGATAGTGCTGAGACGGTGCGCAATGACGAGCGTCGTCCGATTTTTCATTAAATTGGTCAAGGCTTCCTGCACCAACTTTTCGGATTCAGTATCCAATGCCGAAGTCGCTTCGTCCAAAATCAAAATCGGCGGGTTTTTCAGAATAGCTCGGGCAATACTCAGGCGCTGCCGCTGTCCGCCCGACAGTTTGGTACCCCTGTCACCGATCACGGTTTGGTAGCCATCGTTTTGCTCAATGATAAAATCATGGGCATTGGCAATTTTGGCCGCCGCTATTACCTGCTCTTCCGTAGCCTCGGTCCCGAAGGCAATGTTATTGAAAATGGTGTCGTTAAATAAAATAGATTCCTGCGTTACAATTCCCATCAGGTCGCGCAACGATTTCGTAGTTACGTCACGCAAGTCTGTACCGTCTATTAAAATCCCGCCGCCGGTAGGATCATAAAAACGTGGTATCATATCCGCCAAGGTGGATTTGCCCCCGCCCGACGAGCCCACCAACGCTACTGTTTTTCCTTTTTCTAAGGTAAAAGAAACGTTCCGCAAGACAGCAATGCCTTTTTCGTACTCAAAGGATACATTTTTAACTTCGATGGCTCGGTTGAACGATTTCACCTCAACAGCATCAGCAGCGTCTGTTACCTCCACGGGTGTATCAATCAACCGCATGATGCGTTCACCTGAAGCTACTCCGCGCTGAATCCCGCTCACGGCGTTAGAGATTTCTTTAGCGGGGCGCAATACTTGAGAGAAAATGATAATGTAGGTAACAAAAGTGGAAGCCGAAAGCTCAAAGTTATCCGACAAAACCATTGACCCGCCGTACAATAAAATACCGGCCACGACGGCTACTCCCATAAATTCGGACATGGGCGGAGCCAATTCCTGCCGAAAAACCATGCGTAACAACGCATGACGATAGCCCTGATTTTCGGATTCAAAACGTTTACGAATTACTTTTTCCGCATTAAAGCCTTTCACCACCCGAATCCCGCCGAAGGTTTCGTCCAACACACTGATAATATTACTTAACCGTTGTTGCACTTCGGCCGCCGATTCTTTCAATTTTTTGGCCAAACTTCCGATCACTATCCCGGAAATCGGAATGACGATCAGCGTAAAAAACGTCAGTTTGACCGACATGGCAAACAACGTTACGAAGTAAAAGATCAAAGTAAATAGCTCCTTGAATAAAGCACTGAAGGCTCGTCCCAGCGAGTTTTCGATTTCCTGCACGTCGGTAGTTACCCGGGCAATGAGATCGCCTTTCCGTTCGTTGGAGAAGAAAGATAAACTGAGTCGAACAGCATTATCAAAAACGGCTTGCCGCAGTTGAGAAACCGTGTAGGCTTTGAAATTTTCAATAATACGAACGGATAAGTAGCGAAATACATTGGCCAACAACACACATACCAAAATAGCACCGCACACAAATTGCAACGCCCCTAACTTGCCGTAGTTTTGAATAGCCTGTCCGAAAAAATACTGAAAAAGGTCTACCAAGTATTCTGCATTCAACCGAAACGTCGGGAAAATCAATTGTTCCGGTACTTTCGTTTTTCCGAAAAGTACGTCTAACAAGGGTTGAATCAACGTAAAATTGAGCACTCCGAAGAAACTACCCAATAATGAGGTAAAAAAATACGGCCCTACGTATCGGCTCAACGGACGCGCATACTGTAAAATGCGCCAATATATTTTCATTTATGGTATTAAATCAATTCTATCAATCCCAACAATAACGAGGTCTTTATAGTTGAGAAGGTGCAGAAGTTTATCAAAATTATTTTCAAAAATAGCCTTCAAGTCTTTAATCCGAATATTTCCTACCCGGACTAAGATAAGTTTTTGGGGCTGATGCTTTAAAACAAATGAATTATAAAAGTCTTTGTCTTTTGTAATTAAAATATATTCCTCTTTTTCGGCAAGTATCAGAATCTCTTGGTCAGATGTATCGTTTTTACGAGGCAAATCCAATGTGTGATACGCTTCATAACCACGATTTAAGAAAACAAATTTTAATACCGGAGGATGTTGGGCATCGATGAGAAATTTCATGCCGCTAAATTTGCACTTTGAACTTTCAGGGCAGCCAAAGCATACTGAATACAGGCCAGTAAATCCTCTTTTACTAAATCGGGAAATTCTTCTAAAACTTCTTCGATACTATCTCCTGCGGCAAGATATTCCAAAAGACCTTCGACTAAATAACGTGTATTCCTAACAGTAGGCTTTCCATGACCCACATTCGGATTTAATGTAATACGGCTCAAGAGAACTGTTTCCATCTTTGTTCAAAGTAAGCAGCAAAGTTAGTCATAAGTAGAAGGGTTCTCAAAATTACCTGAGGTAATTTTGAGAACCCTTCTACTTACAATGAATTTCGGCTATTTTTTTAAACAAACAGATTAATTACAATTTACTGAAATCAAACGATTCCAAGTATTTAGTCGTAAACATACCCGATTGGAAGCCCGGGTCATCCATCAAACGAATGTGGAACGGAATGGTGGTTTTAATTCCTTCAATCACAAACTCCTGCAAGGCGCGCTTCATGCGAGTAGTCACTTCCGCGCGCGATTGTCCGCTTACGATCACCTTGGCAATCATCGAGTCATAGTTGGGCGGAATGGTATAGCCCGCATACACGTGACTGTCGATACGAACGCCGTGACCGCCGGGAAAATGCAGCTGAGTGATTTTGCCGGGACTGGGGCGGAAATTATTGGCAGGATCTTCGGCATTGATCCGACATTCCATAGCGTACAATTTCGGAGTGTAATTCTTGCCCGAAATAGGTTCACCGGATGCTACTTTGATCTGTTCTTTGATCAAATCAAAATCGGTCACTTCTTCCGTAATCGGATGTTCCACCTGAATACGGGTATTCATTTCCATGAAATAAAATTCGCCGTATTTATCCACCAAAAACTCAATGGTTCCCGCGCCTTCGTAGGCAATGGCTGAAGCCCCTTTGATGGCTGCCGCACCCATACGCTCCCGAAGCTCAGGCGTCATAACGGGTGACGGTGTTTCTTCCACTAATTTCTGATGTCGCCGCTGAATCGAACAATCCCGTTCGGACAAATGGCAAACAGTGCCGTATTGATCCCCGATTACCTGAACTTCAATGTGGCGAGGTTCTTCTACAAATTTTTCAAGGTACAAACCGTCGTTTCCGAAAGCAGCGCCCGATTCCATTTTTGCATCGTCCCACGCCTTTTGAAACTCACTTTCTTCTTTGATGATTCGCATCCCGCGACCGCCGCCGCCGGCAGTTGCTTTGACAATGACCGGATAGCCGATCTCTTTGGCCAATTCTTTTCCTTCTTCCACCGATTCGAGCAATCCTTCCGAACCCGGAATGACCGGTACCCCGGCGGCTCTCATGGTCGCTTTAGCCGTGGCTTTATCGCCCATATAATTGATCTGCTCGGCGGTAGCTCCGATAAACTTAATACCGTATTCGGCACAGATCCGTGAGAATTCCGCGTTTTCCGAAAGAAACCCATACCCCGGGTGAATGGCATCGGCATTGGTAATCTCGGCCGCAGAGATAATATTCGGGATACTTAAATAGGATTGGCGACTGGGAGGCGGACCGATACAAACGGCCTCATCCGCAAACCTCACGTGTAAACTGTCGCGGTCGGCAGTAGAATAAATGGCTACTGTTTGAATGCCCATTTCACGGCAGGTGCGGATGATGCGCAAAGCGATCTCGCCGCGATTGGCAATGAGTATTTTTTTGAACATAAGTTTTCTGAATTTGAAAATTTGAGGATGTCTTTTTTACATTTAACAATGTTCAAATTGACTGATTTTCAAATTAAACAGGCTCTACCAAAAACAAAGGTTGGTCATACTCAACCGGAGTAGCGTTTTCAACGAGGACTTTGACAATGCGGCCCGAAATCTCTGATTCGATTTCATTGAACAACTTCATTGCTTCTACAATACACACTACTTTACCCGAGGCTACCTCATCGCCAATCTCCACAAAAGAAGGTTTGTCAGGGCCGCCGGAACGATAAAATGTTCCGATCATGGGAGATTTTATCGTAAGGTATTTAGAATCATCCGATTTGGGGGCGGGAGCCGCGGCCGGAGCTGCCGCAGCTGCCGCAGGAACAGGAGCCGGGGCGGGTGCAGGAGTTGCCACCGCTACAGGTGCCGCTGCGGGAGCAGGAGCTACCGCTACCAAATTGCCGGCAGCGTTTCGCTTCACACTCACTTTAAACTCTCCGGTTTCTATGTTGACTTCATCTAACCCCGAATGAGCAATAAAGTCAAGTAATTTTTGAATGTCTTTGATTTCCATAGTGATTGATTGAAGTTAGGTTCTTGAGAAACGGGCCTATTTTACTCTTTCTACGTACTCTTTTGAAGCAGTTTTAATACGGAGTTTGTCACCTTGTTCAATAAACATAGGTACCATAATGCGTGCCCCCGTTTCCACCTCTACTGCTTTGCGCGGATTATTGGCAGTATCGCCTTTGATTCCGGGCTCGGCGTAAACTACTTCCAGTTCAACCACGTCGGGCAGTTCGCACGTCAGAGGGGATTCATTTTCTGTATTCAGCAAAATTTCAACCAGTTGGCCTTCTTTCATCAAATCAGCGCCCTCTACCAATTTCTCATCCAGTGATATCTGTTCGAAACTTTGCGTATCCATAAAGTTGAAACCTGCTTCATCTTTGTAGAGGTATTGAAACTCACGACGTTCCACACGGACCGGAAAAATAGCTACTCCCGAGTTAAAGGTGTTATCCAAAACCTTTCCACTTGTCAGGCTTCTCAATTTAGTACGTACAAAAGCCGCGCCTTTGCCGGGTTTAACGTGCTGAAATTCAATAATCTGAAACAGGTCATTATTAAAATTAATTACTAATCCATTGCGGATGTCTGCTGTAGTTGCCATACTTTTTCAATTTAAATCGGGGGCGATGCACCGCTGCGATATCCGGAAAAACCGCCGCCCTTACGATGTATAAATTTTAAAATGGTAAAATGAATAATTCGGTCGGTTTGAAAATGTGCCTTTTCCTTTTTGAAAAATCAATACCGGGATTTAATTAATGCCCCCATTTTACATATACCGAGCCCCAAGTGAATCCGCCGCCAAAGGCAGCCAAAATAAGATTATCTCCTTTTTTAAGTTGGGGTTCATAATCCCACAAACAAAGAGGAATCGTGGCAGCAGTAGTATTGCCGTATTTCTGAATATTTAACATTACCTTGTCCATCCCTACTTTCATTCGATTGGCAGTAGCGGATATAATGCGTTTGTTGGCTTGGTGCGGAACCAACCAAGCTACATCTTCGCCCGTCAGATGATTTCGCTCCATGATTTCAGCCGCGACATCTGCCATGTTGGTCACAGCAAATTTGAATACCGATGGCCCGTCTTGGTAAGCATAATGCCAGCGTTTGTCAATGGTTTCGTGGGTGGGCGGATAGCGGCTTCCTCCGGCTTTTTGGTGCAAATAAGGTTGACCCGACCCATCAGATTTGATGATGCTGTCGATAATACCGAACCCTTTGGCATTAGGCTCCAACAAAACCGCTCCGGCTCCGTCTCCAAACAACACACAGGTAGTGCGATCGGTATAATCCACAATAGCCGACATTTTATCCGCGCCTACCACGATAACTTTTTTGTATTTACCGGTTTCGATAAATTGGGAGCCTATGGTCAGTGCATAAATAAAACCGGAGCAAGCCGCCTGAATGTCAAAACTGCCGACCGTCCTGATTCCTGTCATGTCACAAATCAGATTGGCAGTGCTGGGAAAAACGTAGTCGGGAGTGGTGGTAGCACAGATCAATAAGTCAATTTCATCGGGTGCCGTATCGGTTTTTTTAAGCAGGCCTTTTACGGCTTCCGCTGCCATGTGAGAGGTACCGAGCCCTTCTCCTTTCAGGATATGGCGTTCTTTGATACCCGTACGGGCGACGATCCATTCGTCGTTGGTTTCTACCATTTTTTCCAACTCAGCGTTGGTCAATACGTAATCGGGCACGTATCCTTGTATCCCCGTAATAGCAGCACGAATTTGACTCATTGTTTACTTCGTAAAAGTTATCGGCAGTCCGTCCTATGTTCGGAAAGCCTTAACACTTATTTAACTCAATGCTTTAGCAATCTGAATGTAAGCTTGGGTCTCCACTTGCTTACGAGCCCAAGTAATCATATTTTTAATAGCAATAGCTGTCGAAATCCCGTGCGCAATCATTACGTTCCCGTTAACGCCGATGATCGAACTTCCTCCTACAGCCTCGTAATTCATTTTGTCAATATACTCATCCTGAATGCCCCGTTCTTTAGCCACATCATAAAATGACTCTGCCAGTTTAAAGAGTACATTACCCGTAAACCCATCGGTGACAATAACATCTGCTTTATCGTCAAAAAGATCGCCCCCTTCTATATTCCCCACAAAATGAATACGGGAATTGTCTTTGAGCAATTGGTGGGCTGCCTGAGCGATCACCGAGCCTTTTTGTTCTTCTTCACCAATGTTCATCAATGCTACACGCGGATGGTCAATGCCGAAGGTATGCTGAGCAAAAATAGAACCGATTACCCCAAATTGCTCCAATACTTCCGGTTTACAATCGGCATTAGCACCAATATCGAGCATAATAGAGTGGCTGCCTTTTTTCTGAGGGACAAACCCTACAATAGCAGGTCTGAGAATACCCTCAATAGCTTTGATGCTGAACAAGGCACCTACGTGCATCGCCCCGGTATTACCGGCACCGCAAAATATATCAATTTGCTTGTCCTTTAATAATTTAAAACCAATCGAAATACTCGAATGAGGCTTTTGTGACAGGGCTTTGGTTGGGTGTTCTCCCATTTCCACCACGTCCTCTGCATGTACAATTTCAATTTGAGAACCTTGATAATTATACTTAGAGAGCAAATCAGTGATGATTTCTTGCTTGCCTATTAATACAATATGGGCGTTTTGAGGTAAATCGGGGGTTGCCATAACAACCCCTTCCACGATTGCCTCGGGGGCAAAATCCCCGCCCATTGCGTCTATTCCTATTTTCATCCGTTATTTAGGTATTGGGATAGTAAGAGGCTGTAAAAATAGTATATAAGGAATACTAAAAAAGCATCCCGCCACAACTTTCTGCATCAGTTGTGATGAAATGCTTTCATATACAGTGCTTTATGAATTAGGCTTGTTTGTAGCCTTCTACCACTACTTTGCCTTTATAAACCAAATTACCTTCAAACACGTGTGCGCGGTGCATAACATGTACTTCGCCCGTTGTCGGATCGGTAGAGAGGGCCTTACCTGTCAAGGCATCGTGGGTACGACGCTTATCACGGCGAGTGCTTGAGTGTCTTCGTTTGGGATGTGCCATTATCTTATGTCGTTATTAGTTGTTCGTTATCTATAGAATTTATTGGTACTGCTTAAAAGCTTATTATTGTCCTTTCAGTTTCCGAAGAGCCGCCCAGCGGGGGTCTTCTTCTTCCGGGGCATCGGCTGCGGTATCTTCCGGTGTTTGATAAATCAAAATACTCTCTTCCTCATCGTCCTCATTTTCTTCGTCCGTACGAAAACGCGGATGAAGTTTTTTCATAGGCAAGGCCAATGCCATGTATTCATAGATATAGTTGGCAACATTGATGCGAACCGCCTCGTGGCGAATCAGTTCAATATTATCAGCCAACTCTTCATTATGGTCACCATACTTCAAAATCAGACGCTCTCGTATATCTATCGGTTCTTCAAACACCTCTAAACTGCGATCACAGACCAATTCCACTGCGCCGTTGATGTGAAAATCGAGTATCATCATCGTGGCCGACTTATCCAACACCAACCGGGTCTTAAATCGGCCGTTTTTGATCAGGTCCTGCTCAAGTTCCTGAAAAAACTCGCTTCCCGACTCAAAATCGTAAACATACTGTTTATCTTTTAAGCCGTAAATGTCTATATCGTACTGACTTAGCGCTTTCACCTCTCTATCAAAATGGGCTGCAAAGTTAGGATTATTTATTAAAATTCACAAATCAAAAAAAGATTCTGCCTTATTTTAACCTGTTTTCAGAAAAGCGTGCCTCCTTTTTTAACCCATAATTTCTTTTGACCTTCTATCCCCAAAATTGAACCGTTTGTCCAAATCGCGCAACCGATTGGCCGACTGATTGCATCTTGGTGATGTAATTTAAACTTTCTTAAACTAAACAAAATCATCACACAGCCATGAAAAAGATATTTCTTGCTTTCGCTCTTTTTGCCTCTTTAAACACCTTTGCCCAAGATGCTGACGATTCGGCGAAGGAAAAATCAAAGGTATATTATACCAAAGGGGGCAATGCCGCTTTGCTATCCTTTGCGCAGGTAACCCATAACGGACAGGAAATTTCGACCCTTCCCCGGTTTACGATGTTTTTCAACATAGGCACCAATGCCAACATAGACTTGGGTAATTATTTGGGATTGTTTACCGGTATCAATCTAACCAATATCGGGATGATTACGGAAGAGAAAATAGTAGGAGTTGTCGGCACAGATGAGTTTAAATACAAGCAACGTGTTTATGCCTTGGGAGTGCCGGTGGGAATTAAAATCGGGGATTTGCGGAAGTTTTATGTGTACGGCGGAGCTGAAGCCGGGTTTGCTGTCAATTTTAAACAGAAGACGTTTATTAACGGCAAAAAAGTGGATAAGTTCAACGAATGGTTCAGTAATCGTTCCAATCCTTTTATGCCTGCTTTTTTTGCCGGCTTCCAAACCAAAAGAGGTTTTGGCTTAAAAGTACAGTATTATTTAAACGATTTTCTGAATCCTGATTTCTCGGAAGGTGGCCTTAAACCCTATGCAGGTACCGAATCGAAGATTTTCTTTGTGACCTTGGGCTACAATTTCGGAAAGAAATCGTAGGTAGTAGGCAGTAGGCAGTAGGCAGTAGGCAGTAGGCAGTAGGCAGTAAAAGTTAGGCTTTTTTAACCGCAAGCCATTAATTTCAACCTTTTTTTACTGCCTACTGCCAATACTTATTTAAGTATTAATGCAAAATTGACTTAGTGGATTTTAAATAGCTTTTATTGTTTATCAACTACTTAAATCCACTTAAGTAGTTATCTGAAATTAGTTATCAGTTATCTGTCTATACTCAATCAGTTGATTATCAATGCACTAATAACGGATAACAGATAACGAATAACATAAAGTATTTGTGATTGGGTACTTAAAATCAATTAAATCCAAGTTTGCATAATTACTTAGATTCTTTTACCAAAAAGCAGGAAGCTGCGGCCAATAACATACAAACTCCCGCTAAAATGAGCGCGTTGCGCGGGTCATCACCTAAAAGGGATTTATAGAAAAGCGGCACGGTAAGCATACCGATAAACTGCGGCACACAAATAAAACCGTTGAAAATTCCCATATACACTCCCATTTTTTCCTTAGGCACGGCAGAAGCCAACATTAAATAAGGCATCGACATAATGGAGCCCCACATAAAACCGATGATGGTCATACCGACCAAATAAACCATTTTATCGTTAGACAACAAGGTCATGAAAAAGCCGCAGGCACCGATACACAGAAACAAAGCGTGCGTTCCTCGGTTACTGCCTATGGCCCGGGCAACGCGGGGAATAAAAAAGGACACCACAGCGCAGGAAATGCTGAACATGGCAAAACAAAGTCCGCCCCATTTGGTACCTTCTTCAAAACCGGTCGGATTGGTAACGGCATCGGGTGCATTGAAAGCATATTTGGCTGCGGCCAAGGAAAGATACTGCCACATCAACGGCAAGCCGTACCAAGTAAAGAATTTTACCCACCACAACTGACGCATCACAGTAGGCATGGAAGAAAGAGGTGCTAAAATTTCTTTAAACACAGGCAGCATTAACAGCAAATACCCACCGATCAAAACCCCCAACCCCCATTTGAGCCCGTTGGCTAAATCGCCCGAAAAATAAGCAAAGCCAAAAGCTAAGATGGCCCCGCCAACGGCCAACGCCAAATGCCAAAAGGAGATTGATTTCTTTTCTTCGTCGGAGAAGACGTGGGCCTTTTTATAATCATCATTTTCCGGCGGATATTCTTTGGTAGTGCGCATGGTCCAAAAGACCGCTATCAAAATAGAAACGGCCCCTATATAAAAAGGATAACGCACGGAATTCGGAATCCCGTTGGTTAGCTGATCATCTGATAAAACCATCGAAACCCCCAACAATGGTAAAATGTAAGGCATTAGGTTGGCGAGTGTTTGTCCGAAACCCACCATGAACGACTGCACGGCAAAACCGACAGGTCGCTGTTTTTCGTTAAGCATATCGCCTACAAAAGCCCGGAAAGGTTCCATAGCCGAATTGAGGCCGGCATCCAACATCCACATCAGACCGGCGGCCATCCAAACGGCCGACGAATTGGGCATCATAATCATGGCAAGGCTCCCCAGAAGCGCTCCTGCTAAAATAAACGGACGGCGTCGGCCCCAAGTAGGTGACCAACTGCGGTCAGAAACAGCTCCGATAATGGGTTGTAACAGTAAGCCCGTCAGCGGACCGGCAAGCCATAATCCGGGAATAGAGGCTTCGTCGGCACCGAGATAACGGAAAATTGGACTCATATTTGCTTGCTGTAATCCGAAGCCGTATTGAATCCCGAGAAATCCGAAACTCATGTTCCAGATTTGCCAAAAAGATAAATTGGGTTTTTCTTTCATTACATAGGTTAAGTTAAATAGTAGCGGCACAATTATAGGCATTTAGTCACTAATTGCAAACCATCCGACTTACATTTAAGTTATAAAAATTTGGATGAAAATAATAAACGATCGTCGTGGAAAGTTTAGATAAGGGATAGCTTCTGCGGAGTTGTCTTATATAAACAAGTGCTAACGGCCATAAAACCTGTTCTCTATGAAATTCTTGCTTCCGGTTGTTTTGTCTTCTTTTTTTCTCATAACCTCCGAACCTGAACTTACGATCGAAATCACTAATATCAAACATCCGAAAGGCACCTTGCGTTTGGGTGTTTTTCGGGCAGGAAATACGTTCGGAAGTACTTACACTAAACCCGATTTCGGAAAAATGGTCACTGTGACCGGCAAAGGAACCGAACGCACCGTGATGAATTTACCGCCGGGTCGCTATGCTTTAGCACTTTACCACGATATGAATGATAATTGGAAACTGGACAAAAACTTTGTGGGCTATCCCAAAGAACCGTTTGGTTTCAGCAACAACTACCGTCCCATATTCTCAGGCCCCGGCTTTGAGGATTGTGCTTTTGAGATAAACGAACGGGGCCCCACCCATCTCAAGATAAAACTCTTAAACTGAGCTATTTAAAAGGTACAGTTACTTTGGTCATGCCGGGCACCCCGGAGATACCTTACCGTCGTCGGCTGAGTTAAGTCCCGACCGGATCAGTTATGGCTTCCTTCGAATTGTTATAGCACACAAATCGAAAGGCCGATGCGATCGGGAAGTGTATATTACCTCTGTATTGCCGGTTACGCAAAAATCCGAAAATTGCCAATTTTTCCTCTTTTTCGGAGTTATTTTATTGACAATATACTCTATCAAAGCATTGATACTATAAAGGAAAGACCAAAAAGCTACTTCACACTTTTATCTTTCCTCTTACAACCCGCTTAAACAACTGTTTTGCCCTGCAATGTCGGGCGTGGGTCTTTTGTTCCGGTCATTCGATTGATGCTGTTGCTAAAATCTACCTTTACCGAATCTCCCTCGAATCGGCAAGTGATATAATTACGATGCGGTGATTCGTAATAGCGCAGCGTAATCTCGAAGGTAGTAGGGTCTGTCCACGTACCGGCAGCCGCGACCTTGGCTATCCGCTCAAATTTAATTTTCGACGAATTGACCAAATTGGGTCTTGGCAGGTCGGTTTCACCAAACGCCCACTTCTCCAAACCGCAAATGACTTTATGTTCTCCGATAGTATCTTTCAATACAAACTGATAGGTATCTCCTTCGCGGTAGGCAAGTGCAATGCTTTCCACGTTCATGGAATTGGGCTCTATCTGAAACCGTTTACCGGATACTTTCGCTGCGTTTGAGCGAATTATGCCTCCTTTGGGCGGAAGCAGTGCCAAGGCAGCTATCCGTTGTTTCAATTCTTTGTTCGCAGTTGCATTAGTCGGCAGCGTTTGTGCTTTCATTGCCGGTAATAAATGCTGCCAAACCAAATCCAAGATGCCCTGCATATCCGCCGTTTCGCTCATAATGGCAATCACTGCGTCTTGGTCGGGCATCACAATGGTATATTGCCCGAACGCACCGTCGCCGCGATAGGCATTATGCCGACAGCGCCAAAACTGATAACAATACCCCTGTAACCAATCATTTTGCTCATTGGGACGAGTAGGTTTGGCAGGGACGGGTTGTTGAATTTTAAAGGAAGTAGCTTCTTCTACCCACGCTTTCGGAATGATTTGCTTTCCGTTCCATACGCCTTTTTGTAAGTAAAGTTGGCCAAATTTGGCTAAATCTTCCGTCCGAACCCGTAAGCCCCACCCGCCGGTATTGATTCCTTGGGAGTCTTCTTCCCAATCTGCCCCTTCAATACCTAAGGGGTCAAACAAACGCGGTTTGAGATACTCTACAATTTTTTGGCCGGTCACTTTCTGTACGATGGCCGAGCACATGTACGTGGCTATACTGTTATACAAAAACACACTGCCGGGGGTGAACTTAATCGGAGTGGCCAAAAAAGCCTTGACCCAATTATCCTCATCTCTGACAGCGGGTTCTTTCTCTTGCCCTACCGACATTGACAGCAGATCCCTTATCGTTAATTTGGCCGGATTTTCACTTACCGTTGGGGGCAGATCGTTCGGGAAAAACGATACTACTTTATCCGAAGTCTTCAGTTTTCCTTCGGCTACGGCAAACCCTACCGCCGTAGAGGTAAAACTTTTACTCATCGAATACAACGTATGTTTCAAATCTGCACGGTACGGAGCCCACCACCCTTCGGCTACCACCTGCCCGTGACGTACGATGACAAGTCCGTGAAACTCGTGTTTGCTTGCCGCTACTGCGTCCAAAAAAGCAGAGATCCCGGCAGAATCAACCCCTTGGGCTTCGGGAGTACTGCGCGGCAAACTGATTTTAGATTTGGCAGCTAAATCATACGGCCAAGCCGTCAGAGCGAATCCCGCCCCTGCTAAGCCCAATTGTTGAATAAATTGACGACGACCGGTTTGCATAGCTTATCTGTATTTTTTCTTTAAAAAAGGAAGCAACACTTTGGTATATTCTCGGTAACCCAACGGATTGAGGTGTAAACTGTCTCGGGTATATAATTCACTTTTCACAGAGCCGTTGCTGTTGAAAAGTACCGGGTTAATATCTACGTACGACAAGTGCTTGCCCGTACTGAATGCTTTGACCATGGCGTTGGCTTTTTTCACTGTTTCCCAATGTTGACGTCGCGACGGGGAAAGTTTCATAGAAACAAAACAAAGGTGGGTTTTAGGCAACTGCCTCTGAATCTGCGAGACAAATTGGCGGTAAGAGTCAAACATTTGCTCGGCCGATTTATATTTTTTACCCGACAGGTCGTTTTCTCCGCCATAAATAACCAACAGTTTGGGGGCACGAGGAATGACGACACGCTCTGCGTAATAAATCATTTCGGGAATGGTAGAGCCGCCAAAACCCCGATTTACTACGGGCAACGGTGCCAAATCGGTTTTAATGTCTTTCCAAATACGCCAACTGGAGCTTCCGTAAAAGACCACTTCTCCCTTTTTGATTCCCTGTTCAGCGTCTTCTTTTTCAAAATTCTTGATCTCATTCTCAAAGCGATCTATCTTGTAGTCCGGCTCAAATGCCTCGGCAACAGGCTGATAAACAACTTGGCTGCGGTGGCAAGTCAGCAGATTTACCAATAGGCAAATGGACAAAGCACCTATAAGTGCCGTTCTGAAAAAGGAATAATTCATAAAAAAAAGCGGTTTCACTACAAAGCAGAATACAAGGAAAATTTACGCTTTCTGCTTTAAAAAAGGACTAATCCGGATCCCCTTTAAAGCAAAACAAAAAATCCGGCCTCTAAAAAAGACACCGGATTTTTTTTCACACCTAAACCTTCTCTACTGATAAAAACTAAACCACTTCTAAATAAAAACTTGATATTGTAACGTCAGTGCCCCTCGGCGTCCGTTGGAATTTAAACGACCGTCAGTAGCATTTTGATAGATCGGTCGATTTTGAAAATCTAAGGAAATCTTCGAGCTGTGTCCTTTCAAAAGCCAATTGATACCCAGGTTATAGATGGCAGCCGTTTTAGTAAGCCGTTGATAATCGGACACTTGAGCCGAGGCATAAGGCATCAGGGTGCCGTTTTTGCCGAACAAATCCGAAGCACATAGATAGCCGAATTGAGAATAAATGACATTGCCCGTGCCAAACATAGGAAAGGCATTTCCCTGAATACCGGATACCCCTGCAAGCGACTGCGTGGTTCCGTTGGCCGGATTCATAATGCCGTTGAAACGCAGATAATTCGGGCCGTAATCAGTATGAAAATAGCCTAAGTAGGCCGAGATGGCCGTTCCTTTGGCTTTATTGACCGGCATATCAGCATACAAGGCCAACGACCACAAATTCAGGTTATGATACGCCGTATCCCGATTGGCATTGGCTAAGTTCCAAGTCGCGGCTTTTTGAGAGATAAACCCGCCTTCCAGATTCAACACCTTCTTTTTTCCCAAATACGTTCCCGTCATATAAGGTGTTTGATGGGCATCTTTATCAAAGAAGTTATAGATCAAAAAACCTTGATATTGTTTATGATGTCCTTTGGAAGCAAATACGGAGTTAGCAGAAATGGCAGGTACCGCCGCCCCGCTCGTGCCGATCGGAAAAGGATCGGTCAGGGCCACGCGATAATCCCACTTACCGATTTGTCCCCGGGCATAGAGGCTTAACTTACGCGAAAATTCATCCGTCTGATCCACCGTTGCCTGCGCAAAAACGGGCACATCCATGGTCATGATTGAAGTCACACTGGGCTGACTGAACCGCGAAAGTCCGTTGAGAATGGTGAGCCCTCCGCCTATTTTAAGCCAATCTTTGTTAGCAAAGGCCGCATATTCTACCACGGCGTCATGGACGAAAAAAGCGACCTTACGATTGCTCGGAACTCCCTGCGCATTGCCCAATGCCGGAAAGCCGTTGGTATAATTAAAATTGTTAAGCCCCATTTGAATATAAATGAATGCTCGGTCGGAGATTTGACCAAACAATTGCATCCGCGTACGGCGTAAGCCTAAATCCAACGTTTGCGGAGCCGCTTCCGATAAAACCGTCGTTCCGGGATTGCTGTTGTTGTAACGAAGCCACGTTTGATTTAAAAAAGTGACTTTAAAAAAATGGGAGCCTGAAGTATTGAGGTTGTACTTCAATTCATTTTTTTCAGGAATTGCCTTAAGAGAATCTTGTGCCTGCGAGGTAAATGCGAGTAAACTTAAACCCAGAATAAAATACTTCATGGTGCGACGGTTTGTTTCGTGCACAAAGCACTCGCTGAAAGATTAATACCGATTTAAAAACAAATTAAAATCACGTTAAAGCGTACCTTCATTTTTCCGTTTAGTAAGTTTCTTTTAAATTAGAGCGCTGAAACCACACGAAATCAGCACTTTACCCTATATTTATGACTTTTAGACGATGAAAAACCGGTTATTCATATGGGTTACGTGTATACCATTGGCAGGGCTGATGGGGCAAATTCCGCACATTGACCATACTCGCAACTACGACCGTACTTACAAAGACAGCCTCAAAACCGTTGCTAAAAAGTTGCTTTCAGACATAGACAGACGGGCGGTTTCTTCTCAACAGATTACCCAAAAAATGCAGGTCTTAAACCTGCTCGGCTCCCTTTACCTCGAAGACGATTATCGCGATTTGGATACCAGTATGGTTTACAACGACCGGTTGTATGATCTGGCCAACAAGCAGCAGAATAAACCGATGCTCGTAGCGGCCCTGCTCCGACGCGAAATCAAATACCGGCGGGCGCATGATTACGTCAAATCGCTCGAATTAAGCTTAGCAGCTCTTAAACTTTGTGAACAAGCCGGCAAAGACTGTACGGAGGGGTGGCGAATCCGGCAAAATTTAGGGCAAAGTTTTCTGCGTTCGGCCGATTATACCAATGCTGAAAAGTACCTGCTGTCGTCGTTGAAACAGTTGGAAAAAACCCATTTCGACGATCAGCCTCTCAAACAAAAATACCTCTTGGGTATTTACAGCGTTCTGAACACACTTTACCAAGAATGGGGCAAAAATGCGCGTGTGCTGAAGATGTTTGAGGAACAACTGAAAGTAGCCCAAGCCCTCAAAAACAAACATTCGTTGGCCGGGACTTACGAAGAAATGGGTGATTATTATAACAAGCTCGGCCACGCCGGTAAAGCACTCCCCTACCTGAGCAAGGCTTTTTCGCTCTTTACTGAGGTCAATCATACGCGCGGCATTGCCTCCGTTACCAATAGCCTGGGCGAGTCTTACTTGGCGTTGAAGGATTACCAAAAAGCCAAAAATTATGCAGAAAAGGCCCTTGACTATGCCAATGCAAACAACTATGCTACCCTCAAGCCTTATGCTTATCAGACGTTGGTAGTGGCTTATAAAAATCTGGGAAATGAGATGGCTTCCCTGCGGGCCTATCAACGCGCGGTTACCTTACGCGACAGTCTGGGGTTTACGCGCCGATTGGCAGCTTTGGCCGATATGCGGCGGGTTTATGATTTGGATAAAGCCCGATTCGAACAAAAATTAGCCCTTCAAATTGCCCTCCAAAATCGTACCCGCAATTTTTTGATGGTCGGTGTGGGCCTGTTGACTGTTTTCGGGATAGCCTTAATTCTATACAACCGTAAATTGCGATTGAAAAACCGCGAATTGGCCCGCAAAAAACGAGAAATTGAAGAGGCATTCCTGAAAGGACAAACCACAGAACGCAAACGGGTTGCCTCTGAATTGCACGATAATTTGGGCGGATTGCTGTCGGCGGCCAAACTGAGCCTTCAAATTCTGGACCCTTCTCAATTAGAAAGACAGGAGCGTGAAATCTACAACAATGTGGTCGAAATGATGATTGATGCCTGTCGGCAAGTGCGGACCCTTTCTCACAACATGCTTCCCGAAGACTTGGAAAAACAGGGACTTTTAGCGGTATTAGAGAGGTTGATCTACAAGTTGAATGCTGCCGGCACTACCCGTTTCAGCATTCAGATCAGTGGGGACTTCTCGGAGCGGTTTGCTCCCGAAACCGAATTTAATCTCTATCTGATCATTTTAGAACTGTGCAATAATATCTTGAAACATGCGAAAGCCACCAAAGCGTTTGTTACCCTGCAACGTTTTGGCGGGCGAATGGTATTGACGGTCAATGACAACGGAAAAGGATTACCTAATAAGCCCGACAGTGAGGGTATGGGTTTTCAAAATATTCGCCAACGGGCTATGGATATTCGCGGTACTCTTTCTTTTGAAAGCCAGCCAAATTCAGGGACTACTTTTACCGTAAATATTCCCTACGAAACCCCCGCCCAAGCGCAATTAGCGCATTAGCCTCGTTGAGGCAGGTCGGCTTACGGGACGATTTTTTCGCCGGCAAAGATGCGATAGTCATAATGATGATCGGTGATTCTATCCCAATAGCTCATTAAAAACTGCTCGGAGGTTTTCTGAATTTGGGTAATGCTGACCGTTTTTAGTTCATTGTTACGATTGATGATCAAGCCGTTTTCCGCGTCTTCTTTCCCACCGAAAGTATGGAAGCGCTGTATGTCTTTTCCTTCAAAGTAAGGATGTTGCTGTTGCCAATCGGCAAACCAACGTTCTCTTTCCTGAATCACTCCATCGGAATACAACGTCACCGACGACCAAGCATGACTCGCATGGGCCTCCAAACCAACAGTATGAAGGTCGTTTCCATCCCAACGCAACTGCGTCAATTGCAAGCAGTCGTTTTGCTCGACCATTATTAAAGTGAAAGGTTCGATGCCGCTGAAATCGTAATGTTGCCTGAAATCGTTCCCGGTCTTATAAGTAAAAAAGTCTAAAACCACCCGTCCCCGACTCTTGCGATAGGGAGGTTGGGGAGTATGTTTCACAAAAGCACCGTTAAGCAAACAAAGCGTGGCCCGAGAAGAGGCAGCAATCCAGGTGCCGCCTGCCAATCCGTCTTGGGGATAAAATACCGCCCGCCCGTTGATTATGTATTTTTTAGGAGGCTGCGCCTTAGGACGCCCCACGTGCTCATCGCGATTGGAAGTCAGAATAAACCCTTCCTCATAAGGGAGATACGTTACAAAACACATTTTTTCAGATAGTTAATCGTCCAAGGTTTACAGTCAAAGTCAATCAGATATTTTGACTTTTCGTTTTACTGCTCTTGCAGGCTTTCCCGATATTTAATAGTGGAAAAAGCTACTCCGAAATCAGAAGACAAGACGATGTCGGGAAATGTATCTTCCAGCGCAATTTTGATAATGGCAAAGTGATGAATGGCATGTTCGGCCAAATAAACCAATTCCCGCGTCAGGGTGGTTGGAATCTCTTGGCTTTCTTCTCCAAAAAAGACTTTCATTGATAAATACGTGTCTTCTACCGGTTGGCTGAGCCAAGTTGCCAATTGACCCACCACCGAAGCACTGAAAACCAAGTCTGTTTCCAATCTCAAATTTCGGTTACGGGCATCGTAATCAACAAAACCCAATGGAGCCTGTTCTGACAAACATTGATAAAACTCTAAGGTATGGCGAATATGCTGCCCGACACTGCTTCCGTGCAGCAAAGCCAAAGGAGACGAATACGCCTCGTACGAAATCCGGCTGATTAAATCCCGAAGTTGTGCTAAAATATGATGGTTGGTCTGCTGAAGCAAAGTCATTTTACTATTGTGTTGACTGTTAGATAGACAGAGACGTCGTTGGACATGCCGAGGGTATTGCCGCCAATAGCCCAATCGCGGCGATTGATGGTAAAATTGCCGCTGAAAGTCGCTTTGTCGGCCATTTTTGAAAATATGAACGGCACTTTTACACTCTTGGTAACGGATTTGACGGTCAAATCAAAATATCCGACATAGCCGTTGGCTGTTTTTTCTATTTTCGTTGATTTCATGCTGATTTTAGGGTATTTCGCTACCTCAAAAAAATCTTCTTTTTCGCGTAAATGTCGATTTCTTAAGGTATTATCTGTATCAATAGTGGCGGCCTCTACCGTAGCGGCGATACTGCTCAGCGTCGGATTGTCAGGATTAAATTTGATAGAAGAAGTCAATCCGGCAAATTTTCCTTCGACGGTTACGCCCAACATTTTAACCTTGAATCCTATCATGGCCGATACCGGCTGCCACACCTGACCAAACCCTATTTCCGATATACTTACGCAAAATACAAAAAACAGGATTTTTTTCATGGATTTATAAGAAATTGATTGGGCAATCAGGTCTGTTTTTAAAACAATAAGACGAGGAAACATAGCAGTCAATGGGTTCCGTGTATTCAATGAGTTTTGTCAGTACCCTTGTTAAAAACGAAAAGAAACAGCTAAAAAAGGCATAAGGGTCTTATGACGAAAACGGTCATTCTCAAAAGTTAGCGGCTGTGACGTGGTATATTCAGCAAACTGAAAAGTGGCACCGGCTCGTATGCCTGTTTTGTCGGTGAGCCAATACCGCGCATACAACTCTGAGTTGAGACTGCCTCGGTCATTATCACTTACCAGCAGAACATTCAAGAGAGTAGGTTTGGCGGCTTGTTGCGTACCATGATACCTTGACCCCGTCGATTTGGCCAAAAATGTCCCGGTTTGTTGCCCTCCCAAAGTGACACCGGCAGCATCAATGTTAAACCCTATATCCCATTTGGGGAAGCTGTATTGCAAATGAATCACTAAATTAAGGGCGTTGGTCTGTGTCTTGGTCAACGTAAGCGTATCCAGATTGGCTAAGATATTTTCCACAAACAGCACTTGCGGCCCCACTTGTCCCGAGGTGAGCCTTGCGGGAGCCGTATAATAATTGAGGTCTTTTCCGAATAAAGAGGTCAGGCGTATTCCTCCTCCTACCTTGAAGCGCTTGGAGTTGCCGACTCCGTAAAGTCGATTATAGGACACGGCTGCGGAAAAACCCCCTATTCCCGAAACAGCCACATCTCCGTAAATTTGTTGTTTGGGATAATCGGATTGAGCATAACTCCGGCCGATGGCGGCCGACAAAAACCACCAAAAAAATTGTTTTTTCATACCTGTAAGTTTTAAAAGAAAAGTCGGTTATCGGAGCAGCGCATTTCCGAAGAGTACTGAAAATCGTTTACACCAAATCAGCACGAATTTTTGGGATCGGGGATTCGCTTCGGCCGGCAACTCTATAAAGTAATTCCCCGTATTGACCTTGCCGCTCACTTCAACGGCTACTGAAGCAGCCTGATCCTCTGACAGATAAATGCGCAGGTCCGGACCGGGGTCGGTTTTGAACTGATTGAAAACCAAGGTATATCTTCCGGCTTTCTCATAGAGTTTTATGTTTCCGGAAGTAGTGTGCACATTAGACACAAAATCGCCCTGAGCTACTAAACTTTGCCCCGTACTGTCGAACAGGGCAATCGATTTATTTACGCTGTCAGAGCGTTCGTCGGCGACAATCGGTTGAAGCTCTTCTGTTTTTTGACAGGCTGATACTCCCAAGATCAGCCCCATCACAAGCCATTTGCAATACATATAAGCAGGTTCGTAAAGTTGATACAAAAATGACGAACTTACTCTTGACGGATTGTCGGCTTGCTGACATTCTCTGAAAATCAGGCGGACAAAATTTTGAGTTGTTTTATGTCAGGAATGAGAATGCTCTTTCGATCATAGTCAAGCACCCCCAGTTGTTTCAATTCACTGAAAAGCTGGGATACGGTTTGGCGGGTACTACAGATTAGGCCCGCCATATCCTGATGCGTAAGGTAGTTTTTGAGAATCACCCCTTCATTGGTTACAGTTCCTTCTTTTTGAGCCCATTCATCCAAAAAGATCAGTAATCGGGTACGCACATCTTTAAACATCAGATTGGCATAACGATTTTCCAAGCGACGAAAACGCAGCCCGACTAACTTTACAAAATTTACGGCTAACGAAGGGTTCTGCTGAATGACTGTTTCAAAATCTTCCATGCGAAAGCTGCATATCGTGACTGAATCCGACAAGACAACGGCATATTCGTCCAAATCAGAAGCATCCGGTGTGATTTGTCCGAACAAATCCCCTTTTTGAAGTACTTCTTTCACCGTTTCACTGCCGTCGTCGCTCAATTCCACAATTTTAATGATTCCCTTTTTCAGAAAATACACTCGATTGTGTTCTTCGTGGGCAAAATAGATAATTTCACTTTTTTTGGCTGATTTAAAATTCGTGATCAAGCAGACTTGTTTCAGCTCCGACGAATTGAGATGCCGGAAAAGTTGATGGTCACGAAGAAACCAGTAACGGGTTTCGATAGGAAATTGAGAATTCATCAGGCAAATCGTAAGGGCAGACTTCGTTAATATTCAGGTAAATATACAAAGTATCTGCTCAATCAGCTATTTATCTATAATTGCCCGCTTATGGCAAAAAACGCTCTTGCCGTTTGAATCAACCTTCGGAGAGGGGTCGGTTTAAAACCGCGCTGTATATTGAGGGCACTTATATCAGCCACCATTCGCATATTGTACATGATATCGCGGTATGCTTTCCAGAGCCGATAGCTCGGATCATACACATGACCGGGTTCGGAGGTGGCTCCGTTCAACTCCAAAATGCGAATATCCTGCCCGGCATACAAGGCCTCCCAATCAGGTACCCGCAAATCAAATCTTCCGTAATAAAATCCTTCCATGGGAAGGGCAATTTCGTCAAAAACGTGCACTAAATCGGCATTTATTCGGTGATTGGCATTCAAAAACTTTGTCCCGAGGCAATGATTCCCAATGGGTTGCACCTGTTGTTTTTCTCCTTGAGGCAGTACTTCCTCCCAACGTTCTTTCACGCGTTCACGGAGTTCTTCCATCGAAAAAAGTGCTCGTTGGTTCTGTTGCAACAGCTCTCCTATGGTAGAATGACCGTCACCGGTTACGCTCAGAAATTCCTTTTCTACCACCGACGTAATTCGCCCCGAAGTTTCATGGGGAAGCCGGGCATACATAACTCCCAATTCCAAGGCATGATTCACGTATTCCTGAATAATGACGGGTTGGGTTATGGCCGCTAAGTATGTTTTTAATTCGTCCGAGTGGCTGATTTTATATACCTTAAAGCCCCGTCCGCCCACATCCGGTTTCACAATCAAAGGAAAGCCGATTCGGGCTTCCTCCAGCTTTTCGGTCACTGTTTCCCAAGCCTCACCTAACGGCACAAATACCGCCGCCGGCAGGTATTTGGCATCGATCCGCTTTAAAATATCCATTTTCGATTCACCAAATACTCCCCCGTCCGGAATACAGGGATTGACAGTCGTAAAATAAGTAAGCGAGCGATTACGAAAGGCTAAATACAACCAATAAGGAGCTAAGGGCAGAAAAAACAGCCACCATGTCCAATATTCGTAATTGAACAGTTTGATTAACCAAAGCGGTGCAGAAAAACGGGAAGCCATCTGTTGATGTTAAGAATAGAAAAATCAGGGGTTTGCTACCGACAAGGCACGAATTTAACCCCTGATCCTGAAAATTTACACGTTTAAGCGCTTACTCTAAGATTTTTTAACCATGCCAAAGCACTTTGCCGATTTAAAATCAGCACCAAACCGCAACAGCCGAACGTAATGACCGCCAACCCGAAAAGTTGACCTCCGTCGCCCAGTACGTCAATGCCGAGCAATGTGAGGTGGGAGACAATCGCCCCGGCCATAGTGCCCAAACCGATAAGCGCCCCTAACCAATTGAACCGCGAGGTCAACAACAAAACACCCGCTATCAATTCAACCACCCCCGAGCCGATGCGTCCGTAGGGTTCCGCCCCCAATTTGGAGAAAATATAGACACTTTCTTCGGCACCGGTAAATTTGAACCAAAGTGTTTGCAGAAGAATTATGGCAGCTACTATTTGTGCTGCCCAAGAAATAATCGTTTTCGTTTTCATTGTAAAATGCGGGTTTAGAAAATTTAGATTGTTTAACGGTTGATGAAGACTTGGATTTAATTGATTCGATGTTGTTCGCTTCTGCGGTTCCCAAAAACAGGCGGGCATGAAAGATTTAAAGTGGATTTAAGTAACCGGACAGATTTAAAATGGATTTAAGTGGTTGATAAACAATCGCACGGCGAACCGTAAAATCCACCTAAAATCAACTAAATCATTTTTGCATTTTTACTTACTTATACAGGTATTGCCAATTGGCATCGGCTTTCTTTTTCAGATTGGTCTCGTCTTTATTCCAGTCAGGCAGGGTATTATTAAACAACCGATTGTAAAAAAGGTACAGTTTCCCACCCACAATTTTGTAGGTTTCAGGATCTACTTCCACCTTTTCCCCATTTTTGCCCATAGCATAAGCACACCATCCTCCGTACTGCGGCTCATAGGCCGAGGGGTTTTTCTTAAATGTTTCTACATTGGCCGCGTTAGCGAATTGATAGGATACCCCTTCGTGGGTATATACATACGTTTTTGACCCTTTGACAGGGCTTTTCTGAAAGTAACTGACAGGGTCATAGCCTGATAAAGCAACTCCTTTTTCGAGAAGAAAATGTTTCTGACGAAGGGCGGGTGTCTGAGCGGAAGCAACGCACGCTCCTAAGAACAGAAACACACAAAAGAGTTTTGTCTTCATGATTGAAAATAGTTTTGATTGACGATGCAAAGTTGCACTCTCCTCCCCAAAACAAATGTCAGCCTGCCGACAAAATCCTTGAAATAGTTTTTGGCCACTAAAGTCAAATTTACAGTTCTGCCCAAACGGAATAAATTCAGAAACTGTAAAACGGCGGCTATTGGGTTTTTCCAAAGGCCCATGTCAGAAAATCGGGCATTATGGCCGACCAAGTTTCCTGATCGTGGTGTCCCCCCTTGACCTCAACATAGCGAACGTCACTTCCCCAACGAAATCCTTTTTTTTCCAATTCAGCAATCAGGTCCAATGTATCTTCAATGGAGTCAATCACGCCGTTATGGTTACGGTCGTCTTTTTCGTCTTCTGTCCCGGTTTGCAACCAAAATTTAGGGGAGTTTACGATTGGGGATTTAGGGTTTGACGGTTGAGGTTTATGGTTTACGGTTGGGGATGAATCCTCTACAGCGGACTGCGCGTCGGCGGACTGCGCGTCGGCGGACTGTGCGTCGGCAGACTGTGAACTATTCACTGTAAACTGTAAACCGTAAACGGTAGACTCACGCACCAACCGATGCATAATACGGTCGTTATGATCGTCGTAGTGGTTTTCGTAAGCTTTCTGACGCCACCAAAACGATCCCGAAAATACACCGGCTTTCCCGAACAGTTCGGGATAATGCCACACTATATCGAAGGCAGAAAGTCCTCCTAACGAAAAGCCGCAAAACACTGTATTTTGTGCTCCTTCGGCCACTCGAAAGTTTTTTTGGATGTAGGGCATCAATTCTTTGAGCACAAACGCTGTATATGAACCGGCTTTGGCTCCGCGTTGTTTATAGTCAGGTTGGGCTGCTATGCCATATTCCTGAATTCGTTCGCCGCAATGAACAGCCACTAAAACAAACGGCTCGACTCGGGGATCCCGGTAAATTTTCTCCAGCACTTCTAACATCCGCAAACGGTCTAAATCTTGTCCGTCATTCATGTAAAGTACTTTATACGAACCCATTGAACCGGCATAACCAGGAGGCAGGACAATATCAAGGACGATACTGCGGTCCAGATAACGAGAATGTAAAGCGGTGTCGTGTTTAACAGTTATATCAAAAGAAAAGTCAACGTGTTTCAATACGGTAAAGGCTTTGATGGGAAACAAAAATACAAATAACCCAATATGGGTTATTAATTTCAAATAATTCATTATTCCAAACTTTTTTCTGGCAATTTTACGTTTATTTACGAAAACTATTAAAAACCGATTTCAACCCCAAATTTTTTTAATTGCATGAAGTATTCGATCGCGCTCACCTTTACGGTATTGGTTTCTTCTTTTGTTTCTTTCGCACAGACTAAAAAAGCTCCCGTCAAACCCGCTACTCCTACTAAAACTGCCGCTCCGGTAAAAAAAGCAACAGCTCCTGCTGCTTCGGGATTAAAAATGACCAATGAACTGGACTCAGTAGCTTACAGCATAGGAATGAACATTGCTCAAAACCTGAAAGGACAAGGTTTGGACGGTATCAATGTGGGTTTATTATCGAAAGCTATCCAAGATGTATTGAAATCAGGAAAAACCGATTTGGATGAAACACAGGCTCAAATGATGTTGGGTAATTATTTCAACAGACTCCAAAGTCAGCGCCAAGCCGAAGAAGCTAAAAAATTTGAGGGAAATAAAACCGCCGGGGCCAAGTTTTTGGAAGAGAATAAGAAAAAGACCGGTGTCGTAACCCTGCCCAGCGGTTTGCAATACGAAATAATGAAAGCCGGTGATGGACCGAAACCAACCATCAACAGCACGGTAAAAACGCATTATCACGGCACTCTGATTGATGGAACAGTTTTTGATAGTTCTGTCAACAGGGGCCAACCGGCCGAATTTCCCGTAGGAGGCGTTATCCAAGGTTGGGTAGAAGCGCTTCAATTGATGCCGGTTGGTTCCAAATGGAAATTATATGTTCCTTATAATTTAGCCTATGGAGAGCGGGCTGCCGGTCCGGAGATCAAGCCGTATTCCACATTAATTTTTGAAGTTGAACTGTTAGAGATTGTGAAATGACCATGAAAAGCTTTTTAATCGCCTTAGCTCCGGTGTTGCTGCTGAGTCTGCAACCCGAAGACTCTCGTTCGCGAGAGTTTGCACCGCGTCCGTTCCCTGCGTCTGAAGACGACCTCAAACCCACTTTGACGCAAGAGAAAGTTGAGGCGTATGTCACCAAAATATTTTCGGGGTATCACTACCGTAAATTTGGTGTAAACGACTCCTTATCGTCCAAAATGTATGATAATTATTTGGGCGAGATAGACAGGGCAAAACTTTACTTTTTGGCCAATGATGTACAGTATTTTGAAAAATACCGTAATCAACTGGATGAATCGCTCAACAACGGCGACCTCTCGGCGGCTTACGATATTTACAATACTTTCCGCAAACGCTACCGGGAACGCAGCGCTTACATTGACAAGTTACTGGCAAATCTTTCTTTTGATTTCAGTCAGGATGAATCGTTCAATACCGACCGCGAAAAAGCGACTTGGGCTAAAAATACGGAAGAATTGAACGAAATATGGCGTAAACTCATCAAAAATGAGGCCTTAGAGTTAAAGCTTTCCGGCAAAGCCGACTCAGCCGTTGTGACTCTGTTGAAAGACCGCTACAAAAACCGCGAACGCAATTTGGGTCGTTTTCGGAGCGAGCAGGTATTTCAAATGTACATGAATTCGTTTTGCGAAGTCCTCGACCCGCACACGCGTTATTTCTCCCCCACCGATTCCGACCGTTTTAAGCAGGATATGTATCAGGCACTCGACGGTATCGGCGCGGTATTGCGCGAAGACGGGAATTACATTAAGGTAGTGGAAATCGTACCGGGCGGCCCTGCTTTCAAAGACAAACGTCTCAAAAAAGACGACCGCATCATCGGAGTAGCCCAAGGAGACGAGGGTAAATACGAAGACATTGTAGGCTGGTACGTAGACGATGCCGTTAAGAAAATCAAAGGACAAAAAGGAACGGTGGTACGTTTGCAGGTATTGGCGGCCGATGCCCTTCCTAACGACCCTCCGAAAGAAATCCGGATCGTAAGAGAAAAAGTAAACCTGCAAACATCACGCGCGAAGAAAGAGATCGTAACGATCAATCAGAACAAACACGATTACAAAATCGGAGTTATCAATATTCCTTCTTTCTACCGTGATTTTGACGAAGCTAACCGACGCGGCAAAGATTTTAACAGTACCACCCGCGATGTACAACGAATTATTGATTCGCTTAAAGCTGAAAATGTAGAGGGAATTGTCATTGACCTGCGCAACAACGGCGGCGGCTCATTGACCGAAGCGATTTCATTGACCGGATTGTTTATTTCGAAAGGCCCGGTAGTGCAGGTACGCGAATCAACAGGAGACACCGAAGTACAAACAGATCCTGATCCGACGGTGGTTTATGACGGTCCGGTGGCGGTGCTTATTAACCGTTTCAGCGCTTCGGCTTCTGAGATCTTTGCGGCGGCGATTCAAGATTACAAACGCGGTATTATTTTGGGAGAACAAACCTACGGCAAAGGGACGGTACAAACCATGGTGGATCTGAATCAATGGATCAAAGACCCGGATAAATTGGGACAGATTAACATCACGGTTGCGAAATTTTATCGTATCAACGGAAGCAGCACTCAGCGTAAGGGCGTATCTCCGGATATTGAATTCCCGTCAGCGTTCAGTGCAGAAGAATACGGCGAAAGTTCACAACCTACGGCACTCCCTTGGGATCAGATCGCTACTGCCCGCTATGATATTACCAAAGCATTGAATGAGAAGCAAGTGGTTAAACTGCGTGAAAAATACCAACAACGCCTCAAATCAGAAGCGGAGTTGAAGACCTTTGTGGAAGAATTGGAATTATTCCGCAAAGCCCGCGAAAATACCGTTGTATCCCTTCAGGAAAGCAAGCGTAAAAAAGAACGCGAAGAAGCAGAGAAAAAACGGGAAGCGTTGAAAAAACTCGAAACCGGTGACGAAGGCGATGATGAAGAAGCTCCGAAAGTAGCCGACAAAAAGAAAAAGGATATTTATATGAACGAGACCAATCGGATCTTAGCCGATTATATCGCTCTTATTAAATCGCCTTCCGTTGCCAAACGATAGGAGCGCTTATTACTGACATAACCTAAGTACATGTTGGACGTTGGAGAGGAGCCTTTATCCGTTCTTTTCCGGCGTCCAACGTTTATTATTTATTCTTTCCCATTTATTATGAAATACAAAAAACACGTTTTCATCTGTACGAATCAAAAAGAAGGCGGCAAAAAATGCTGCGGCGCCGAACACGGCATGGCCTTAGTGGATGCTTTTAAAGCATCGCTGAAAGAAAAAAACCTGCATATCGAGATGCGTGCCCAAAAAACAGGCTGCTTGGATGTTTGCGCTTTCGGGCCGGCGGTAGTCGTTTATCCGGAAGGTGTTTTTTACGGTAAAGTAGAACTGTCTGACGTAGAAGAAATCATCGAAAGCCACTTAATGAACGACGTTCCGGTAGAGCGCTTAAAGCTTGATTTTTAAATAAACGCATTTTGAATGCCACTGATGAAAGCAAATTCGTTTAAAGGCTTTGCTTTCATCAGTGGCATTCTTATTTTTACTGACTTCCGACCTCTTACCTCTATTTGCCGGTTCTTATGCTCGAACGCTACTTTTCCCTCTCCCAAAACGGCACCGCCGCTCGTACTGAGATTATTGCCGGTATTTCCTCCTTTTTGGCCACCATGTATATCATTGTGGTCAATCCCGCTATTCTGAACCAATCCGGAATGCCGTTCGGAGGAGTGCTTACCGCCACAGTATTGCTCTCTTTTTTCTGTAGTTTGATGATGGGGCTATACGCTAAAAATCCCTTAGTAGTAGCTCCGGGCATGGGATTGAATGCTTTTTTTACATTTACGGTGGTGAAAGGAATGGGCGTGGCTTGGCCAACGGCACTGGGGGCAGTATTTTGGGCAGGAGTGCTCTTTTTGATTTTATCGATTTTCAACGTTCGCACCTACATCGTTCAAGCCATTCCCAAACCGCTTCGCTACGCTATTTCGTCAGGGATTGGACTTTTTATTACCTTGATCGGCTTGAGCAATGCCAAATTTATTGTCAGCAATCCCGCTACGTTGGTCAGCATCGGCTCGCTGAAAGACCCAATTTTGCTCACTTTTTTAGTAGGTTTACTCATTACCGCTGTTTTGGTAACCAAACGTATCATGGGCGGAATCGTCATCGGAATTATTGTTACTACCCTGATGGCTATCCCCATAGGCCGTTGGTGGGGGGATGCCTCCGCGGTTAATTTCGGTCAAAAAACACTCATCAATTGGAGCGGTTGGGGCGCCGCCCCCGATTTCAGTCTGCTTTTCCAACTCGACTTGGCCGGCTCTTTAAGTTTATCCCTCTTGCCGGTCATTTTTGCGTTTGTATTTACGGATCTGTTTGACAGTCTTTCCACGTTTGTGGGTGTAGCCGAGGCGGCTGATTTGTACGATGCCGACGGCAACCCGCGGCACATCAAAGAGTCGCTCTTAACCGACGCCGTAGCTACCGCACTGGCAGGGGTGCTGGGAACAAGCCCGGGTACGGCCTATATCGAATCGGCAGTTGGGATTGAGCAAGGCGGTCGAACGGGCCTAACGGCGATTGTAGCCGGACTGCTTTTTCTGCCGTTTTTGTTTTTATCTCCCTTGCTCGCGATAGTACCCGCCATCGCTACGGCACCGGCCTTGGTCATTGTAGGCGCTTTTATGATGAAACCCGTTACTAAAATTGACTGGACCCGCATGGATGAAGCGATTCCCTGCTTATTGGCCTTGGTCCTGATTCCGTTCAGCTATTCCATTACACAGGGAATTATCTTCGGTTTTCTGAGCTGGACTATTCTCAAAGCGGTAACGGGGCAAAGCAGAGAAGTATCGCTCACTTTGTGGTTAATTGATATTTTTGCGTTGGCTTCGCTGATTTGGGGGCATTGAAAACAAAATACCGATTATTTGGATTGGGGGGAGAAGTTGCCTTGGTTTCGAGTAATGATTGAAATATTTTATGCAAACGCCAAATACCTAATTTCATAAATCAACTTATTCATATTTATTAACTTAAACTATCTAAAAGACTGAGGAATTTTGGAATAGTTTCAAGGGCTAACTTTGCATCTTGTTCTCTTACCTTGCCGTTTTCATGGATTATTTCATTGCGCAGTTGCCTAACTCTATTTACACTTCCTAAAACTTGTAATTGCTCACTATCGGTTTTTCCAATAAGTAATGGGATTTCGATATTTATCAAGTAGCTTATAGGTACAATTTTTTTGTATTCATCCACTTTAGTTTTTGATATTCCACGTTTAAGTTTAAAAGCTGTTAATTTATCTACAGTAGCCACTTCTATTAGCGTAAATAATTCTAAAATTACGTACTTAAAATTTTTATTAATATAAAACTCTTCAGATGCTTTTATATACAACTCGTCTACAAATGAAACTTCTTTTTTTTCGTTAAAAAAAGCTTTTAAAGCATCACTGTTTTTCTCCAAATCCCAGCCAGAAGTTTTATAACCAATCATTTTTGGTATTCCTATACTTTTTATTCCTAAATTTAGGGATCGTGATTTTATCATCCTTTCCTGTTTAGTTAAAGCTAAATCTTCTTCTGAATATGCAATTATTTGTTCTTTCTCTATTAAAACATCATGAATTAACTGAGTTGGGAGGGGCGTATTATAGTCTTTTGTAATACTTCTATACGTACTAATAAAATGCAGTATAATTGAAGAGAATTTGGAGTTTACTACTTCATAAGTAAATTCTTCGTCGCATTCTATAAGAAAGCTTAATAAAGTATAATGTCTTTCTCTAAAAACAGTAGAATTTATTTCATCATAATTTATAACTGCATTTAAATTATCAAATTGTATATGAAAATTCTTTTCTCTAATTTCCTCACAATTCTTCTTTAATTTGACTTGTATTTTTTCATTATTATCATTGAAGATTACAAACCCATTATTATAATCTGTAATTTCAAGAGGAATTGAATGCTCATGTACAGCAACAAAATATTCTATACCGTTATAGGTAGCAAAATAACCTTTCTTTTCCTTTAAAGCAATATAGGATGGATAGTTCAAATATTTGACTAATAGTAACTTTGACATAAAAATATTTTCATTTGTTTTTTATTTATGATTCTCGGACTAAATGAAAATAGCCCGAGAATCGTAAGTACTGTTACTTTACTTCCTTCATCAACTCCTCCACGGCGCGTTCCAACTGCTGATCTTTGCCTTTGATGATGATTTCGTAGTCGTTCCAAACCTTGATGTCGGGTTCGGTTTGGGCATTCTCTAAGTAAGTACCCGCCATCGTTTTGACCCCTACGGGTGGTACGCCCCAACGGATGCTTGGGTCTTGCAACACTTCCCAAGCCGCAAACGTGCAGGTGCCCGGTACGGGTTGGCCCACGAGTTTGTTAAGTTTGGTCGCCTGCGTCATGTACGCGTAGCAATGCCCGTCGGAATAGTTGGCTTCGTTGGCCAATGAAATACTGGGACGACTCCAACGGTAACTCGGCTCGGAGTAGATCACGCGATTGTCGGTAGAGTTGTACATGTAGGTTTTTCCCGAAAAGAAGGTCATCAGATCAGAAACTAAGTCGCCGCCGCTGTTGAAACGTGTATCAATCACGATTCCTTTTTTGGTGGCGTATTTCCCCATCACTTCGTCGTACGTAACGCGAAAAGGGCCGTCGGCCATGCCGGGTATGTGGATATACCCCAAAGCGCCTTTGCTCAAGGTTGCTACTTCCTCCTGATTGCGACGCACCCAACGCTTGTACAACAACTGATTTTCTTCGCCAATCGAAACGGGCTTGACAACCACTTCACGACGAGCCGTTCCTTCCAACAGGGTGAGCAATACATTTTTACCCGCTTTGCGGTTAAGGTATTGGGCCAAATCACGGTCAGCCGTGATGGTTTCGCCGTCAATGGCTTCGATAATGGTACCCGTTTTAATGTTCAAACCTGCTTTATCGGTTGGTCCGTCTTTGATCACTTCTTCCACGCGTACACCCGGACCGGTGTAATTCCAATCGTAAAATACCCCCAAAGAGGCCGTAGCATCACCGTTGGCCGAAGGAGCGTTGTAGGTAGCCCCCGTATGCGAAATATTCAGCTCACCCAACAATTCACTCATCATTTCGGCAAATTCGTAGTTGTTGCCAATGTGCGGCAAATAACTTTGGTAATCCGGTTTATAGCTATCCCAATTGACTCCGTGGAACGTAGCCGTATAAAACGTCTTTTTCGTGCGTCGCCATACGTGCTCAAACATAAAGGCGCGCTCGGCCGACACGTCCAAATTCATATCTCCACCCGTGCTGATGCTTTCCTGCTTACCCGAGGCGGGGTCGATTTTAGAGATTCGGCCATCAGCGTTCAGGAAGATGTTTTTCTGCTCTTTGTCCCATACCATGTTGCCGCCGCCGTTGGCGTTGAGGGTGGTGAGCTGTTTGGTTTCTTTGGTACGGAGATTGGTACTCCAAAGGTTGTAGCCTTTCTCAAAACGCGTCAGGTAGTACAGCATGTCCCCGTCTTTGTTAATCAATGCATCCGAAAGATTGGAAGAATGAATGGTTAATTTGGCTTTACGCAGTTCCAAGCCTTCCATCTCAATCACAACGGTCGTATCTTTCTTCGCGTCTTTTTTCTTGGTAGTATCGGCTTTGGCGTTTTTCTCGTCTATTTCCTTGGCAAGAGCTGCTTCTTCTTTGGTCAATTTGAATTTATCATAAGCGGCTTGGGTCAGGAACAGCGCATAAGCATCCATCTGTGTATTCCCGCTTTGCGACAGGCTTTTTAAACCTTCCCGGTTGCTGAACCACAGCATGGCTTTGCCGCCCAATACCCATTTGGCACGACCGTCTTCAAAACCGCTTTCGGTCATATTCGTTACTTTACCCTTACCATCGGTGGAAATAAGACCGATTTCGCCCTCGCGAACATTCGGAATATTGTAATCAAACAAAAACCACTTTCCGTCAGGACTCCATTGGAAGTATTGGTCATTATCCCCCCAGGAAAATAACTCTTTGTCCGTCAGGATAGTACGCGTTTGTTTTGTGGCTAAATTCAGAATTTTGAGCGTGGCACGGTTTTCAATAAAAGCTACCTCCTTCCCATCGGGCGAATAAGACGGTTGGTAGTTTTCGTTGTCATTGGTAATCAACGCCGTTTCTTTCAAGACCGTAGCCGCGTAGAAATAGGGTTCTTCTTTACGACTGATGCGTGTCTCATAAATTTTCCAGCTGTTACCGCGTTCAGAGGAATACAACAGAGCTTTGCCATCTGGTGAAAAACTGACGTTGCGCTCCTGTTCGGGCGTATTGGTGATGCGCTTGGAGAGCCCGCCTTCTACCGAACTCACAAACACCTCACCTCTGAAAATATAGGCCACTTCTTTGCCGTTGGGCGACACGGCCATGTCGCGTACACCACCGCTGACCGCCATGACGCGCTCGTTGTTGGCACGGGAGTCGGCAGCGATGTTGATGTTAACTTTTTTAGGAATTTGCTCCCCTTTCCCGGATGGAGAGGAGCCGGGGGTGAGGAGATAAATTTCTCCGTCATAACTAAAGCAAAGGGTACCGTCATTGGCCATGCTTAAAAACCGAACGGGATGCTTTTTGAAGGAAGTTACCGCTTGGGGTTGGGAAGGAACGTCCAACGAAAGTTTATGAACGTTGAAAGAGCCGTTAGCTTCACTCAGGTAATACAAAGACTTATCGTTTTCAGCAAAAATCGGATTACGGTCTTCACCCGCGAAGGAAGTCAATTTCGTATGTTTTTGAGTCTTGGTGTCATACACCCAAATATCGCGCGTGATGGACGAGGTATGGTGTTTGCGCCAGGCATTTTCGCCGCCTTTTTTGTCATGGTATACCATTTTATTGCCATCCCGACTATATTTTACATCTTCCGCCGGGGTACTGAATATCTGTTGTACACGGCCTCCTTTGACGGCTACACTGTACAATTCGGGCTGTGAACCCGTCGGATATTGTCGGTTAGAAGCGACATCCATACGAACACCGCCAAAAACAATACGTTGATTGTCAGGGGTAAAATCGTAGGGGTATTCGTTATTGGAATAAAAAGTAAGTCGTTTGGCTTCTCCTCCTTCGGCCGGGATACTGAAAATATCGAAGTTCCCGAAACGATCGGATGCAAAAGCTATCGTCTTGCTGTCGTGCGACCATACCGGCATAAAATCGTGCGCTTCGTGCAGCGTCAGCGGTACGGCGCTGCCGCCGGTGGCAGGCACTTTCCAAAGATCGCCCTTGTAAGTAAAGACAATGGTTTTTCCGTCGGGTGAAATGCTGGGGTAACGGAGCCACTTGGCGCCGCTTTGTCCCCAAAGGGGGAATAAATACAAAAGTAAAAAACAGGACAATAGAGTTTGGAAGAAGTGTTTCACCGGATTAATTGGTTTTAGAAAATGGTTGATAGAGTGTTGAAATTGTGTCAAAGGTACCTAAAAACAATAGAATCCTGCAAGACGATTCTTTTACAGAAAAAACTGAAAAGTTATACCCAAAAGCATACACTTATGCACAAGTTATCCACAATCAAAATCGCCATTTTTCTATTTTGGGGTATAGGTTTTTCCGAAGCGGGCTTCTCGCAAAAGATTCCCGTCAATTATGATGAGTCGCTGATGCCGGCGTATACGTTACCGGACCCGTTACAACTCCCCAATGGAAAAAAGGTTACCTCGGCAGCCGCTTGGGAAAAAACCAATCGCCCGGAAATTTTGAAACTGTTTGCGGAAAATGTGTACGGAATCAATCCTTTTACCGGACCGGTTAAAATCACTTCTGAAGTCAAATCGGTCAATGAGAACGCTTTGGGCGGTAAAGCCGTTTCCAAACAAATTACGCTGCGCTTTCCGGAGATTTCACCGACTTTGTCATTGAACCTCCTCCTTTATTTACCCAAAAACGTCAGAAACGCTCCCGTATTTGTCAGTCTTAATTTTACGGGCAACCACAGCACCACCCACGAAAAAGACATCTTGGTGACGGAAATTTGGGTTAATACCGGCTTTGACAGGAGTTTTGTAAACAACCGGGCTACGGAGACATCGCGCGGGATTGCCGAACGGCGTTGGCCTTATGAGGCGATCATTGCCCGCGGCTACGCGGTCGCCACCGCCTACTACGGCGACTTGGAAGCCGACCATGCCGAAGGATGGAAAACGGGCCTGCGCTCGGTCTTGACCCTCGAACAACGCGAAAAATGGAGCGCTATCGGCGTATGGGCATGGAGTATGAGCCGCATGGCAGATTATTTACTTCAAAATGAACCTCAGATTGATAAACAGAAAATTATTGCCGTAGGCCACTCGCGTATCGGGAAAGCTACCCTTTGGGCAGGGGCACAAGACACTCGATTTGCGACGGTTATCTCCAATGATTCCGGCGAAGGCGGAGCTGCTTTATCAAGGCGTTGGATCGGCGAAACGGTCGAGCATCTTAATACCCAATTTCCGCATTGGTTTTGTGCCAACTACAAAAAATATAATAAAGTCGTGGCCGCTCTGCCGGTAGATCAGCACGAATTATTGGCGCTGATCGCCCCGCGCCCTTTATACGTAGCCAGTGCAACCAAAGATATTTGGGCTGACCCCAAGGGAGAATTCTTAAGCGCAACAGAAGTCGGAAAAGTGTATCTTTTGTACAAAAAAACGGGTTTAGGCACCCAAGAAATGCCTCTTCCCAATTCATCGGTCGGTGAAACCGTCGGTTATCATATCCGCGAAGGTATACACGACATTTTGTTATTTGATTGGGAACAATACATGAACTTTACCGATAGGCACTTTAAAATCAAATAATCCCGCTATTTTTGTACCTGAAAAAAATCAAATAAGCTCGGTCTGTCGTGAATGATTCTGAAAAAAGTCCTATTCAGGCGTGGATTTTATTGGTTCTGGTTGCCCTCACGTGGGGCACATCGTTCATTTTAATAAAGAAGAGTTTGATCACATTCAGCGTGACGGAGGTGGCAGCGGGGCGATTGTTTTTAGCTTCGCTTTTTTTTGTCCCGATCATGTATCGCTCCCGCCGTCAAATTCCTTCGGATCGCTTTCGGTATATCTTCATCTCAGCACTGACGGGCTATCTGCTTCCGGCATTTTTGTTTGCTCAGGCCGGTACGCGCCTCAACAGTTCGTTGTCAGGAATGCTCAACTCACTGAGCCCGTTGTGTACGCTGATTATCGGGGTTTTGTTCTTTGCGCAGCCCCGTCGCCCCTTACAGATTGCCGGTATTTTATTGGGCCTGCTGGGCTCTTCTTTCCTGATTTTTTCCAAAGCCACGGGTTCGATCAATGTTGCTGACCCTTACGCTTTTCTTATTCTGAGCGCTACGGTTTTGTACGGTATCAATATCAATACCATTGCCCGTCATCTGAGTCATTTACCGTCATTGACCATGACCGCCTGGACGTTTGCCTTTATCGGACCTATCGCTTTTGTGCTCCTGCTTACGGGTCGTTTCTTTCCAAAATTCATCGCCTCTGAAAACCTCCAACCAAGTCTTTTTTTATTAGGTTTGGGGGTTTTAGGTTCAGGGTTGGCTTCGGTCATGTTCAATCGAATTGTACAATTGGCCTCGGGGTTATTTGCGTCTTCCGTCACGTATTTAATACCCATTGTGGCTATCAGTTGGGGAATCGTTGACGGTGAACGTATCAGTTTTCAACAGTATATCGGAATGGGTATTATTTTAACGGGGATCTATCTGGTCAACCGTCGAGAGCGCCCCGGCCCGAGCGTAGCAAAGAATTAATACCTTTAATCTTTATCAACATGTTAAAAGTAATCATCAACGAACAACAAGCCTTTGACATTGACACAAATAAGGGAGAAACCCTTTTGAACGGCCAACCTTTTGAGTGGGATTTGACCGTGACGGGCGACGGCCGTTTTCATATTTTACAAAACAACCGCTCGTATAATGCCGAGGTCATTGAGGCAAATTATACCGAAAAAAGTTTCAAAGTAAAGATCAATCAAAGTACCTACACCGTGGCTGCCAAAGACCGTTTTGACCTGTTGTTGGAACAAATGGGAATGAATAGCAGTGCGAAAAGTAAAGTCAATCATATCAAAGCGCCCATGCCGGGGCTGATCTGGGACATCAAAGTACAGCCGGGAGACTCCGTACAGGCGGGTGATGTAGTACTGGTATTGGTAGCCATGAAAATGGAAAATGCCCTTAAATCACCGGGAGCCGGCATTGTCAAAACCATCAAAGTCAAGCAAGGTGACAGTGTTGACAAAAACCAGATACTTATTGAGTTTGAATAAGGGTTCAGAGGTCATCGACCGTGTTTGTAAATCCACAGCAACAAATACCAACAGATTCCATAAAATATGCAACAACCTAAATATAAACGTATTCTTCTCAAATTGAGCGGTGAAGCACTGAGCGGTCCTGATAAAAGACAGGTCATTGATTTTGACATTCTTCAGCAGTTTGCCAAAGAAGTCAAAACCGCCGTAGATGCAGGGGTTCAAGTCGCGGTTGTGATTGGGGGAGGGAATATTTTTCGGGGCGCTTCGGTCGAAAAATCAGGCATTGACCGCGTGCAGGGAGATTATATGGGGATGCTTGCCACGGTCATCAACAGCATGGCCATCCAGAGTTCTCTTGAAAAGCAAGGTCTGTTTACCCGACTGCTATCGGCTATCAAAATGGAGCAAGTGGCCGAACCCATGATTCGTCGTCGGGCGGTGCGTCATTTAGAGAAAGGGCGGGTGGTGATTTTCGGAGCCGGCACCGGCAATCCTTATTTTACCACCGATTCGGCCGGGGCGCTGCGCGCCATCGAAATCAATGCCGACGCCGTACTGAAAGGAACCCGCGTTGACGGCATTTATACGGCAGATCCTGAAAAAGACCCCACAGCTACGCGCTACGAAAAAATCACCTATGACGAAGCCTTGGCCAAAAATCTGAAGATCATGGATTTGACGGCTTTTGCACTTTGTAAAGAAAACAACTTGCCGATCGTCGTATTTGATATGAACAAACCGGGCAATTTATTGCGCCTCATCAATGGAGAATCGGTAGGAACCTTAGTGACAAATTAATTTTTCGGAAAAAAGAATCACTGATAATACAAATTAACAATGGAAGAAATCGAATTTTATCTCGAAGACGCCAAAGATACGATGATCAAGGCAATAAAGCACTTGACCATCGAATTAGCTAAAATCCGCGCGGGAAAAGCCTCGCCCGCTATGTTGGACGGAATTCAGGTGGAATATTACGGTGTCCTGTCACCTTTGAACAATGTGGCTTCTATTACCACACCCGATGCCCGCACGATTACGATTAAGCCGTTTGAGAAAAAAATGATTGGAGAAGTAGAAAAAGCGATTCGTAACAGCAATATTGGACTGGCCCCCAACAACGACGGTGAGAATATCCGCCTGAGTATCCCAATGTTGACTGAAGAACGCAGACGGGATTTGGTAAAACGTGTAAAGCAGGAAATTGAAACCGCGAAGATAAATATTCGAAATATTCGTCAAAGCACCAACGGAGATATTCGAAAGCTGACTAAAGAAGGTGTGTCGGAGGATGAAGTAAAAATCGGGGAAGAGCGCGTTCAGAAATTAACCCACGATTTTATTACAAAAGTAGATCAAATCTTTGCGGCCAAAGAGCAGGATATTATGTCAGTATAATCTTTAGTAGTAAGTAGTAAGTATTGAGTAATAATAAATTCTTATGCCTCTGTACTGACTACTTGCTACTCAATACTAAATTAATCCAATTCATTATAGGCTAAAAGTCCGCCGATGACATTCCGAACATTGGTAAACCCTTGGCTTTGCATGTATCGTTGAGCGGTTTCGCTGCGCTTACCCGAACGACAATGCACTAAAATTTCTTCCTCTTTCAGATGTTCGATTTCTGCCAGACGATGCGGAAGATCGCCTAAAGGGATAAGTTGACCGCCTATGTTGTCGGCTTCATATTCGTAATCCTCACGAACATCGATCAAATTGATTTTCTCGCCGCTCTCAATACGTTGTTTTAATTCTTCTACAGTAATATCCATTGCAGTATGGGTTTATTTCTTATTTTTTCAACAAAATTTTCTTCGTAACGGTTTTCTTTTCGTTCGATAATCGCAACAAATACAGGCCATCCGCAAAATCAGACAAATCTATCGAATTTTCGGAAGGCTGAACGGCTTGCTGCCTCATCAAAATACCGTTAAGTTGATACACTTCTACCTGACGTACTTCGTTGGTACGCCATCCTACCCGGCCGGCTGTCGGATTAGGGAATACGTCCCATTCTATTTCAGATTTCGGTTCCACCGAAGTGATCGGTGCCGAAGTTTTGGCCCCCATTACCGGACGTACCATCAAACTGCCCTGAAAATAGGCCAGATTCGGGTCATTTTTGAAAGTAGTATAAGGCACCCACTCCTGTCCCGAATTAACAAAAATTTGGTCTTCGTGCCGGTTATTGCGATCCAACCCTACCGGAACACCATCCTGACCGATTTGTAACCATCCTACGTAAAAGGTATCGCGCACGGCTACTCCGAAATCAAAAGGGAACTCGACAAATCCGTTTCGCCCGGCAGGGTATTGCAATTTAAACCCTTTTTGATAAAGCAAACTTTGGGGCTTGCCGTTTCCGTTGCTCCATACTTGAATGGTAACTGATTGTCCCGTCAGGTCTTTCAATGTCGATACGATATTCATTCTTACGGCCGAAACAAAATCAGGGGTATTCAGTACATAACGAACGACGGTACGGCCCAAAGTGCGGTTAAAATAAACGGCCGTTTCTGCCGTTCCATCATCATACGCATAGTAATTATCTAAAACCGTTTTACCGGAAATACTGTCGTTTCGACGTAAATCAATGCCGGGAATGGACGGGTTAACATTGTCGGTGGTCAATATCTCAAAACGACTGATTAATGATAGTTTTTTGACGGCAGCCGTATCTAATGAAGTAATGGCCGTAGGTTTTAAGTTTTTAGGCTGTTGGCTTAGCGACGAGATCAATTCCGAAGAACTCTGTCGAAAATCCTGAAAAGTGCGCCCCGTCAGTTCATCACGTAAGGTATATGAAAACGTAGTGAAGTTAAAGACATTGAAAAGATTACGGATGTCCGTAGTGACGGAATCTGCCGTTTCGGCCGCAGGTTTGGCCAAATATTGCTTCAGAGGCATCGCCGTATATCGTTTCAAAAAAGAACTGACGGGCAGACGAAAAGCAACATCTCTGACAAACCGGTCGGCGGTGCGGCGTCCTCGGTTAAGATAAACATAGTCAATATGCCATAGATCAAATTGCCCCGACAAACGATTGTAGGCCTGAAACCGAAATTGAAAACCGGCATGCAGATACGCCGGATCGCGCACTACAACTTGGGAGTAATTAAAGTTGTTATCCTGTTTGCCACCCGCTTGTTTCCATACGGTTTGCCAAACTCCTTTATCATTCAAAAACTGAACGCGCAGCGAATCGTCGGCGTCCGGAAACTCACCCAAACCGCGCAATTGCCAATAAAAACTGAAATAGACCGAATCCCCTACCGAAAGTCCCGCCAAATTGATCGGCTGCGACGTCAGTGTATCTCCCGGACCCTGTGCGTTTTGATTTACAAAGTTGTAGGGCCGACCGACCGCATCTGATCCGTCGAAAGTAACGACATTAAGCGTAGGGTGATTGATGGTAATGGTGTTACTGACATATACACCCCCTGACTGCCATAAAGCAGGATCTAATTTGCCGTTGGTAACTAACGAAAAATCATCGAAAAAAGGCAGAGAAAGCGCCGAAGTACGCGCATTTTGAAGCGAAATCCCTGCCTGTATCGGCCCGGTCGGAAAACCGACTAACTGTGCGGAGGTGTGAGAAAAATGGAGAAAAGAAAAGAAAAAGATAAGTGAAAAGAACCCCACTGACCTACTGCTTCTTACCGATACGGGCGACGGCTGCCGTTTCTTACTGCTAAATCTTTTATTCATTACTGTTGTTGCGGTTGCGTATCAGGCTGCCCGACTACCCATAGGTCAATGATTTCTCCCACGTGAATTTTATTTCCTGCGCCGGCTTCCGGATTCTGCCTGGTGACAGTTCCGGGAGCTTTTCCGGGATCATCAACGTATTGAATCAACGGTTTTCCGAGACCGGAACCTTTCAATACAAACAAGGCTTCTTCGAGCGTTTTACCTACAACGTCAGGAACATCAAATTCCGTATTTCCGATACCGTCTCCCACATCTAAATCAATCTTTGAACCTTGGGGGATGAGGGTTCCCGGCGGGATGGCTTTTCCGTTAAACAACTGCTCCATCACCGAATTTTGAGCCGGATCAGGTACATACTTTATGGCTCCTAATTGGAGACCCAGCCTTGCCAATTCGGCTTTTGCGCTGTTCAGTGTTCGATCCACTAACTGCGGCATTTTCACATCCGGAGCAGAGAGGGAAGTAATGTATACGTAAATCTTGCGCCCTTCTTTGACCCGCATCCCTGATTTAGGGTGCTGGCGAATGATGCTCAGCGGCTTGGCACCTATGACAAACGTACAGTCCACTACTTCATAACGAAGGTTACGCTCGTCGAGGTAGTCTTCGATTTGATCCAAACTCATTCCTTTCAGGTCCGGTACGGTGATACTTTGTCCGTGATTGGTTGTAAATGGTAAATACAAAAAAAAGAATCCCAAAAATAATGCCACAACTAAAGCAACAACGAGGCTAATATGTACAATGAGGTCTGTGCGCGAGTTGGTACTGATTTTCATACAATAATACTGTGCTGACTATGAGTTTTATGCAAAGAAAATCTAAATTTCTGAATTGGCGGTAAAACAGAGTCTATTTTGTAAGAAACCAATTAAACCGGCTGATTGCCATTCGTGTAAAATGTTTGGGAATTAAAAAATGTAATGGGAATTTTGTTGACAGTACACCAATTGCCACTACTCACAACCTGACGGCTATGAAATTTTTTCGCCAAACCTTCGAAAGTCTGCGCTTTGCGTGGCAAGCCCTTCGCTCTAATCTGCTGCGTACTACGCTTTCGTTATTAGGGGTTACGGTCGGTATTTTTGCCATTATCGGGGTATTTACGATCGTAGATTCTCTGGAGCGGAATATCCGACAAAGTTTGGAATCAATCGGGACCGACGTAGTTTACGTTCAAAAATGGCCTTGGATCTTCGGCGGAGAGTTCCAATGGTGGAAATACTTTCAATGGCCCGAAACTTCCTACAGTGACTATAAATTTTTGGCCGAACGCATGGAAGGCGCCGATGCCGTTGTGGTAATGGGTTTTAAAGGAGGTTTAACTGCCAAAAACGGCAACAACAGCATGGATGCGCTGATTCAGGGAGTTACCTATGATTACAATAAGGTTTCGGATGTAAACGTAGAAAAAGGCCGCTATTTTACTCCGCAGGAAATAGACGCGGGCCGCAGCGTAGCCATTATCGGTGCCGACTTAGCCGAGACGCTGTTTCCGGGTGATCCGGAACCTATGGGAAAGAGTTTTAAAATAAAAGGATTGAACTATACCGTGATCGGCATTCAGAAAAAGAAAGGAAAAGTGCTGATGGATGTGGGGGGTAATCCGGACACAAAAGCCTTGATTCCTTTTCTGACTTACGCCAAATCGTTTCAAAATCGCTACGAAAGTTCGGTGACTATTGTAGTCAAAGGGCAGCCGGAAGATGACGGTTTAGTAGAGTTGGAAGCCGAAATTACCGGTTTACTTCGTACCAAACGCGGTTTGAAGCCTACCCAAGACACCAATTTCTCCATCAATCGCCCTGAGGCCGCCACTAAGGCGATTTCGGGTTTATTTGGTATCATTACCTTAGCCGGTTGGGTAATCGGAAGCTTTTCTATATTAGTCGGTGGGTTCGGGATCGCCAATATCATGTTTGTGTCGGTAAAAGAACGCACCAATTTGATTGGTATTCAGAAATCATTGGGAGCAAAAAACTACTTCATTCTGTTTCAATTTTTGTTTGAAGCCGTCTTTTTGAGTCTGATCGGCGGCTTGGTCGGTATCGGCTTTGTTTATTTATTATCGTTTGTCCAATTAGGCAGTCTTGACATCGTGCTTTCGCCGCAAAATATTGTGTTGGGGCTGAGCGTCTCCAGTATTATCGGAGTAGTGGCGGGTATTGTGCCGGCTTTCGGGGCAGCGCGTATGGACCCGGTAGAGGCGATTCGGGCCAAATAATCCGTTTTTTATTCCGCTGAATTTTTGGGAAGTTTGCAGGAATCATCCCCCAATGATTTCCCATGAATTATTTTTTTCTATTGTTGGCGTTTCTCATCGGTGTTTCCAACACATTCCAGTCCGGTATCAATTCTCAGTTGCGCTTTGCTACTCAAAACTCTATTCTGTCTTCCATTATTTCGTTTACTACCGGTTTGAGTTTGTTGGTGCTTTGTTATGCTGTTTTCAATAAAGAACCCATTCCTTCTTTTGACACGTTAAAAAATATCTCTTGGTGGAAATGGTTGGGAGGTGCTTGCGGCGCTTTTTACGTACTTACCGTTATTTTTATCGTCAAAGACATCGGTCCGGCCAATCTGCTTTGCCTGATCATTGCGGGCCAATTGGTGGCCGGGGTGTTAATAGACCATTTCGGTTGGGTAGGCTTTGCCGTTCACCCCATCAACAGCTGGCGTGTATTGGGCATAGGGCTGATTGTAGGAGGAGTGGTGTTGGTACTGAAAAATTGAACAAAATGCATTAGCCTCAATGACCTCTCGGAATCACTGAAAAGCAAAAACGAAAAAGGGAGCGATGATAATCACCGCCCCCTTCTTTTATCATCAATCGTAAAACCATCAAATCCGGTCAAACCCACAATAAGGCACCAGTACCTTCGGAATACGAATCCCTTCGGGAGTTTGGTTATTTTCGAGCATCGCCGCTAAAATACGGGGCAAGGCCAACGCCGAGCCGTTGAGCGTATGCAGCAATTGGGTCTTGCCGTCGGTTTTATACCGAAGTTTGAGGCGATTGGCTTGGTAGGTTTCAAAATTAGAGACAGAGCTGCATTCCAACCAACGGCCCTGTGCACCCGACCATACTTCAAAATCGTAGGTCAATGCTGAGGTAAAGCCCATATCGCCACCGCACAGGCGAATGATACGGAAAGGCAATTCTAATTTTTGGAGTAATTCTTTTACGTGTTCCGCCATTTCGTCGAGGGCTTGATACGACTCTTCCGGTTTGCGCACCTGTACAATTTCAACTTTGTCAAATTGATGGAGTCTATTCAAACCGCGCACGTGCGCCCCCCAACTGCCCGCTTCGCGACGGAAACAGGGGGTATAGCCCACATTCTTAATCGGAAGATCGTTTTCAGCGACAATGACATCCCGATATAAGTTAGTAATCGGTACCTCCGCCGTAGGGATCAAATACAAATCATCGGCCGTGGCGTGATACATTTGTCCTTCTTTATCAGGAAGTTGCCCTGTACCGAAACCGGATTCGGCATTGATCAAGATCGGCGGCTGGATTTCCAAATAGCCTGCGGCCACAGCCTGATCCAAAAAGAACTGAATCATAGCTCGCTGCAACCGCGCTCCTTTGCCTTTATACACCGGGAAACCGGCACCGGTAATTTTGGTACCGAGTTTGAAATCAATGATGTCGTATTGCTCGATCAATTCCCAATGCGGTTTTGAACCTTCGGGAAGATGAGGCTTTTCTCCCCAACTATATACTTCCACGTTTTCTTCGGGCGTACGCCCCGGAGGCACGCTTTCATGCGGTAGATTGGGCAATAAAACCAATGTTGCCTGAAGTTGCGCTTCTGTTTCTTTCAGGCTGTCTTCGAGTGACTTAGCGCGTATTTTAAGCGTTGACGTTTGGGCTTTGGCTGCTTCGGCCGCTTCTTTTTTGCCTTCTTTCATCAACTGCCCGATCTGTTTCGCCAAAGCGTTGGATTGCGCCAAAGTCGCGTCCAATTCACTTTGAGTATCACGGCGTTGTTTGTCCAACCCCAATAAGGTATCTACCGTTTCGGCAGCTCCCTTGAAATATTTGCGTTCTAAACCGCTGATGGTCAATTCACGGTTTTCGCGGATGTAATTTAGTTGTAACATTCGTTTAAGTAGCTTTATCAGAGCCAATCAGCTTTATTTTACTAATTGTTCCTACTGCGCACTGAAGATGGTCTTCATCGCGTCTTCGTAATAAAATAATCGTTCGTTCAGTACATTGAGGGCTTCGGCTTTGTCTTTGGTCCAGACCAAAATCGAGAGATTGTGCTCCGAAGCCCCGTAGGAGATCATCCGAATCGGAATGTGTTTCATGGCTTCAAATACTTTCAGCGCAATGCCTTCCTTATCAGCTTTGAAGTCGCCTACGATACAGATAATGGACAAATCGCGATCGTGTTCTTCCAAATCGGCAATTTCGCTCAATTCTGCCGTGATTTCGGCCAAATGCGTATCGTTGTCGATCGTAACCGATACCGATACTTCCGAGGTGGTAATCATATCCACCGGCGTTTTGTATTTTTCAAAAATCTCAAACACTCGGCGCAGAAATCCGTAAGCATTCAGCATACGGGTCGAATGAATATAAATGGCCGTGATCCCGTCCTTAGCCGCAATCGCTTTGATCTCGCGGTCGGTGGTCGTGGTAGCAATGAGTGTACCGAACGCCTGCGGCTCCATGGTATTTTTCAATCGAACGGGGACCCCGCGTAATTTGGCCGGCGTGATGGTACTCGGGTGCAGGATTTTAGCTCCGAAATAAGCCAATTCCGCCGCTTCTTCAAACGTTAATTCGCGGATAGGGAACGTCCGTTTTACAATACGCGGGTCGTTGTTGTGCATACCGTCAATGTCGGTCCAAATTTGGATCTCTTCGGCACGGATCGCACCGCCGATCAATGAAGCAGTATAATCCGATCCTCCGCGTTTCAGGTTATCTACCTCACCGCGCGGGTTACGACAAATAAAGCCCTGTGTAATAATCAGTTGCTTGTCCGTCTGTTGGTTGAGCATATCGCCCAACAATTGCTCAATGGTTTCCAATTCGGGTTCTCCATCGGTATCGATCCGCATAAAGTCCAATGCCGGCAGCAATATGGAGCTTTCGCCTTGTTCTTCCAAATAAGCCTGAAACATCTGCGTACTCATGATTTCGCCCTGCGCCACCAACTCCTTGTCTTGTTTGAGCGTAAAAGGACGGCTTTTCAACACCGAACGAATGAAATTGAATTCATTGTCCACAATGGCCTGCCCTTTTTTCAGGCTAACTTCTGTGCTGTACAATTCTTTGATAAACGCATCATAATGCGCTTTCAAGGCATCTATTTTTTCCTGTACTTCCGCTTCCTTATTGGCTTTTGCCGATTCGCCCATCGAAATCAACGCATTGGTCGTTCCGGAGAGAGCCGACAATACTACTATTTTGCGGCCACTGTCGGCCGTAATGAGGGTTCTGATTGAGTGCATCCGTTCGGGTTTTCCCACCGACGTTCCGCCAAATTTCCAAACTTGCATTTTTATCTTAATTAGTGAGTTATTGTAGTAAAATTTCTTCTATTTCTTTGGCTCTGTTGAAAATCATAAAATGCCCTCCTCCCTGAATAATATAATCCGGTTTGGTAAAATTCAGTGGTAAAATTCGATCTTTATCCCCGTGGATATGGATTAGATTAGACGAAACCACTTTGTTATTCCAAAGCGTAATTTGTTGTAGAGCCCATTTTAAAAAATAAGAATCTGTAACTGCCAAAATTGAACTTAATAAGGTACTTTCTTCTTTGTTTTCTACTCCAAAAAACCAATCCGTAAAGCTTGAATGATATTTCAAAACATTAGCAGGTATAATTTTCAAGCAACCCAAGCGCCCGATGATTCGATAAATCAGTGGTATTTCTTTAAAGGTCTTAGCGCTTGAAACTATAAACACTTTAGATTCAGGGTAAAATTTTGCTATTTCTGTTGCTAACATTCCACCGAATGAAACTCCCAAAATAATAGCATTCTGTTCTGTTATCTGACTCGTTATGCGTTTGCTGTAGTTTTTAATAGACTCTTTTTTATTAGGTGTTACCCATTTGATAAAAATTTTTTCGAAATATGGTAAATCCAAGTTTTGAAAAATTCTTTCATCTGCACCCAAACCGCCAATGAGAAAGATTTTTTTCATCTAATGTCAAAATTTTCAAAACTGCTAAGAGATTGAATTTTCTTTTCTTCGCTTAACCATGCCCCAAAGAGCAATGCCTACCCAAAAGACATTAACGATAGTAGAGGGGATAGCTCCGTAAAAAAGCGTATTCACGATCAAAAAAATACTGCCGACCAAATTGGCCCACAAATATCCTTTGGCACTGTGAGACACCCGACCGCTGATATTGAGCGCATAGGCTCCCACTACAAATACAGACCCTATCCAGCCAAGGATGTCAATAATAAGGCGTTGGGACATTTTTTAGAATTTTTCGCAAAATTACGTGATTAATCCGTAGAAACCTGTGCGGTTTGGCAAACCTTACCGGTTTTTTACCAATACTTGAAAATTGTCGTTATAATCTTGTAACCGGCCAATACCACCCCTTTGACGGTACCCGAAATCTTGGAAAAGCCGATACGTCTGCGATAATGAACAGGTACTTCCGTGATTTTCATGCGTTGTTTGGCGGCTTTGAGTTGCATTTCTACGGTCCAGCCATAGGTAGTATCCTGCATATCCATGGCCAAAAGTTTGTCCCACTTGATGGCGCGAAAGGGGCCTAAATCGGTATAGCGAACCCCATAAAGCAATCGGAGCAAAAAGGTGGCGAGCCAATTTCCGAATATTTGTTGGGGGGTCATGGAGCCGCGCTCCCGTTGGCCTAAGGCTCGCGACCCGATCACCATGTCACAGTTTTCTTCCAAAATGGGCTTGACCAGTTCGGGGAGTTGTTCCGGATAGTCAGAATGGTCACCGTCTACAAACACAATGATCTCCGGAGGAGTAGCGAGTGATTTTACGTAGGCTATACCGCGTAAACACGCTCGTCCGTAGGCAGGCAGGGGTTCATATACCACCGTAGCCCCGGCTTCGGCAGCGCGTTCGGCGGTTCGGTCGGTAGACCGATTATTGGCCACTACAATTTCGCGCACCCACGCTTTCGGAATTTCGGTAATGACTTTACCGATAGCTTCTTCTTCGTTGTAAGCCGGAATGATAACTATGATGTTCAAAAGCAAGAAGTTTGGTAGTTAGATGCAGGAGTTTGCAAAGATAGGGAAACTTTAGGACGGGTCGTTTCGTTTAGACATTGAGAACGTAGAAATCACTCCTATTCCGCAATGACTCTCCAGCCCCAAAGCCTAATTTCATACACAACGTCTATGCATTGTCAGTCTTTACCGCTTGCCGCCACCAGTGCTTTTCCTCCCCTTTTTTTAGATTATATTTCCCAAAAAGAGCCGCTTCAGCCTTTCTACGGCTATTTTCCTGAACTCAGCAATTTTGAGAAACAAATTCAGCAGAAAAGCCAACATACTGTCGTGGACAGGCCGGCTTTGGTAAAGGCACTTCAGCAACAGTACAAACATTTGAGTACGATCCCTGATTTATCGGTTTTGGAGCAGTCGAATACGTTCACTGTCACTACGGGACACCAACTGAATATCTTTACGGGGCCTTTGTATGTGATTTATAAAATAGTGACTGTCATTAATTTGGCCCGTAAACTGAAGGCGGCTTATCCGGAATACAACTTTGTGCCGGTTTATTGGATGGCTACCGAAGACCATGACTTTGAAGAAATCAGCTATTTTAACCTATTTGGAAAAAAATATACGTGGCAAACACAGCAAAAAGGAGCAGTGGGCCGCATGAATCCGCGGGAGTTAGGGGAAGCACTCAAAATTTTACCTGAACGATTGCCGCTTTTTGAAAAAGCCTACTTAAAGCACGATAAACTGGCCGACGCCGTGCGTTGTTACATGAACGATCTGTTCGGCGGCGAAGGCTTGGTGTGTATTGATGGGGACGATGCGGCCTTAAAACGCCTGTTTTTACCCGTGATCGAAGAGGATCTTACCCATTCCACGGCCTACGGTTTAGTTAATGAAACTACGGCGAAAATTGAAGGTTTGGGGTATCATACTCAAATTTCACCGCGAGAAATTAACTTCTTTTATTTGGAAGAAGGTGTTCGGGAACGAATTGTCAAGGAAGGAACTGAATACCAAGTGCTGAATACCGACTTGAAATTTTCAGAAAGTGAAATATTGGAAACCGCTCGTCAACATCCCGAACGATTCAGCCCTAACGTAGTACTGCGACCGCTTTATCAGGAAATACTGCTTCCTAACTTGGCGTATATCGGCGGTCCGTCAGAGGTACCCTATTGGATGCAATTGAAAGGTGTCTTTGATCATTTCGGCGTGCCTTTTCCTTTGTTATTACCGCGCAATTTTGCTCTTTATGTCAATGCGGCGGGTCGAAAACGAGCCGAGAAGTTAGGCGTCACAGTCGAAAATCTGTTTTGGGATGATGTTCGTTTGCGTAAATCATTTGTGGAGAAGTCGTCTTCGATTTCGCTCCAATTGACTGAGGAGAAAAAGCTGATTGAGAATATATTTGAAGATATTCTCCGAAAAGCCATTACCATTGATAAAACGCTGGAAGGGGCCGTCAACGCTGAAAAAGTGAAGGTGCTCAATACGTTAGAAAACGTGGAAAAACGGTTGCAGAGAGCCGAAGAACGTAACCACGAAACCGAGGTAAATCAATTGTTGGGGCTAAAAGCCAAACTGTTCCCAAGCGGCGGCTTACAGGAGCGCAGTGAGAATTTTTTGAACTTTTATTTAAACGACAATACGTTTATTCAAAAACTGTTAGACTCGTTTGACCCCCTTGCTTTTCAGTTCAATGTATTGACCGAAGAAGAAGACTGAGAAAACAGCATAGTGCTACAACAACAAAGCCGGCTCCCGGGAGTCGGCTTTGTTATATCTGAAGTAGTGGTGTTTTATGAATAAATCGCTTCTTTCCCGAATTTTTTCACGAGCAAATAATAGAATACGACCCGTAATTTACGATTTATCCCTTTGAGAGTTGCGACCGTCTCAGCAATGGCAGCATCCAATTCGGGGCCGTCGGCCAAGCCTAATTTTCCGATCAGAAAATTGGTTTTCACCCGCGCCAACTCTTCGGGATCTGAAGCAGCCACCAACGAAGAATCCAGATTGTAGATGGAAGGTCCTAAGCCTTTTGCTACCGCTGTCAGCAGGGCTTCATCCGCTCCCACTCCTACTCCGCTCAGTTGTTCGATAGACTTTTCAATTACCTCGGTAAATGCACTCATAATATCAGAAGTTTAAGGGTAAAAATAATACATTTAATAAATTGGGCGAATAATCGAAAAAATGTACAAATTCTACAAGAATTTACGTCTTTTTTTTGATTCTCTTATATACTTTCCAACACTGAAGTACCTCGTAAGTAAGGTCATAATCGCTGGAAAGCAGGAGAAATTCTTCGGAAAAATCACAGAAATAACGGAACCGTATCAAGTTATCGCCGCTTAGTTCGGTAGCTTGCCCCGCAATCACCCCAAAGCGATAATTGGCCAAATCGCGCCGGCGTTTTTCCTGCATCAGCATCGCTACCTTCCGGTCTTCTTTAGCCGATTTGCTGAACAACTCGTAAAGCAAGGTAATGGGCGATTGGGCCATAGAAACGGCTTCCCCCAAGGATAGATTTTTGCGGGCTTCGGGCTCTGCCAAAACTTGCTTGATTTCTTTGTCGAGTTGTTGTTCCCGCTTGGAGGTTACTTTTACTTCCGGCAATTCGATGGCTTTATCCAGCTTTTTCAGCAAAATAGTCATTTCTTCGGTTTTTCCATCCCATCGAAACGCCCCGCGGGCGTGCGTCAGGCCGGTAATTTCGATGGAGTCGCCGACGGAAGCATCCAGAAAAAAGACCCCTTGCTTATTGGTACGGGTCATATCCTTGGTTTTCAGGTTGGTGACTGTCGCCAAATTGACCCCTTCTTTGGAAGAACTGTCCAATACTTTGCCGATAACGTAACCTTTTTGGGCAAGAAGGAACCCCGGCGATACGCAAAAGAACAATAAGATATATTTACAAAAACGAGTCACAGGTTGGGAAATAGAGGCGGTAGATTCTTAACGTCCGATCATGGTAATTGTTGTTTGGTTTCGGAAAGCCATCTTCGATAATCACCGTGCGGAATTTTGCGAAAGGAGTCAATCGGTTGGCAAAAAACATACATTCGGCATTGAACAGATTCCCCGGTTTCCAAAACGACCGGTACTTCGCGACGAGTATATTCCGGATTACTATCATGAATGCCTTCGTAGCGATCCAAAGCCGCAATGGTCTTCGGAAAATCTTCTAACTGCCAAACCTCTCCCCAAATGCGATCGTTGCTCTGCGCAGAATAAACCGCTCCCGGATAGTACCCCAAGTCGAACAATTCGCCTGAGACCGAAGCCCTTCCTTTCCAAACGGCCTGTTGATGCAATTTTTTGGCGAAAGGGTTAAAAAAGCCCTGCATCAGAGTTCCGTAAACAAAAAGAAGGCAATTCTCGGTGCGTTTCTCCGTATTCACCATTGGTTATTTTTAATTTTCTATTGCCAAACCGATGGTCCAACGGAAATCATTGGGTTTTCGGCCGATAGCTGTATAACTTTCGTACACATCTTCCAATTTAGTACGCAGGCTGACCGTACTGCTCATTTTGTAGGCCACAGTACACGTACTGTTCCAACGAAAATTATGACGCATCGAAATGGCCGGCTGCAAAAACAAAACGGCATTGAGCGTAAGCTTTCCGGCTTTTCCCGGGGAAAACTCCCCCAACAGACGGGTAGAATTTCTCCAAACGTCTATATCTTTTGCCTCAGCAAAATCAGCGCTTTCGTGCAAAATCAAATTGGTCACTGACAAATACGCTTTCTTTTTTTGAATAAGTTTGAAACCGATACCGGCTGCCTGCGACCAACGATTCAAAATATGGCGCAGATTACTTCGATCCCAAGATACAAAGGCCAATCCGTAGATCGGTTTTTGATGCCAAAAAGAGGCTCTTATGTCGGCAAAAAACTCACGTTCTGCTAAAATTTTATTTTGAGTGCCATAAATAAAGGAAGGGCTGCCCGAAAGTTTGAAATGAGAAGTAGGCTTCCAATCTACGGCGGTGACCAACTGCAACAGCATTCGGTTAACGTTGCCTGCCGATGCCACGCCGTCGGCGCTGAAGCGGAAATGAAATTTTTCCGTACTGTCTTGCTCTGCCTCTGCTACTGCATACTCAGGATCTTCTTCATCGTTCGAAACCGTGTCTGCCGCAGCTACTTGCAAGGTATCTACAGGAGTACTTTGCGCAAAAGCTATGCAGCAACATAGGCTCATCAGAATAAAATAAAGAAAAAAAATACGCAAGGATAAAAGATGTTAAAGTTTGTCTCTGCAAAGGTAGGCTAAAACTTCCAACTGACACCGGAGCCGCTCACGTCAATTTTATCTAATAAACGATGCAGACGGGTATTGTCAGACCGAAGCAGAAGGTAATTGGTCAGGTCAAAGACCAACAAAAAGCCACCCTGAATAACCACAGCATGCCCGAACCCGCGAAAGCGGTTATATCGGCCCGGATCGGTTTCTGTTTTGGCCTTGTCCAATAACCAAATGCCGCCCGTCACATAAGCCGCGTCCAAGCCCGTATTGAGAAGCAAACTTTTTTGCAGGGTATAATGCTCTTTTACTACAGAAGACAAGGTAGGTGAAGGTGATTTTTTACGCAAACTCAACAGGCCCAAGCCGGCAATCCCGACATTGACAGCATTCCAATAGAGGTTCATTTCATGGAAATAACGGGTACTTCCCTGCGTTTGACCCAATGCTGCACCGCTTACGGCAATATTGGCGGCCGACCAACCGGCCAATGTCCACGTACTTATGCGCTGTTGCTTTGCCTGTCGCTGCGTGATTTCCTGAAGGGGGACGGATGTTTGGGCTTGCAGAGACAAAGCGGTCCAAACAGCCATGATGATGCCTGCTGCCGTTTTTTTCATTGTGTGGCTTGTTTAAGGTTCAACGATCAATATCTTTTGGGATACTTTTCGAGAAAAAAGCTGTCCTGTTAACCAATACAAGCCGGGAGGCGCATTTGTTTGCAAAAGGTAGTCATTTGGAGAAATGGACTGCCAACTTAAGGACATTAATTGTCCATTGAAGGCTGCTAAACGTACTTCTGAAGGGTCAATATGTTGCAGTCGCACCGGAATTCGGTCGGCGGAGACCGGGTTGCCATAGAGCCAAATAGCCGGGACCCGGGCATCCAAATTGATTGCAATTACTTTTGAAACAGTAAACTTTCCATCTCGGTCGATTTGGCGAAGGCGATAGTAATTGGCCCCGGGCAACGGCGAAACATCTGTAAAAGTATAACGGTTGGAACTGCGGGTATCACCGGCAGCATTGATGGCGATCAGTGAAGCAAATTCTTTCAAATTACTGCTGCGCTGTATTTCAAAATGAGAGGCATTACGTTCCCATGCTGTTTCCCAGCTCAATTGTATCTGATCGTTGAACAACTGCCCTCGAAAATAACTTAACTCTACGGGTAGAGGCACTACTGTAACGGTACCGTTGATTTTGAGGTTATCCAGCCGAAGTGTGCCGAGGTTATCCATGGCTGAGTAGGCATAAATTCGGAAAGTGACGGTACTTTCCAAATCAGTGAAGAAGACCGGATAGTTTTGATTGCTGAAGTTGGTTCCAACCGATGCCGAACCAATATCACTGCTGAAACCATCTTGATTGGTACGAACGGCTACTTGAGCCGGGCCTTGGTCTGAACGATTGCAATCAAAAGAGATAGAGTTGACCGACATCCGATAATTTTGAGGAGTCAAGGAAACTTCCACGTATTTGTTGCCATCAATTCCGCCCGTGGGCCACAATCGAATACTGATAGCATCTCCGGTGGCTCCGGCCGGATAGCCTGCCGTATTGACATTCGATAGATTTGCCGAAGAAACGGCCACATTCGGCGTATTGACACTGCCGCCGGTATTGTTCTCAAAATCCCAGGAAGCGGTAAAAGGAGTTTGGGCGGCCGCTTGCAGAGCTAACCAACTCAACAACAGCCCGAGACGTAATCGTTTGTGCATAAAAGACCGATTTTATAAACACAAACGAAACTTACAGAAAAAAGTCGATATAACAAATAGATTACAACGATTTTGCCCGATTCCAGTATTCATCCATTTCGGCAAGGCTCATTTCGTGCAGTTGTTTTCCGTCGGCTCGGGACTGCGTTTCGAGGTAATTGAACCGCTTGATGAATTTTTTATTGGTGCGTTCGAGGGCTGTTTCGGGATTAATGTCAATAAAGCGGGCATAGTTGACCAACGAAAACAGCAAATCGCCAAACTCGCCTTCGGCTTTTTCTTTATCCATCACGGAATCGTCCTCCGCGTTGAAATGCGCTTTAAATTCCTGCATTTCTTCTTCCACTTTTTCCCAAACCTGCTGTTTTTCCTCCCAATCAAAGCCGGCACCCCGCGCTTTTTCCTGAATGCGCATGGCTTTGACCAAAGCCGGCAAAGAGGTGGGTACTCCGCCCAAAACCGATTTGTTGCCTTCTTTCAACTTGACCTGTTCCCAGTTTTGCTTGACCTGCTCCTCGGTATCTGCCTTAATGTCGCCGTAGATGTGCGGGTGGCGTACGATGAGTTTTTCACAAATACTGTGCAGTACATCTGTAATTTCAAAGTCACCCGTTTCGGAAGCAATTTTGGCGTAAAATACAATGTGGAGAATGATGTCGCCCAACTCCTTTTTGATTTCGGGCAAATCATTTTCCATGATCGCATCCGACAACTCGTAGGTTTCTTCGATAGTCAAATGCCGCAGACTGTGCATGGTCTGTTTTTTATCCCACGGACACTGTGCCCGCAAATCATCCATGATATTGAGCAGGCGGTCAAAGGCGAGGAGTTGGTGTTGACGTTGGGCAGATAATTGCGAAAAATCAGTCATCGGTTCTGAAAAAGCTTAGAATAAATCACACGTAAAAGTAACCTTAAAATCGCGGATAAAGTGCCTTTCTGATTTGTTTTTGCCGTAATTGGCCACACTAAAGGAATGCCGACAAGGGCAATCAGTCCCCTGTCGGCATCGTTTACTTCATCGAAGGCCAATGGCCGTCCGCGTTAAAATTTGTATTTGATACTCAAACCGCCAAAGTAATTGGCTTTGCTTGGGCCCGGATTGACGTCGGTGGTTACGTTGGCCGGATACCCGTTGCCCGGATCGGCATCATTGATGTTATTTCCTAAGAACAGGAAGGTATAATTGATTTGGTTGGTCAGGTTATTACCCGCAACAAATACATCCAAATCCACTTTTTTACCGATGTATTTATACCCGATCTTACTGTTCAGTAAGGTAAAGCCTTTGACGCTGTTCTTGTTGGCAAAGTCAGTATATACATCTCCCAAATAATTAAGGGTGTTGTTCCAGTAAAAACCGATATTGGTGTAAACATCAAGTCCTAAGGTATACTTAGTTGGCGGTACGCCTACGACTTGTTTTTGGGAATAATCCACCACATCGCTGCCAAATCTGGTTTTGAAATCTGTGTATTTGAAATTGTAACTTGACAGATTGAAAAAGGGCTCTATTTTTCGGAAAAATCCTTTGCCTTGCTTGGGAGTAAGAATATAACCCACGCTTAATTCGAGTCCTTTGTTGGCTTGATTTCCGGTATTTGCCCAGTAGGTATAGGTTCCGCCCGTAGGAATCACTCCCGACAACTGCGTCAATTTGTTTGTGATGTCGATAGAGAACAGAGAAAGCTTATAATCCAATCGGTTATTAAGCAGTAAGCCCTGGAAACCCAGATCCCACATCCGTGCTTTTTCGGGCAATAAATCATCATTGGTTTTATTCACAGTCGTAATAAACGCCGTTGACGCAGTGGGTGCATTAAATCCTTCACTGTAACTTAAATTGATGATATGATTTTTAATCATTTTCTGCAAAGCTACGTGCGGATTGACGGAAGTTGCAAATGATTTACCGAATGACAAATCTTTGTTATAACCTGTTACTAAGCCGAGAGGGGCCAGCAAATCAGTTCGATTATAGCTGAGTTGATTGGAACTAAGCCCTAAAATCAACGCTAAATCCAATGATTTGATGGTGGTGCGATTATGGATGAAGAACGAGTTTTGGTTGGTTACATACTTAAAGTAGGAACCTCTGGAAATATCCTGAACTTTAAGCGGGTTGGCATCATCCGTACCGAGAAAGCGCCAACTCGTTGCCAATGAACGTGATTGTTGGATTTCCGTTCCGATATTCATATCGTTGGCGACATTCGCCGAGAGGTCCGTTTTCCACGAAAATACAGAACGAAGTCCGAAGCTTGGATTTTGGCTGTTCCCATCGGCACCGGCAGATACGTTCTTAAGGTCTTGATTAAAATAGAAAACGGACGTTCGGTTACTGAAATGACTGCTGAATCGATAGTCATTGGTCAAACTGAAACGAGTCGTCAAAAAGTCATTTCTTGCATTCTTTTTGGCGTAAGCGCTGTTTCCGTTATCAATACCTGCGTAGTAGTCGGCATACGAAATTTGACCGGTGATTCCCTCGTGCGAGTAATTATGACTAAAATACGCCGTTAGGGTTTGCTTTTTGTTCAGTTTGAATTCGCCAAAATAGGTCAAATAGTTTTTCAAACTGTTGCCGCGCGGACGATACCCGTCTGACTGTAAGTGGCCATAGCTCAAAAACATGGCAGAACTGTCATTGACAATATCCAAGCGGGTATTGGATTGAAATAAGCCATAAGAGCCCACGATCATTTTCTCGGATAAGGAAACCCCTTTGTCTTCAGAGGGACGGAGGTAAAAACGGGCAACGCCTCCTACACCGCCTCCGTACATGGTAGCGGCCGGGCCTTTCACTACTTCGACGTTGTTGACCAAAGCAAAATCAATATCGTCTAATACCGTTACTCCGTCTGCTGTCGTAATGGGTACGCCGTTGTAATAGGCTTTGATACCCCAATTGTTGAATTTTTGGTCATTGCCATAGCCGCGAATCACGATGCGTTGGCCACCCAGTTGGGTTCTTTTGTCTACTTGCACGCCCGTCATTGTTCCTACGGTTTGTTCCACAAAGGCGGGGTTATTTCGGTTGAGGTCGGCTTCCGAAAGCGCTTCTACCGTCTGGGCATGACGCGTAAACTCGGCTCTTTCTCTGGCCGCTTTCTTTTTTTCTTTGATAATGACCTCGTCCAGCTCTTTAGCCTTTTCCTGCGCAAAAGCGCCGCCAACACACAAGAGAATATACAGTAAAAGGAAAGATTTTTTCATTTGAAACAAAATGTTGATTTGAAAGTCAGTGTAGATTTTTAAGTAATTAATGCAGATTTTATAAAATGGATTTAAACGGTTGGATAAACCACCAAATTCATTTAAAATCAATAAAATCTGAATTTGCCGCAGCAGCGGACTGCTCATTTGCTTTTTTGCAAATCAGTTGCTGCCCAATCTAAAAAGTATTGAGTAAAAAGCAAAAATCACCTTATTCTAAAAGAATTTGGGAGGTTCCAGAAGTTTGGAGAAATATAAAAAATGATAGGATGAAACGGAGCAATCGGTAAACCGCGAAGAGATAGAAAAGGAGGGGTTGAATTCGTATTTAATATCGGTAACTAAAACAACCGGCTGAAAAACAAAATACAGAATCCCCTTGATTACGCCATTTTCAGCAGGATAAGCGCCGGAAAGTGCTTCCATGCGGGCAACTACGAAACTTTCTTCATCGTCTGAAAGGCAATAGTAATGAATCAGGCCCTGTTTGGTTTCCGTTCGGACAACATCATACAGTTGTTCGTTGATCCAAAACTCCTTTCCTTCTTTCTCCCATTCCATATCGGCCAAATTTGCAGGCGTGCCCACAATACAAATCAAATCTTTGTCTTCTATATGGCGGGAAATTTTTCGGATAACGTTTTCGCGAATCAATTCTCTCTCCATACTCAAAACAGCGATAAAGCCTCCGATTTTGAGAAAGGCCAAAAGAAGAAAAAAAGCTGAAATCCATTTTTTCACTTAATCACTGTCTTAACGGTAAGCTATACCGGCAAAGCGCCAAAGCTACTTTAAATCTACAATAAAAATAGTGCTTTTTTACAAAATTACCTCTTCCAACATTTTAATATACTGAGCAATGCCTTCTTCGATTTCGTGTAAGTAGATAAACTCATCGGCCGTATGTGAACGACCGGAATGACCGGGGCCCATTTTGAGCGAGGGGCAATCAATCAACGCTTGGTCGGAAGTAGTGGGGGAACCGTAAGTAGTTCGACCCAATCGAACCCCTGCCTGAACAATCGGATGATCGACCGGGATGCTTGACGGACGCAGCCGCACCGAACGGGCTGCGATTTCCGATTGGATATTCTGTTTGATGACCTCAATAACTTCTTCAAGCGTGTATTGGTCCGTCACCCGGACGTCGATGGTAAACTTACAGGCATCCGGTACGACGTTATGCTGAGTGCCGGCATTGATAATCGTTACCGACATTTTGATAGGTCCTAATGTAGGAGAAACTTTCGGATATTGATAGTTGCGTATCCACTGAATGTCCTCAATAGCCTTATAAATGGCATTCTCACCCTCTTCGCGGGCGGCATGGCCCGATTTTCCGTGAGCGATACAATCAAGTACCAGCAACCCTTTTTCGGCTACGGCCAAGTGCATTTCAGTTGGCTCGCCCACAATAGCAAAGGAAATGGGAGGTAAATCTTCTACAATCATTTCTAACCCTTCCCGCCCCGAGATCTCTTCTTCGGCGGTAGCAGCGAGTACAACATTATACGTCAGATTCGGGTTATGATAAAAATGACAGAAGGTGACAATCAGTGAGCACAACGACCCGCCGGCATCATTGCTGCCCAATCCGTAAAGCTTTCCGTCTTGCACCAGCGGTTCAAAAGGATTCAAAGTCCAAGAAGGATTGGGTCTGACGGTATCGTGGTGTGAGTTGAGTAAAACAGTGGGTTTGGTCGGGTCAAAATACTGATTGTAAGCCCAAATGTTATTTTTTTTGCGGTGAAAAGGAATGCCTTTGCGTTGTAAAAAATTTTCGATCAAAGCAGCGGTTTTGTCCTCTTCTCGGCTAAATGACTGCGTGGCAATCAGTTGTTTTAATAATTGAATCGCCTCTTGCGCTAAAGAAGGAGAGGCTGAAATTGCGTCGGTTTCAAACATAAAAATCGGTTTTGCCCGGCGCAAAGTTAAGGAAAGGGAGTTTATAGTTTACAGTTTACAGTTTAAAATCCGATGAATCAGCCCAATACCCCGGCCGAAGCATTTCTAAATGAAGTGCTGCGGCCCATCTTAAAATCACAGAATGCCTTGCTTCTTGCCTTGTTTTTGCATCAGGCAGAGAAGCGAAAAGCTGAGTTTACCCGATTTGCACCGGAGGACCAACGCCGCTACATCGAACAAACAATTCGACGGGATGTGAATTTTCGGAGTTTTTTGTTGGGAACTATCATCGGGCAACTTACTGCCGAACAATACGCTGCTTATCGTATGCTCGAAGAGGAATTGAATCGACGCACCGTCAATATGCTGATTCAGCGGCTTCAAAGTCAGTTATGCAGCTAAGGAGTAATGACACATTTGTTAAATGAATTGGGCTGCCACTCTTTCTTCCACCCCTTCAGCGGAGCCATTTTTCGGGCGGCACTGAGCAGGCCGGATTTATTGGAGCGGATAGGAATATACCGTTGCGTGAGGTCATTGGGCGAGGCATCGGTCAGTTTCATAGCTACGTTGCTCCAGTTGAATTCCACAAATTGGAGAAATTTTTCAATGGACGTTCGCAAAGCAGGTTCGGTGTCATAGCGGTTGGCCGTCATGTAAACCGACGAACCGTTAGGGGCGGATACGGTCGTTTGGGTTTGTAATAAATTATTGCCCGAGAAATTTTTGAACTCATACCGTTCTCCCGTCGATATGCCTTGCTCGTTGGCAACGGCTTGTTGGGAGACGTTCCAATTGAACCGCCACAGGATATTGGTTGCCTTACACGATTCTACAATGAAGCCGTTGTAAAGGGTAGCGGCTTCTTTGTACTTATTCTCCCGACTTTCAAACACCGCCTGTGTGCCCGGTTCTTGCGTAATCGCCCCGATTTTCGCATTTCCCATGGCAAAAGTTACCCCGGTGCCCTTGGCTAAATGCAGTTTATCAATGGTCAGATCGGCGTTTAACGGCTGTACATAATTTCGCTTAGCGGGGATTCGGGAAATAAAGGTACCTACGTGATGTCGTCCGTCGGGTACGTCTTTGAAACCGAAATAAAAACCGTCACCGTAAAATTTCAGGCGAACATCCGTGTCCACTTCATCAAATACTGCCCCCGTAATAGCTTTGTTGAGCCACAAACCCGTCATGTCGTTAGCAACTGACTCACTCATAAAAGCCGAGTTGGTATTTTTAATTAACAGTTTTTTGACGCGAAAACTGCTCTTGGGGCTGCGGTAAGAAGTCCAGGTATGTTTAGAGCCTACCCATGATAAATTTTTCTCAAGCATGGTAGGATAAGCGTCGGCGTCGGCTATGCCGGGTTTGCGCAAAGCGCCGTCGATAACATAATTGTCTATCCGTACGTGGTTGGGAGCTTGTGTGTAAAGCACGATAGCGCAAGGGTACCGAGCATACAAGTTTTTAACGTACAGACTGTCTTTGCGTTTGTGTACGGTAGGATCTACCTGATTTTCAAAGGTAAACGTGTAAAAGGGTTTTTCGATGGGCGCGTCTCCCCAAGGTTCGTTGTTTTGCTGAGCGTACAACGAGTCAATGATCACAGCCCGATGTGCTCCGCGCACATTGACGCCCCAAACGGCAAAATCGCTCTGACGAATATTGAGATGATTGAACCCGTTGATCTCGCGAAATGCCTTCACTGTAATGCGGTCATAGCCGGTATCCTTTTCATCGTTACGGGTAAAAATATTTATGCCGCACATGGGCATGTTTCGGATAGTAATTGAACCTATCACGAGTCTTGAGGCGGGGGTAGCGGGAGGAGCAATGATATGCAAAAAGGCCTCCCCGCCATAACTTAACGGATTGGATAGCTTTGCGTTGGCAGCGTTTCCGTCGAGAGTTAGGGTACCGGTCAAATAAAGTTCCGGAATGGCCGCTGCCTGAATTATTCTGACCTGCTCCGTACCGTTGGCTGCTTTCAGTGTGGTGTTTTGAAAATGAAGATGTACTCGCTTGGGATTGACCGATTGCTTGGACGTCAACGTAATGGGAGCCACGAAATAGACCTTTGCCCCGAAATTTACCCGTTCACTAACCGAAAGTGCCGAGAGCAGAGCTTCATTGATAATCATTTCGGTGTCTGCGGAAGACAAAAACCAATCTAAATTCACGCCGTTTCGGACGTCAAATACGCGTTTAAATCTTCCCGGTACCCCGCGTTCGCTGCTGCGAAGGACAGTGCCGCCGTTGGGTTCTGACGATTTATCGGCGGCATCATATTTCCAATCTCCCTGTTTGCCGGCATCCGTAATGCGATATACCTTATGGGAGGATGGATTTTTCAGCGTAACCATGGCTCTTAGTGTCATGGTCTCTGTCTGTGCCGTTGCCGACTGAGAGAAGATGAGCGCGAAAAGTATGACGACTGAACCGGGTATGATAAATTTCATGGGAAGTATCGGCTTAATAACAATGTATTAACTCCAAAACTTCCCGATTTTATCTGTGGGTGACTGAAAAATACGCTTTCGGGAGAAAATTATTGGTTCAGACGGCGCTTATAACCCCAGTATTTCGACTGCGGCGTAAAAAACCAAGCAAATGCCGATGGTTGTCAGCGAGTACATGACGGCATTGAAGGAGGCATCGTTCATGTATAAAATATACTGGATAATAAACCCAAGGCCCAAAACGGCGGAACCAATGCCTCCTACGATAAATCCGCGCTTTCGGCGTTTTGCATAATACGTTTCTTTTTCGGCAGGGGTCTCAAACGATTTCATTAAAATGAAGATAGGTTTAGAAAAGTCTAATTAATTCCTTTTATAGTTCAACAAAAATGATAAAAATCATTTTTGCCAAGCTAAACCTATCCCATTTTTTTAAACGAAAAGACACCTCCACCAAATGACAGTGGCATTACTCCGCATTTTTCTTATCATTCCGCATCTGAATCATGTACGACAACAGTAAACCCGCCCCGCCAAAAATCATCACTAAAGAGATATGAATGCCATCTCCATAACCGGGCCAAGCTTGCTCCAGACAGCTTGCCAGAAATAAGCCTATGCCCGCCCCTACTAACAACAAACCCACTCTGAGCGTATTGTCCGGGCTGATACGTCGGCGTTTTTGATTTTCATGAGGATTCATCCCTTTGGAAATCATGGCCATTCGCTCTACATTTTCGAAATAGCGCAGAAAGATAATCATGGTCAAACCGCCTACAATGGCGGAAAGGGGAATAAGAATTTCGGGACCGTGCATTTTTGTATCTTTTAAAAAGTGAACAATTGGTTTATTTTTCCCATAGGATGCAACCGACCTGATGGCAGGTTACAGGGATCCTAAAAAAATATTCAGAAAAAAATAACGACCTTCGCTGTAACCTGTATTTCACTTGGCGCATCCAATCCGGTGTGAATGAAAATCTGAAAGATATAGCTATTATTGAACGAATAAAAGCGGGCGACAAGTCGGCGTATCGGGACTTGGTGCATCGGCACAAGGATTTTGCTTTCACGGTGGCCTATCGCATTCTTAATCACCGCGAAGAAGCCGAAGAAGCCGCGCAGGATGCATTCATTCAGGCGTTTTCAGCCTTAAATGATTTTAATCAAACTGCTAAATTTACGACCTGGTTTTACCGAATTGTATTCAATGCCGCTTTAGGCGCCAAGCGCCGTCAAAAACCGACGGAAACCATTACGGAGAGTCACGCGTTGGCTTTTTCTGTAACTGATACCACACAAAATATGCACAAAAAAGAGCGCTTGATGCAAATACAACGCGCTTTAGCCCAACTTTCCCCTGATGATGTAACCATGATCACCTTGTTTTATCTGAAGGAACATTCGTTGGAAGAAATCGCGGCCATTACCGCCATTTCTTCCGAGACTATCAAAGTAAAACTGCACCGTGCGCGTAAGCGATTGGCAGAGGTATTGCGGCTGCAATTGGGAGAAGAAGTAAAAAATTTATACTGAAAACATGAACTTACTGACCAACGACGAACAATTTGAGATACTGGACGGGGTAGCTTCGGCGGAAGTTCGGCAACGTCATTTGCACCTGATGATGACGGACGAAAACTATCGGCAATCGTTTCAGGAATTGCGGGAACTGCACGAGGGATTGGCCGCATTGCCGCTCGAAAGCCCTTCGTTAGCGTTTGAGCATAAATTAATGACTCGCTGGGAAACCGTACAATCTGCCTACAAAACCCCCGTATTCCTCCGCCTCCTTCCTTTCCTTTTTGCAGCGATTTTGGTCGTTCTGTTGGTCGGCAGTTCAGTATTGTGGGGGCTTCAAACGGACGGCAATGCCGGAACGGGAAGTGATTTTGACAATCTGTTGAATAGAATTGACCTCAACATGATTCAAAGTTTGTTGCTTCCCGTCAACTCTTTGTTGTTGCTGTTGATTATTGAGCGAATTGTGAAGAATCGTTGGAAACGCCTTGCGGAATCGGTTTGAAAAGTTGGCTGTGTTTTGCCAACTTTGCAGCATCCAAAAGTCACTTCCCGTGAATCTGAAACAAGCTTATTCTGCCGAAAACTTTCGTTCGGAGGCGCACAAATTGGTCGATACTTTGGCCGACTATCTGCACGCTGCTCAAAATCAACAATCGGAGACCGTCATCCCCTACCGACATCCGGAAGAAAACCTGCTTTTTTGGCAGGAAGACCTCCGACAGGGAACAGGAGAATCGGCTGTTCTCTTTGAAGAGATCATTCGTCGATCTACCCACCTCCACCACCCGCGCTACATGGGGCATCAGGTGTCGCCGCCGCTACCCATTGCGGCGTTGGCCGGGCTGCTGACAGGAATGTTGAACAACGGAATGGCCGTCTATGAGATGGGATTGGTGTCCAATCCGTTAGAGCGTATTTTGAGTGATCTGTTGGCCGAGAAAATCGGTTTTACTTCTCCGTCATCGGGCTTATTGACCTCAGGCGGGACGTTGGCTAACCTGACGGCTTTACTCTCAGCACGGGCTGCCAAGGCCCCCGCTGATGTGTGGGAAGACGGCTCTAAAGAAAGATTGGCCGTGATGGTGTCGGAAGAAGCTCATTACTGCATTGACAGAGCTGCAAGAATCATGGGGATGGGTAGTGACGGCATTATCAAAATTCCGACCAATGCCCGTTTTCAGATGCGCACCGAACTGTTGGAGGATTATTACCAACAGGCTGAAGCGGCAGGTTTGACGGTCATTGCCGTTATTGGCAGTGCCTGCTCCACTTCTACCGGGTCGTACGACGATTTAGCGGCTATCGGCGATTTTTGCCAACGTCATAACTTATGGTTTCATGTGGACGGTGCGCACGGCGGAGCCGTTGTTTTCTCCCAAAAATACCGATCGTTGGTCAACGGCATCGAGCAAGCCGATTCGGTGGTGATCGACTGGCACAAAATGCTGATGACGCCCGCATTGGCTACGGCGCTGATCTTCAAAAACGAGAATGACGCCTTTCAAACCTTTCATCAAAAAGCACAGTATTTGTGGGCCAATCAAGGCTCTCACGAATGGTTTAACTCCGGCAAACGGACGTTTGAGTGTACCAAACTGATGATGAGTGTAAAAATCTATTCTATTTTAAAAACGGGCGGTGAAGGAATTTTTGCCGAAAATGTAGATACTCTTCACGATTTAGCTAAGCAATTTGTTCAACTGTTGCATAAAAATCCGACGTTTGAATTGGCCGTTGTTCCGGAGAGCAATATCGTCTGTTTCCGATATATAGGAAAAAATATGGCCCCCGAACGATATAATCCTCTCAATGCTGCTATTCGACAAAAACTGTTGGAAGAAGGACGGTTTTACATAGTGCAGACTACGTTGCGCGATAAGCTCTATCTGCGGGTCTCGCTTATGAATCCGCTCACCACCCCGGAGGATCTGCGGGCATTGTTGGCAGAAATTGAGAAAATTGCCGAAGACATAGGGTAGTTTCGGGCAGGAAGAAAGCTTTTGACAGCATCTGCAACCTGCTCTCTACCAACGCTATGGAATCTAACTCTTACGATCAAATTGCCAACGAATACCGTGATTCAAAACAATTAGATTTTCGAAAATACATCGAAGAATACACCCTTCTCCAATTGGCCGGTGACATTACCGACCTCCGTTTATTGGATTTAGCCTGCGGTGAGGGCATTTATACCCGAAAATTGAAAAAACTGGGCGCAGCCACTGCATTAGGCGTCGATTTATCGGCTCGTATGATTGATCTGGCCCAAGAAACCGAGAAAAAGGAACCTCTGGGCTGTGACTATTTAGTGCATGATGTACTTACTTTGGCTCCATTGGGGGAGTATGATCTGGTAGTAGGCATGTACCTGTTGAACTATGCCCAATCGCCGGACGATTTGGCGCAATTTTGCCAAGTGGTCTATCATCACCTCAAGCCGGGCGGACGGTTTATCGGTTTTAATGACAATCCCCACAACGAAGCAGCGCATTATCCCAAGTACAAAAAATACGGCTTTGTCAAAGAAACCACCGATTGCCGTCGGGAAGGTGATTTTGTCAAGTACCGTATGTTTAATCTCGACGGGACCGAATTCAGTTTTGATAATTTTTATTTTGACCCCAAAACCTACGAATCAGCTTTTGCCAAAGCCGGATTCCGTCAATTCCGTTGGGAAGGACCGCTGTTACACCCTGAACAACAGCATCCTGACAAATTCGACTATTGGGCTGATTTTATGAACCATCCGCCGTTGATCGGATTTTCGGCAATCAAATCGCACTAAAGCAGGACGATATCGTTGGCATTGGCCACTTCGAAATTTTGCGTTTTCAGGTTTCGGGAAATTATCACCGACGATTCGCGGGCTTTGGCCACGGCGAGTAAAGTATGATCGGCATCCAATAGCTCAACCACTTCGCCCGCTTCAAAATCGCCCTCTACGGTTTTGATTCCTACGGCCAAAAGACTTTTACGGTTTTGAAGGGCGCGTCCGGCACCTGAATCAATGATGATGCGTCCGGCCACCAAACTTCCGCTGCCCAACCAACGGTTGCGCGCCGAAACGGCACTTTCCTGCGAGGCAAAGACCGTACCCGTTTCTTCTCTGAACGCCCGCAAAATACCGTCGGGCTCGTTCATACCGAAAATAATGGTCCGAATGCCCATGCGGGTGGCCAATTTGGCAAAAGTGAGTTTGGAGGTCATTCCCCCCAATCCTACGCTTGATTTATCACTGCGAACGTATTGAAAGACGTCGTTGACCTGAGAGACGGCGGGAATTACTTTTCCTTTGTCATCCAACAGCCCGCCTACCGAAGTGCAAAGCATCAGGGTTTCCGCTCCGAAGCCAACGGCAATGAGTGTTGCCAATTCATCATTATCCGAAAATTTTAACTCGTGACTGCTCACTACGTCGTTTTCGTTGACAATGGGAATGATTCCGTTTTTCCACAATTCCTGAAAGGTATCTTTCATTTGCAGAAATTGGTCGCGGTTGGCAAAATGCCCGCGCTCGCAAAGGCTTTGCGCCACCGGAATCTCGTAGGGAGAAAAAAACTGAGCATACTTATTCAGAAGCAATAAATTGCCGATAGCGGCGGCAGCTTTGCGTTGGGTAATCTCGCCCGCATAGTCACGAATGTAGTGTTTTCCTGCCGCTACGGCCCCCGACGACACAATCACCAAATGATAGTCTGCGTATAATTGCGCCACTTGCCGGGCTATCTCTACTATTACCAACGGATTCAACTCTCCGTTGACTTTGGTAATAGCGGCACTTCCGAACTTGATAACTAAGATGGGTTTTGACATAACTCGTAATCTTTGCGGCAAAGTTACGAAGGTCACCGTCTTACCCAAACTTCAATAGTTGGAAGAAACATTATTCCTTTTTTACAATCGTCAACTCATCCTTTACCTTCCCTTCTGTATCCAAACAACGATAGGTTAATGTGTTATTGTCAATTCGAATGTGTTGGTATACCGGCCCGCTTTGAAAACGGGCGGCGGCATAAGCTTCTTCGGGCCAATGTTGATGGTGGCTTGGGATACTGATCGAAATCGTGTAAATCGTGCCTTGGGCGGGGGAGTCAACGATTTTTTCGGCATAGATGGGTTTACTGCGCATGTAGTAGTGTATGTGCCCGCTCATGACCATATCTACGTGATACCGGTCAAACAACACGCCCCATTCTTTGCGGATTTGGGCGTAATCTTCCTCAAAATTGTAAGGCGGAAAATGCAGCATAACAAACTTCCATTTGGCTTTTGATTGGGCCAATTGATTTTCGATCCAAGCCGTTTGGTCGGTATTGGAAAAAGTCCCGTCGATCATCACAAACAACGCATTTTGGTAGTGAAAAGCGTAGGTACGTTCGGTTGGCAATTTTTTAGGTCCATTGCCGGGAAGACTGAACAGATTTTGGTACATGGCTGCCCCCAACCCATCTTGGCTGTCGTGATTGCCCGGAATGGGCATCAGCGGTTTTTGGCTGAAAATCGTTCCGGAATGATGAAAAAACTCGTCCCATTCGTCGCGATTAAGCCCGGTGCTGACCAAATCGCCGATGATAGAATAAAACGATATGTCAGGGTGGCGGCTCAGTGTTTTCTGTGCCATATTGCCCCAATCGGGCGATTTGTGGGTATCGCCAAACCAAATAAACGAAAATGCTTCGGGTTTAGCCGCTTGAGTTTTGAAAGAGGCAATCTCCGACCAAGCTCCTTTTTCCCCTACCCGATAAAAATAGACGGTTCCGGGTTTGAGTTGGGTCAACCGGGCCGTAAAACGCTGAATATAGCGGTCATTGCGCAACAGGCGATCTTCCATACGAAAGGCAGTAGCCGTGGCCGTAAGGGTATCTTGGGTAGCTTCGGCCCAATAGATGACTTTCCCGTTTTTCACCTCCGGCTTATTTCGCCATTGAATGTCCATCGTAGTGGTGGGATCACCGCTTAACGTCAGTAGAATCTGGTCCGGACGACTTACGGCGGGATAACGTGTTTGGCGAAACGCTCCCAACAGATGCGCGTCGCGTGCACGCCCCCGAACGGTAGTCAATAAAAGTTGTCCGCGTAAGGCATCGGGTACCTCGGTCAATACCAGATCATCCCAATCGTGATAGGTGAAAGCCCCAATTTTCATTGTGCTTATTTCAAATTCGGGAAGGGCATTGGAAATCACGACCTTCTCCCCGTCTTTTTGCGGAGCTACACTGATGAAATAAACAGGTCGATGTTTGTCGAATCCGTTAATGCCCAACGCTACTTTGCCTTTTCCCACCTTCTTTTGCCATACTTCGTAGGTATATTCTTCGTTTTTCACCAACATTTTTGATTTGAGAAATCCGCTTTTCTCCAGCCAAAAAGGTGGTGATTTCTGATCCCGGTGGCGCATTAATGATACCACTATCGGCACGTTTACGTTAAAGGTCAGATATTGGGTGGCCAGTACCTTTTTTTCGGATTCTGACAGAAAAGAAAGAATATAATTCTCGGAAATCGTATCCAACTGTGCCGGAGTCAATTGACGATACAGGCGCGTTACCACATCGTCCATAACCTGCTTAACACTTTGGGCAGAGCAAGGAGAAAGGCTTAGGCAGGCACTTAGAATAAGTCCGCTGAATAGTTTTCCGAATAAGTAGCCACACTTTTTTATTTTCATGACACTGTTTTTAAAATTTCCTCCTCCCTCTTTCCTGACAATTATGTCAGTGCTGTCTTACAGGGGATTCTAGTACCGGCACGTCAGACCTACGGTCAGACTTACCCTGTCGACTCTTCTTTTCGGTAATTTCTATTTAGCCGGGTACTGTTTCTCCAACCAAGTAATCATTTTGGAAAAAACATCTACTGCAGCAGCGGGGCTCATGCCGTGTTTTTCCTTGGGATAGAGTTCCAATTGGGTCAAAACGCCAAGCGATTGCAATTTTTTGTGCAAATTTTCCGCTTGACTTACGTGCACTAACGGATCTTCTACGCCGTGAAAGGAAAGCGTAGGAACAGCTGTTTCTTTGGTCAAGTGAAGCAACGGACTGGCATCAATACAGATTTGTGCTTTGGGATCGGCCTCGCCCAAAAACTGAATGACGGTATTGTTGGCATCGCTGCCGTCGGCACGTACTGATTTGTCCGTCAGGTCGGTTGGCCCCCAAAGGTTGACTACTGTTTTGACTTGCTTGGCCGCATCGTGTTTGTACGCGTAGAGCATGGCCAAATGCGCTCCGGCACTGCCGCCCATGAGCGCAAATTCGTTGCCGTTGAAGCCGTAGCGTTTGGCCTTGTCCGAAAGAAAAGCAAGGGCTTTTTTAACGTCTTCGATTTGGGCCGGAAACCGATTTTTACCGTCTTTCACCAACCGATAATTGAGCGATACAACCATGTAGCCTTTTTCTCCTACCAACGTTTCGATGAGTTGTTTCGGGAATTCGCTTTTGTCACCTCGGTTCCAGGAACCGCCGTGGATATAGACAATGACCTTTGTACTATGGTTATGATTATCGGGATAATACGCATCCAAAAGGTTGTCTTTGCCTTCGGCATCGCCGTAACGTACATCCAACAGCGATTGATAGGTCGGTTTTTTAGGAAGATTAGCGGCGCTTTTGGCTAAACCGTCTCGCCAACCTTTGGTTTTCAGATAATTAATGAGTTCTTCGGGGTGGTCGGTTTGAACACCGTTCACGCCTTTTTGCAGAGCGCTGTCCCAGGTTTGCGGTCCTTCCGACGGGTTTTGGACATCTAACCAAACAGCTACCCCCTCATTTTGCGCGACCTCCACCATCTCGGCATCGTAGATATTATCCAACGCTTCGATTTTGACCTGTGCCAAGAAATAACGCAGTTGTTCTTTATTTTGAACCTCCTTGATAAGACTTGTCATCAGGGGTATTTGGGGAGCTGCCGCGCGCCAACGCTTGTAGTCAGGTATTTTGTTGATGTAAACAATGACCTGTTTCTCCATGCCTTCGGCCTGAATCTGTTTCCAAGTTTCGGCTACGTCGGCCTCTTTAAAATCCAAATAGATGTTGATTCGGTTTTTGCATAAGCGCAGTACCTCTCTGAATTCGGGAATACGATAGGCTGTTGCGTCATTCGGATCAGGGTTTTTGAGTTGAAACGACTGCAACTCCGCCCATGACTTTTCGGCGACTTTGCCCTGTCCGTTCGTCATTCGATCTACACTGTCGTCATGGTGAAGGAGCAAGATACCGTCGCTGCTCGTCCGCAAATCGATTTCTACATAATCGGCACCGCTTTTGATGGCCGCTTCGCAGGCAGCTACGCTGTTTTCAGGTACCCGGAGGTGGTTGCCGCGGTGGGAAATCACCACTAATTTGTTTTTGGAAACAGGCAACGGTGCCAAGCCATTTTGACCAATGACCTTTAAGGTGTTTAACCCGCAGGCAAAAAAGAGAAGGAAATAAACAGTCCTTTTTTTCATTTTTTCTCTCAAAACAGACAATAAAACGACTTTCATCGGGCGAAACTAAGCCCGATATACTTACCAATGAATCAATTGCAAAAATGGGTGGATAGCTTCGTACCGTTTAGTTTTTAAGTTGCAATACTGCCGGTTGTTCCTCTTGCGAGAGGAGTTGATTGAAGTATTGCTCCAAAATAAGGGAATATTCCGGAGACATTTCATTCTCTCCCAACCCGGACAGCAATTCGTCAAGTTCCTCTTTTGACAACTCATTGCTGAGCAGTTTGTCAATGAGGTATTCGGGACGGGAGCGTTCCATGGGTATGTCGGGTTTATTCTGTTTACATTACGCTGAAAATCACTGAAAAGACTATCTCAGAGTACTTTTTTTCCACCGGTCAAAAAGACACGGGTACTTACGGTATAGGTTCCGCCGTTGGGGTCTTTGTACTTCATATCTACGTAAAATGCTTTGTAGTCTTTGTCCGCGTAAGTTTCGGTCAGTTTGATATCAGAGGTATTTGAGACATTCAGACTGCGGCTTGTCCAAGTATCGTTCCGAAAATCTTTATCCGTGGAAGTCGCCGACCAAACTATGGCATCTACCAGATCATGACTGTCGGTCTTAATATCCAGTTTTGCTCCTTTTTTGGTTGAGGTGATATTCCATACAGGAGTAGGGTATTGCCGATGATTAAGAGTAGTTCCGAAAAAAGCACTCAGCGCCTCCAAGGCCTGCTTGCCGCCTCCTAAATCATGCCCGGCATTCGGCACATAATGGATCATGTTTTTGCCGGGTATTTGGCTGTAATAGTGCTTGATGGCATCTACGGTCCAGTATTCGTCGTTGGTTCCGATAAAAATAAGCTTCGGAACTGTCAACTTTGCCCGGTAGGAGTACGGGTCCACCATTTGGGTAATGGCATTCCCCTGAGGCGTATTGGCCGTTTGAGGGATTTCCAACTTTACGTAGTCTTCGATTTGTTCGCTGTAAGCCCCGTAGGTTTTCAGTTGATAATCTAAGGTGGCCGGCATATTGAGCATATCGATCACCATTGGCGCAATGGCTTTCACCCGACTGTCGTCAATCGCGGCTGAGAGCCAAGTAGTCCATCCCCGTTTGGAAGCGCCGGTCACTAAAAAATCAGCCACCTCATGGTTCAGGTTTTCTTTGGCAAATGCCTGCACAGCATCCATGGCTCTGACGGCACTCTTGACCATGGGGAATAGCAACGGCCATGAGTAATCTCCGTCTTTTTTGAAATTATGCAGGGTGTAAGAAATCAGGGCATCTTCGGTCAGGTTTCCGTAAAGGGGCTGATTGGGCGCTTGTTTCAGCAAAGCCACGATGGCTTTGTTTTTGGAAGCGATGCCCGCCAACGAAGGCCACAGTTTGTCTTTATCGCTCCAATTGGGCTGTTCATTTTTGTTGGAACCGCCCGTAATGAACAGCATGGCACCGTGGTGCAGGTTCTCTTTAGGCACCAACACTGTGAGTTGATGACGCCAAGTAATTCCTCTCCATTTTTGGGAAGTAAGCAACAGATTGTAGCCGGTCACATCTCCCAACGGGAACGAATTTTTAAGCTCCCAAGTGAAGGTATTATCGCCGTTATGAATATAACTCTTCAAGGCTGTTTCGGGCGTAATGGGTTGTTGGGCTGTCAGTTGAGCAACACCAACAAAAAAAACAAAAATTAAACTGAGAAGTGGTTTATGCATGATTTTTAAAGTTGAGGAATCGTATCTTTCTATTTTCGATTGTCGATTGTCGATTGCCAAGGGACGATTTATGTATTTTATTATTCTATTGCTCTCTCGACCGGCCGTAATTGGCCTTTGAAAATCAGCAATCGACAGAGATTACTGCGCCTTAGGACTTTCTTTGACCAGTTTGAGAGCTTGTTCCATGTAAATTTCACCTGTCATTTCACCCAAACTTGTCCGACTGACGTACTCGTATCGTTTAAAACTGTTGAAATCTACTTTTGTCAGCATGTAACCGAAAGCGTCGTTGGTCAAGCCGAACAGGAAGGGCAGTTTTGTATTCATGTGCCGCTTCACATAATAACCGATATTGGGTAATGCTTCGCCCGGGATGGTCAGAATTTGAGCGGGCCCTATATTCAGTAAATTCAATTGGGTACTGACGGCATCTTCTTTGGCGTTCGGATGTTTGAGCGGCGAGTTTTTGAGAATGTACTTCATCAGGTCGGATTCGACCGGAAACTCCAGCTTGCGCGCAGTGCAGTACAACGCGGGGTTGTCGATGACCGGTGCCATGCTGACAATGCGCAGGGCTTCATCGGCCAACAGTTCACCGATTCGGATACATTCTTCCCATGTGTTGGCTTCCTTATTTCCTTCGCGACGCGTATCGGCCGTGACCATTCCGCCTTGAGCACCGTTCATAAAGATAGCCATACCGCCCGCTTTGGCTTCGATACGATCGTACAAGGGACCGCACAGATCGGGGCTCAAAATACCCCTTCCCGAGCCGATCACTTCAGGATGAATGGCATAATTGACCAAGGTAGCAATGGGTTTTCCTTGGGTAGCGCCTGTAGTGGCAATGGCTTGAATCACCCCGCAGCGCGGATCATACAACTGAGGGGCGTAGTAATTATAAGCAATACCTGCTTTGGTTTCTCCGACGGCAATCTTCAGTGAGGCCGGCTCCAGTTTCGTCACGGCTTCGTTCACCGCTTCGGCAATTTTTTTGACACAATCGTCCAAATAAGCCAAATCTGCCGAGGATTTGCCGGTTTGATCAGGAAAGGCATACGCATCAGGTCCGCTGTGGGTATGGGTGCAACCGATCAGAATATTTTCGGCCGGAATGCCTTTGATCAAGGCCCGAGAGCGATTGCCTAAGATAGAAGACCAACCTAAGTTATCCACACTTACGATAGCTACGCGCACAGTTCCCTTTTCCAAGACCAAGGCTCGGGCAAAAAGTTCTCCTTTCTTCTCCGTTGTTTTTTTAGGAGTCCCGATACCTCCCGAAGCGGGCAGAAGCGGATTGGGCGTTATGACCCGTAAAGCAGCTCCGACTTTTAAGGATTGAGAATGGGCCGTCAACGCAAAGCCCGTCAAACAGAGCCAAGCGTAAATTAACAATTTATGTTTTTTCATTTTTGCGATAATAAGGGTGAGAATTTCCCACCCTTATTTTATAGTCAACAAACAGGAAATAGAAGTCTTACCAAGGCTTGTTGGTTCCTTGAATCACCCATGGCTTTGACCAAGGACTGTTTTTTCCGTCAACGGTAGAGAAGGGGGTAGTTTCCAACTTATTCATAGCCGCTTCCGTATTGGTTTTGTTCAGATTCCGCTCATCAAGCATGTAATAGAATCGAACAGGTAATACATTTCGTTTGGACTGCGAGCCGGTTTTCAGTTCAGGGAAGCCTGTTCTGCGGTAGTCAAACCAAGCTTCCTGGGCGGCTGTCCAGCTTGAAATCCATTTTTGTTCGATGATCTGTTGCAGGGTACCATTGTATTTTACATCAGCACCGGCAATATAAGCGGCATAACTGCTCGTCACGCCCCACGTATCCAACGACGCTTTGACCCCGGCTTCATAGTGCGTTTTGGCATCGCCGACAGCCCATCCTTTCAGAGCCGCTTCGGCCAGAATAAAGCGTACTTCCGCGGCTGACATCAGACGCGATTTCAGCAAGGGTCCTTTGGCTTGTTTGTAAATATCACTAAGCCACGATACGTGCGGATTTTTTGCACCCTGCTCTGCCGTTGGGCTGAGGTTGTAGGTAGGGCCGCCGAGCATGGCCGTCGGCAATCCTACGTATTCGTTGGTATTGTACTCTTTTCCGGCCACTTTATCGGGCGATAGATACCGCTTGTTGCCTTCGATCTTATCAGTACCTTTGGGAAGGGCGGGATCCACCACGAGTTGAATTTGCACTTTATTTGCCCAAATAGCCAACCGCGGATCTTTCAGCGCCAATAATTTATCTACCAGAGTTGCCGCCATTTTGATACGGCGGTAATTGCTTTCACTGGCGTCGTAGATGGCATTGGCCGGCCACGAATCAGCGTCGCTGTTTCCGGCAAAAGGCATAGCCGCATCATCAGCAATGGCGGTAATGATCGGGTACTGTGTCGCATTACCCGCAATTTTTTCCATCCCGGCCTTGGCTACATCCGGTTTTTTGCTCGAAATGCGCAGGTAATACCGCAAAGCCAATGAGTTAGCCAATTTTCTCCATTTGGCAGGGGCTCCTTGGTAATACACATCAGCGGTACCTACAGTAGCAATGTAATCCGTTGCATTTTTAGAAAGCAGCGTGTTGGCTTTTTCTAAGTCAGCTAAGATACCTGTGTAGATCGCCTCCTGCGTATCATAAGCAGGGAAGGTATTTTCGGCTCCGCCTACGGCTCCTTTCAAAGCGGCACTGTAAGGTGCATCACCCCAAAGGTCGGTAATTAAGCCAAACATCATGGATTTCATGACTAAGGCAATGCCTTGATGCAATTCGGAGTTAATAGCTACTCCGCGGTCATACACGTACTGATTGTTACGAAGAATATCGTAATAACCTGACCAACTTTGGCTGCCGCCCCAATCATAATCGTTATGGCTGCCGCTCCAGCCGTCTTTTTGGGTATGCTGCATGACACCGGCCAGATCTTGATAGCCCAGATTAACAAATGCCTTTCCGGCTTCTGTCAATACGGTTGAGAGCACCAAGTTAGGATTGGCATTATCGGGGTTGACCCCGTTAGGGTTTACGTTCAGTTCAGTAAGGTCTTTGCAGGAAAATACCGTACAAGAAAACAGAACCGCAAAGCAGGTGAATTTGAGTGTGCTGATTTTCATTGCTTTTTTATTGTTTATGTTTTCTTAAAATGTAATACCTAATTTAAATCCGACAGGAATCACCCAAGGGTTGACGTTGTAGCGCTCAATGCCCTGTTTGAATTGACTGCCTCCCTGTATGCCCGCTTCCGGTTGGAAAGCGTTTTCGGGGTCAATGTTGATTTTAGCGGCGGTCCACAAAATGATATTACGGCTGTAAACGGAGAAGTTAGCACTTTGTACCCCTATTTTTTTCAACCACTGTTGCGGCAGGTCGTAGCCCAAGGTAATCTCTCTCATTTTGAGGTAAGACGCATCGTAGAGGAAAGCACGGGTAAACGACCATGCGGTACTTCCGGCAAAAGGCAGAATAAGGGTTCCGGTACCTCCTAAGTTTTCTTTATAGCCGGTAGGGTTTCCGTTGGCATCGTAGCCCGTTGCAACTACACCCGGGATAAACACCCCACCGTGCGGTAACGTATAAGGGCCGTATTTGAAAGGATAACCGCCGTAATCAGGCGTAGGACCGCCCACCAACGGGAAATAGTTGCCGTTTATGCGAATCAATTGGTCTTGATTGGCCACCAAATAATCACGCAGGGCCTGTCCGGTCAGTCCGTTAGGATTGATCAATTTATCGAGGAAAAGCTGGGATTGTCCGTTTTCTTCGCCGTAGCGATACGTTTGTGACACAAAATCCCCGCCGTTTCTCCAGTCAAGCGACATGCTTAACGTAAAACCTTTGTAGGAAACGGAAGTCTGCATACCCATAATAAATTTAGGGTTGAAGTTACCGATCTTGTTTTTGGTATTGATTGCGTCAATCGATTGCCATTTACCCGTCTGGTCTAAGATCGGATAACCGTAATAAGGCGATTCTTTATTCTCCACCGTTACGATTTTGGCGTCGTAAATGTCACCGATTTGTTCTCCAACATAGGTCCAAGCACCTCCTTTGGCATCCTGCCACAACGTATAGTAGGGCAAGTCGTCCGACAGTTCTTTAATGGTGGTGCGGTTGCGGGTCCAGTTGGTGGTCAAATCCCAGCGCCAGCTGTTTTTATCAATGATTGTTCCTCCTAAGCTTAATTCCACGCCTTTACTTACCAGCAAACCGGCGTTGATATTTTTGGAAGAATACCCCGATGAAGGAGGGAGTTTTGTGCTCAGGATCTGGTTGCGGTTTTCCACCATGTAATAAGTACCGGAGAAACGCAAACGGTTTTTAAATAAATTCAGATCAACACCGCTTTCGTATGAGGTGACAATTTCCGGTTTCAAATCAGAAATAAGTAACGTTCCGGGAGTAGAAAGGCGCGGCACACCGTCCCAAGTACCGGCATTTCCTAAAGTACCCAACAACTGATAAGGGCTTGCGTCGTTACCTACCTGTGCAAAGCCGGTTCTCAGTTTCAACATGCTGATCTGATTGGTCAACGGCAGCATTTCATTAACCAACAAACTCAACGAAGCCGAAGGATAGAAATAAGAGCGGTTGGCGGCCGGCAACGTACTCGACCAGTCGTTACGGGCGGTTACGTCCAGAAAAATCATGTCTTTGTAACCTAAGTTGGCCAGTCCGTACACGCTGTAGATTGCCCGTTGAAACTTACTGCTGTTGTAGTCCAAGTTGGCCGGCGCAATGTTTTGGATAGTGTACACACCCGGTACGATAAGCCCGGTGCCGTTTTTGGACGCATTGGTTACATTCGACCCTTTTTGATAACGGGAGTTCCCTCCTGCGGACAGCGAAAGACTGAAATCTTTAAGGTCTTTTTTATAAGTGACCAAAAAGTCGGCGTTGCTTTCAAAATTGGCGAGGTTGATCAAACCGTAAGCGCCGCGGGGGTCGTTAGTATAGCTGTTGGCTATTTTCATTTCACGGTTTTCGGTGTAGGTATCAATGGCATACCGCCCCATCAGGCTGAACTCGGGGGTAATTTGCCAGTCGGCTCTCACATTTCCGAAAATACGGTCGCGGACAAAGCTGTTATTAACTTCATAGGCCAGAAAATAAGGGTTGTTCCAAATACCTTTGTATTGCGAACGCTGCTGCAATCCTTCCTGACCGGGCAACCAATAATTTTCCAGTTCTTTAATATCCGTATGAGGCGAAACAGCATACGCCCATTGGAGCGGGTTGGTACCGCGGTTACCGGCGGGGCGGTTGTTGGAATTGGAGCGACTCAAATCCAAATTGCTGCTGATTCTCAATTTTTCGCTCACTTTCACCGACGTATTCAGATTCAGTGTGTTTCGAAACAAATCAGAATTGGGGATGATCCCTCTGTTTTGCATGTTTGAATACGACAGCCGATAATTGAAATAATCATTGCTGTTAGCTACGGAGATACCGTTCGTAGTAGTGATTCCGGTCTGTACAAAGTTTTTTACGTTGTTGGGGTGCGAAACCAGCGGCATAGCAATCGGTTTCCCGTTGGCATCCAACGGGCTGTTCCACTGTACTTCGGAGTAGCCTTTATCTAAGGCCGCGCCATAAGTTGCGCCTACCTCCTCCTGAATCAGTTTACCGAACGGATTACTCAGCGGGTTGCCGCTCACCGAGGCAGGAATAGCGGAATATTGCCCGGTTCCAAACTGCGTTTGCCATTTCAGGAATTTGTAGGGGTTATCAAAAACCGTATTGGAGGTAATGGATACGGTCATTTTTTTGGCTTTAGCGCCGCTCTTTGTAGTAATCAGCACTACCCCGTGGCCGGCACGGGAACCGTACAAAGCGGCGGCACTGGGACCCTTCAAAATGGAGACACTTTCAATGTCATCCGGGTTCAGGTTGGAGATAGAGTTACCGAAATCGGCACGGTTGTCATTGCCTACTTGGCTGATGTTGTTGAGGGTATTGGCCAAGGGCACCCCATCTACTACAAACAGCGGTTGATTGTCGCTGCCTAATGAGGTGGCTCCCCGAATAACCATACTGACCGAAGAGCCTGTGCCACCGGTGGAGTTGATGGTTACCCCTGCTACTTTTCCCGCCATGGCATTCAAAACGTTTTCCTGCGCCACGCGGTTGAGTTCTTTGCTGTCTATTTTACCCACCGAATAGCCGAGCGATTTTTCTTCCCGTTTAATACCCAAAGCCGTGACTACCACTTCTTTCAGGTTTTCGATACCCGGCACCATCACTACGTCGACAACGCTTCGGTTGCCTACCGCCACTTCAGCGGCATCGTAGCCTACAAAAGAAAATACCAACGTGGGGTTAGCGCCGGTCACTTCGATGGCATAACTGCCCGAAGCATTGGTAGTTGTTCCTTTTTGGGTTCCTTTTACTACAATATTTACCCCCGGCATCACGGTTCCGTCCTCTTTGGAAGTGATTTTTCCGGTCACAGTTCGGGTTTGGGCCCATACCATTGAAGCACACAGCACCGACAGGAGGGTCAAACTGACCAAGCGCTTCAGTACGCGAGTAGAGTTTTCATTCATGATTCTATTTTGGTTAAGCTGTTATTGAACACCATGAATACTGAACGGACCTCGTAACGGGCTATTGAATTATATTAACTTTTTCTTAAAAAAATCAAAGTCTTCCGGGATATTAACCGTTGAATGAGATAATGTCAAAAAAAACGATAAGCCATAAAAAAAGGGCAGATAAAGTCCGCCCTTTTTTTGTTCAACTAACCCAAAAAATTACCAAGGTTTTATTTAACTATCCTTAGTGTTTTTAATCTCTTTTCAGTTTATTGGAGTAGCCACATTTTCGAGAATTGATCATCCACTGCAGGTGACAGCGTACTGACCCCGAGGTCGTAGGCTACTTTGTTTTGACCTAATTCATTGCCCGGATACCGATAACGGAGCGGGAACGGAAAACCACTCAAACGACCGTTATTAAAAATAGCAGGTAATCCGGTGCGGCGCAGATCCAAGTAAGCCTCCGCGGAAACGGAGAACAAGGCAAGCCATTTCTGATCGGCAATTTTAGCCAATTGACCTGCTTTATCGGCCGGTAATGTAATGCTTGATTGGGCCAGATATTTATCAACATCTGCTTGTTTTACCCCCCAACGCAACATTGAATTCGTGATGCCTTTGCGATAATAGGTATCGGCACTTCCGGAAATCAATCCTTTGGCAGCAGCTTCGGCCAAAATAAATTGTACTTCGTCGCTGTTCATGATCTGTGCTTTGAGCAGAGCGTGTTTGTTCTGACGGAACAACTGAGTAAATTGAGACACTTTGAAGTTACCCACAACCCCACCGGCGGCGGTGTTATAGTGACCGTTGCCGTTTTTCCAGTCGCTCAACATCCCTGCGATAAACCCTACGTAAGCTTTATCCGTATCGGTGATATTAGAACTTTGAGCTGAAATATCTTTGTTATTCAAATCCAAATACTCCCATTTTGAAGTATAGGTAAACCCGTTAGGGTCAGTTGTAGTGAAACTGACCCCGTCTTTTGACTTATCCGTTGTCCAGGGTACTTCGACGGGAGCCACCCAAATAGTCAAACGGGGGTCTTTCAAGTCCGTCAGTTTATCAACAAGTGTTTTGCAAGGTCTTCTTTTATTAAATTCATCCACCGAACCCCAGTTGATATTTCCGCCTTTCCATGAATTATCCGCCGTTGTCCCTACGTAAGCAATAGAAGCATTTTCAGTAGCTTCCGTTAAAAGGGGAGAGTTCAGCAAAGCGGTCATTTTTGTACCGGCATCCGACATTTTAACCGAAGCCCGCATCAGCAGACGCAGTTTCAATGAGTTGGCAAATTTTATCCATTTGGTTTTATCACCGCCAAACATCAGGTCGTAGCTTTTGTCAATAGGCTCGGTACCGGCCGCCATGAGTGCGGTAGCGTCGTCCAGTTCTTTCAAAAGACCGGCGTAGGTATTGGTTTGTTTGTCGTACTTAGGATACAAAATACCTTCACGGGCTTTCAGCGCTTCGGTATAGTAAACATCGCCGTAAAAGTCGGTCATGAATGAGAACAACAGTACTCGGAATGTGATAAAGATCCCTTTGTGGGTTTTGGAAGCTCTTTTGTCCGCTAATCCGATAGAACCATCCACCAATTTAAGGATGTTCATGGCAGAGTACATATCATCAATAGGCGACTTAAACCCTGAATAGAAGTTATCTCCGCTTTGATAATTGCTTTGCATGTGTTGAACGGCGCTGGGCAAGCGGCGGTTGTCGAAGCCCATATTCTGATAAAACAGCGACGTTTGTTTGATGACCGAAGCCAACAGGAAGGGGTCATTGACCGATTCGACAGCGTCTAATTGCTGAACGGTATCATAGACCCTTAATTCATCTTTGCTGCAGGAGAATACACCTGCTGCCAAGACAAAGGCGACTATTTTTGAAAACGATTTCATATCTTTTCTTTTACAAATGAAGTTTACTGTTAAAAATCAAGAGACAGCTTGAATCCGTATGAACGAATACTTGGTAACGTAGCTCTGAGGATACCTTGGTTGGTACCTACCCCGCTGAATGCAGATTCAGGATCTTCGTTGCGACCGGAGGCATTCCATTGGAACACGTTACGACCGATCAGCGCCAATGTTACATTACTCAAATTGTATTTGTTAGTGATGGCTTTCGGCAAGGTGTACGCCAACGTGATTTCTCTCATTTTAAAATTGGTGGCGTCGTAGGTTCTGGTCGCTGAGAAGTTCCAGATGATGTCGCCGTAGCCATTGTAAGGAAAATCGTAAAACGTATTTTTAGGATCGGCTCCGTTAACGATGTAATCGGCATCGGTAGCTTTGGCCGGATCACCTTTGTAATCAGGATTCAAAAACACCCCTTTTACGTAGCTGGCATCTTGGAAGTTAGAACGCTTGTCGTCATTGTTGGCATTGATAGCCGCGTATTGGCTGGAACCTTCGGCCGGCCAAACCAAGCCGCCGTTTTCGGCATCACGGCCACCCACCCAGTAAGGGTTGTTAGGGCCGGAGCCTAACGTGGTGAGAGAGCGTCCGTTTGATTCTGCGTACTGTTGGTTGACTGATACGTATTTTCCGCCTTTACGCAAACTACCGACTAAACCGAGGGTAAATTGCTTGTATTTAAGCGTAGTATTTAAGCCGAGGATAAAATCAGGGTTAAAGTTGCCGAGTTTACCGCGGTCTCTTTCATCACTTGATTTTTGAATTTTACCTTCCGAGCCGTCCAACAGCGGCATACCTGCGTATTTACCGGTTTTTACGCGCAGCACGGGGTTTTCTTCATAAATACTGCCGATCACTTCTCCTTCAGCAATTTTTACTTTGGTTTTTCCGTCATAGCTGGCAAATACATAACCGGCAGGTGCAAATTTGTCAGACAAACGGGTGATCTTCGCTTTGTAATGTGTAAAGCTGGCAGAAACATCCCAAGTCAAATCTTTTGTTTTGATTGGGGTCAGGTTTAATCCCCACTCAAATCCTTGGTTGCGAACGTCCCCGATATTGGTCAATAAGCCGGAATAACCTGTTCCCTGCACCAAGGGAATGTTATCAATTTGATCTTTTTGGTCTTTTACGAAATACGTAAAGTCAAATTTGATTTTGTTGTGCCACATCCAAATATCCGTACCGATCTCTTTTGAAACCGAATGTTGCGCTTTTAGATTAGGATCTACGATTGTTGCATTCAGGCTTACGGTATTGATAGAACCCCAAGGGCTGGCGTCGTAGCTGTAGGTATCAATAGAGCGTCTTCTGACCAAGCCGTTTCCTACGTCAGCGTAGTTTAAGCGAGCTTTCACTAAATTGAAAAATTGCGGCAATTGGAAAGTTTCGGAAGCGACCCAACTCAATGAAGCTGATGGATAGAAATAGCTGATTTTTTCCTGAGAATACGCCCCTTTCCAGTCGTTACGTCCGGTTACTTCCAAAAACAATTGGCTATTGTAGCCGAAATTGGCCGTTCCGTAGGCACTTACCGATTGGCCAATCAGATAAGGGCTTCCGTTGACGGTCAAAGTACCGGCTTTGATGTTGCCAAGGGTAAATAAAGCAGGAGAACTTAAATCACCTCCGACGATTTCCATAGACCCGGCATTAGTATAGCGATAGTTACCGCCACCGGCTACCGTTACCGACATCTTACCGAAATTTTGGTTGTAAGTAAGAATCGCATCGGTGTTGGCTTCGGTACTGCTGTTATTGCCGCTGATAAACTGCCCGTAAGCATCGCCTTTACCTCCCCACGATTGTCTCAACTCATAATTTTCTTTTACGTTTTGCATCCCTGTACGGAGCAACAAAGAAAATGCCTTGGACAGTTGCCAATCCAACTGTACTTTACCGAAGTAATTATCCCGGCCGAATTTGTGGATTTTTTCGTAAGTCTGCCACCAAGGATTGTTTTGAGAAACATCAATTCCGTTGTCTTTCATAATGGCCCCGTTTTGACGGATTCCTACAAAACCCGGCATCCAGTAGTCTCTCATTTGAGAAAGTGACTGTAAGTTGGTAGGAATATTGAACAACAGGTCGTTCAATACGCTGTTGGAACCGGTACTGTTCTGTTTATTGGGCGTAAACGTTTTGATGTAGCTGCCGCTTACCGACACTCGAATGTCTTTGGTCAGATTATACGTGGTATTCAGGCTGAAAGATTTTTGATCGGTTTTGGTATTAGGCATCACCCCTTTATTGTTCATATCCGAGATAGAGAAACGGAACGACCCTTTGTCGTAATTACCCGTAACTCCAATGGTATTGGTGACGGTACTTCCATTTTGCAGATAGGCTTTTACCCGATCTTCATTAGAAGAAACCATCGGACCGTTTTTCCATTGTTTGGCGGCTACATCCCAATAGTTTGAGGAAAAACTCCCGTCTAATTTAGGCCCCCACGTATCGGTATTGTCATATTGCCATTCGTAGGCTCTTTCTCCTTGTCCGTAGGCCATTTGTTCGGGGAAGAATTGGTAGGCTCGGTCGGTAGTGGCTGAACTGGTAAAACTTACCCCGATGCCTTTTTTCAGGCCGGCGCCTGATTTAGTGGTGATCATAATGACGCCGTTCCCGCCTTCTGCTCCATACAAAGCACCGGCGCTACCGCCTTTCAGGATAGTAACCGAAGCAATATCTTCCGGGTTTAACTGAGAAAGTATGTTACCGAAGTCAACTCCGTCTTTGTTGGTAAATGATTGAGTACCTACCGGAATACCATTGATAACGTACAGCGGTTGGCTTTTCAACGAAACGTTGGCATCGCTCAGCGTCGGCATTGCCGAAGAACCCCGAATGTTAACCAAAACTGAAGAGGTAGGGTCGCTGCTGATGTTGGTCAGGTTCACGCCGCTTACCTTACCGTCCAACGACTTCATCAGGTTAGGGTTACTCGCTTTGACGATGTCTTCTGATTTTAATTCCCCTACGGAGAAGGCCAAGGAACGCTTTTCTTTGCTGATGCCTAAGGCAGTCACGACAACTTCCTGAAGTGTTTCGGCGCCCGGTTCCATAGCAACGTCAATGACGCTTTTGGTACCTACGGGTACTTCTACCAAAGTGTAACCTACAAATGAGAAAACGAGTACCGGATTGTTGCCGGTCACTTCGATGGTATAACTTCCTGAGGCATTACTGCTTGAGCCTTTTTGAGTTCCTTTAAGAACGATGTTGACGCCGGGCATTCCGTTACCGTCTTCTTTGGAAGTGATTGTGCCCGTTACGGTTCTAACTTGCGTCCATGCCGTACCAAAGCCGACCCCCACAACCATCACCGTGATGAGAAGAGGCCTCAACATTTGTTGGAGGATAGATCTTAATTTCATAAGTTTATTGTATTGGTTAAATGATTTGGTACCCATAAATACTTCGTGTATTTTGGGGTGGACTATTGAAATGAAAAATATTTTTTTAAGATGAACGCACAAATAATCAAAGTCAAATAATTGAAAATAAGATATATATCATTTTTTCAACTCTAAAGAATCTTTGAATTATTCTGAAGGGGAATGTTAAAAGGAAAGAATTAGGCAGAGGTCAGGTGAAATCACAGTAAATCATTTACCGAGTCTCAATCATTTAATAAAAGATATAATGGTGCGGATAAAGTATAATGGCTGTGTGGATTATAGTACTGCGGCTAAATCTACCCGCTCACGCAAAAATTGTTTTGCTTTTACCAGTTGATTTTTGACCGTATTCTTGGAAATTCTCATCAATTCGGCAATCTCTTGATAAGATTTCCCTTCTTCTACATTCAGTTTTAAAATCTGTTTCCGCTTTTCCGACAAGGCATCTATGCCGGCACGAAGCAAGACGATCTTGGCTTCTTCAGCCTCGCTTGTTCCGTCATAGGCTTCTTCCATCTTGTCCATGTATTGCTGCTTCAACGCTTGGTTTTTTTCCATCTTTTTAAAGTGGTCGAATGCCAAATTTCGTAAGCAGGTAAACAGATAGGAATTGAAGTTCAGATCAGGATTAATTTGAGTACGCTTTTCCCAAATTTTTATAAACACATCATGAATCATGTTTTCGGCCTCTTCTTCGTCTTTCACCAACGAAATGCAAAACTTGATTGCCGGATTTTTATAATGATTATACAGCTCCGCAAAAGCCAGTTGATCTCCTTGGATAACTTTCCGCAGAATGAATTCGTTGATGCAGGCCATGGTGCAAGGTATTAGGATAAAGGTTTTGATTAAGGTCAGCAATCAGCAGGGAATCACTGATTTGTGAAAGTAAAGGTACATCATCTTAAAGAAGAATTCGTATCAATTTGCGTAAATATATCCTCAAATTGCGCAAACTTAAAATATGATAATAAAAAGATAATACCGAACTATATTTAGAAGCATTTTCTTCTTTCTTCGCTGCTGAAATTTAAAGATTTCGTAATAGCCCGGCAGCGCCTCGGCAGAGTATTAATAAAGAAGCCTTGATTCTCCTGCTATGACACTGAATTTGCTGAAGGTATTTCTCCAAACGATGGGTTTGTTTCTGTTTCCGTACCTGTGGTCAATCGAATCATCAGGACAAAAACCGCTCTCAGTCTACAATGATTCGGCCTTTTGGCAGGAAACCCATGAAATCTATCCGTCTGTTTCGGGAAAAACGGACATCGGTGAGGTAAGAAGTATTGTTTCGGATACCGCCTCCAATATTTGGATAGCCACTTCTTCGGGCCTGTTTATAAAAAAGGTCAGTCATTCTCAGTGGAAATCTTTACAAACCGAAGCAGACCAAGGACCGGCTTTCTCAATGACTGTCGACAGTCATTCTGCTGTATGGGCAGGGACCTGGAAAGGGGTCTATCGGTTTGAAAACGGCCGACCGCAACTGATTCCCGGACCCGAAGCTCCGATTTCAGTAGTATGTTCTGCCCCTGAGGGTATATACGCTGTCGGGCCTAAGGGAATATGGCTTTTCGACGGTCAACAATTTACCAAAAAAAATGATGAGATACCCCGTTCGGTAAGGGATGTTTTACCCGATCACGAAGGGGGTTTATGGCTCGCGAGCGACGTTGGTTTATATTATATTAATAAGGCAGGAAAAACCGCCGTTTTAAGAAACTCAGACGAAGTCATCAGCGGATATATAAAAGGCATAACCTTTGACCGAAATCATCAGTTGTGGGCCGGTGGTTTAGGAGGAGTCAGTATCATCAAGGGATTCAAAAAAAAGCAGGAAATTACTCCGACACAGGGCTTGCCCACCGTTTATGTCACTTGCCTCAAAACGGCACCCGACGGAACTGTTTGGGTAGGAACAGAAAAAGGAGTCGTTCGTTATTATCCTGACGGTTCGCATTCACTGCGTTTCAGCCGGCGGTGGTTGATTAACGATTGTGTAAAAGACATTGCTTTTGACAAAAACGGAAATGCCTGGATCGCTACCGCAAAAGGAGTCAGCCTGATTAAACGTCAAAAAATGACGTTGGCTCAGAAAAATGACTATTTCCAAGAGGTTTTGCTCAAACGCCACATTCGTGCTCCTTGGATTGCCGGGCAATGCCGATTGGAAAAAGCCGGCGACTTGACTGCGTGGCAGCCCGAAGACGACGATAATGACGGAGAGTATACCGGAAATTATCTGGCCATGGAGAGTTTCCGGTACGCCGCTACAAAAAATCCGGAGGCAAAAGAAAATGCGGCAAAAGCATTCCGATTTCTGAAATTTTTGCAGGAGGTGACCGATACGGACGGTTTCCTTGCCCGAACCGTTGTTCCTGCCGATTGGACGGAAGTACACGACACGAACCGAACCTACAACACGCGCGAACTGGCAGAAGAATTGGTCAAAGAACCGCGCTTTAAGCCGGTTGAGGTGCGATGGCATCTTTCCAAAGACGGTAAATGGCTCTGGAAAGGCGACACCAGCAGCGATGAAATGTGCGGCCATCTATTCGGATATTACTTCTATTATGAGTTGGTCGCTGACGAGGCGGAAAAGTCCGTTATCCGAAAACACGTCGGCCGAATCGTAGATTATCTGATTACTCACCGTTTCAATTTTGCAGACATAGACGGAAAACCTACCCGTTGGTCGGTGTGGTCGCCTGACCAATTGAACCGAGACCCCGAATGGGCTCCCGATAAGGCCCAGAATTCGATGGAGATGTTAGGATTTTTGAAGTTGGCACATTACATGACCGGCAATGAAAAATATCAAAAAGAGTATCTGCATTTAATCCGTCAAGAACATTATTTAGATAATATGGCGCAGATACTCAACCAAAACCCCGCGTGGTTCATCTACTTTGATGTAATGCTTCAAGCTTATATTTATCCCATTTTACTGAAGTGCGAGAAAGACCCGCAACGTCTGGCTTTTTACCAAAAACACATGGACGCTTGGTTTGAAAAACGCAAAGGCGACCGGAATCCGCTCATCAATTTTATTTATTGCTATTCAAGAAACAAAAAAGTCGAACTTCAACACTCCATTGATTTCTTGGTAGATACCCCCTTAGATCTTATTGATTGGCCCATTGACCATACCCAACGAGAGGATCTCAAAATAGTGAGAGTGCCGGTGTTGGAAGATGAACAGGTCAATGTATTACAACCGCCAAGTCTCCGCATGACTGTTCGTTGGGATAAAAACCCTTGGACAGCCAAAGGCGGTGACCCGTACCGCGAACGTGAGCCTGTTTTTTGGCAATTGCCTTATTGGATGGGTCGCTATTTAGGGATGATCCGTTAATTTTCTTACTTATAAACCATATACTGCCTAACTTCTTTTATTACTAATCAATCACATGCGTTTCTTCTCCTTATTTTCTATCCTTGGTCTTGGGTTATTTCTGGGATGCAGCAAAAAATCAACGACGCAACCCGTTCACGAAGATGTCCCCTTCCTTCAGGATTACAGTATCAAATACTATGCACAACCTTCTGACGGGACCTTGCTTTCTGCTTTCAGTGATCGCAACGGGGTGGTTAAGATCCTTTCAACATCAGGTTTGTATCAGCCTTACGACGGGCAGTTTTTATACCATGGTCAGCTTCAGTCCGATGGCACCTATCGCCCGCTCAAAAACAAAAAAATAGCGGCATTGGGTATTTATGAAGAGCAATTTGTGTATTTAGACGACAAAACAGTGTTCAGTAATGCTTGGGCCGGAAAGCTGTTTGCAAAGCATCAACTCCCTGCGGCACGGTTGTATGCGGGAGGGAAAGATTTTACGTTTTTGGTTTCTGACGGCAAGACTTTACAATTGATAAAAGACACCACTGTCTTATGGAAAGGTGCCTCCGAAGATGACGTACTTTCTATCCGCTGCCAAAGGGATGCCGCTGCCTTTTGGATTTTGGGCAAAAAATCGTTGCACAAGTTGACGTTGTCCGATAACAAGTTGACCAAAGTCTTTGAAGGAACCGATTTTACCGCTTTTGATTTCACTGACGATGCCCAAAAGATCATCGTCGGAACTGCTGACGGTTATCTTGAATGGGACATAGTCACCCAAAAACCGATAGGAGAAATTCACAAAAAATTACCTTGGACGGAAATAACCGCGGTAGAAGTGATTGGGGACAAAGTTTGGTTCGGGACCTCCAACGGAGCTTTTGCGCTTCGCCCTGACGGAAAGTTTGATTATTACAACGGCGAACGTTGGCTGCCCGGCAATCAGGTAGTCCATATCTCCCAAGGTCCGAACCATTCCGTTTTGGTATTGACTTCGAGCGGATTAGGACAAATATGCTTCAAACCGATGACCCTGCAAGACAAAGCCATGTATTATGAAGAACAGGTGCGCAGTCGGCACATTCGCAATGGGTTCAATGCGTCGCTGGACAATATGGAGAAAGGGAACATAGCTTCGGGCTATTTGGCAGATTCCGACAACGACGGTCTTTGGACCTCTATGTATTTGGGGGGCGAAATTTTCCGTTATGCCGTTACTAAAGACGCCGACGCGCTCCAAAACTGCCGCGAAGCGTTGGATGCTATGGAACGCCTTTATACCATCAACCCTGTCCCGGGCTTTCCGTCGCGGTCGTTTGAACGGAGCGGATACATTTCGCAATTGGCTGATCCTGAACGTTGGCAGCACGCCTCCGACCCCGAATGGGATTGGAAAGCGACCACCAGCAGCGATGAAGCCGTAGGTCATATCTTTGCCTTTGGCGCTATGGCCGAGCTGATAGATGACCCTGATATGAAAAGTCGCGCTGTCACACTGATAGACACGCTTATGAGCCATATCGTCAAGAATAATTATTATTTGATTGACTATGACGGCAAGCCGACGACGTGGGGCCGGTGGAGTCCGGAATATGTGAATGCGTTCCCGAAAAATGTGGGCGACCGTAAGATTACATCGTCCAATATAGTAGCCATGTTACAAACGGCCTATCATTTTACGAAGAAAGAAATCTACAAAGAGAAAGCGTTTGAGTTAATGCAAAAACACGGCTACTTGGAAAATCTGATGCGCCCGATGAAAGAAATCGGCCCCGCACCCGGGGAGGCCGATGCCCTCAGCAAAGAACTCTCAGACGGCTGGAACCACTCCGACGATGAAATGTATTTTGTAAGTTACTGGGGATTATACCGTTATGCCTTCAATGATACACTCAAGGCCAAATACAAAGAAGCCATCATTGACCATTGGCAAATCGAGCGTCCGGAGAAAGAAGGCGCTTGGAATATCTTTACGGCCTTGACCGGTACGTCCGAATTTGATTTGAAAGAAGCTGTTTGGTATTTGCAGGAGCATCCGCTCGATTTAATTGATTGGTCCATTTCCAACAGTCATCGGAAGGATGTTGAAAAAATAGCGCCTAATTTCCGTAATCAAACATTGAAGGAGGTATTGCCTCCCGATGAACGACCGGTGCAACGCCACAACGGCAATATGTTCCATTTGGATCGTACCGGCAGCAACGGCACTTCGGAACACAGTGCGGGAGACATTTGGCTTCTGCCTTATTGGATGGGTCGCTATCTGGGAGTCATCAGTGCCCCTAAAAAGTAGCCTGAACATAAAGCAGGAGCAGGCCCCGGGCCTGCTCCTGCTTACCTTTGCTCCTGCCTCTTTTACCACAAATGATGCACTTGAGGTTGGATATATTTTTGGTAAATTCCATTAACTGCGGCGAGTTGTTCTGAACTTAGATCAGGCATCTGAAGGGCTTCTAAATTCGCCGTTGCCTGTTCGGGATTGGACGCACCGGGAATGATCGTGCTCACTGCGGCAAATTGCAAAATCCAACGAAGCGCTATCGGCGCAAGATTGGAGTGACCCGGAAAGAGAGTTTTTAACTCTTCTACTGCTGCCAAACCTGTTTCATAATCAATTCCTGAAAAGGTTTCTCCTTTGTCAAATTGCTCCCCGTTACGATTGAAAAAGCGGTGGTCACCTTCCGTAAAAACGGAGTTTTTGGAAAACTTTCCCGTTAATAACCCGCTTGCCAACGGAACCCGTACAATCACGCCTACATTTCTCTTTTGGGCTTGTTCAAAAAATAATTCGGCCGGGCGTTGACGAAACAGATTGAAAATGATTTGAACAGTAGTCACATTATCGTATTCGATGCCTTTGAGGGCTTCTTCCACTTTTTCAACACTGATGCCCAAGTTCAGGATTTTGCCTTCCTGTTTTAATCGATCAAACAGTTCAAAAATTTCGGGACGGTAATATACTTCCGTAGGCGGGCAGTGCAACTGAATCAGATCCAAAACTTCCAGCCCCATATTTTGCAGACTGTCTTCTACAAATTTGCGCAAAACAGCGGGTTGATAAGCCTGATTAACGTGAGGGCTCAGTTGACGACCGCATTTGGTCGCTACATAAATCCGTTCCGAGCGACTTTTTACAAATTTACCCACGGCTTTTTCGCTTTCACCCGCGCCATAAACGTCGGCCGTATCTATAAAGTTGATACCGGCATCAACGGCCGCCTGTAAAATTTTCTCGGCATTCTGATGACTGAACACATCGCCCCATTTGCCGCCTACCTGCCACGTTCCCAAACTGATTTCTGAAACGGTAAACCCGGTTTTTCCTAATTTTCTATAATTCATTTGAGTTAAAAGTTAGACGTTATGTTCCATTTTTTAACTATTCCAATTTCGAAAACTCCTGCATCTACTCACTCATTAACCGATGAGTTCTTTTAGCAGGAACTAAATTTACACGTATTTTGTCATTTATATGTAGATACATATAATTTTGTAAAATTAATTCTGAATTGATAGACAGACTGTTAAATGTAGCTGCAATAAGAAAAATGAAAAGAAGCGAATTTATAAAAAGTGCTCTGGGAGGAGCTATTGCAATGGAATCTTTAAAAGACCTCTATCAATGGAATGAACAACAGGCCACTAAAGAGGGCCTGATGCCGATGTTTTTTGTGGGCCACGGGTCGCCCATGAACGGGATTGAAAACAATGAATTCAGCCAAAATTGGAGACAGTTCGGGAAAGAAATCCCGGTACCGACGGCGGTTTTGGTGGTATCGGCCCACTGGTTTATTCCTTCTACCAAAGTAACAGCCATGCCCAAACCGCCTACCATCCATGATTTCGGCGGCTTTCCTCAAGCCCTGTTTGAGGTGCAGTATCCCGCACCCGGCAGTCCTGCTTTGGCTAAAGAAACCGCTTCGCTGATTCATAAGACCCAAGTAGGGCTTGACCACGAGTGGGGCCTGGACCACGGTACCTGGACCATTGTGAGACACATGTACCCCAAAGCCGATATTCCGGTCTTGCAATTGAGTATTGACTACACCAAGCCGCCGCGCTACCATTATGAGTTGGCTAAAGAATTGGCCGCTTTACGCAAAAAAGGAGTGTTGATCATCGGCAGCGGTAACATGGTGCATAACCTGCGTATTCTGAATTGGCAATGGGCCGAAAAAGGTTACGATTGGGCCATCGAAATGAATGACACCTTTAAATCGTTGATCAGCACCAACAATCACTCGGCGCTTATCAATTACGAAAGCTTGGGACAGGCCGCTAAAATGTCCATTCCCACGCCCGAACATTATTTGCCACTGTTGTATGTTTTAGGCTTGAAAGAAGAAAAAGAGAAGGTCAGCTTCTTTAATGACAAAACGTTAATGGGCTCTATTTCAATGACCTCCGTCAAAGTAGGTTAGCAGTAGATTATAAACTTTCCAAGTTTTGGGCTAATGAGCAACCAAAACTTGGAAAGTCTCTTTTTATCAAAGTTCAATTACGGCTTTGATTACATTACTTTCCGGTTGTAACAAGGTCTCAAAGGAAGTAAGCAAATCATCAAACGCCACCCGATGCGAAATCCACGGACGGGTATCAATCCTCCCCTCTTCCATTCCTTTGATGATACTGATAAAATCCTCGGGCAGGGCATTGCGGCTGGCCAAAAGCGTAACTTCACGGCGATGAAACTCAGGGTCATTGAAGGTTACCTCACCCTGAAACAATCCCACAAACGTCAATCGCCCGCCGTGTGAAACGTATTTAAACGCCTGCATCATAGACGAAGAGTTGCCGGTCGCGTCAAAAACCACCGTGGGCAAATCGCCGTTCAGTACCTGACGTATCTCCTCCACCGGGTCGGTATTTTTCAACAAAACGGTCGCATCTACTCCCAGTTGCTGTTGACAAAAGGCCAAGCGGGACGCGTTCATATCCATCACTACCACAGTTGCGCCTTTCAATTTGGCAAACTGAATCACCGACAAACCGATAGGCCCGGCGCCAATCACCAACACCAAATCATGGGCCTGTACCTGAGCGCGATTGACGGCATGGGAACCAATCCCCAGCGTTTCCACCAACGCCAATTGCTCATAGCTCAATGTTTTAGAAGCATAGACCTTACGCGCCGGCACTTTCAGAAACTCCCGCATGCCACCGTCGGTATGGACACCCAATACCTGTAGTTTTTCACAGCAATTGGTTTTTCCATTGCGGCAGGGTTGACAAGTACCGCAGTTGAGGTACGGTTCTACCGCGACTTTATCCCCTATTTTCACGTTGGCAACTTCGGAACCAATCTCCACTACCTCGGCACCCAATTCATGCCCTAAAATGCGGGGATACGAGAAAAAAGGTTGTTTTCCTCGGTAGGCATGGTAATCGGTGCCGCAAATACCGATGCGGTGTATTTTCAATAAAACCTCCTGCGGTTGCAGCGAAGTATCCATTTCGGTATCCGCCGTACTGAATTGACCGGGTGTGTTTAGAATCAGGGTTTTCACGATAAAAACTTTTTATGAATTACAAAGGTAGCGTCACCGGCGGAATAAACATTCCTGTGCTGTTGGGTAATACCTGTTTAAAACGTACCTACGCTTGGTTTCCTCACTCGAAAAAAGTTAATTTTGTTGGTATTCCAACCTTCAACCATGAGCGAGACGAAACTTCCTTTCGATAAAGCCAACAATTACACCGCCGACATTGCACAGGCGCGGCGGGCCTTCGTGACCGACAAAACAGGAGTAGCCTTTCAGCATATTAATAAACACTCTTTTGACGCTTCCGTAGTAAAAGGAAACATTGAAAATTTTGCGGGTGTGGCGCAGGTTCCTATCGGTTTTGCGGGGCCTTTGAAAGTGCTCGGCGAACAGGCCCAAGGGGATTTTTACGTTCCCTTAGCCACGACGGAAGGTACGTTGGTAGCCAGCTATAATCGCGGCATGAAACTGTGCCGCGAAGCCGGGGGTATTATGACGACTGTCATGGACGATGCCATGCAACGTGCGCCCCTGTTCATCTTTGAAAATGCCCGTTCTTCCAAAGCATTCAGCGAATGGGTAGACACTCACTTTGACCAACTCAAAGCCCAAGCGGAAGCTACAACGTCGGTCGGAAAATTGCTGGATATTGAACAATATACCGTCGGAAAGATGCATTGGCTGCGCTTTAATTATTCGACCGGCGATGCAGCCGGCCAAAACATGGTCACCAAAGCCACGCATCGGGCGTGCTACTGGGCATTGGAACAAAACATCGAAGGATTGGAGCATTTTACGATGGCCGCCAACATGGATACTGACAAAAAGCATTCGCACCTGAATACGCTCCAAACGCGCGGTAAGCGCGTTGTGGCTGAGATCACGATACCGAATGAACTGTTGGAACGCATCATGCACGTAAGCGGAGAAGCGTTATTTAAACAGCGACAGTATTCCAATGCAGGTTCAATGCTTTCTAACGCCATCAGCAACGGTTCTCATTTTGCCAACGGAATTACCGCCCTTTTTATCGCCACGGGGCAGGATGTGGCCAACGTAGCGGAGTCATCTGCCGGCATTGTTTATGTAGAATTGAAGCCCAACGGCGATTATTATTTCTCGGTCACCATTCCGTCACTGATTGTAGCGACTTACGGCGGCGGTACGGGCTTGCCTACCCAACGGGAATGTTTGGAAATGATGGATTGCTACGGAGCCGGAAAAGTCAATAAATTAGCCGAAATTGCAGCAGCAACGGTCTTGTGCGGTGAATTGTCTTTGGGTGCCGCCGTCGTGGCCAACGAATGGGTCAGCAGCCACGAACAGTACGGCCGAAATCGTTAGCCCCTCATTGGATTTTATTCGACATTCTTCATTCAAAAATCGACATTCACAATGTATCAAGACATTCTTTTTTCGCAAACAGACGGCATTGCCCGCATTACCTTCAACCGACCGTCGGTGCTCAACGCCCTCAGTCCCAACCTCATTGCAGAACTCACGGACGCCACTCAGAAAGTGGCCCTGGACGATTCTGTCAAAGTGCTCATCGTCACGGGGATGGGCAGGGCTTGGTCGGCAGGGGTCGATTTGAAAGCCCTCAACGAAAGCATTCAGGGCGGCCATTTCTCCAATTTTGAGGTCATGGAAATAGGTGTGGCGTTTATTCTGGCCCTTCAGGCCATGCCTCAGGTAACGATTGCGCAGGTAAACGGGCATTGCTACACGGGGGCCACCGAACTAATGTTGGCCTTTGACTTGGTCTATGCCGCCGACGAAGCGCAAATCGGCGATACGCACACCAAATGGGGGATTGCTCCCAAGTGGGGTATGACTCAGCGACTGCAACAAAAAGTGGGTTTGATGAAAGCCATGGAAATGTCGTTTACGGCTCAACCAGTGTCGGGCAAAGAAGCCGAGCGTATTGGTTTGGTTAATAAATCAGTACCGCTGGCGGATTTGGAAACTACGGTGAATCAGATAGCTGAAAAAATTAAAAGCAATTCCGCACAAACCATTGCCGCCATGAAGACCCTGTACTATTTCGGAGCTCACCAAGGGTTGCACCGAGGTCTGGAATACGAATGGCAAGCCGATTTTAAAATCACGGACCGAGAAGAGTTTTTACGAAATTTTGAGAAGAATAAGTAAGCACGCCAAGACTTGGAAAGTTTCGTATTCCTGAGAGTACGAAACTTTCCAAGTCAATATTTCAGAAGGGATTTTACACAATGAATCATTCCAGCATTTATTCCCCCATTGGGGGACAGGGGGCCATCCAAACCTCCCAAGACTACTACGAAAGTCTCAAAGGCCGCAAACTGAAAGTGTATTTGTTTGGGGAATTGGTGGAAGAGCCTTCCGAGCACCCTATGATTCGTCCGTCAGTGAATGCTGTGGCCGAAACCTACGATTTGGCCATTCGGGAACCGGAATTGGCGTCGGTGATTTCTCCGTTGACGGGCGAGCGCATCAATCGCTTTCTGCACATTTCGACAAGTGCTAACGATTTGGTTCTGCAAAACAAAATGCAGCGCAAACTCGGTCAAAATACAGGCACCTGCTTTCAGCGTTGTGTGGGTATGGATGCGTTCAATGCACTGTTTTCCACTACGTTTGAAATGGACAAAAAACATCAAACGCCCTATCACGAGCGCTTTGTGGCTTTTCTGACTGAAATGCACCGGCGCAATTTTGTCATCGGCGGTGCCATGACCGACGTTAAAGGCGACCGCAGCAAAGCCCCGCACGAGCAGGCAGACCCGGATTTGTTTGTCCATATCACTCGTCGCACCTCCGAAGGCGTCTACATCACAGGAGCCAAAGCGCACCAAACGGGCTGTCTCAATTCACATTGGCTTTTGGTGATGCCCACGATGCGATTGGGCGAAAAAGACAAAGACTACGCCATCGTAGGCGCGGTACCCGTGGAGGCACCAGGTATTACGTACATCTACGGGCGACAATCGTGCGATACGCGGAGCATGGAAGGCGGCAGCATGGACGCAGGCAATGTCCGCTTCGGCGGACAGGAAGCGATGGTAATCTTTGAGGATGTATTCGTTCCCAACTCCCTGATTTTCATGGATGGCGAATACGAATTTGCCTCCATGTTGGTAGAGCGTTTTACGACGTATCATCGGCGGAGTTACGTGTGCAAAAGCGGCGTGGGTGATGTATTGATCGGGGCGGCGGCTAACATTGCAGAAATGAACGGAGCCGACAAAGCGAGCCACATCAAAGACAAATTGGTAGAAATGACGCACCTCAACGAAACCATTTACGGCACGGGCATCGCGGCTTCGTACCAAGGCTACGCAACGGAATCCGGAGCGTACTTACCCGACGATGTATTGGCCAACGTCTGCAAACATCACGTAACGCGGTTCCCCTACGAAATCAGCCGCTTGGCACAGGATCTGGCAGGAGGTCTGATGGTGACACTCCCCTCCGAACAGGATTACAACAATCCCGAAACCCACGAACTTCTCAAAAAATACCTCAAAGGAAAATCCAACGTACCGACCGAAGACCGTTTTCGGATGTTTCGCCTCATTGAAAACATGACCTTAGGCCGCAATGCTGTGGGCTACCTCACCGAGTCTATGCACGGGGCCGGCTCGCCCCAAGCCCAACGCATCCAAATTGCCCGTTTGATGCAATTAGAATACAAAAAACGTTTGGCAAAAGTGTTGGCAGGGATAGAAATGGGTGATACAGAGGCGGTGATGGAAGAATTTACTAGGGGTTATTTATTTTAGGTTATTTGATAGAAATGGGTGATACAGAGGCGGTGATGGAAGAGGCGGGGAGTTATTTTGGGAGGGTATTTGAGTTGCCTTGAATGCTGACATAAAGTACATAAACAGGAGAAAATTGAATTCACGACGCAAAACAACTATGTTAAAACACGATTTACCGCGGGTTCGCTCGGGCGAAATTTTACGGAAGAACTATATAAACGAGCATCATTTGACCATTACCCAAGTGGCCGAAGGGTAATGAAATAGTATCAAATTCTAAATCATTTATCTTGAAGGTAATAAGTAATCAGGTTGAACGCAAGGCCAAATTTTATTTGGCAACCTTATAAAAATTGCCCATTTTTTGTTTACTTATCAGGGAGTTACAAAAGGTCGCCAATAAATATTTTGACAATTTGTTAAATAGTTAATCAAAATTTTGATAATGCGTTCAACCTAATAAGTAATTAAGCAGATTTAAAGAAGACTGTTCAAGTTTATCATTTTATTGATTATTAAAGGCATAGACATAAAAATTGCGGCGGCGGACCGCGAAGTCTATTTTTACACGGGCACTTAATAAAGATTTTACTAATTGAGTTTTCCGGTTAGCCCACAAAACTAAAATCCCTCAAATTAGCTTAATTTGAGGGATTTTTAGTGGTCTCGCCGGGACTCGAACCCGAATCAAAAGTTTAGGAAACTTCTATTCTATCCCTTGAACTACAAGACCTTGCGTATTGGGCGCGAATTTCGGAAAACTATTCCGCAAAATCAAAGTCAGAGGGGAAACTGTCGGAGAAATTCATATTGACCCAATTCGGATAGATCATAAAGTGTTTATCCTTCACCAACTCGAAAAGAGTATGCCGTAATTCGTCCAAATTTTCTTTGTTTTGCGCTGAGATGAACACTACATGGTCGGCTTTGCCCGTGAGGTAGCTTTTCTTCAGTTTGTCCAATACCATCTCTTTGGTTTGTTCTATCACCACTTCGCCTTCGGGAGTTTCTATTACTTCGTCGAAAGCCGCGGCTTTGGGGTGATAAGCGTCTATTTTATTAAAAACCAAAATGGTAGGTTTGTCAACCGCCTTGATTTCCGTCAGCGTTTGATTCACAATCTCAATCTGTTCTTCAAACGAAGGGTGCGAGATGTCGACCACGTGCAGCAAAATATCCGCTTCGCGTACCTCGTCGAGGGTTGATTTGAAGGATTCAATGAGTGTGGTAGGCAGTTTGCGAATGAATCCGACAGTATCGGTCAGCAGAAAGGGGATATTTTCCAACACCATTTTTCGAACGGTTGAATCCACCGTAGCAAAGAGTTTGTTTTCGGCAAACACATCCGCTTTGGCCAGCCGTTGCATGAGCGTAGATTTCCCCACGTTGGTATAACCCACCAACGCCACCCGCACCAAACGGTCGCGTTCTTTGCGGCGGGTAATGCTCTGTTTGTCGATTTTTTCGAGTTTTTCCTTCAAAAAGGCAATACGATCCTGTACGATACGGCGGTCGGTCTCCAATTCCTTCTCCCCGGGACCCCGCATCCCGACGCCCCCTTTTTGGCGACTTAAGTGGGTCCACATGCGGGTCAGACGCGGATAGATGTACTGATACTGTGCCAATTCGACTTGGGTTTTGGCCTGTGCCGTTTGCGCCCGCATCACAAAAATGTCAAGAATCAACAAACTGCGGTCAATCACTTTGATGTCTTTAAATTCGGCTTCCAGGTTGCGCACTTGGGAGGGAATGAGTTCATCATCAAAAATGATCATATCTACGGGGTTGTCGGCCACAAACACTTTGATGTCTTCGAGCCGGCCTTTGCCAACGAAGGTACGATTGTCGGGGTATTCGAGTTTTTGGGTGAAGGTCTTTATGGTTTGTACGCCCAGCGTAGACGCCAAAAAAGCCAATTCTTCGAGGTATTCTTTGGTCTGTTCAGCGGTTTGCCGTTGGGTGGTGACGGCAACCAAGACGGCTGTTTCTTTTTTCTTTGCGGTTGAAATCATATAGTGTCAAACCCCGAATTTTCGGGAAAAATAGTATCTGATGGAAATCAATAGGGACTGTTTAAACGGTATTGTTCCGGATAAAGTTTCGTTAATTTCCACGAAGTTAAGGCTTTAAGGTTGATTTTCGGGGCTTTCTCCTTATTTTGGCTATCCGAATGTACCTATTTTCGTATTTCAAAAAGCCGACGGGCGTTTTTGGCGTGAAAAAATGAGAAAAGCAGCTCGTTATTTTTTCGGATTGTTGATGGCTTACGTTTCAGTAGCTTTGCTGATTTGGGCGTTTCATCCGTTCGTTTTATTCCGACCCACCCCCTTAGCTGTCGATCACGAATATCATTTTTCATTGCCGTTTCGGGAAATCAATTTTGAGCTGGAAAAAGGAGTTCGATTAAATGCTTTATGGTTTCCGAGAGACAGTACGTTGAATACGCATCAGGGGCAGATTGTGTTGTTTTTTCACGGAAATCGTGACAATTTGGCGCGTTGGGGCCACGAGTATGCCGAGCGGTTTACGAGCAGAGGTTATAACGTGCTGATGTACGATTATCGCGGTTACGGCAAAAGTACGGGTAAACGCTCCGAAGAGGCCCTTCATCGGGATGCTCAGTATCTATATGATTTTCTCAAAAAACAATTTTCCGAAGACTCGATAGTCGTCTATGGGTATTCGTTGGGCACGGGCATGGCTTCGCGCGCAGCAGCCGACAATCGCCCGCGTTTGCTTATTTTGGAGGCACCTTATGTCAGTATTCCGACGCTGGGACGCGCACAGTTACCGATTTTTCCGTACGAATGGCTCACGCGTTACAAGTTCAGAACCGATAGCTGTTTCGCTTATATTCGTTGCCCTATCCACCTTTTTCACGGAACGAAAGACATTACGGTGCCGTACAAAAACAGCCTCCTTCTTTTAGCAACGCCCACCCCTAAAAGTCCTGTCAAAACTAAGTTAACCACCATTCCGGGCGGGCATCATTTGTACCTGAACAGTTCGCCGATTTATCGTTTGGCGTTGGATAGTTTGCTGAAATAAGGATTTCTTACAACTTTTTCTCAAAAAACGCGGCAATGGCTTTGTTCACTTTGACTTGGTTGGCGTGCATCATAAAATGGTGGGTATCATCCACAATCACCATTGTTTCCAATGGAACCCCCAACTCCTCCAGCCGGCGTACCAAGTCGGTGCTTTGGCTGAAACGGACGTTGCGGTCGTCGTCGCCGTGAATGAAAAGTACCGGCGATTTCCAGGTATTGACGTAGGCCACCGGCGACGATTTCCAGGCTACTTCCAAAGCACGGTCGGCATCGGGCGCGCGTTCGTATTGGTCGGGAACGACGAGGTTGCGGGCACGTTCAACGGTACGGTCGTGTACGCCGTGAATATCAACCCCTACCGCAAACAGTTTCGAGTCTTTGCCCAAGGCCAGGGCGGTCAGAAATCCGCCGTACGAACCGCCGTAAATGCCAATGCGCTTCGGGTCAATTTGGGATTGTTTGGCCAACCATTCTCCTGCCGCTTTGATGTCCATGTATTCGGATGCTCCGTTTGAACCCCCGTTTTTGGCGTTGTGAAATTCATACCCATAGCCGATTCCCAAGCGGTAATTGACCGATAGCACCACAAAGCCGCGACTCGCCAGGTATTGGTTCATGGCGTATGCATTGGCATAATAATCCGAATAATTCCATCCCAGCAGCATTTGGCGCGGAGGGCCGCCGTGTACGTAAATGATGGCCGGTTTTTTGGCCGGGCCACCTGCTTTTTCAAAGAGTTGACCATGAACCGTCACTCCGTCTGCGGCTTTGAATATGATTTGTTTGGGGGTTACTAAATCTGCGGCAGGGTAGCCTGTAGGCAAACGGTCTGTTGCCAATTGCTTACTGGAGCCGCCATTGGCCGGCATGACAGAGGGGAGAGGAGGGCGTTGAGGAGTAGCACTGATAAAAGCCAATGTTTGTCCGTCGCCCGTCAGAACAGGAAACCACTCCAAACCCGCCCCGGGCGTCATCACCTGCATATCTGCTCGGTCAACAGACACTTTGACGACGTGACGGCGGTCAATGTCCAATGGGTCGCTTCCGGCGTTGGCCGCAAAAACCAACGTTTTGCCGTCGGCGCTGAGTTGAATATGCTCACACATAAACTTGCCGGGAGTCAGCAGCAGCGGCTTTTCACCCGATTCCGGCATGGAATACAAATGCGGCCATCCGTCTTGGTACGAAAGAAAAACAATGCGGTTGGCCGCCCACTGTAAATTGGTGCCGCCGTGCGTATTGGGTACCGATCCGCTCAGGGTTTTAGGCGCTGTCCAGAGCGTTTTTACCTGTCCGGTGCTGACCTCTACGGTTACAATCGACCAAGGAATGTGTTTTCTGACCAAAATCGAATCCGGTTTTCCTCCCAGCCCGTTTGTCCTGACAAAAACCAATTTTTTGCCATCGGGCGACCATCGTGGCGAACTGTCCCGTTTGTATTGAGGGTCTATCCAAACAATCGGGGTTTGGGCATCGGTAAAAACGCCGATAAAACTGTGGTCAACGCGGTTGGACTGAAAAGCCAACCGACTGCCGTCGGGCGACCAAACGGGTGAGCCATTGGTGCCTCGGGCTGAAAACAGCATTGCCGGCGCAGCCGACCCGTCGATAGGAGCCGTGTAGATTTGACCTCCTTTCACAAAAGCAACTTTATCGCTTTTGGGTGAAATGACCGGATCTTCTCCTTCACCCAACGCTTTGGGTTCACCACCGGAAAAAGGAACCGCCCAGATTTGCACTTTGGGAGGTGTAGGACTGAAGGTTGGATTCACCGGCAGTTCATCTCCCCAATTAGACCCATGGTCGCCACCTCGCACGTAAATGACCCACTTGCCATCGGGTGAAAGCGCAGCGCTGCTCAATTCCTGTCCGTCGTCCTGAGTATAATTGGTCAGGCGGCGGGCGCTGAAATCGGGTCCTTCGGCTACATAAATGTTGCGTTGTCCCTGTTCATTGAATGCCCACGCAATGCGGGAGCCGGTGGCGGCAGCGGTCAATTCATTGGGAAACGGATAGGATTTGACGGTCTCTAAACTGAAGCCGGTCTGAGCTTCGGTAATCGTAGGTAATAGACAAACAGCCGACCATAACAGGTGTAAATAAAATCTCATAGAGTGAGGAGTTAGTAGCATTCAAACTTACTAAAAAACGCTGTTTGGAAGAAGATAAATAAAGGCTTTCAGTCGAAACCACTAAGATTTTGCATAAATTTCTGAATTTAGCGGTTTACTAATGGAATTATGCCAATCCCCCTTTCTCCTGATCTTGCCCCTATTACCCGTCATGCGCGGGCTATGTATAGCTCACGCCTGCTGATTGCCGCTGTGCATCACCTCAACGTTTTTGAGCATCTTACCGACGGACCGCTTTCTTTGGCCGATTTACAAAAGCGGATCGGGCTTCGGGAACGCCCGGCCATGGTGTTGTTTCCCGCTTTGTGTGCTATGCAATTAGCGGCGTATGAGGCAGAAGGGAAACTTCAGCTGACCGCTATAGGAAGGCATTTGACGCAGGGTGCTGTCCCAACGTTGATTGATTATGTGGGTTTGGAAAAGAATGACCCCGGAGTTATTGACATGGCCGAACGACTTCGTAACGACGGCCTGCCTCAATCCGAATCTAAAGGAATTGCCTATGTTAAAGAAGGCAATGTGCCTTCTCCCATGGACAATCCCGAAGTCGCTCGTTTTTTGACCATGGCGCTGGCCGGTCGGGCACAGGGTTTGGCTCCTTTGGTGGCAGCGAAGTTACCTAAACACAGCGGTCACTTGCTGGATGTCGCCGGCGGAACGGGTTATTTTACCTACGAATGGCTCTTAGCCAACCCGTTGGCTACGGCAACTGTTTTTGATCGCCCGGCGGTGTTGGAAGTGGCTAAGGAAATTCTGGAGACGTTTTGCCAAAGCGGCCGTCCCGGGGCAGCCGAGGTGAAGAATCGAGTTAATTTTCAACCGGGTGATATGTTGACAGATGCGTTGCCGCAAACCGACCTTCTTTTGGCTGCCAGTTTGTTTCATGATTGGCCTTCGGAAACCTGCCAACAGCTTGCTCATCGTTTTGCGGAGGCAGTTCGACCGGGAGGGGAGTTGTGGATTCACGATGCTTTTCTGAATGATGCCTTGGATGGACCGTTAGCTGTAACAGACTATTCGGCGCAATTGTTTTGGGTGACCAAAGGTCGGGCATATAGCCGAAAAGAATATCGGACCTTCCTCAGCAACGCCGGCCTGGCTCCTTTTCCCGATTATTTTCCTACGCAGATGGATTATGGGCTTATCGGGGCAAAAAAGCCGGGAATATAAGCAGTTGAAATAAAACGGGCTGTCAGCCAATCGCTGATAACCTGCCTGAGCCTCCAACAGGACTTGAATGGTTTAATTTTATGAAACTTTATTCATTTTAAATGTATTGATAATCAATTAATTATATGAGAATGTTATTTGATAGAGTTTAATAAAATTCAACCAAATTAAGAAAAACCGACAACCAAACCGACAACCGATTTAGAAAATTTATATCTTTGTCTTGTTCGATTTTCACAGTTCAGACATGGCAAAGTTCAACTTCAATTTAAGACGGCAAACGTCGTATAAGCCTGAACCGATTTACTTGGTGATTCGATACGCCAATCGTAAATTGGTTTATCCTACGGGTGAAGCTATCCTTCCCGAACATTGGGACACTAAGACCCAACGACCTAAAAAAGTGGAGAGCCTACGGCGCAAATTTCCTGAACTTCGCGATCTTGATACTATTTTGTCAGACTTTGAGCGACGCGCCAAGCAAGCCTTCTCCAATTACTTAGCCAATAATGCCAACCAATATCCTTTGCCGGATGACTTCAAATTAATGTTGGACAGAAGTATTAAAGGCCGCGATGAAAACCTTTCTAAAGGCACAAAAACGGGGAAAGTGACTTTGTTCGATTTCATTGAGGAGTTTATTAAAGACCGCCCGAATCGTTTGAATCCTACCACACAGGAACCTTATTCAGAATTGACCATTCGGTCGTATAAGGCTACGTTGGCTCATCTCAAAGACTTTGTATCGTCTAACCGGTTAAAGTATCGCAGTCTCGATTTCGCGGGGGTTGATTTGAATTTTTACTATGATTTTACCGAGTACTTAGCCAATAAGAAAAAACAGACCACCAACACCGTAGGCAAGCAAATCAAGAATCTGAAAGTGTTTTTGAATGATGCCCTCGAAAGAGGAATTACGGAGCACGACGGATTTAAAGGTAATCGGTTTAAAGTGGTAAAGGAGGAGATAGACCACATTTATTTGAACGAAAATGAACTCTATCAACTTTACCGCCTTGATCTTTCGCAAAACTCGCGTTTGGAACGGGTGCGGGATTTGTTCTTAGTGGGTTGTTGGACAGGTTTACGATTCGGCGATCTAACCGCGATTCATAAAGACAATTTTCGTACCGATGAAAACGGGGACATGTTAATCAATATCCTGACTAAGAAAACGAGCAAAGAGGTTTGGATTCCGGTACATCCGATGGTGAAGGCGATAAGGGAACGTTATCAGGATAAAACCCCTAACAGCCTCCCCCCGACTGTCAGCATCCAAAAGATGAATCTTTTTCTCAAAGAGTTAGGAAAATTGGCAGAACTGGAGGAACAGATTTCAAGTACGAAAACCAAAGGCGGTAAGCGGGTAACGTTGACGAAACCCAAATATGAGTTAATAAGTACGCATACGTGCCGCCGTTCGTTTGCGACGAATCAGTATGCGATGGGTGTACCTGCCTACTCAATTATGCAGGTGACAGGACACAAAACCGAAAGTGTGTTTTTGAAATACATCAAATTTACGCCCAAACAACACGCCCAAAAAATGGCGGAGGTGTGGGAGCAACAACGCCAACAAAACCCATTCAGGAAGGCAGTATGACATTACCTAACGCAGAATTGGCGGTAGTGCCTTCGGAAAAAGTAGTCAAATACTTACTTGATGGCTACCACCCGCAAAATAAAGGAAAGGCGGCATTTTATGAAATGGCGGGTTATAGAGCAGAAAATGGTAATGTTCTTGCAGAGGCATTACAAACCCTTGCTAAAACGGGGACAATAATCAAAACAGAACCAACACCTCGCGGTATCAAATACGTAGTACAGGGAGAAATAACCGCTCCCAACGGACGAACCTATCAATTATTGAGCGTGTGGATTATTCAATCTGAACAAAACGAACCAAGATTAGTAACAGCATACCCAACCAAAAAATAATTATGTTTCAAGAAACGGAATTAGTAGCCTTATTGATTGACTTACCTAATGAACAATTGCATCGTGGCGATGTGGGAACGGTAGCGTTTGTTTACGACGGTGGCGGACTCTATGAAGTGGAGTTTGTAAACGCGGCAGGTGATACGTTGGCCGTTGTCACTTTGGAAGAAGCGACCATTTACGCCGTACAGCCTCAAAATGCGATTCTTCACGTAACTGACTTGCCAGTTCAAAACGCAGCTTAATTAATGGAACGACAACCGACCGACCGCAGCAGCCGAATTATGCGACTCATTGAATTGATTGAGCAAATCAACGGCACCTTACAAATACATCGTAACGACCGCGCGGCGGACCGTCCCGAACCCGATGCCTTTGTCATTGAACAATACGAATATCGTAGGGGGCAATATTTAGGCGAATTGGCATTACTTATGCAACCGTTGGGGGTTGAAATACAATGGAAGAACCAAAACGCGGCCTAACGTATGGAAAGTGTAAATGAATTGATATTGAATACCGAACAACGCGCGGCCGCCGTGGCTAAGTTGTTTCAGTTGATTGAAATGGACACCGAAATCATTGAGCAATACCGGGCCGCCGGTATTAACGACGCCAATGTAAGGCAGTACGTGGACAAACGGAACGAAAATCTCCAAAAGTTGAGTCAATTATTGGACGCGCCAAAGCTAAAAATTCATTTGTCTTTTGACAAAGCGGCCTAAACCATGAAACAATCATTAGCAAGTCAATATTACTACCGATTTCAGGGGGTACCTATGGAGGAAAAGAAAAAGGTTATTGCTGAATTTAGGGCATCTTACGAAGCGGCTAAGTTGTCAGGCAATGAAAAGGATCTGCTGTTTATGGATTTGGTAGGCGAATATTTTGACAAGTTTGAGGAGTATTTCAGTAAACCCCGAAAACGCTATTTAAAAATAGCAGGTCTTCCGCAATGCTGTGAGAATGAAGACGAGGAGTTATTTGAATACATCTGTGGAGGCGGAGGAATCAGGATTTGTATGGATTGAATTTGAAAAACTAAACCTCCCCTTGTAAATGGAAAAAATACTTACTGCCGAACAGGTAAAAGAATTTGAAGCAATCACCGACTACAGCAAAAAACTGAAATGGTGGCAAGAACGGTTTGACATTAAATTGGAAGTACAATCACTTCCCTCTTCAAGGTTAAATCATTTAGGAATTCTGGAATGGCACTTTGATCACATTTCCATTTATCCTAAAAATAATGATGAAATAAAAATATTTGTAGAATGGTATCCTAATCAAATGACTCCAATTGACATTAGGAAAAATATAGAGAAAGACTTGGCAAAATGGCCTAAAAGTGAATGGAAAAGCTATTTAGAAAAAGGATATAACCAAGAATTACAATGTGGCTTTGATTCAATCTCCAGTGTATGGTTTAGTATAGGGTATAATTTTGAGGAAAACATAGCGGAAGGGGTAAAGTTACTATATGATGGGATTACTAAAGAACAGGATAGGCATAAAGTCGTGATGGATTTTTTTTCAGGGCTATTTGTAAAACGATTGAACAAAGCCGTTAAAGAAAAGAAAAATAACATTTCCGACTTTGAGGATATTCTAACTAAGAATCAAAACTTTAATTTGCATCCACTTGATGCTAATTCAATCACTGCTTCCCAATATCTATTTGTTGACTATTTCATGGTAGAAAAAATAGGAAAACCTAATTCCTCAATGGATGATATTGCGTATTATCGAAGTTTAGTTAGAAAGTATGGGAAAACCGAAGAAGATTTTAAAAAGGCGATTCGACGGGTGAAACTAATAATCAATGATAAAATGACTCCAGGCCAAGAAAGAGGTGTAAGAAATGATTTAAAGACCGTTATAAAATACTTTAGTCAGAAAGAAGAAGCGCATTCAGTAAAAAAGGTTGAAGAATTCTCTAAACGAATCGGTTTAAATCTTTTTGAGTAAATTAGGGAATTCCCTGACCTTTCCCTTCACCCTTCCCCCTATTTTCTTTGTGTCGTCATTGTAATTAAACAAAACGACACGACGATGCAAATTCAATTCATTCAAATTACCCCCGAATTACTGGCCGCAATGGTGGCCGAATCGGTAGAGGCTGTGCTCGACAAACGCCTCCCAACCTTCACCGCTCCCCCGTCGGAGAAACTTCTCAGCCGCAAAGAGGCGGCAAAATTCCTGAAAATCAACATTGTTACTCTTTGGAGTCGAACCAAAGAGGGAGTTATACCGGCTCATCGGCAAGGGCGACGGGTCTTGTACCGCGAAAGTGATCTGCTCAACTCTATTCAACGGATAAAAACTACCGTAGCCGCGGAGGGCTGACCCTATGACAAAGGCACAGGTAAAAGGGGCAAATTCTTTCACTGCCCGGTATGAAGTGTATGAGTATGCACTACACCTCGAAACCAATTATTATCAAAAAACCAAGGGAAACGCTCGGCTCCCCGACGAGCTGCAGCTCGATCCTGTAAGGGTAGAAGACAAGTATCGGCACTTTGGCGTATCGGAGATTTTGACCTCTCGACAGGTCAGCAGGGTAACGGCCTTTAAAACAGGGCTCCAAAAATGCTCTGCAAGCCGTAATTTTTATTCGGGCGATATTGACGAAGGGAACAACAAAAAGTCGCTGGTAGCTATGGCATTCAGTGTAAATAAACAGTTGCTGCGGGTGTTTGTCTTTTGGGGATTTTGGAAAGAACATACCCAGCCGCGTATGAAGTATGTAGAGGACTTTTTAACCAATCAATTTAGAAACCAATAAATAGTTATGAACACCCAATTCATGGGAATTACCCTTACACGCCCTCTAATTTTGGCAGAGGTAGCAGTGCTTGAAGAATCCCTATTATCCCTCATTACGATGAAGGTAGGCAGTATTGTTTCAATGGATTTTGACAAGGGTTGCGACAAACCCCGGTTTGAATTCGATATGAACCCCGAAGAAGTGGGTAGAATTCGTGAGGAAATTATCACCATAACGGATCTCCTCAGTAGAATAGCAGAGGAAAAAACACGCCTGTTGTATTTGGCCTCAGGGCTCACCCGTTAATCTTCCTTTTAATCTCCCTCTTCCCTTAAAAGTTCCCCCAATTTTTTTAAGGAATCCCTTATACAAATCATCTCTCTAAGAGATGGGGGGGCGGGTTTTGCCCAAACAAACGGGCGGCGGCGAATCCCCGGCCTACCCTTACATTTTTGGGAAAGAACAAAAAAGGGAGTGCTCATTTAGGCGCTCCCTTTCCTTTTAATGTTCGATTTCAACCACTTAGAAAATGATTGATTATACAAATATAGTTGTTTTTTCACCGAAATTCAGCAAGGCAATTCTTGAAAATCCCTTACTCAAATTTGTAAAAAGGGTTTTAGACGACGAGATAATAAGCCAACATTCCAAGTATAAGAATATGGACATTTTAGTCCTGGGTGATGAGGTAAAAATCAGCGGATCACTTCACCAACTTTGGAACGGGAATAAGGACAATTACAACGATTTTCCATTTTGGGCCATTAAGCAAATAATCTTTGAACTGTCAAATACATTAGGGTTCGACCCCAAAGAAGCAAAAATTTTAGGGCTGGAGTACGGAGTCAATATTTCTCCTCACCTCCCCGTTAAAGAAATTATTAGCCGTATAATCTGCTATAACTGGCGAGTACCTTTTGAGTACATAAAAGACAAGAAGGGCGTAGGTAACGGCAAACGGGCGGATTTATCCAACTATCGTATAAAGATTTATGACAAAGGTTTGCAAAATGACCTCGGTAATCTAATACGGATAGAAAATAAAACGCTGCGGAGTATTGACTTGGAGGGTACCGGGGCCAATACTCTTTGGGACTTGACAAACGTAGCAGTACTTGAAAATTTAGGCCATAAACTTGTCAGCCGTTTTGATGATATTTTGCTTTGTGAGGATATAGACGAAGCCCTGCTAAACGAAAAACAAAAATTATTCTACCACGACGCCAAAAACCCCTACTATTGGAAGGAACTGCCACGATGGAAGAGGAATGACAGAATAAAGAATTATTTAGAATTAGTGGGGCAATACGGTACTCAAAACCAAAAGGACGCCCTCAAAAAACAGGTTATTGAGAAATGGGACGAACTCGAAAAGTGTAACGTTTTTGCATGGTTTTGTGATAGGTTGATGCAACAAAATTGTAACGTTTTTGCATGGTTTGAAGAGCCCCAAATCAACAATGAGGAGGTAGCAGACTGTAACGTTTTTGCACTATTAAAGTTACAAAACGTTACACATTGCCTAATAACTGGGGTTGACATTTCGGGTCAAAAAAAGGGAAGTAAATTTGTGGGCGAAAACACGGTTAGGAAAAACCCCGATTTGGCCGAAAAGTTAGATCAAGAACGCAGAATAAATAAACGCAAGCATGATGACATTTCAGAGAACGCAAGGCGCGCAAAACGGGTCCGTAATCAATGGAGCAATCCGGCAAACAACACTCGCAAGTCCATACAAAACCTGATGAATAAGGGGGATTTGCTCTTATTTCCATTGGGAGAAACTATTTCTCCTCAGAAGTTGGCATTGATTGAGAGGTTTAAGAGCGCTGAGTGGGAGGTACGCCTCAGCCCAAACAGGTAATAAGCTGATTATCAAACAGGAAGCACAACTTTTGGCCCTAAAAAACGAAATTATATGCAGAAATTCCTATGAAAATTTATTAGGTATTAAATCTTCATAGCTGAATCATAAAAAAACAGCTCCTGAATATAAAGGATGTGAGTAGTTCAACAGTTGTCTTTTGATAAAATGCGTTTGCGGATCGGTTTGGGGCTACCTTGTGTTTTTGGTTGGTCTTGTTTCAATCAACCCGCCCTTGTAATATAGTTCTCTAAACTCAGGGGTATCATCAATAAAAGTAAGTACCTCCTCGTAGGTTGGCTGGGTGCCGTTTCTTTCCATCAATAATTTACCTGCTCTACACAAGGCTACGGTAGATGCAAATTGTACACCAAAAGGAAGGTCGGGGAAACTCTCAGGGCGAGTTTGCGGGGCGGGGGTGCGGCTCCACCTTTCTATAAACTTTTGAGCCTCGGTTTTTTCCTGTTCTGCCGGGTCACGGTCAGACAATTTTAGGAATGGCAGTTCTTCGTCCATATTTACATATTTAGATGTAATATTTGAGTAAGAAATAGAGAAAAAAGTATTTAGTGCCACTCTACTTCATTATTAATACTTTTGTACTTTCCTCGCCAAACTGGCTGATTACCCGTACTGCTACTCGACGGCCTTTGTAGTAGGGAATGGGGTGCGATATAAACCCGTAGAGGCGATCAAATGCTTCTTCGTCTATTTCGATTTTAAGGGTGCGTTCGGCCTGTTTTTTGGTACCTTGTTTGGCTAAATTTCCTTTTCAAAGAGCATCATATTTAAGGTTTTTTCCCCTTGCCTTTTCAATAGGATACTTGTGTGCATTTTCTTCCAATTTTTTGAGAAGTGCAACATTGAGGTCAACCTTAAACTTATCTGCGATTAGCAAAAGATTATAAAAAACATCGGCAATTTCAGCATTAAGACTTTCGATGTTCACCTCATCGCTATTTTTCCAGAGAAATAGCTCCAGTAATTCAGCTGATTCCACATTTAAGGAAATAGCAAGGTTTTTGCCTGTATGAAATTGAGCCCAGTCTCTTTCGTCTCGAAAGTGTTTAACAAGCTCGGTCAGTTCTTGAATAGTTGTCATTTATCCCTTATAAATATTCAGATTATGCCAATCGATGTACTCAAAATTAGGACGATTTTTTTCCTCTTTGGGTAGATAAATGAGGGATTTACCATGATACTGATAATACTCCTTCCCATTTTCAAATTCTTCTTTAATTCGTCCACTGACTTCTATTTCATAGTCTTTTGTAATGGTTAAGTATCCATTATCGAAAAGTTTATGAAAATCTGCTCTTAGTAAGACTCCATTAGAGACTTTATGTGGGCCTTCATCTTTGTAAGGTTTTATATGTGCAGCCTCCAATACTGGTAAAGTTTTTTCACCACTGATTGCACACTTGCGCTCATACGCTTCGGTAACTAAAACACGGAACGCTCCTTGACCTAATCTGATTCGACTAAGTAGGGCTTGAGCATAACGAGGCTGTTGTTCATTGACCTCAGAAGGAGAAATAATTTTATTCACATTCTGATAATTTGTTTCATATCGAAGCAATAATAATTCAACCTTATTCCATATTTTTTCGCCAATTTCAGAAGATGTATCATAAGTTTTTCCTTGAACTATACTATTAGCCCAATTTTCAGGAGCATCTATCCAATCTGAATCATCAAAAAATATTGATGAACTAAGAGTGATACAGCCAATTTGGGGATTTGGATGATTATCCTTTCGGTAGCCATAAATTTTTCTTTGTAGCTCTTCTAATGTTTCACATCCATTCCCAAAACCGAATGTATCCCATGCTACTGATACTGGAAGGAACGAATGATTAGCAAAAAAACCTACTCCTGCTATCTTGTTATTTGGACTTTTTAGTTTGAATAAAAAAGGGGCACCATATTCGATAGCTTTAAATCTTACTGATCCGCCTGGTTGCCAGAAATTTATATCTTCCGGTCGTAATCTTCGTAAAAATCTAAACCAATCATTATCTGTTACACCAACATAAAATTTCATATTACTTATTTTTAGCTATTTATGAGTTGTTCTATTGACGCTCCCTCAACATAGTCTTGATTTTGTTGGTAGAAAATGTTGATAGAAGATAATGAAAATCAGCGTTTTACAAATACTCTATCAGCATTCTATCAACAATTAATCAATTTTTAATGATTTCCGTTGATAGAATATTTAGTGTGCTTATTTATTCCTTCTCTTAAGAGATTACTATTAGCTGCCATTTTATCTAATTCGGTTTTGACAGTCAGTTGGGGAATTTCTTTACCTATCATGAATCCCCCTATTTTACCATATCGTTCTAAATCTTCAAGAATAAGGTGTTTGAGACGGTGAGGTTCGATTTTAGGGAGGTTGGTCTTGCCTTTATACTGAAATTCTTTTCTTTCCAAGAGGGATTGAGTTACCTCTTAAGTCAGGGCTAAAAATGGGTCGGCCTTTAATAACGTTGGTATAGTCTAAGGCTCCCTTTTCCTCACCCGTAGCAATTGTGGCGTAATGATAAATAGGTACTTCGTATGGGTTATTAAGGATAGGACTTTTTTCAGCACTCATAATTCGTTTCAAATAAACAGATAATATCAAGGGGTCTCAAACCTATCGAAAGTTTAATAAGCGTACAAGGAAAGAAAAGGAAATTTATCTAATGATTTTCCTCATGATTCAAGGAAGAAAAAGAACTCTTTGGAAAGTTTATAGGAGAAAAACAAAAGATAGAAAAAGAAGGTTGTTTTTGAAAACCGACAACCAAACCGACAACGAGATAATTTTTAAATAAAAATATCTCTTTAATTGTTTTGATAATCAAAGAGATATAATAAATTATTCGAGCCTCCAACAGGACTTGAACCTGCGACCTACGCATTACGAATGCGCCGCTCTACCAACTGAGCTATGGAGGCTTATAATATCAATGTAAAATAAACATTCTTACAACAGTCTGTCAAGAGGAAAGCCCAATTTCTACATTATTTCACTTTTGCAAATCTCAAAACCCTTCCTAACTTGCAATCTCTTTCCTACAACCTATGATGAATCGAAAATATGCCTTAGTGGCCGCGGGAGAACTTCTTGCAGACTTAATCGGAACGGAATTTACCCAAAGCCTTTGGGATACCGAGATCTTTAAACGTTTTCAGGGAGGAAGCCCGGCCAATTTAGCAGCCAATATGGCCCGCTTGGGCAATACTACCGCTCTGGTAGCCTGTGTAGGCAATGATAACCTCGGTAATTACCTCATTGAAAAAGTAGCGGAAACCGGCGTAGATACTGCTTTTATTGCGCAGGAAACGGTTTCTCCTACGAGTATTGTACTGGTATCGCGTACAAAAGGGACTCCCGATTTTATTGCTTATCGTACCGCCGACCGCATGATTCAATCGGCGCATATTTCGGACGAATTACTTCAAAATGCTTCTTTTTTTCATACTACCTGCTTTGCCTTGAGTCAGGATCCCGCCCAAAGTGCCATTGTACAGGCCGCAGCGCGTGCACAAGCCGCCGGATGCATCGTAAGCTTAGATGCAAACTATGCCCCTTCTATTTGGCCTGATCGGGTTTCGGCTTTGCAAATCATCAAAAGTTACTGCCAAAACGGAGCCTTCTTAAAACTCAGTGAAGATGATGCGGAACGAATTTTCGGAGAGGCGTTAAACAATGAGGCAATTATTGCGGCTTTCCACGAGATGGGGGCACAATTGGTTTGCCTGACATTGGGCGGCAAAGGCAGTATTGTTTCCTCGAATTACGGAAAAGACTGCGTAGAGATTGCGGGCCGCCCTATTGAGGTCAAAGACGCCACCGGAGCAGGAGATTCGTATTGGGCGGGATTTTTGACAGCTTGGTTGGACGGTAAATCACCCGCGGAGTGTGCACAGGCAGGAGCCAATATCGCAGCCTTGAAAATCAGTACGGTAGGGCCATTGCCTGCCAAAGTGGACCGAACTGTTTTGTATAAATCTTAAACCGAAATTATTCCTCTTTGGGGTTGGCAACCTGCTTTACTTTTTCATCGCCGGGCTGATACGATACGTAATAAATGACCAATTCCATCATCTCGGAAGTCGTATTCCAGCCGAAACCCACATCTTTGGCCGGCTTGAAGGGGTTCAGCGGATTTTCTTCTGTATTATCATAGGAGGCTTCCGCCAAAATAACCGAGCCTTTCGGAACGCGCAATAAAGAGTCAAACCGGTAGGTCATTTGCCAATTGAAATCCCAATTGTCAATTTTGATAAAAGGTACTAAATCACCATCGGGAGTAATGGCAAAGGCTTTGAAAGTTTTGCCCAAATAGTGCATGTGCGGTAAAATAGAGATAGCCGATATATCTTCTTTTAGGGGCTGAGTACTCATGTAAAATGTAGATTTCTCATTGGCTTTTATCAGAAACGGAGGGTTGGTAATGTGCTGCTCATACAGAATGAGTGATTTGACTTCCCGCTCTACGGGTTTTTGAGAAAAGTACAGGTTGATTTCTGATTGGTCGGTTTGAACAGTGGCCGAAGGAGAATAATGCAGGTATAAGATCAGATTGGAGTTGGCGCTGATTTTTTTTGCTACACCCTCGGGAAATTGAATTCGGTCATTTCCGGGTACCCAACCATAAAGAAACTCGTCGGCCATTGGAATCCGTTGAAATTCGGTCAATTTAGGATCGGCACCGTGCATTCCTTCCAAACCGCCCATTCGTCCGCTGGTATCTACCATCACTCGGCTATGATGCACTACTTTACGATTACCGGGCAAAAATTCAATGGCCTCCACCATCACATCCTGCGTTAGCCCGGTAGGTACGTGAAAATATCGAAACTCTTCTATCCCTGTATTGGGTACCGTAAAAGCACTCTGCATTTTCAGGGTCAAATCAGGTGGACGATTCTTTGTCATACCGACGTAGGAGGTATCTCCTTGCCCTTTGCCCTTAGCTTTCGGCTTCTTCCCTTCCTCACTTCCCTGCGCCACCCATTGCTGAATCAGTGCTATTTCTTCGTCTTTCAGTCCGCGTTCATTGGCGTAATGCTGAAAACTTTTATCGGCCGGGAAAGGAGGCATAAACTTAATCTCTGTCACTTTGGCTACAAACTTGGATCGTTTGGCAACATCCTCATACGTTAAAAGGCTGAAAGGGCCGATACCGCCCGGGCGATGACACACAACACAGTTTTTGGCAATGATGGGTTGAATATGCTCATAGTAGGTCAATTTAGTCTGAGCCAAAACCGACGCACTTACACAGACGAGCAGAAGTATTTTTTTCATTGAGCAGTGCCGGAAATTAATCATAAAACAAAAATAGCAGACTCCGAAGAATCTGCTATTGTAAGTAGGATAAAAGTAAGGACTATTTCACTACAAAGTTCAGGCGGCAGTTGGCGTTAGCCTGTGATACCGGAGTTGGGTCAAGGCAAATACTGTCTTCGTTCCATACTTTGAAAACCAATCCGGTAGTTGTGGTTAATTCCCAAGTTACTACAAAAGCATCGGCGGCAGCACCGGTAACAGCACCGGCCAAACGAGCCCCGGCAGGGCGAGGACGCTTAGGGTTTTCGAATACTTTTACCGCGTTCACTTTGTCGTATTTTACGGTTGCATCTTTGTAGAGGTTGTAGATATCGGCAGGAGAAATGCTGAAAGAGTTCCACTGACGATTTCCGGTAGGACTGTCAATGGTTTTTACTACTTTACCGCCACTGCCCAAAGAAACCGTTTTGGGGTTTCCGTCAGGATCTGTATAAGACTCAATCATATCTACTTTAATAACGATCTTATTAACTGTCAGTTGATTGTCCAAAGACACCCAACGGATTTTGAAGTCAATTTTAGCAGCATCCTGACCGGTGAGCGGGAAAGTCTTTGCATTAGCGGCAATATTAGCTTTACTTGCCTCGGCTACACCATCAAAAACGCCCCAACCATGCACACCCGGTTCCCAAGGTTTATTAGGGTTGAGCGATTCATCACGGCATCCTACCAAAAGGAAAATCGCGAGTGATAATGAATATATAAGTGTTTTTTTCATTGTTTGTCTTTCTTTAGGTTTGGAGAATGCAGAATGTTAAAAGTAAAGTTCGACATTCTGCATTCTGAATTCGTCATTATCTTAAAATTCCCACTTCACTTTGACTTTATCCCAGAAGATCGGGTCGCGGTCAAAAACTACATCCGTAATGTACTTGGTGGCATTGGGGTTCAAGGCACCTTCTGATTGCGGATAAGGTAAACGCAACGCATATTGACGCGGCGGTTTAGAAATAGGAGCTTGAATACCCACTGAGAATTGCTTGAATTGACTTTGGATAGGATAGCCGGTACGACGTTGTAAGTTCCAGATATCCATTCCTTGACCCCAAGAGCAGAACCAAATTTGCTTAGCTACCACGTTCAGTTTAGCTTGGTTGGTAGTGGCAGCATCGTACAAGTCGAGCCATGATTTTACGTAGGCGTCTATATCTGCAGTAGCGGGAGATTTGGCTTTGCTTGGATCTGACTTCAGACCTTGGGCTACTACGACGGCTACGTGTTCGCGCATAGCTGCTTCAAACAAGGCTTTGGCATCGCCGGTTACGCCGGTTCCGTCCAGAATAGCTTCTATTTGATAGAATTTAGTATTCCAACTGTGAATGATGGGCCATTGACCGTTCCCGCCGTAGTTGAGAGCCGCTTGACCCGTCAAGGCTACCGCAGCAGTACTTTTATCTGAATAAACGCCGCCGGCCGGATAGCAGCCCGGTGTGGCACGCAGAGGACCGTCAGCTGCTGCCCCGGAAACATCAGCGCGATCGCGTCCGAAATAACCGGCGATATAAGCTAAATCAGCGGCAGGAATCGTCCCTGTGATGTTGAATGCTTTTTTGTAATCATCCAAAAAGGTTTGACGAAGCGGCAAGTAAGAGCCTCCGAAAGGAGTAGTACCGCGATCGGTAGGGTTGTTTTGATCCAAGATCCGGCTGGTTTGGCGATAGAAATAGAAAGGCAAACGTGGGTCTTTGTTCAAAATCATCTCTCCCATCAATTGGTGGTTGATATAGTTAGGGTCACCACCGCCGGCGTACGTATAATACCAAGGGTGGCGGTTGTCAGAAGGAGAAACTTGGGTAGAATACAGATACGTCCAGTTTTGGGCAGCCGTCGTAATGTACCCGCCCGCATCAAAAGCGGCTTTCAACTCGGCATTGCCATTGGCACGGCCTTTCCGCGAAGTAAGCAACAAACGCAGTTTTACGGTTTTAGCAATACGTGTCCAAGTCGTAGCATTTCCTGCACCCATGTAATCGTTAGCTACGGCTACGGCTTGCGGTTTGGCAAGTTCTGCAACTGCCTGATCGCACAGTTTAAGCAGGTCTTCGTAAATATCCGAATCCTTATCAAATTTAGGCGCTTTGTTGGGTTCGGCGGCATTTCCTTTCCATGCTTCGGAATAAGGCATATCACCGAACATATCTACATAGTTTCCTACGGAATAAGCTTTCAGTACCAAAGCGATACCGCGATAGCGGGGATTTTTACCGTCTTCGGTAGCTTTCAACATTTCTTCAATGATTTGAAGGCTTTGAAAACCCGCATTCCATGTTCCCTGAAAAGAGGTATTGCTTAAGTTATAGGAGTCAGATACCGACCAAAGGCCGGCAAAACCCATAGCACTGCCGTTTACCGCTTGGTAGGCATTGATAGCCGCGTTCTCGGCTACCGGCAGCAGGAGCGCCAATGACCCTGACGAAGGACGGTTGGGGTCTTTGTTGATGTCTAACTCTGTCATTTTACAAGAACTTGCTACGGCAATGATTCCGGCTAACGACAGGGTTTTAACTATATTTTTATAAGTCATTTGTTTTGTCTTTTGAGTGATTGATGAAAACTTAACAGTGAGTAGGAAGGAATGATCCTCCCTACTCCCTATTTCTACACTTAGAATGTGGCCGTAAGGTTAATACCAAAACGGCGCGTAGATGGAGAAACCCCTAAGTCAAATCCTTGAATGTTTGAATCAGAGAAGTTTGACAATACCTCAGGGTCAAAGTTCAATCCGGGTAACATATTCGGTGCTTTGAACCAAAGGTTACGTCCCGACAATGAAGCACGAAGCCCGCCGAATACTTTCAGGTATTTTTTCAGGAAAACTTTCGGTACATCGTAACCTAAAGAAACCTCACGTAAACGTACCACTGAAGCATCGTAGATGTTTACTTCATCCGCACCGTAGGCGCCGTAGCCATCTGAGAAGTGATACTGGAACGCCGACATAGCGATCGTATTTTTGATCGGCTTGCCGTCATCACCCAATAAAGGCTTGTAAGTAGCAGGATCGCCCAATACGCCCGGAATCACGCGCATACCTTCGCGATCTTCTGAGTTTTTCAACTGACCGCGCAATAACAAGGAGCCGGCTGTAGAGGAAAATAAACTTCCGCCTGCTTTGTAATCAATCAGAATATTCAGATTGAAACCTTTGAATGACACGGTGTTGGTCCAACCTACGGTATATTTTGTGTTAGGATCGCCGATGATAGAAGATTGTGCCGCACGGATTGGCAGACCGGTGCTTGGGTTGATCAGCAAATTACCGTTTTCGTCACGGGCATTCTTCGAACCGATGATTTGTCCGTAAGGCAAACCGTTGCGGAAGATAGTACCCAAAGAAGACAGACCGGTACCGCCGATAAAGATCTCACCGCCCGGGCCGGCATCTTCCACTTTGGAGCGAATACGAGTATAAGCCACAAAAGAGGTCCAAGTAAAGCCGTTACGCAATTTTACCGGCACCAATGTTAAACCTAATTCCCATCCTTTGTTCGAGATTTTACCGGCATTGGTGATTTCCGTGTTAAAACCGGTGGTGTTCGGTAACTGACGAGTTACAATCAAATCAGTAGATACCCGATCAAAGTGGGCCAAATCGATACCGATACGGTTGTTCAGGAATTGCAGTTCAGTCCCTAATTCAACTTCTGTCGTAAACTCAGGCTTCAGAGCAATATTATTTAATTGGCTCGGAAGGGTCGCCACCGAAATTGCTGTTCCGTTATAGAAGGTACGTCCGAGATTGTAGGCCGTAAATACTTGATAAGGATCGGCATCTTTACCTACCATCGCGTAGTTAGCTCTGATTTTACCGAAGTTAATGATGTTTTTAGGAAGGTTGAAAACATCGGTGAAAATGAAAGATGCAGAAATCGCCGGATAATAATAACTGTTATTGGCAGCCGGTAAGGTAGATGAGTGGTCATTGCGTACCGAAGCTGTCAAGAAGGCATAGTTACTATAACCTAACGTTAACTCAGAGAAAATTCCGTAAAGACGTCGTTTGCGCGAATATTCATAAGCAGTTTGGCTCAAGGTGGCACCTGTCGTCATTACGTTAGCATCAATGATTGGTGAACCTGATACTCCTGATTCAGAGTAGCTGCGCTCATTCGGGTTAAAACCTACTAACAATTTTGCGTTGAACTTCTCACTGAAATCGTGTTGAGCAGTAGCCAAGAACGTAAAGTCAACCTCGGTGTTGGTCAAGTCCTGACGGGATGCTGCTCCCAGAGGCTGGAAGGTACCGCCCGGACGAATGGTGTTGCGACGGATCTCAGAATAGGTATTCAACCCACCGCGGGCGGTCAGGTTCAACCAAGGAGTAACGTCATAACTCAATGCCATGTTACCGTAAACACGGTTAACGGATGAGTTATAAAGGTTGTATTTAGCGGTCCAAAGCGGGTTATCCAAGGCACGGTAGAATACGTTTGAACCATCCACCGGGTTTTCGAAAGGATACCCGTTTAAGTCAAAGTTACGCGGCAGATAAAATAAACGGCTGTAGATAGAACCGGCAGAGGCCAATCCGCCGTAGTCAGCGTAATAACCGGCACCTGATTGCGGACTTTGTTGATTGGTACGTGTATAAGCCACGCTACCGCTGACGTTGAGGCCATTGGCTAAGGTAGCGTTACCACCGAAGCTGATCGTATTTCTTTCCGTAAATGAATTAGGAACGATCCCCTCGTTTTTGGTACGGGAAATAGACGCATTCAACGAAGTTTTATCACCGGTTGAGTTGATTTGAACGCCGTTTTCAACCACTTTACCGGTACGGAAGAAGCCGCCGATAATGTCGTAAGGTTGTAACGGAACAGCTATACCACGGCCATTAGCCTGCAATAATTCAGGAAAGGCCGATTGGTAACGGGCGGCACCGTAAGGAACTGTGGCATCTACCAATGGATGAGGAATGGTTCCGGCAGGATAATCCGGGTCAACCACTTTAGAATAGCGCTCAAAACCCAATGCGGCATTTATACGATCTACTTCAGAAGGAAAAACAGTTCCCCAGTTACCGATAAACCCACCGTTATACGTTTGGTTAGAGCCTTGCGTATAAGTGTCTTGATAGTCAGGAATCGAAGACAGTTTTTCAACCGAATAAGAAGAATTATACGTCACTTCCAAACCTTTACGAGCTGATTTGCTGCCGGCTTTGGTCGTGATCACAATTACCCCGTTAGCCGCACGTGAACCGTACAATGCCGAAGCTGCTGCACCTTTCAATACGGTCATTGACTCAATGTTGTTAGGGTCAATGTCATAAGCACGGTTAGAGGTAACCGTGTTTTGGTTATAGCCCTGAGTTGAGTTTACTCCGTTATCAAACGGAATACCGTCCACTACAAAAAGAGGCTGGTTGTTACCGGTGAATGAGTTATTACCGCGAATAGTGATACGGGTACCTGCACCGGGAGCTCCGTTACCGGCAGTGATATTAACGCCGGGAACTTTACCGCTCAATGCCCGCAACGGGTCAGGTTCAGAGCGTTGTTGCAGGTCGGCACCTTTTACATTGGAAACCGCAAACGCTAACGCTTTTTTATCGCGTTGAATACCTACTGCCGTTACTACTACTTCAGACAGTTGTTTGGTATCAGCAGCCAATGAAACATTGATAGAGGTACGATTGCCTATGGCAATTTCTTGGGTAAGTGTACCGACAAAACTGAATACTAAAGTGGCACTTGCGGGGGCGTCAATAGAATAGCTTCCGCTACCGTCGGTGTTTACCCCTTTCGATGTCCCTTTTACTACGACCGACACGCCCGGCAAGGCACTCCCGTCCTCTGCCGAGGTAACTTTTCCTGTAATCTTGCGATCTTGAGCCATTATATTGACCCAACCGGCACATACCAACAGGAAGCTCAGAAATAGAATTTTCCTCATAAGGATGTTTGATTTGATTTAGTTTGGTTAGATAAGTGAAACATGTATTATTAATAAAACTGCATAAGCACAAATACAAACGAGCGCTAATCTCGATAGCCGAAATATAATAGCAGTAATAACCAACTTTGCCGGAGTATTACTATAAGGTTCTAACTTGTAAGAGATTAGCCAATTGCCACATTTCTTCCCATTCGAATAGTTATGGGTTGGAAAGTAAAAAATACGAAGAAGAGGTATAATTTTTGTTCATAGGGGATTTAGTTAGGTTAAGAAAATTCTGTCCGTAAAAATAAATCAAATAATATAATAAATCAAATACTCTGTTTTTTAAGTGATTCATGTTTTCGGCCAAATATTATATATAAAAAAGAGGGATTTTAAAAAGAAGTTTTTGTTGGAAAACTGGTTTTTAAGCGAATATTCTAAGTATTTCGGTACGTTTAAGTATCGTTTCAGGGTGACGAATTTTAAGTGTGAAAGAAGAATAACAATAGAAAAATTCTTTAAAAAGTACAATAAAAAATTTAAAAAAGATTACTATTTGCAACATCATTTTTGCACGTTTAGGAGTATTTGGTCTTTAAAAAAGGGGGATTGGTCTATTTTGGAGGAATGGTAAAAGTTGTGCCGGAACTTAAAGATTTAAGTAGGGACGAAAATTTTTCGGATTTTTTCAATGCCCCATAACCAACTGAAAATATTTCGCGTGCTTTCCGTACGTCAAAAATATCATAACGACCTACTTCTTTAGGCTCTATAACCAAATGGCATTGGCGCAGTCTTTCTTGGGTTTTGTTTCTTACGGCAAGCATCAAACTTCGTTCTATCACATTGCGAGTTGAGCGAATGGGTTTGTCATAAGCAAAAGGATTACAATTAATTCCTATAATAAAATCAGCTTTTCGTTCAATCAGTGGTTCAATGGGTAAATTGTTGAGGACGGCCCCGTCTACAAATAATCTCTTTCGAAAGCGAATCGGCTCAAAAACTCCCGGAAGACAAGCCGATGCCATCAACGGCTTAATTAATTCACCCGAGTCAAAATAGACTGTTTCGCCGGCTTCAATGTCCGTCGCCGCCACAGTGAGCGGTATTTTTAATTTTTCAAAAGAATTATGCGGTAAAAACTCCCGATAAAGTTCCTCTGTTTTATCAATACGCAATATTCCCGGTCCGTTAAAGGATGGGCGGAGGTATTTCAGAAAGTTGGTTTTGACTAACAGATTGAGTACTTCGTCAGGGGTATATCCGTATGAAATCAGGGCTCCGGCAATCGCCCCGGCGCTGGTACCGGCTAAAAAATCAGGCTGAATGCCTGTTTCCTCTAATGCCTTAATGACTCCCAAGTGCATTATTCCGCGGGCACCTCCTCCTGAAAGAACTAATCCGATGGTCATAAGTTATCTGTTAACGATGTAAAAATAACGATAATGCACCTGATATAGTTTTATCTTTGCCCGTTCATACTTATCCTTTATCGTTTTATGTCGGTTGATTTTTCTCTTATTCCTTCGCCCTGCTTTGTATTGGAAGAGCGACTCTTGCGTCAAAATCTGCAATTGATTCGTACTGTGATGGACGAAGCAGAGTGCCAAATTATTTTGGCGTTAAAAGGGTTTTCCATGTTCAGTGCGTTTCCGATTGTCAAAGAATACCTTCCGGGAGCTACGGCAAGTTCGCTTCATGAAATCAGGCTCATTAATGACTATTTAGGGTATAAATCTCATACCTATATTCCGGCTTATCAAGACAAAGAATTTGGCGAAGTGCTTGAGCGAAGCAGTCATATCACTTTTAATTCATTATCGCAGTGGGAGCGATTTAAACAACGAGTCGAGCAATTTAACCATTCTAATCCTGAAAAAACTGTATCATGCGGCATACGTGTCAATCCGCAATATTCGGAAGTAGAAACAGAGATGTATAATCCCTGTGTACCGGGTTCACGTTTGGGAGTGACTCGCAATCACTTTGGAGACCGATTGCCGGAAGGGATAGAGGGTATTCATTTTCATACACTTTGTGAGAACGATTCAGACGTACTTGAGCGTACATTAGAGGCGTTGGAGAGTCGCTTCGGGGATTTGCTTCATCAGGCGAAATGGCTCAATATGGGAGGTGGGCATCTGATGACTCGGGAAGGGTATAATATCCCTAAATTGATCAGCCTGATCAAGCGATTAAAACAAAAGTATAATTTAGAGGTGATTTTAGAGCCCGGCTCGGCTATAGCTTGGCGAACAGGATACCTAACTTCTACTGTTTTAGATATATTGGAAAGTCAGGGAATAGAGGTAGCTATTTTGGACACTTCGTTTGCGGCGCATATGCCCGATACCCTTGAAATGCCCTATAAACCGCGTATTTTGGGCGCGTATCATGAACCCGTGGCCGGAAAACCGACGTATCGTTTGGGGGGAATGACTTGCTTGGCGGGGGATTTTATGGGTGATTACTCCTTTGAGCAACCCTTGAAAGTAGGAGATCCATTGGTTTTTGAGGATATGATTCATTATACCATGGTGAAAACCACTACATTTAACGGCGTAAATTTACCTTCTATCGGGATTTGGCAAACTGATGACACCTTTCGATTAGTAAAAACGTATGGATATGAGAGTTTTAAAGATCGGTTGAGTTAAAAAGAAATTAAATACACGGAATAATCGGAGTAGTTGTATTCTGAAAAACTCTTTAGAGATAATAGTAAAAATATCCATTAAAGAAGTACATTTGTTCCTTTTCCGACGGAGTTCACACTCAATATTATGAACACTTATGATTTCTAAAAAAGCCAAATATGCCCTCAAAGCCTTGAAGGTTTTGACTGAAGAGTTCGGTAAAGGTCCGGTTTTGATCTCCCACATTGCCGAACGAGAAAATATACCGAAAAAATTTTTAGAGGCTATTCTATTAGAATTGCGTAATCACGGTATATTATCCAGTCAAAAAGGCAAGGGGGGGGGGTATATGTTGAGAGTAGAACCCGCCCGAGTCAATTTTGCTCAGGTCATTCGTGTCATAGACGGCCCTATTGCACCCACACCCTGCGTTTCACTGCACTTTTATGTAAAGTGTGATGATTGTATTGACGAAGCTACCTGCTCTCTGCGGCCGGTAATGGAGCAGGTACGGGATGCCAATTTAGGGGTCTATGAAGGAACTACTCTGGCGATTTTTTTAAAGTAACGATTGTGCTATTTTGTCTTTCAGGAACGAGGCAGTATAGTTGTCGTTGAGTTGAATCATGGCCTCCGGTGTTCCTGAAAACGTAATGTATCCCCCCTTGTCTCCGCCTTCAGGTCCAAGGTCAATGATCCAGTCGGCCGACTTGATGATTTCGACGTTATGTTCAATAACAATGACTGTATCGCCTTGATTAACAAGCGCATTGAGGGCTTTAAGCAATTTCTGAATATCGTGAAAATGTAATCCGGTAGTAGGCTCGTCGAAAATAAAAAGTGAACGCCCTTGATTGGGATTGGACTTACTTAGAAAAAACGCCAACTTTACCCGTTGTGCTTCCCCGCCTGACAAGGTATTGGAAGATTGCCCTAATTTAACATATCCCAAACCTACATCCTGAAGAGGTTGCAGGCGCTCGGCGAGTTTCGGTTCTTCATGACTGAAAAACGCAATCGCTTCATTGACGGTCATGTCCAATATTTCTGCAATGTCGGTGCTATTTCCGTCGGGGCGTTGGTAACGTACATCCAATATTTCCTGTTTGAATCGCTTGCCGCCGCAGGCTTCACATTTTAGGTAAATATCGGCCATAAACTGCATTTCAATTTTAACTTGTCCTTCTCCTTGACACGTTTCGCAGCGGCCGCCTTCCACGTTAAACGAAAAATGAGAGGGTTTATAACTCCGCGCCTTGGCTAAAGGGACTTCACTCATCATTTGGCGGATATAGTCATACGCCTTGATATACGTCACCGGGTTGGAACGTGATGATTTCCCAATGGGGTTTTGATCAACCATTTCAATCGTATCCAGACGATCAAGGCTACCCGTAAGATTGTTATACTTGCCTTCCTCTTCGTTGTATTCGCCTTTTTGGCGTGACAGCGCCGGATAAAGTATCTTACGAATCAAGGTAGATTTTCCGGAACCCGATACCCCGGTAACGGCCGTGAAAGTGCCCAAAGGAAATTTGATGTCAATATCTTTCAAATTGTTTTCCCGCGCTCCCATGAGTTCAATCCAATGGGTGGCCTTACGACGAAACGAAGGGATGGGAATTTGGTCATTTCCGGTTAGGAAGTCTATGGTATGGGAGTTAACCCTGTCCCTGCCCTGTGAGAGAGGGGTTTTTAATGCTGTTTTTTCATTTGAAAAAAACTCGCCTGATAACTTTTCTTTTATTTTTTGGATAACCTCATTGATGCCTTCAACTACTTCTTTATTTTCAAATCGAATGACGTTAAAACCTAAATAGTTAAGGTGTTGAGTACGTTGTGCATCGTATTCCTGTTGAGAATTATGAATTTCTCCGTCAAGTTCGATAACCAATTGATTTTCAAGGCATACAAAATCAACAATATAGTTTTCAATAGAATGTTGGCGTCTGAATTTTACTCCTAATTGTTCTTTCCTCAGGTATTGCCAAAGCTCTTCTTCGGCTTCAGTAGGATTTTTGCGATTTTCGCGTACATTTTCTTTTATTGAATCCCATGTTTCGGGAGAGCTATGGTAAAAAGGTCTTCCATAGGCCGGATTGTTATCCCCCTCCCTCACAGGGGAGGGGTTAGGGGTGGGGTTTGATAGATCTAAAATATCTGCCCAGGTCCCCTGCCATACTACCTCCCCCCCTAAATTGCCGGCATCCGGACCGATGTCGATGATTTGGTCCGCCGCGCGCATGACTTCTTCTTCGTGTTCGACCACAATGACCGTATTCCCCATATCCCGAAGCGATTCCAGAACACTCACCAGTTTGCGCGTATCACGGGGGTGGAGCCCGATACTGGGCTCGTCCAAAATATACATTGAGCCTACCAAGGCGCTTCCCAAAGACGTGGCTAACTTGATACGCTGAAATTCACCGCCCGACAGTGTGTTGGTCAAGCGATTAAGGTTCAGATAACCCAATCCTACCCGGTCCATATATTCCAATCGATTTTCGATTTCGATCAGAATCCGTTTGGCAATACCGTATTGAAAATCGGGTAGTTCTAACGATTTAAAAAACGACAAAGTTTCGTTGATCGGCATGAGTACCAAGTCTGTAATGGAAGTATCGGCTACCTTGACATAACCGGCATCTTTACGCAATCGAGAACCGCGACACTCCGGACAGGTAGTGCGACCGCGGTAGCGCGATAACATTACCCGATACTGTACTTTATGGGTTTGTGATTCCAAATGCGCAAAAAAGGCATCTAACCCTTCAAAATATTGATTCCCTTTCCAAAGCAGGGCTTTTTGTTCATCGGTGAGATCTTTGTAAGCACGGTGAATAGGAAAATCGAATCGAATGCCGTGGCGCAACAACGGTGCTAACCACTCGCTCATTTTTTCGGTACGCCACGGAGCAATGGCTCCTTCAAACACAGAAAGATTTTTGTCAGGAATAATCAGGTCAGGATCCAGGCCTAATACTTTGCCAAAACCTTCGCAACGTTTGCAGGCCCCGTAAGGATTATTAAAACTGAAAAGGTTGACGCTCGGCTCTTCAAACTTGAGACCGTCTAATTCAAATTTATCGGAAAATTCGCGACGTTCTCCCGCTATTTGTATGATACACCTCCCCTCGCCTTCGTAAAAAGCGGTTTGGACAGAATCGGATAAACGGAATAAGGTGTCTTCATCCTCTTTTTTGACAACTGCGCGATCTACTAAAATATAAAAATCAGAATCGTTTGAAGCAAAGGAAGAGGCCTCAAGGGATTCCACAAGCTCTTCGAGATTTTTCATTTCGCTCCCTGCAACCACCCGAGTATATCCTTTCGAGAGCAGTATATTCAACTCCTGAATAAAGGTTCGATTTTCTTTGATTAGTAGCGGTGCCAATACCATCACTCGGGTTCCTTCTTCATGGTTCTGTATGAATTTAACCACATCAGTAACTGTATCTTTGCGAACCGCCCGCCCTGATACAGGAGAATAAGTAATACCGACTCGGGCAAAAAGAAGTTTAAGATAATCGTAGATTTCAGTAGTTGTACCGACGGTCGAGCGAGGATTGCGCGTATTTACCTTTTGTTCAATAGCTACTGCGGGCGAGATGCCTTTGATATAATCTACTTCCGGTTTTTCCATCCGCCCCAAAAACTGACGGGCATAGCTGCTCAGACTCTCAACGTACATTCTTTGTCCTTCGGCAAAGAGTGTGTCAAATGCTAAAGAGGATTTTCCGGAACCGGAAACACCGGTAACAACGACCAGTTTATTACGCGGAATAGCGACATTAATATTCTTCAGGTTGTTGACACGGGCTCCTTTGATGAGAATATATCGCTTTGGGTCAAGACTTTCGAAGTCAGTAGAATGGGTTAATTGCGGTATCTCGACTTTGTTCATTGCACGGGGTTACATGGCTTACAAAAATACGGAAAATGCCTTCGATTTGCTAATCATGGTTTTTTATAAATAAAGAGGAAAGACGCTGTTTTTGTCTGCCGGCTTCAAAAAGGCATTGTCTCTATAATAATAAAAAACGGCGCAGCCGTCTGTTTGCAGCCTGCGCCGTTTAGGGAAACATTGCAAAAGATTAATATTGTTCCAGCATATACTTAATAATATCAGTTGTGGTAACAATACCGACCAAATGCTCATTTTCTACAACAGGTAAAGCGTGGTATTCTTCCTTGGTCAGTATTTCGGCTACTTCACGAATACTCAGGGTTGCCTCTACCGTCCGGGGCTTTTGAGTCATAACCTGCTGAATGGTAAGCATTTCCAATACAGCTTCGTCGGCCCCTTCCTGATTTTCAAACAAAGAACTGAAAGTAAGGCGATTGATGTCGGTTCGGCTTATCATTCCGATGATTTCCTTCCCTTCGAGTACAGGTAAATGGCGAATATGGTTCTTCTTGATTAAATCAATTACTTCGTGCAGATCGTCGGTAACTTTAACGGTTAAGACGTTTTTGGTCATGATGTGCGAAATCGGTTCTCTTCTTTTCATTGGAAATTGGTTTATTGTTGTTGAACAATAATGGCTTTTTCCCATGAAACGGTTTATGACCAAGTTCTTTCTTCAAAGATGCTTTTGGTCATATTTCAAAAAAAATCCCCCAACGTTACCGTCAGGGGAAGAAAATAAAATGTTAGAAGAATCAGGCTTCTTCCGGTGCGTACTCATCTATAGGGATACAAGCGCAGATCAAATTACGATCACCGTAGGCGGAGTCAATGCGGCTAACCGAAGGCCAAAACTTATTAAAACGTAAATGAGGCATCGGGAAAGCCGCTTTTTCGCGACTGTAAGGGCGTTCCCAATTTTCTGCCAATACCACACGAGCGGTGTGAGGCGCGTTTTTCAGGACGTTATTGGCTTTATCTGCAGTACCTTCTTCTACTTCGCGGATTTCGGCACGAATGCTCAAAAGTGCATCACAAAAGCGGTCCAATTCCGCTTTTGATTCTGATTCGGTCGGCTCGATCATCAGCGTACCCGCTACCGGAAACGACAGCGTCGGTGCATGAAACCCGTAGTCCATCAGACGTTTGGCCAAATCTTCTGCCTCAATTCCGGCGGCTTTGAACGGACGGCAATCCACGATCATTTCGTGTGCACAACGACCGTTTGCGCCTGTGTAAAGGATTTCAAACTGCCCGTCACTCGACAAACGCTGTTTGATGTAATTGGCATTTAAAATCGCCATTTTGGTGGCATTGGTCACTCCTTCTGCGCCCATCATAGCGATATAGGCGTGAGAGATGGTCAGAATACTGGCTGAACCGTAAGGAGCAGCAGAAACGGCCCCATAAACCCCTCCCTTGCCTTCCCCTGAAGGAAGGGAATTAATTCCCCTCTCTACAGGAGAGGGGCTAGGGGTGAGGTTCACATGCCCCGGCAAATACGGTACTAAGTGCGCTGCCACACCGATCGGTCCCATACCCGGACCGCCGCCACCGTGAGGAATGCAGAAAGTTTTGTGTAAATTAAGGTGACAAACATCGGCGCCAATCGTGGCCGGACTTGTCAAGCCAACCTGCGCATTCATGTTGGCACCGTCCATATATACTTGCCCACCGTGACTGTGGATAACTTCACAGATTTCGATGATACTTTCTTCAAATACGCCGTGGGTGGAAGGATAAGTCACCATCAAACACGCCAACTCGTTGCTGTATTGTTCGGCTTTGGCTTTGAGGTCAGCTACGTCGATGTTTCCGCGCTCGTCGCATTTGGTCACTACTACTTTCATCCCTGCCATAACGGCCGAGGCGGGATTGGTACCGTGTGCCGAAGAGGGAATCAGGGCTACATTGCGGTGATGATCTCCGCGCGCTTCATGATAGGCGCGAATTACCATCAAACCGGCGTATTCACCCTGCGCACCCGAATTGGGCTGGAGCGACATGGCCGCAAAACCCGTGATTTCACACAGCCAATCGTTAAGATGCTTAAATAAAAGTTGATAACCTGACGTTTGATTGACCGGGGCAAAAGGGTGCATTTTACCGAATTCCGGCCAAGTTACAGGAATCATTTCGGCTGTGGCGTTGAGTTTCATGGTACAACTACCCAGCGAAATCATGGAATGAACCAAAGATAAATCCTTGTTTTCCAGCGATTTTAAGTAGCGAAGCATGTCGTGTTCCGTGTGGTAACTGCTGAAAACAGGATGTGTCAAATAATCAGAATAACGGGTTAAATTATCCGGAAAATCAACCTCTATCTCACCGGGAACCGTCATCTCAACGCCATCACCCGAAGCAGTCGCAAATAAGTCCAAGAGAGCAATCAGATCATGGAATGATTTGACTTCATCAAAGGAAACACTTACACTGCCGTTATCATTGTATCGCAAGTTGATCCAACGTTTTTCGGCTTCTTCCCGAAGATTATCTGTATTTCCTACTTGTACTGTAACAGTATCGAAATAGGTTTTAGTAAGCACTTCGTATCCCATGTGCGCTACCGCACCGGCAAAGGCTTTGGTCAAACCGTGTACCTTTGCAGCGATAGTTTTCAGGCCTTCAGGTCCGTGATATACGGCATACGCTGCTGCCATAACCGAAAGCAACACTTGGGCGGTACAGATGTTAGAGGTCGCTTTTTCGCGGCGGATGTGTTGCTCACGGGTTTGCAGTGCCATCCGCAATGCTCGATTCCCCTCGGCATCAATGGATACGCCGATGATACGCCCCGGGATTTGGCGCTTGAAGGCGTCTTTCGTAGCAAAAAACGCCGCGTGAGGGCCACCGTAACCCATCGGAACGCCAAAACGCTGTGCTGAACCTACTACCACATCAGCTCCCATTTCGCCGGGTGATTTGAGCAGCGTAAGGCTTAATAAATCAGCAGCTACGGCTACAGAAATGCTCAATTCATGCGCGGCAGCGATAAAATCGGTATAATCAATGACTTCCCCGTCAGTCGCGGGATATTGTACCAATACACCGAAAACAGCAGGATCGGTTAAATCCACTTTAGAATGATCGCCTACTGCTACGTTGATATTAAGCGGAGTCGCACGTGTGTAGATTAAGTCAATGGTTTGCGGATGGCAACGATCGGAAACAAAGAATGTTTCGGCTTTCTTACGAGCGGCCGGACGAAGGCTGTGCAGCATTGTCATGGCTTCAGCCGCCGCAGTTGCTTCATCCAACAGCGAAGCATTTGCAATTTCCATCCCTGTTAAGTCAATCACCGCTGTTTGGAAGTTGAGCAGCATCTCCAAACGTCCCTGGGCAATTTCGGCCTGGTAGGGCGTATAAGCGGTGTACCAAGCGGGATTTTCCAGAATATTGCGCAAAATCACGTTTGGCACAATGGTATCGTAATAGCCTGTTCCGATATACGATTGGAAAATGCGGTTTTGACGAGCCACTTTTTTCAAATCGTTCAGGTAGTCAAACTCCGACTTAGGGTCGGGCAAATGCAACGGCTGCGCACGCCGTATTGCCTTCGGAACTGTTTGTTCTATTAACTCGTCAAGCGTTGCAACGCCGACTGTTTTTAACATTTCCTGTAAATCTTTTTGGTTTTGGCCGTGGTGACGGCGCTCGAAGGATTCTTGTTGGTGAAGACTGATTTTCATCCGATGATCAGAGCGATATAGTATGTGTAAGAATTCGCAAAAATAGTCAAAAAAATAAGCCCCTTGTAGCGGCCTTTTCTTGGAAAAACAAAATTTAGAAAGTAAAGTTTATTTAATCCTGCTTATTACTCAAAAAGTGATACGAGAGTTATTGCACCGAAAGGTAGTGCTCTTATTCTAAACTACTCGAAAAAATGAAAAATATACCTGTTATACTGTTGTTGATTTTCGGAATCTGTTCCCCGCGGTCTTGGGGGCAGAAAGCAACCTTAACCATAGATTTCGGTAAAGAAATCGGACCGATGCAACCCGCTTGGGCGTGGTTTGGGTACGATGAGCCTAATTATACGTACATGAAAGACGGTAAAAAGCTGCTGTCGGAAATTGCTGCGCTCAGCCCCGTGCCGGTATACGTACGCGCCCATAACCTGCTCACTACCGGTGACGGCACCCCCGCGCTGAAATGGGGCTCAACCAATGCCTACACCGAAGATGCACAAGGCAATCCTGTGTATGATTGGACGATTGTGGATAAAATTTTTGACACCTATATTGAACGAGGTATGAAACCCCTCGCCCAAATCGGTTTCATGCCCGAAGCGATGTCCACCAAGCCGCAACCTTATCAACACAAATGGACTCCCGGACAAACGTACAACAGCATTTATACGGGCTGGACCTATCCGCCCAAAGACTATAAAAAATGGGCAGAACTGGTCTATCAGTGGGTGAAACATTCGGTAGCTCGCTACGGTCAAAAAGAAGTGGAAAGCTGGTACTGGGAACTGTGGAACGAACCTGACAGCCCTTATTGGGGCGGAACCGTGCAGGAATACTGCAAATTGTACGATTACTCAGCAGATGCCGTCCGTCGTGCTTTGCCAACGGCCAAAATCGGCGGTCCGCACGTGACCGGCCCCGCAGGACGCAGAGGGGGGAATTTTCTGAAAACCTTTTTGAAACATTGCACTCTGGACACCAATTACGTGACGGGTAAAATCGGTACACCTTTAGACTTTGTGGCGTTTCACGCCAAAGGTGCGCCCAAAATCGTGAACGGGCACGTACAAATGAACATGGGAACACAACTGCGGGATATTTCAACGGGTTTTGAAATTGTGGCTTCGTTTCCGCAACTCAAAAATACGCCCATCATCATCGGTGAATCTGACCCCGAAGGCTGCGCGGCCTGCGGCATGAAAACCGATCCGCAAAATGCCTACCGCAACGGCACCCTGTATTCGAGCTATACGGCCGCTTCGTTTGCTCGTAAATATGCCTTGGCCGATTTGCACCAAGTCAACTTCAAAGGCGCGGTATCATGGTCGTTTGAATTTGAAGACCAACCTTGGTTCTACGGATTTCGGGATTTGGCCACCAACGGCGTGGATAAACCCGTATTGAACGTATTCCGAATGTTCGGAAAGATGAGCGGAAAACGGGTAGAAGTAAAAGGAAACCTCATGTATCCTACGCTGACGGTGCGGGATTCCAGCGTTCGCCGCCCTCTGCCTGACATTGGTGGACTCGCCTCCAAAGACGAACGCAAAGCTTCCATTATGCTTTGGAATTATCACGACGATGATATGGCCGGTGAAGCGGCTCAAATTGAGTTGACATTCAAAGGAATTCCTACTAAAAAAGTAAAAATCACTCAATACCGCATTGACAATGAGCACAGCAACAGCTACGAAGTATGGAAAAAAATAGGCTCACCGGCCAATCCTACATCCGCGCAAATTAAAGAGCTCGAAAAAGCAGGACAATTGGCACAATACGGCTCTCCTAAAAACGAAACGGTAAAAGACGGCCAATTGATTTTTACGACTACGTTGCCTCGGCAGGGGGTGGGTTTAGTGATGTTGGAGTGGTAAAATAAATATTGAAGCTGTTTAAACACCGGGAAAAGATTCCCTTTTGAGGAAGCAAACTTAAACTAACATTTCAATGGGAATCCTGAACAAGGATATGATTGAGACGTGAATTTTACCTCATTTAAGTAGTTAAGCAAAAGTTTTCGGGTGTTAGTTTTGCTATAACTACATGCTATTTAAGTATTGAGCCAATAAGTACCCAATCACCAATACTTTATGTTATTCGTGATCTGTTTTTAGTGTTTTGATTATCAATAGATTGAGTTAGTCAGATAACGGCTAACTAATTTCAGATAACTAATTAAAAGCAAGAAATCATTGCTAATGTTAGACTAAACCCCCTGAAATTCTTCCCGCCAACAGCAAGCCCCCTATCAATAGGGTACTCACTTTTTTGATGGTGCGCTTTACAAAGACAGGTCTGTTATTGAACATGCTGACGCTTGGATGGATGGGCGACTTGCCGCTGTGATTTAAAGCACTGTCAGTGAGATTTGAATTCCCTGTAAGAAATTGGATTTTGCTGTATTTTATGGCATTCTCAGTCATTTTCTTACGAAGAATCAATAAAAAACGGTTCATAAAAAAATAGGAGAAAATAGGATATGCAATAATTAAAGGTCAGTAAGCGATTATAAATATATAAAATCAGTAGAATAAAAAACAAACAATACTCTACTTATTTATCCAATCGTAAAAGTTATTTTTGCCCTGAAAATCAATCTTACTTTCAACCCACGTTCATTTTATGAAGACCGTAGATTCATACAATTTTGCCGGAAAACGCGCCCTTATTCGTGTTGACTTCAATGTTCCGCTCAATGAAAAATTCGAAATTACCGACGATACTCGTATTCAGGCTACGCTGCCGACGATCCGCAAAATTTTGGCAGACGGCGGTTCGTGCATTCTGATGTCACACTTAGGGCGTCCTAAAGACGGGCCTACCGAAAAATATTCGTTGAAACACTTAGTCAGCCCGCTTTCGGTGATTTTGGGAATTTCGGTCAAATTTGCCGACGACTGCATCGGCGATTCGGCATACGAACAAGCCGCTGCATTGCAACCGGGTGAAGTACTGTTGTTGGAAAACCTGCGCTTTTATAAACAGGAAGAAAAAGGAGAGGTGGCTTTTGCGGAAAAGCTCTCCAAATTGGGAGATGTGTGGGTCAATGATGCTTTCGGTACCGCTCACCGGGCTCACGCTTCCACGGCGGTAATCGGTCAGTTTTTTGAAGATCGCATTTGCGGCTACGTGATGCAGGCAGAAATTGACAACGCACAACGTGTTTTGGAATACGCCGAACGGCCTTTCACGGCAATCATGGGCGGAGCAAAAATCTCTGACAAAATCCTCATTATCGAACGCCTGTTGGATAAGGTGGACAACCTCATCATTGGCGGCGGAATGACCTATACTTTTACCAAAGCGCAGGGCGGAAAAATCGGAAAATCGTTGCTGGAAGCCGATAAGCAGGAATTGGCCTTGGAAATTCTTGAAAAAGCGAAAGCCAAAGGCGTGAAGATTATTATGCCCGTTGACAATGTCTGTGCCGATGCTTTTTCTAATGATGCCAATCGTCAAGTGGTCGCTACGGGCGATATCCCGGACGGCTGGGAAGGATTGGACATCGGTCCCGAGACAGTAACTCAGTTCAAGAATGTAGTTGAAAACTCAAAAACCATATTGTGGAACGGACCGATGGGAGTATTTGAGTTTCCTAACTTTGCTGTAGGAACCAACGCTATCGCCGAAGCAGTCGTAAAAGCAACGGAAGAAAACGGAGCTTTTTCCCTTATCGGCGGCGGTGATTCAGCCTCAGCCATCAATAATGCCGGCTACGGCGACCGTGTCAGCTACGTTTCGACGGGCGGCGGGGCATTACTGGAATACATGGAAGGGAAAGTGTTGCCCGGAGTAGCAGCGCTGAATTAATACTGCCGGTCAGCCATCAGAAGTCAGAAGGCATTTGTTTGTCTTCTGACTTCTTTGTTTAAAAATGACTAAAATAAGACGATTTTTTATGCTTGCAGAAAGGTTTAGTTTCTGTTATTTTTACAAAAAAACGTGCTATGGAAACTGTTGTCGAATCTTTGTCAGTCTACGAAATTGAGAGAGGAAAACCTATGCCGAATTTAACTCACGGAGCTATTCAAGCTAATTTGATTATTCAATTCGGGATTCATTACGACGAAATTTTCAGAATAGCAAGTGAAGTGGCTTTGGCAACAGTACCCGAAGGCACTACCCCTGATGTGGTCTTGTACGGCCAACGTGACTTGAATTTTGAAACAGAAGTTGCAAAACAAATCGAGCCACCCTTGCTGACCATTGAAATTCAATCTCCTTCACAAAGCCCCGAAGAAATGATTGATAAAGTAAAGCAGTACTTTCAGTTTGGGGTAAAATCGTCTTGGATTGTCTTTCCTGCTTTGCGGGGCATTGCCGTATATGATTCACCCAAACGATACCGTTTTTTTCAAAGCGACGAAATACTCACTGATTCCAATCTTAACATTCAGCTTGATTTGACAAAGGTATTTAAATAACGAGCGCTACCGGCCTTCGTATTTTTCAATAACCTTTACTACGTCTTCTTCTTTCGACAGCTTGAGTTTTTGGTCTTTGATAAAAGCTTCCAACTCTTCCTGTTTGTCGCCCAGCGCTTCCAATAGTGCCTTCTTGTCTTTCTTTAAACGCGTAACGGCTCCGTTTTTAAACAAATAAAGCGCCTCTTCTTTCATAAAACGTTTTACCTGCGTAGCCGAACTGTACAGTTTTTCGGTTTGAATTCGTACCGTATTTCGTTTGAGCAACTTCACATTTCCATCATAAAGTACTTGGTAAAAAGTACGTGCTGTCAAAGATTCCGTTGCCGGGAAACCGTTGCGAAACGTGCCGTCGCTGGTCACAAATTCGGTGATTTCGCTGCCGAAACGATACGGTTTCTGATTTTCTTCGTATTCCAACTCGTCTTTGTAAAGATCATAACGCATTTTGGCCAGTTCGTAGGTTTTGCCGTTGTGCTTGGCCTTCACCGTCCCGCGCGACCAAGCATCATTCAGATACGCAGAGCCTTCTATTTCGGTATAGCCGTTCTCAAAAATAGGACGCCCGTTGATGTCCTGAATAAACATACTTTGTGCCTGTGCGACAAGGGTTGCTAAAATCAATCCGAAGGAGAGTAATGACTTTTTCATAGTGAATTGTACTTTTGCCGGTAAATTAATCGAACTGCCTTGCAACTCAAAGAACATCTGTACCATGTAATCCAAAGTTTATCCGGGTTTTTGCCGGAAACTTGGCTCGCCATCGCCTTCCTGCTGTTGATTGCGACCGAAGCGATGCTGAAACACAGCCGTTGGTACTCCCAAACGGGCGCTGTTTTGCGCAGTTTGGCCTTTGGCTCAGGCTTGGTAGCATTGAGTTTGGTTTTTTTTCAATGGAACGACCCAAGCGGCTATTTATTTCACCGATTGCTATATCTTGACAATAAAGCCGTTTACTTCAAATTACTGATATTATCGGCTTTTTTCGTTGTTTTGATGCATGTCCACCTTGCCCGTACTTCCGTTCCCGCCGAGTTTTATTCTGTTTTGACCGCCATTCTGCTGGGGTTGTTTTTGATGACTATGTCTGTCAACGGGCTGAGTATTTACCTGTCCATTGAATTGGTCTCGATCGGGTCTTATTTTCTGGCCACCTTGGGAAATACCGGAAAATCAGCAGAGGGCGGGCTTAAGTACCTGTTATTCGGCGCCTTGAGTTCAGGTATAATGCTGTATGGTTTATCGTTTCTATACGGAATGACAGGCACCTTGGATCTGACCGGTGAGGTATTTGCGTCGCAATTGGCTAACAATCATCCGGCGATTGTACTGTCGGTCGGTTTTTTGACGTTAGCGGGAGTGTTGTTCAAGTTGTCATTAGTGCCGTTTCACAGTTGGGCTCCGGATGTTTACGAAGGAGCCGCTACGCCCATAGTAGCTTTTTTATCCACAGCGCCCAAAGCCGCCGCATTATTAGTACTGATGCGTTTGTTGAGTGTTTTATCGGCTGATTTTCAGCCATTGACGGCCGTTTTGGCTTTGGCTGCTATTTTGGCAGGTAATTTGTCCGCCCTGTGGCAAAACGATTTGAAGCGCCTTTTGGCCTATTCGGGCATTGCGCAGGCAGGTTTTATCTTGGTAGGGTTGGCGGCTTTCAATCAAGCCGGTTTCGACAGCGCTGCTTTTTACCTGACAGTTTATATTCTGATGAATTTGGCAGCCTTTTTGCTGATTGATTTAATAGGTGAGGGAGCAACAGATTTGAACAGTTGGGCCGGAAAAGGCGCCACTCATCCTTTGCTGAGCGTTTGTTTTACCATAATTTTAGTAGCGTTGGTAGGTTTACCGCCTACGGCAGGTTTTACGGCCAAACTATTGGTATTTTCGGCATTATGGGAGGCAAATCAATCGGCAGAGGGCCGTATTTTAGTCATTCTTTTGATTGTTGGTTTGCTCAATGCAGTCATCTCGTTGTTCTATTATTTCAAAATACCTTACTACTTATTTTTTAAGACAACCCCTCAACCCCTGTCAACACGGCGGTCTTTTTATGGGGAGATATTAGCCGTTTTATTAACGGTAACGGTGATTTTACTTTTCCTGAAAACCGACCGGCTCATGGAGTGGCTCCGAGCGTTATGACGCCTTTCGGCGTTTTGTACTAACTTATTGGCGACTAATTGGTTGCAGGAAAGAGGTGCTTTAACAAAGGGCTTTTTTATTGATGTGACAATAGGATTGAGGAATAATTTCGGCCTTGTGAGAACAACGGACGATACTGTCTTTTATATTTGTTCGATTTTTTAAAAACCCACTGAGAAACTACACTTTAGGGCATTTTCATATATTTGACATCTTCATCCCTGCTTCAGATAGTGTTACCAATCATTTATAGACAATTTTTTTTTCATGGCAAGCAATAGCGACCATCATCATTTGGATAAAGTAACGGCCGCCGGTTTGATGGTAGCCATGGGAATTGTGTATGGTGATATCGGTACTTCACCCTTGTACGTCATGCAGGCCATAATCGGCAAATCCGTTATCAATGAAGAGGTAGTTTTGGGAGCACTTTCTTGTGTGTTTTGGACGCTTACCTTACAGACTACGATCAAGTACGTAGTGCTGATTCTTCGAGCAGATAACCGAGGCGAAGGTGGTACGCTATCCTTATTTGCGCAAGTAAGACGACACGCCAAATGGTTAACGATTCCGACTATGATCGGAGGAGCGGCCTTACTTGCCGATGGAATTATATGTCCGCCGATTTCTGTATCGTCTGCGATTGAAGGTTTGGAGATTTTGTACCCTAAAATACAGACAGTACCTATTGTATTGGCGATTTTAAGCGTATTGTTTGTGATACAGGTTTTCGGCACTAAAGTGGTCGGCGGTGCTTTCGGGCCGATCATGTTGATATGGTTTTGCACTTTGGGTGTATTAGGGGCCGGCTTTGTGGTTCAAAATCCTTTGGTGGTCAAGGCCATTAATCCTTACTACGGCTATGAGTTATTATTCAAACACCCGGAAGGCTTTTGGTTGTTGGGGGCCGTATTTCTGTGTACCACGGGCGCCGAAGCTTTATATTCTGATTTAGGGCACTGCGGCCGGGGCAATATTCGAATGAGTTGGATTTTTGTAAAAACCTGTCTGTTACTCAATTATTTCGGACAGGCCGCTTGGCTGCTTCAGCATAAAGGCGAACTTCTGAACGGCCGAAAGCCGTTTTTTGAATTAATGCCCGAATGGTTTCTGTTACCGGGAATTGCCATTGCCACTATGGCGGCTATTATTGCCAGCCAAGCCTTGATTACCGGCTCTTTTACTTTAGTAAGTGAGGCCATTCGTCTAAACTTTTGGCCTAAAATCAGACTTAAGTATCCTTCTGACCAAAAAGGGCAATTGTATGTGCCGAGTATCAATTTATTACTTTTTATCGGCTGTGTTTCGGTTGTTTTCTATTTCAAACGCTCTGCCAACATGGAGGCAGCGTATGGTTTAGCGATTACCTTAACGATGCTGGTTGACACGCTTCTGATGTCTTACTACCTCTATACACACCGCTACAATATGTGGTTTGTGATTTTGTTTTTAGTACTGTATTTTGCCATTGAGGGGTCTTTTATGGGGGCTAATCTCATTAAATTTTCGCACGGAGGTTGGGTATCGGTATTGATTTGTGCGATCATTGCCGGGGTGATGTTCATTTGGTACAAATCGTCTCAAATTAAGAGTCGTTTGACGGAGTACGTCAAGTTGAGCAGATACATTGATCCGATTAAAGAACTTAGTCGTGATACCACTATTCCTAAATATGCTACGCACTTGGTATTTATGTCCAATGCCTCTCGTACCAGTGAAGTCGAGTCAAAAGTGATTTACTCTATCTTTGAAAAACGCCCCAAACGGGCAGATATCTATTGGTTTGTCCATGTAGACACCACCGATGAGCCTTATACTATGCAATATAAAGTAGATGTGCTCGAGCCTGATGATTTAATTAAAGTGACCTTTAGGTTGGGATTTCGCGTGGAACAACGCATCAATCTGTATTTACGCAGGGTTATTGAAGATATGGTCAAAAACAAAGAAGTAGACATTACCAGTCGCTATGAATCATTGAATAAACACAATGTTATCGGCGATTTTAGATTTGTTGTCTTGGAAAAGTTTCTTTCTTACGAGAATCAATTGCCTATTTTTGAGCAAATCATTATGAAGACCTATTTCTTTATTAAACAGTTTACCAATAGTGAGGATAAGTGGTTCGGTTTGGACAGCAGCGCGGTAAAAGTGGAAAAAGTACCCCTTATCATCAGACCCGCTGAAATTGTCAAACTGAATCGCGTATATTCTTAAATCTAAAATATGGAAGCGGGAAATCATCCTACACATATCAATAAAGTAACAGCGGGCGGGCTGTTGGTAGCACTCGGAATTATCTACGGAGATATTGGTACCTCCCCTTTGTATGTGATGGAGGCGCTTATCAAAGAAACCAAGCATTCCATCGAGCCTGCCGTTGTTTTGGGAGCCTTGTCTTGTGTTTTTTGGACGCTTACTCTTCAGACTACGTTCAAATACGTCGTTTTAATTTTACGGGCCGACAACCGGGGGGAAGGCGGAATCTTTGCACTTTATGCGTTGGTCAGACGTCATGCGAAGTGGCTGACTATTCCGGCCATGATAGGCGGTGCTACCCTTTTGGCTGACGGTATCATTACTCCTCCTATTTCGATTTCCTCGGCCATTGAAGGATTGAGGGCCATTTATCCGGATATAGAAACCGTCCCTATTGTTATTACTATCCTAACGATATTGTTTTTAATTCAAGTTTTCGGAACAAGCACCATCGGGAGTGCTTTCGGGCCGATCATGTCGTTGTGGTTTGGAATGTTGGCTACTTTCGGGGCTATTTGGATCGCTAAAGATATCTCAATCATTCGAGCCGTAAACCCGGTATATGCCTATCGTTTATTAGCGGAGTACCCGCACGGATTTTGGCTGCTGGGAGCGGTATTTCTTTGTACCACCGGGGCCGAAGCTCTTTATTCTGATTTAGGGCACTGCGGCCGGGGCAATATTCGTATCAGCTGGATTTTTGTAAAAATCTGTCTGATAATGCAATATTTCGGACAAGGTAATTGGCTCATTACCCATGCAGGAGAATCACTTAACGGCCGGAAGCCTATCTATGAGCTAATGCCTGAATGGTTTTTGATCATCGGTATTCTGATAGCTACTTCAGCTGCGGTAATCGCCAGTCAAGCCTTGATTACGGGTTCATTTACGCTGATCAGTGAAGCAATTCGGCTGAACTTTTGGCCTAAAGTACAAATTCGTTATCCAAGTCTTCAAAAGGGGCAAATCTATGTACGGAGTGTTAATTGGTTGTTGTACTTAGGGTGTGTCGGGATCGTTCTGTATTTTCAAGAGTCCGGCAAAATGGAGGCGGCTTATGGGTTAGCTATTACCTTAACTATGCTGATGACAACCCTTTTAATGTCTTACTATCTTTACGTCAAACGCTATGCCCCTTGGGGAATCGTATTGTTTTTGATCGTATATATAGCGCTTGAAGGCAGTTTTTTAGTCGCCAATTTGGCTAAGTTTGCTCATGGAGGTTGGGTATCATTGCTTATTAGCGGGGTTATTATTTCGGTGATGATCATCTGGTACAATTCGTTCTATATCAAACAAAGGTTGACCGAATACGTAAAGTTGGAACGCTACATCGACGATTTGAAAACCTTAAGCAGCGATTTTACGATTCCCAAATATGCTACTCATTTGGTATTTATGTCGAATGCCTCGCGTCTCTCCGAAATCGAATCCAAAATTATTTACTCCATCTTTGAAAAACGTCCCAAACGGGCGGACATTTATTGGTTTGTTCACGTTGAAACTACTGATGAGCCCTATTCTATGGAGTATAAAGTGCATATCTTAGAACCGGATGATGTCATAAAAGTTAATTTTTATTTGGGCTTTCGTGTAGAGCAAAAAATCAATCTTTATTTGCGCAAAGTCATTGAAGAAATGGTCAAAAATAAAGAAGTAGACGTAACAAGCCGATACGAATCATTTAATAAACAAAATCGTATCGGAGATTTCAGATTTGTGGTGTTGGAAAAATACTTATCACTTGAAAATGAACTGCCTCTGTTTGACCAAATCATCATGAAAGCCCATTTCTTTATCAAACATTTTATCTCCGGAGAAGATAAATGGTTTGGCTTGGAAGCCAGTGCCGTTAAAATTGAAAAAGTACCTTTGATTATCCAACCTGTGGAAAATGTACTCCTAAAAAGGAGATATTAAGGAATACATTAGAAACGTTAAAAAAACCGAAAAGAAATAGTGAAAATATTAATCACCGGCGGAGCCGGATTTGTCGGCTCTTCTTTGGCTATTGCCCTGAAGACCAATTATCCCGATTACGAGATCTATTGTTTGGATAATCTCAAACGAAAAGGCTCAGAACTTAATTTGACCCGATTGGCGCAGGCAGGGATTACTTTCGTTCACGGCGATATTCGTAATAAAGAAGACTTTGAGGCACTGCCTGCCGTGAATGCCGTCATTGAAGCTTCGGCCGAACCCTCTGTGTTAGCCGGTTTGAACGGTACTCCCGATTATTTGATGAATACCAATTTGTTCGGGACGGTCAACTGCCTCAACTACGCCCTCAAGCACCGCGCTGATTTTATTTTTCTTTCTACCAGCCGGGTGTATCCTATCAAAACGATTGAAACCCTGAATTTTGAAGAAACGGAAACGCGTTTTGTTCTGACCGATGAGCAGCCGGTCAAAGGGGTTTCCTCTAAAGGCATTGCCGAAGATTTTCCGCTCGACGGGGCTCGTTCATTGTACGGTACTACCAAGTTGGCCTCTGAGTTAATAATTCAGGAATATAACGAATTTTACGGCCTGAAAACCGTTATTAATCGTTGCGGGGTCATTACGGGGCCTTGGCAAATGGGAAAGGTGGATCAGGGCGTGATGGTACTTTGGATTGCCAAACATTATTGGGAGCAACAATTGGGCTATTTCGGCTACGGCGGCACGGGCAAACAAACCCGCGATATGCTCCATGTGGCTGACTTGTATCGCTTGGTCGACTGGCAATTGCATCATTTAGATCAAATAAACGGCGAAATTCTCAACGCCGGCGGTGGGGTAGCGAGCAGCACCTCCTTGCAGGAATTGACCCGAATTTGTCAGGAAGTAACGGGAAAAACCATTCCTATCAAACAGGTTCCTGAAACCCGCACGGCTGATATTCGTATGTATATCACAGATAATTCCAAAGTGACCCGTTTGACCGGTTGGGAACCGCAAATCGGTGTACGCCAAATTGTCGAAGAGATTACCGAATGGCTTGATAAAAATAACAAAGCACTTGAACCTATCTTAAAATAAATTATTTGGTACAGGGTAGTGAGTGGTTGCGTTCTTCTGCTTACTCACTACTCACTACTCACTACTCTCATGCATATCCAAGTTCGTCATACGACCAATCCGACTGATTTTAAGAGTTACACGACTCATCGTATTCGGGAAGAATTCCTGATGGAAAAAATGTTTGTTCCCGACCAATTTCACTTTGTGTATTCCCACTATGATCGCATGATTGTGGGAGGAATTAAACCCGTAGGGCAATTGCATAAACTGCCGGTGTATGAAGAACTCCGAGCCGATTATTTTCTGGAACGTCGTGAATTGGGAATTCTCAATATCGGCGGAGACGGTTTTGTTATGGTGGGTGATGAACTTTTTACCCTCCAAAAGCGGGACTGTCTTTATATAGGAAAAGGAAATAAGGCAGTATCTTTCAAGAGTTTGGATTCTGAGTTTCCGGCCAAATTTATTTTGGTTTCTACTCCTGCTCATCGAAATGTACCTACGGCCCTCATGAAAGCCGCCGATGCTCTACCGGTAGATATGGGCTCTCCCGAAAAAGCCAATACCCGTACCATCTATAAGTACATCCACGCCGACGGGCTTGAAAGCTGTCAGTTAGTAATGGGAATGACGGCCATGAAATACAGCAGTGTTTGGAATACCATGCCGCCGCACGTACACGACCGCCGTTCGGAGATATACGTGTATTTCGACATCGAAGAAGACCAACGTATCTTCCATTTTATGGGAGAGCCTAACGAGACGCGTCACTTGGTAGTAGCCAACGAACAGGCGATTATTTCGCCGCCTTGGTCGATTCATGCCGGAGCCGGAACCACAAGTTATTCTTTCTTATGGGCGATGGCCGGTGAAAATTATACCTTTACCGACATGGATATGTTGACAATGAGTGAATTGAAATAAACTTTCAAAAAAAGTAACCGCAGTCCTTGATTTTCTCAAAATAAATACACAGTTTAGAATCACAATCCTCCCGAGCGGATTTTAAATCCCGAGATAGCGGTCTGATATTGGCAGACCGCTATTTTTTCCCCTTTTAAAGCCGCAAAAAAGGATTGGCAATAATTGTTAAACTTAAACTGTGCGTAATTATGAGACTGCAAATGCACGCAATCCACTTCGATGCGGACCCCAAGTTGCTCGGATTTATTCAGAAAAAATTGGAAAAATTGGAAACCTTTTATGACCGAATAACCGGCGGAGAAGTGTATCTTCGATTAGATAAAAGCGAAAGCAGTAAAGTCAAGGATAAGATTTTAGAGGTCAAGATCAAAGTCCCGAATGCCGAACTGTTTGTGAAGGAAAGAGGCAAAACGTTTGAGGAAACCACCGACTTAGCCCTGGAAGCCCTCAAAATACAGATTAAAAAGTACAAGTCGAAACGGCAGGAAGTGGAAAATAAAACCATTAAAGACGCCCAAAACGGCAATGAAGTAGCAGAGGAAGTAGAAGTAGATGAACTATAAACTCCGGTAAAAACAGAAGCGGGCGAGGAAGTAATCCTCGCCCGCTTCTGTTTTTGGAGACAATCTTGTAAATTTGAGTTTCTCATCAACCTTTCAACCTGACTGAATTCAATGGAAAAACGACTCCTGTTTTTGACACTTTTCACCCTGTGCTTTACACTTATCCGTGCTCAAGTAGAAAAAGCCCCCAACCGCGCCGAAGGCGACGGTCCCCACAAGCGGCTGATAATTCGCGGCGTAACGATCATCAACAGTACCGGTTCGCCCCCAATCGGTCCGATGGACATTGTGGTAGAAAACAACCGCATTGCCCAAATTCGACAAGCCGGCTATCCGGGTATGCCCGCGGATCCTAAAAACGGAGTAAAAGCCAATCCGGGTGATAAAGAACTGGATTGCAGAGGAATGTATCTGATGCCCGGGTTTGTCGATATGCACGGACACATCGGCGGCGTGCAGCAGGGAGCTAATGCGGAGTACGTTTTTAAACTGTGGATGGCCCACGGTGTAACCACCATTCGTGACCCTTCTTGTGGCAACGGATTGGAGTGGGTACTGGACCAAAAGGAAAAAAGTGCTAAAAATCTGATCACAGCCCCTCGTATTAAGGCGTATACCGTTTTCGGACAAGGAGCTAAAGATTTTATTTCAACTCCTGAACAAGCTCGTGAGTGGGTGCGCGATAACGCTCGAAAAGGAGCCGACGGTATTAAGTTTTTCGGGGCAGAGCCGGATGTTTTCAAAGCAGCCCTCGACGAAAACAAAAAACTCGGATTGGGCTCGGCGGCGCACCATGCGCAAACCGAAGTCGGTCGGATGAATGCTTTGGCTACCGCCCGCGCCGGACTGACGAGCATGGAACACTGGTACGGTCTGCCGGAGGCTTTATTTGAGGATAAAACGCTGCAAAATTACCCCACCGATTACAACTACAACAACGAACAAAATCGTTTTGAAGAAGCCGGTAAATTGTGGAAACAAGCCGCCAAGCCCGGTACTGATAAGTGGAATCAGGTGATGGAGGAAATGCTGAAGTTGGATTTTACCATTGACCCGACCTTCAATATTTACGAAGCCAACCGCGAATTGATGTTGGCCCGTCGAGCCGAATGGCACGACGAATATACGTTGCCTTCGCTGTGGCGTTTTTACGGACCGAGCCGTATTTCGCACGGTTCTTATTGGCACAATTGGGGAACGGAGCAGGAAGTAGCCTGGAAGGAAAACTACCGCCTTTGGATGGCCTTTATCAACGAATATAAAAACCGCGGCGGGCGCGTTACTACCGGTTCAGATTCAGGTTTTATTTATCAGTTGTACGGGTTTGCCTATATCCGCGAGTTGGAACTACTCCGTGAAGCAGGATTTCATCCGATGGAAGTCATTCGGGCCGCTACCCTTAAAGGTGCCGAAGCGTTGGGTATGGCCAAAGAAATCGGCTCTGTGGAGGTTGGCAAATTGGCTGACTTTGTCATTACCGAAGAAAACCCGTTGGCCAACTTAAAAGTGTTGTACGGCACGGGTGCGATCCGTTTGAACGAGAAAAATGAAGTCGTACGGGTAGGCGGCGTCAAATATACCGTCAAAGACGGGATTGTTTATGATGCCAAAAAATTATTGGCTGATGTGCGTAAATTGGTAGCAGACGCCAAAAAACAGGAAAATTTCGAAATCACACAACCGGGTGTTCCCCAAAAACCGGGAAAGGTATCGGGTAGCAATTAATACTGTTGGTGGTTGGTGCTTTGTGGTTAGTTGAGAAGAATGTTTAACTTTGCAGCTTAAAATTGCAGCTAATTTAGTGCTCAAATTTTTATAAAGCACCAATCACCAATCACCAATCACCAAATGTTAAGCGAACGCGTTAAAGAGATATATCAGGAAATCGAGAAGTTTGAAGTGGCCGGTAAGGAACAATTAGAGCAATACCGTCAACGGTTTGTAGGTCGTAAAGGAGTGGTAGAGGCGCTTTTTGAAGGATTAAAAGATATTCCTAAAGAAGCCCGCCGTACCGTAGGTCAGGAATTGAATGCCCTTAAAAATTTTGCTAACGATCGATTTGCGGTCATTCAGGCCGAGTTTGAAGCCAATGACGGCGGTACAAACGGCCCGGCCGTGGATTTAACCTTACCCGTGGTTCCCAACCAATTGGGCAGTATTCATCCGTTGACGCTGGCACGGGCCAAAATCATTGAAATTTTTGAGCGGATGGGTTTCAGTGTCGCCGACGGTCCGGAGATTGAGTCTGATTGGTATAATTTTACCGCTCTCAACTTCCCCGAAAACCACCCGGCCCGTGAAATGCAGGACACGTTTTTCGTGGCTAAAAATGCCGAAGACTCTACGCAGGACATGCTGTTGCGTACCCACACTTCCAATGTACAGATACGCATGATGGAACGCCAAAAGCCGCCTATCCGAGCCATAATGCCCGGACGTGTGTATCGTAACGAAGCGATTTCGGCGCGCGCGCATTGCTTTTTCCATCAGGTAGAGGGATTGTATGTGGATAAAAATGTAAGTTTCAAAGACCTGAAAGACACGTTGTATCACTTCTCCAAAGAGATGTTTGACAAAGACGTGAAGATTCGCTTACGTCCCTCCTTCTTCCCTTTTACCGAACCGAGCGCTGAAATTGACATTTGGTTGGGCACTGATACGGAAGAAACCTATCGCTTATCCAAAGGCACAGGTTGGGTAGAAATTGCGGGCAGCGGTATGGTAGACCCTAATGTATTAGCCAACTGCGGCATAGACCCGGAAGAATATACCGGTTTTGCTTTCGGTATGGGTATTGAACGCATCGCACAACTCCGTTACGGTGTGCGCGACCTGCGTTTGTATTCGGAAAATGATGTACGTTTCTTACGTCAATTTGAAGGAGTATAGAAATAATGGAACAGGCAGCTATACGAATGAAGCGCAGTATTGAGAGGTAAATTTTATGGCCTTAAAATCCGCCCCCAATCCACTGCTCATCGTCAAAATCACCCTCTAATTCCCCCGATTTTGATACAAACAAAGGACGTGACTTAACAGGATATTCCGGTTTGACAGTCATAAAATTGCGATATTGCTCATCGCTGATTACCTCAAAGGAAAGCGCTCGTTTGAGCACTACCGCAAAAGGCATTCGAAAGAAATCAGCAATATCCATTGCCAATGACGGTGAGATTTTGGTGATCCCGTGATGAAAAAAAGTTTGTACTTCAGCCTTGGGCAAAAACGCCTCCAATACCAAGGCCTCTGCCCGTTGGCAAAGTGTCTCTGTATTGGAATAATTCATATACAACCCCAAAGAAGCAGTAAGCAAGCAAGTATGATAGTGGCGATCGTGTTCTTCAGCACGAGCATTTACAATCACCCAGCCCTTATCTTGATATAAAGCAGAAAAGCCGATAAATTCTGTTTCGATGTTATGCAATTGAGCCACTTTCACCTTTTCCGGGTAAGACAGCCTTCTTCCCAATTGCCGAATGATTTCCTGCCCGGAAGATACATCAGCGGCTTCGCCGGCCGGTTCCAGCAACCAGTCTTTACGCAACAGCCCTTGGAATAAACGTTCTCCTTCCCGTTGAGCGGCGGTTTGTCCCAAATGAAGGATGGTTCGGTCCGGTAATCGAAAGTCAATTGCAAACTGATTAACGGGGTATTTCTTCTTGCCCATGATTCGCTTAAAAGTCGGACCGCCCGAGCACGGTATGCCGCTGCGGGCCCCGCGCCGAAGCGGTTGAGTATCAAACAAAATTATACTATTTTTGAATAGATACAAAGGTAAAAATGACCCTTTGTCGGAAATAACTTTATTTTCAAATAACGCATTTTTCAGATTTTCAAATTAGAAAGGTAGCTTTGCACCCGAATCGCAACAAGCCAAAACCATGACTGACCAAATAAAAAAGATTCCGCTCAATGACCTCCACGAGAAATTAGGAGCAAAAATGGTACCCTTTGCCGGTTTTATGATGCCGGTGCGCTACTCGTCTGACTTGGAAGAACACCATTGTGTGCGTAACGGTGTGGGTGTATTCGATGTGTCGCACATGGGCGAATTTATCCTGAAAGGCCCCAAAGCACTTGACCTCATTCAGCGGGTATCGGCCAATGATGCCTCTGTATTGTTCGACGGCAAAATCCAATACAGCTATCTTCCCAATGACCAAGGAGGTGCCGTGGATGATTTGCTGGTGTACCGTATTGATGCAGAGGAGTATTTTTTGGTAGTCAATGCTTCGAATATCGAAAAAGACTGGAATTGGATCAAAAGCCATAACACCGAAGGAGTGGAAATGATCAATGTCTCCGACGATATTTGTCTTTTTGCAGTGCAAGGCCCTAAGGCCGCCGAAGCGCTCCAAAAACTGACAGATATTTCCTTAGCGGCCATGGATTATTACACTTTCAAGAGAGGGACGTTTGCCGGACTGCCCGATATCATCATTTCGGCAACAGGCTATACCGGTGCGGGAGGATTTGAATTGTACATTCCCCAACATTCGGCTCTGCATGTTTGGCATCATATCTTTGAAGCAGGTAAGGAATGGGACATCAAACCTATCGGGTTGGGGGCTCGCGACACGCTTCGTTTGGAAATGGGCTACTGTCTTTACGGAAACGATATCGACGATACGACTTCCCCTCTCGAAGCCGGTTTGGGGTGGGTCACAAAGTTTACCAAGAACTTCATTAACTCCGAAGCCCTTCTTCAGCAAAAACAAAGCGGGTTGACTCAAAAATTAGTAGGTTTTGAAATGGTGGACCGAGGGATACCGCGCGGACACTATGCTATTTGTGATGCAGCAGGGAACACCATCGGACATGTTACTTCCGGTACACAATCGCCTACTCTTTCCAAAGGAATCGGCCTTGGCTACGTACCCGCGGCTAACAGCAAACCAGGAAATGACATTTTTATCAAAGTGCGCGACCGCCTGCTGAAAGCCCAAGTGGTAAAATTACCCTTTGTCAAACCGGGGGTATAAATTCAAAACAGAAAAAGTAAGTATGAAATCCATTGATGTTTGCCTAACCCCTGATTTATTACACCTTCATACCATAGATAATTCCATAGTCGTCGTTGCGGATGTATTTCGAGCTACCTCCTGCATGGTCACCGGCTTGGCTTACGGGGTGGCCGGTATTACGCCCGTAGCTACTGTAGAAGAGTGCTACGCTTACCAACAAAAGGGATACTATGCTGCTGCCGAGCGCAATGCCATGAAAGTTGATGGGTTTGAGTTGGACAACTCTCCCTTCAGTTACATGGATGATCGCCTCATGGGCGGCCATATTGCCATGACTACCACTAACGGAACGTTGTCAATTACCAAAGCCAAAACAGCCGCCGTAAAGGTATTGGTCGGTTCTTTTTTGAATTTGGGAGCTGTCGCCAATTACTTGCAATCGCAATCGTACGATGTATTGGTGTTATGCGCCGGTTGGAAAGGACGCGTCAATTTGGAAGATACGCTTTTTGCCGGAGCCTTGGTAGAAGCACTCAAAGAAGAATACATCATTGCCGAAGACAGTGCTTTGATGTCTATGCGGATGTATCAGCAGGCCAAAGAGGATCTCTTGGGCTATGTTTCCAATTCGTCGCACGTGCGGCGTTTGCAACGTCTCGGTATTCAAAAAGACATTTCCTATTGTTTGCAACGCGATCTCTACGATGTCGTACCTATTCTGCGCGGCAGTACGTTGGTTTGTATGTAACTAAGAGGAGTGAGAAGCCGGTAATGAGAAATGAATGAGTTTAACCCTCCTCACTACTGCCTCCTTACTCCTTCTTTCTGAAGCTTACATGCGTTCCGGTACCTCAATCCCCAATAATCCCATCGCTTTTTGAATACTGTCAGCAACGGCTTGTGAGAGCAGCAGGCGCACGTGTTGTGCTGCCGCATCGGGTTCCTGCAAAATGGAGACTTCGGCGTAAAAAGTATTGTAAGCTTTGGCCAAATCGTAAGCATACTGGGCGATCAGTGCGGGCGAATAATTCCGCCCGGCATCTGCAATACGCTCGGGAAGTTGGGTAAGGGCAAAAATTACTTCTTGCTCCGAGTTGGTCAAAGGCACTGCAGCTGCCGGTTTTGACCAATCTACCCCCATTTGAACGGCTTTACGCAGCACCGAGCGCGTCCGGGCGTGTGTATATTGAATAAACGGCCCGGTATGTCCGTGCAGTTCTACCGATTCGGACGGATTAAACAGCATTCGTTTTTGCGGATCGACTTTGAGCAAATAATACTTTAATGCCCCAAGCCCGAGCATCAGGAAGAGTTTTTGTTTTTCTGCCTCACTGAAATCTTCGATTTTTCCTTTGGCGTTGCCCTCTTCGGCGGCAGCGGCAGTGACTTCAGCCACCAATTCATCCGCGTCGACCACTGTTCCTTCCCGCGATTTCATTTTTCCCGACGGCAAATCAACCATACCATAGCTAAGGTGATAACATCCGCCGGCGTAGGTGCGGCCGAGGCGTTTGAGGATCGCAAACAGTACTTTAAAGTGATAATCCTGCTCATTACCTACTACCCAAATCGACTTGTCGGTGTGAAAATCGGCAAATTTAAGGTCGGTTGTACCCAAATCCTGCGTCATATAAACCGATGTACCGTCGCCTCGTAAAACCAATTTTTCATCCAATCCTTCCTCGGACAGATCGATCCAAACCGAATTATCCGGTTTTTTAAAGAAGACTCCTTTCGTTAATCCTTCGTCAACGGCATCTTTGCCGAGGAGGTAAGTTTGAGATTCGTAATACGTTTTGTCAAAACTAACGCCGATTTTTTGATAGGTAGCATTGAATCCGGCATACACCCAGTCATTCATTTGCTTCCAAAGAGCGATAGTTTCGGCCTCACCCTGCTCCCATTTCAGAAGCAATTGCTGCGCTTCTACGATCCAAGGTGCCTTTTTTTCCGCCTCTTCTTTACTCATTCCCCCCGCGACCAACGCCTCAATTTGCTGCTTGTATTCTTTATCAAACAAAACGTAGTACTTCCCGATCAAGTGGTCGCCTTTAAGTCCGGCCGATTCGGGTGTTTCGCCGTTTCCGAGCTTGGCGTAGGCCAACATCGACTTGCAGATATGAATACCGCGGTCGTTGACCAAACAGGCTTTGACCACATCGTAGCCGTTTGCTTTTAAAATCCGCGCTACCGAATCGCCCAAAAAGTTATTGCGCAAATGACCTAAATGCAGCGGTTTGTTGGTATTGGGCGACGAAAACTCTACCATCACTGCTTGACCGTTGGCGGGCATTTGTCCGAAATCCGGGTCAAGTGCTAAGGTATTCAACGCCTCAATCCACGCCGATTCGGCAATACTGATGTTCAAAAACCCCTGTACCACATTGAACTTACTGACTGCTCCTGATTTCTCCACTAAATATTGACCGAGTGCGTTCCCAATGTCAATAGGTGATTTGCGCAGGCTTTTAGTATATGGGAAAGTCACAAACGTATAAAAACCTTCAAAATCCTTTTTGGTAGGTTGGAGCGCAATAACTTGTTCTTCAACATTATAAATCTCTCTCAATGCGCTTTGGAGAGAAGTCTTGATAAGCGATTCGATTTGCATGGTACGGGATTCGTTAATCCGTCATTTGTTGAATTTGTCAATTATTATTTCCAACTTACAAAAAATAGCGGAAGATAAATAACGGATATTGGCTCAATATGAGCCGCAAAAGTACGGCAAATTCGGTAAGCAAATTATTGTATTACTAAAAAATGGTTCTAATTTCGTACCTTTCTACCCATTAAGCAGCGCCATGAAATGAAACGCCTCCCTTCTCTCATACTGTTACTGATAGGAATTTGGCTGCCTTTTCTTACTGTTGCACAGTTAGAACAATCCTCACGATTGGAGTTTAAGGTAAGTCAAAGCATGGATGAATATTTTGACGTGACACCGCTTGAAAAAGACGGTTTGCTCGTAACCCAACGTCAGGAAGAACACTACGGCAACGAAAAATGGACTTTTTATCGCTTTGATCCGGACCTTAAACAACGTTGGAGCACTGAATATAAATTATCGTACGAACTGCACCCCATCAAATCCTATCATAACCAACATTATCTTTTTTGGCTATTACAGGAAACAGACACCGATAAGGTCACTGTGTTGCGTTTGGATCTGCAAGATGGAGAAACGGAAACTTTTAAGGGGGATTTGTTGACACGTGCCGATATTGTTCATTTTAAAGTTCTCGGCAATACCGCTTTTATCGGAGGTTACCACCACAGTCGCCCCGTAGTGATGGCTTTTTCGTTTTTTGACAAAAGTATCAAAGCATTACCCTATTTATACACAGGCAATACCGAGATCAGCAACATTGAATTGGATGAACAGCGCAATCAACTGAGCGTATTGCTGTATACTCTCAAACGAGGCGATTGCCAATTTACAATAAAGACGTATTCTTATGAAGGCAAACTTATCAAAACTACAACGATGCCTTTTGAGGATGATAATGGGTTGATTTCGGGCAAAATACTTCCGCTTGACGAATCTTCTTCGTTGCTCGTGGGCAATTATGCCCAAGGTTGTACGCAGTATTCTCAAGGTTTGTATTTTTCAAGGATTAAAGAATCAGAACCGGAAAAGCTACAATGGGTGGATTTTTCGAAACTTGAAAATTTCTTTAATTACCTGAAGCCCAAGCGCAAACAGCGGGTTGTAGACAAAATCTCCAAGCGCCGGGAAGAAGGAAAAGAACCTAAGTTCAGATACCGTCTGCTGGTACATGATGTTATTAAAAATGAGAATGAGTTCGTACTGGTCGCTGAAGTCTATTATCCGGTTTATAAAAACGGGAGTATTTACTACGGTGGTGGGGCATCTCGAAACAACAACCGAGAATACGATGGGTTCCGTTATACGCACGCTATTGTTTGCGGTTTTGATAAATCCGGCCAACTGCTGTGGGACAACTGTTTTGCGTTGGATAATGTAGAAAGCTTTGAACTGCTGCCGATGGTACAGGTAACCCGGCAGGACGGGTTGCTGGTCTTAGGTTATCCCAAAGACGGAAAAATCAATACCGAAGTAATTGAACGGAATAAAGTAGTGCGCGAACGCGAAGCTTTTGATATTAAAACATCAGACGAAAAGGATCGTATTGTTGACAACGAAAATGGAATTTTAGCCGCTTGGTATGACCGGTATTTTTTGGCGTATGGCTATCAAAAAATAGGCAGTGAGAAATGGGTCGGAGCCCCTCGGGAAGTATTTTATATCAACAAACTTTCTTACGACCCCAATGCCCCGCGAACAGAAACGAAAGAAACAGCAGGTAAGGGTAAAACTTCAGGTAATTAAACGATTACTTTTTCATTGAAATCTTTTACCGTTCGGGCGATTTCGGGCAGTAAATCGGCATTTTGTTCAATGCCGTTGCCTACCACAATCACATCGGCCCCGGCTTCTAAAGCGGCTTGCGCTTTTTGAACGGTATTGATGCCTCCTCCTACAATGATTGGTGTATCTACGGATTTACGAACAGCCGCAATCATCTCAGGGGATACGGGCTTCTGAGCGCCGCTTCCCGCATCTAAGTACATGATTTGCAGACCTAACAGTTCACCGGCCATAGCCGTGCAGGCAGCGACCCCGGGCTTATCATGCGGAATGGGGGTGGTATTACTGATGTACGAAACCGTGGTGGCCCGTCCGCTTTCAATGACCATATAGCCCGTAGGCAGAATCTCCAGATTGCTTTTTTTCAGTAAGGGCGCTGCAATGACGTGTTGCCCGATGAGCAATTCAGGATTACGACCAGAGATCAATGAAAGCAATAAAATAGCATCCGCAGAAGGCTCAATGTGAAGGCTGTTTCCCGGGAAAAGTATCGCAGGAATATCCGTATGACGACGAATGGCTGCGATGATTTCATCGGATACGTACCGCGTAATCAGGCTGCCTCCTACAAAAAAGAAATCCACGCCGTGGCGCACACTTTCAGCCAACATAAACGGAAATGAAGTAAGCTCTACCTTGTCGGGGTCGAGTAATACGGCAAATGCTTTTCGCCCCTCGCGAAGGTTATGCTGAAGTTTCGTTCGTATTTTTGACTTCATTCCTGTTTTTCTGTGTGGCCAAAAAATCAATTAACTTTTGCCTTGCCATTCCCAAAGCCCACGTCGCTGCATAAGACGTGGCCGCTTTAACTAACCATGACGGTTCTTCTTCATGGTGTTCGATGACAATTGGGGTTTTCTTTTTAAGAACAACGCTCTCTTCGGGTTCTTCGTCGGGTAATAATAATTCCAGCAACACATAAACGGCCGCAATCGTCCCGCCAATAATTAATGCCTGTTTTCCAAGATGTCCGGCATCAGCTTTCAAATCTTCAATTTTTTCCTGTAACAGCTTTTTGTACCCCTCAGATGTTGCTTTCAACTCCGTTTTTCGGCCGGTGGTGTCCCCAAAAGGCTCCTCAAAAGTCAGCATATTTTTTGGAATTGACGCCATTTTTTTAAGTTAACCTGCGTTTTTAATGGACAAATTGTTTGAATTTGGTGCGCAAAAATTACTCCAAAAGTCGTAAAAACCGGTTAGATGCCCAAAAGTGAACCTAAATTTTAAAGAAATTGTAAACCAAGAACGTCTAAGCATGTACATTTGTACGTTACTATCAATAATAAATAAAAAATGCCACTCGACCAAGAATTTGAACAAGGAACAGCCAATGGTGACGAAATGACTTTTATTGAGCACCTCGAAGAATTACGTTGGAATATCATTCGAGCCGTAAGTGCCATTTTAGTTTTCACTATCTTAGCGTTCATCTTCATTGAAGAAATCTACGATAAAATCATATTAGCACCTTCCCGACCTGATTTTTGGACCTATCGCATGCTTTGCAAGTTGGCTGATTTTACGGGGGCAGAAGGGCTTTGTATTAATAAATTGGATTTTGAATTGCAAAGCCGTGAAATGGCCGGCCAATTCACCATGGCGTTGCTTTCTGCGGTCATCATAGGACTGTTATTTGCATTTCCCTACGCCTTTTGGGAGATTTGGCGGTTTATCAAACCGGGCCTGAAACCTTCCGAACGGAAAATATCGCGCGGAGCAGTTTTGTATGTTACCTTTCTGTTTATGTCGGGTGTGTTGTTTGGCTATTATGTGGTTTCTCCTTTGGCCATCAACTTCTTAGCCAATTTCCAGCTTGACCCGCGCATCAAAAACCAATTCGATATTACCTCCTACGTTGGGTTGATTTCAGTCTTAACCTTGGCTTGCGGCCTCACTTTTCAGTTGCCGGTGGTAGCGTTTGTATTGTCAAAAATCGGGTTTTTGAACCCACGTTTCATGCGCGAGTACCGACGCCATGCCTTTGTGGTTATCTTGATCTTAGCCGCCGTTATTACCCCTTCTCCCGACGTTTTGAGTCAGGTATTGGTAGCTATGCCGTTGACGTTATTGTATGAGATAAGCATTTTGGTTTCTGCTTGGGTAGAAAAGACCAAAAAAGCCGAAGCGGAATTGGAAGCTAAACAAGAAGAAAATGATGCTTTAAGTAACCCTTGGAATCCGGAATCTGATATGTAAACTGCCATGATCCAATTTACTGACATCGCCAAATCTTTTGACGGGCGCATGGTACTGGGAGGGGTTTCCGGTATCTTTAAACCCGGTGATACGAGTTTGATCATCGGAGGAAGCGGTACCGGCAAAAGTGTTTTGCTCAAGTGCCTTATCGGACTGGTAAAGCCTGACCGGGGACAGGTATTTTACAACGGGCGTGATTTTTGGAATGACGATGAAGAGGTTCGCAAGCAAATTCGACGTGAAATGGGTGTTCTGTTTCAGGGAGGGGCCTTGTTCGACTCTAAAACCGTGGCCGAGAACGTCCGATTTCCGCTCGAAATGCTTACCCAAATGAGCGAAAGCGAAAAAGAGGAGCGCGTAATGTTTTGCTTGGCACGGGTAGGACTCGAACAAGCGGCCAAACGCATGCCGTCCGAAATCAGCGGGGGGATGAAAAAACGGGTGGGCATTGCCCGAGCTATCGTGATGAATCCCAAGTATTTGTTTTGTGACGAACCCAACTCCGGTCTCGACCCTTTGACTTCCATCAAAATTGACGAACTGATCAAAGAAATTACGGATGAATACAACATCACGACGGTGGTCATTACTCACGACATGAACTCTGTGCTGGAAATCGGAGAAAAAGTCATGTTCCTTTACAAAGGGCATAAGCTTTGGGAAGGTGATAACATGACTATCCTGAAATCAGAAGTAAAAGAGCTTAACGAGTTTGTATTTGCCAGCAAACGCTTGCGTGAAATGGGGCATTAATACGCTTAATGTTTCCTTAGCTTCCGTTAAACTCTTGGCGATAAACGGGCTTTCGATACATAAATTGTGCCCAAAGCAGGGGATACATCAGATAGTCAGTCCATCGAAAAGGGGTGCGAAATTCGATTTCATCCGCAATCACCGCCTTATCTCCTTCTTTGAGAATTCGGTGTTGATGCCGCCAAAAAGTAAGAAAAAAAGGAAGTTTTACCCCTTCGTCCAAAAAGAATATCTCCGTATCAGTAGTTTGTTGTTCGGTGATCAGACTTTTCCACCGTTGACGAAACACCCAAAAATTGAGTTCCAATTCTACCGCGTCTCCTTTGTGACACCCGTCAAAACGAAGAATTCTTACCGGAGGGAACGGCGGATTAAGTTTACGGAATAAAGCCTCCGTAAATCCTTCCCAAACCTGTTTGTAGGATTGTCCAACGTTTGTTTTGATAATTAACTTCATGCTTCCTTAACTTCCGACCTTCAAAAAAGTTTTCTACTTTTGAGCTTTTTGAACAAGATACAGACTAATGCTGACAGTTTACGGAATCTCCAATTGCGATACCATAAAAAAAACACTGAATTGGCTGAATGAACATAAAATTCAATACCAATTTCATGATTATAAAAAACAGGGGCTTACCCGCGAACAATTGGCGGATTGGCTCACACAAACCGACTGGTCTACGTTGCTGAACCGAGCCGGTACTACCTTTAAGCAACTGTCAGAGGAACAAAAAGCGGCTGTGCTCAATCCGGAAAGTGCTCTTTCATTCATGCTTGAAAATACGTCGGCCATTAAACGCCCGCTGATCGAGCTGGACGGGAAAATTGTTAAGATCGGTTGGAAGCCCGAAGGAATATGAAAGTAATGACCGTTTTCGGAACGCGCCCCGAAGCTATCAAAATGGCCGTATTGGTGCGTCAATTGCAACAGGATGGTTATTTTGAACACAAACTGTGTGTTACGGGGCAACACCGGCAAATGCTTGACCAAGTATTGGAACTGTTTGAGATCACGCCGGATTTTGACTTGAATATCATGCAGCCAGGCCAAGACCTGACGGATATCACCTGCCGAATTTTGCCGGCACTGAGAGAATTGTTTCAGTCGTACCGACCTGATTTAGTGTTGGTTCACGGCGATACTACCACCTGCATGGCTACTTGCTTAGCGGCGTTTTATGCGGGTATCCCTACGGGTCATGTAGAAGCCGGGCTACGTACCGGAAACCTGCGATCTCCGTTTCCGGAAGAAGCCAATCGCCTCATTACCGACCGTTTGGCTACTTATTTTTTCGCTCCTACTGACCGCAATGTGCAGACGCTCCTTAAAGAAGGAACCAAACCCGACGCCATTGTCAAAACGGGCAATACAGTGATTGATGCTTTACTGTATATGAGTCAACGAGTCCATGCATTTTCTGAAAAGATCGAGGAGCGTATAAAAGCAGTATTTGCTTCCGGCAGACGGGTTTTACTCGTGACGGGGCATCGGCGGGAAAACTTCGGGGAAGGATTTATTCAGATTTGTGATGCATTACATGATTTAGCGCACCGACATCCTGCTTTAGAAATTGTTTATCCGGTTCACTTAAATCCGAATGTACAGCAGCCGGTCTTCGAACGATTGGGCAGTTTGCCGAATGTCCATTTGCCTGCTCCGATGGACTATGCTGATTTTGTCTTTGCCATGAAACAAAGTTGGGTCATTCTCACTGACTCAGGCGGGGTTCAGGAAGAGGCTCCGAGTTTGGGGAAACCCGTTTTGGTCATGCGCGATACGACTGAACGCCCGGAAGCGGTCGAAGCCGGTACGGTAAAATTGATAGGGGCAAATCGTAAGGCTATTGTGCAGTCTGTCAATGAATTATGGGATGATGCTTCCCTGTACGGGCAAATGGCAAAAGCGGAAAACCCCTACGGCGACGGTCGAGCAGCTGAACGAATTATTGCCTTTTTGAAAAAACAATAACGAGATCACTTCGGCAAGGCAATCGTTCCGGCCTGCTCATAATTTTGAAGCCACTCCTTTTTCGGGCTTTGAATGGTCGTATAAAAATCATAGATGGGTTTCATGTCCTTAAGATAATCACCGGTAGGATAGATCACCTCACCAAATACGACGCATTTACGGGTATGGTCAAAGCCCACCGGCACAATCGGTACCTGCGCTTTTAAAGCCATAAAATAAAAACCTGTTTTGAGGCGGGAAACATTGCTGCGCGTTCCTTCAGGGGCAATCGCAATATGAATGAAGTCATTTTGACGAAAAGTTTCTGCCACGGCATCCACTAATTGGTTGGATCTGCTGCGATTGACGGGAAATCCCCCCAACCCTCGAAAAAACCAACCGGAATACCATTTAAACAGCGTATTTTTTGCCAAAAAACCGATTTTAATGCCAATCGTGGCTCGGATGCCGATGCCGATAAAAAAATCACGACTGTTCCAATGAGGAGCAACAATCCAAATGGCCTTTTTTAATTCTTTGGGAACGTGTCCGAGTGAACTCCAGCCGGCAAGGCGGTAGAGCAATGCAAATAGCCAATTCATAGGATGGAAGAAAGGTTAGGTTCCCCAAATGTAAAAATCGGTTTTCGTTTCAACAACAATCTGCTCTTTTCTTTCCAACCTTTTGAAATCAAGGGACAAATTTTCTCTAAAAAAAATACCCCTGCCAAGCCGGTTGCTTAGGGCAGGGGTAAAATCGGGACACATACACATTATCGGTCAGTGTACATACCTTCGTAATAGTTTTGGTAATTGCCGGAAGTCACATCATCCAGCCACTGTTGATTGTCTAAATACCATTGAACCGTCTTGCTCAGCCCTTCTTCAAAAGTGACGGAAGGCTTCCAGCCCAATTCATTCATCAGTTTAGAAGCATCAATAGCATAACGAAGATCATGGCCGGCACGGTCTGTCACATAAGTGATCAATCCGGTAGAAGTCCCTTCCTGGCGTCCCAATTTTTGGTCCATGATGTTACAAAGCAGATGTACCAAATCAATGTTTTTCCATTCATTGCAGCCACCGATATTGTAAGTCTCGCCGTTAATACCCTGATGATAAATCAGATCAATAGCTCGGGCGTGGTCTTCCACATATAACCAATCGCGTACATTTTCTCCTTTTCCGTAGACCGGCAGGGATTTATTGTGCCGAATATTATTGATCATCAAAGGAATCAGCTTTTCAGGGAAGTGATTCGGACCGTAGTTGTTAGAGCAATTGGAAACAACAACAGGGAGCTTATAGGTATTATGATAAGCTCTCACAAAGTGATCAGAAGAGGCTTTTGAGGCCGAATAGGGAGAGCGCGGATCATATTTGGTCGTTTCCACAAAAAATTCGTTCGGATCGTGCAGTTCTCCGTACACTTCATCGGTCGAGACGTGATAAAAACGTCTGCCTTCTTCTCGGCCTTTCCAAGCGATTCGGGCGGCATTCAGTAAGTTTACCGTGCCGATAACATTGGTCATAACAAAAGCCATCGGATCCGAGATCGACCGGTCAACGTGCGACTCAGCAGCTAAATGAATCACACCTGCAAAATCGTGATCCGTAAAGAGCTGTTGAATAAAAGTCGCATCCGTAATATCTGCTTTGACAAAAGTATAATTGGGTAATGCCTCAATGTCCGTTAAATTGGCTAAGTTGCCGGCATAAGTAAGCGCATCCAGATTAAGGATTTGATAGTGTGGGTATTGTGTCACAAATCGCCGGACCACGTGCGAGCCGATAAAACCGGCTCCTCCTGTAATGAGTATTTTTTGCATAGACTTCAACGGTTATACCTTCTCTTTAGTAGTACTTGCTGCTAATTTTTGTTGCCATCGCCAAGCATCTTGTAATGACTCTTCTAATGTTTTCTCGGCTTTCCATCCCATTACGTCGCGAGATTTATCGACCTGCGCATAAATTTGCTCAATATCACCGGCCCGGCGCGGCCCGATAGTGTAGTTGAGTTTTACATTGTTGACCTTTTCAAAGGTCTGAATCAAGCGCAGTACCGTCACCCCTTCACCAGTACCTATATTAAATACATCGTAATAGCTGTCTGAATTGACAGTGGCCAACAACTCCAGTGCTTTTACGTGCGCTTTTGCCAAATCAACTACGTGGATAAAATCCCGAATACACGTACCGTCGGCCGTATGATAATCATCACCGAAAACCGTCAGTTTTTCGCGCAGGCCCGCGGCGGTCTGGGTGATATAAGGTACCAAATTGCTTGGAACGCCGCGCGGCAATTCACCAATCTCTGCCGACTCATGAGCACCGATGGGATTGAAATATCGCAATGAAATGGCTTTGAGAGGAACTTTGGAAATGACTACATCGCGGATAAAATCTTCACAGATCCGTTTGGTATTGCCGTAAGGCGAAGCTGCCTCCTGCCGAGGGGTTTCTTCGGTCACGGGCAGGATGTCGGGTTGGCCGTAAACCGTACAGGAAGAAGAAAAAACAAAGTTTTTAACTCCGAATTCCTGCATGATTTTGAGCAAAAGTAAAGTAGAACCCAGATTGTTTTGGTAATACATCAGGGGTTTTTCCACCGATTCGCCCACGGCTTTGCTGGCGGCGAAGTGAATGACTCCGTATAATTGTTCTGTTTCGAAAATACGACGCAAGGCGGCCTCATCATTGCAGTCAGCCTGATAATGTTTGACCGGTTGGCCGATAATTGTTTCGAGTCTTTTCAGAACTTTTTCTTCCGAGTTGCTGAAATTGTCAATGATAATGGGTTCAAAACCCGATTTTTGCAACTCGACCACTGTATGGGAACCGATAAATCCGGCACCGCCCGTTACCAATATTTTCATTCGGCGTGTAGAAAATTGAGGGACAAAACTATAAAATTTGGGTGCTGAAAAAAAATTGTTTTTCTTTAAAGCAAGTTTCACTGACATTGACCCATGACAGAACAAGAAATCAAAGCGTTGGTTTCGCTCTTGGACGATGACGATAAAGAGGTCTCTCGTTTGATTGAAAGCGAAATTCGGCAGCAAGGGGGGAAAATCATTCCGTTTTTAGAGAATGAGTGGGAAAGCGCAGGGTTTAACCCGAACGTACAACGCCGGATTGAGGAGTTGATTCATGAGCTTCAGTACGAACTGATGATGGAGCGGTTGGCCAATTGGTACAACGGCGGTGCGATTGACTTATTGGAAGGATTGTGGATAGTAGCTACTTATCAATATCCTGATTTGTCGTTGGAAAAATTGCGCGCAGATTTTGAGCAATTCTACTATGAAACTTGGCTGGAATTCAAATTGGATATGCACCCTATTGATCAGATCAGAGCGCTGAATCACGTGTTTTTTTCAAAACTGAAATTTGGGTCAAACACCAAAAACTTTCACTCGGCCGGCAACTCGATGATCAATGTAGTGTTGGAAACCCGTAAAGGGAATCCGATTTCGTTATGTTGTATCTATATGATCGTTGCCCAACGGCTCAACATGCCGGTATATGGGGTAAATCTGCCCAATCTTTTTGTGTTGACCTACAAAAAAGACGCCGTTCAATTTTATATTAATGTCTTTAATAAAGGACTCGTCTTTATGCGTTCGGATATTGACCACTATATTGCTCAATTGAATCTGAAATCCAACGAAACGTTTTATCAACCTTGCAGCAATCTGGATATTCTCAAACGTGTGCTTCGTAATTTGACATTGGCTTTTGAGAAAACCGGAGACAGCGATAAAGTAAAAGAAATAGAACGAATGGCGGCGGTATTGAGTGAACCCTTGGAACAATAGGAACAAAACAGCAAGTAGGCAAAGGGCAAACCAACCGTCGGGATTTTTACCCTTTGCTTCTTGCCCCTTGTTTGTACCTGAATTCTCCCATTCAAACAGCCACTACACCTAAAAAATCCTCAATTTCAAACCGATGCAGTTGATGATTTTGACGAAAGGCAGGCGGCAACTGTTGGATACTGCCGGTCAGGAAATGGTCATCATCCGAGAAGTTATCAACAAAAATATTATCTCTGAAACTTAATTGACGGGTACCGTGCAGCTTATACAACGCTTCTTTACCGCACCAATAGGTACAAAGCCGTTTGAGGTTGTGAGCGGCATATTGGCTTTCCGGCTCAGATAAAAATTTGGGAGCAACACGCGCCAATTTTTCCGCTATCCGCTCTAAATCTATACCAATGGGGGTGTCAGGATGCATCGCTACGGCAATGTAATGCCATGTATGGGTAAGCGAAATTTCGGCTATTTTATTTTTTAAGTGTGGTTTTCCGTATTCATCCTTTACCATCCCTTCATACTTTCCTCCTTTACTTTCTATCAAGGATTGCATCGCGCGTCGGCCGCTGAGCCATTCCAATTGTTTTTGCGGATGCGAAATACTGTGATATTCCTCCCACTCTTCCGGATGAATGATCAATCCCCGCTGCAATTCTTCTTTCGGCTCGGCTATTTCCCAAATCAAGATAGCACACGTATCAAAAACACTCCACCGACGAACGATAGGCATAGTAGCAATGTTATGGTTTAACTTTGTGCAAAAATAACTTCGTTTCTACATTTTATGCTTCAGGTCCAGAAAATAGATACCTTCTCCGGTCACCGCGACTGCGTTTATGCATTACAACCTTCGGAGGTATCGAAGCATTTTTTTTCGGCAGGAGGCGACGGATTAGTGGTAAAATGGGATTTGACCCGACCGGATTGGGGAGAGGTATTGGCACAAGTGCCCGCATCAGTGTATGCTTTAGCTTATGACTGTGACCGGAATCGGTTATGGATCGGGCAAAACTATGAAGGTATTCAGGTAATTGACCCGCAAAATAAGCAAGTGGTTACTTCGGCTCAATTGACCTCCGCCGCGTTGTTTGATATTCAATTTTTCGAAAATCAGGCATTTGCGGCTCTTTCAGACGGGGTGGTTTTGGTAATGAACCGGGAAGAATTTGCGGTCCGTAAATACCTCAAAGCATCTGCCCAAAGTGCTCGTTGCATTGCAGTCAATCCTAAATCAAGAGAAATTGCGATAGGTTACAGTGATCAACTCATCCGTATATTCGGAACAGATGATTTGGAACTGAAACATACGTTGATTTCTCATACCAACTCGGTTTTTTCGGTACAGTATTCGCCTGACGGCAATTATTTACTTTCCGGTAGCCGTGATGCGCATTTGAAAGTATGGGAGGTATCCAATGACTATCGTTTGTTGAAAGATATAGCCGCTCACTTGTTTGCAATCAATCATATCGTTTTCAGCCCTGATTCATCATTGTTTGCTACGTGCAGCATGGATAAATCCGTTAAAGTGTGGGATGCCTCAAGCTTTCGTCTGCTGAAAGTCATTGACCGGGCCCGCCACGCCGGTCACGGCACTTCCGTCAATAAATTATGGTGGTCTGATTTCAACGATCAGTTGATTTCGGCAGGCGATGACCGACGAATCGCGGTTTGGGAGATAAAAAGTTTGTAAATTTGCACTTTACCGGTTTGAGGTTGGTTTGAAGCAATCCAAACTTGCCGATATATCTCTCCAATCTTAAGCCTAAACCGACAGCCATGCGCAAGTTTTTTGATTTATTGCTCCAAGCCATCAGAGGCGAGGAACAAGAGTACACTTCCGGAAGTATCAATCGGGCTATTTTTTTGTTATCAGTTCCCATGATCTTGGAAATGGTCATGGAGTCGCTGTTTGCGGTTGTAGATATCTTTTTTGTTTCGAAAATAAGCACCGATGCGGTGGCTACGGTAGGATTGACCGAGTCGGTATTGACCTTGGTCTATTCGGTAGCGATTGGCCTCAGTACCGCAGCTACGGCCATTGTGGCTCGTCGGGTGGGTGAAAAACAAACAGAAGAAGCCGGCCGTGCCGCAGCACAGGTTATTTTAGTTTCTTTAGTGTTAGGAGTTACCGTAGGAGCTGCCGGTTTTTTCGGCGCTGAGGGTATCTTGCAGGCCATGGGCGGCAGCCGTAAACTGATCGACTCCGGAGCCAATTTTACACGTGTCATTTTTGTGAGCAGTCCCGTAATTATTTTACTGTATACGTTGAGCGGGGTACTTCGCGGGGGCGGCGACGCTGCCGTAGCTATGCGCTCGTTGTGGATTGCCAACGGCTTTAACATGATACTGTGCCCCTTGTTTATCTTTGGCTATGGGCCGTTTCCTGAATTGGGCGTGGCGGGTTCGGCGGTAGCTACCTCTATCGGGCGTACCGCCGGGGTACTTTATCAATTGTATGCTTTAGCTAAAGGCAAGGGGGCTGTGCGCGTATGGATATCCCAAATGCGCGTTGACTTGGGTATTATTCGCAATCTTTTGAGTGTTGCCGCCGGCGGAACAGGGCAATTTTTGATTGGTTCTGCCAGTTGGGTATTCTTAACCCGAATTTTATCCGACTTCGGACCGCAAATTGTGGCCGGCTATACGATTGCAATTCGGGTCATTATTTTTACCATCCTTCCTTCGTGGGGGATGGCCAATGCGGCTGCCACCTTGGTCGGTCAAAATTTGGGGGCTAATGAACCCGAACGGGCCGAAACCTCGGTTTGGAGAGCGGCCTTTTTTAACTTTATATTTTTGGCCTTGGTTGCCGTCCTATTTTTTGTTTTTGCCGATTCTATCATTGCTTGGTTCAATGCCGACCCGGTTACTGTGGCTACGGGAGTAAAATGTTTACGCATTGTTTGCTTAGGGTATTTGTTTTTCGCCTACGGCATGGTCATCAGTCAGTCCTTCAACGGTGCAGGCGATACCGTTACTCCAACCTTAATGAATTTGGCCTGTTTTTGGGCAGTCGAAATTCCTTTGGCTTATTTATTGGCTAAACAGTGGGGTTTCGGTCCCGAAGGCGTTTATATTTCGGTTGCTTTCAGTGAATCATTATTAGCCGTGGTCGGAATTGTGCTTTTCAGACGGGGAAAGTGGAAAATGAAGAAGGTTTAGTGAAGCTTTCGGCCGCTTTATCCTTTGATTCCCTGATAATTTCCCTAAATTTGCAACCCATTTTTACGTCCGAATGAAAGAACAAATAGACCGTAATAAATTACCCCAACACATCGCCATTATTATGGACGGAAACGGTCGTTGGGCCAAACAACGGGGTGCGATGCGGGTTTTTGGGCATCGAAACGCCATTAAGGCTGTCCGCGAAGCCACCGAAGGTTGTGCGGAATTAGGAGTGAAATACCTGACATTATATGCTTTTTCGACCGAAAACTGGGGGCGCCCCGAGGCCGAAGTAAAGGCATTAATGGAACTGTTAGTGCATACCATCGGCGATGAACTCCCTACGTTGCTAAAAAACAATGTTAAGCTGGATACCATCGGCGATACCGACAGCTTGCCTAAATCTTGCCAACGGGAATTGTACGATGCTATGGAAAAAACCAAGCATAATACCGGACTTAATTTGATTTTGGCACTTGGTTACAGCGGAAAATGGGATATTGTTCAGGCCGTTAAATCGCTGGTGGCGGAAGTACAGACCGGCCAACTTCGCGCCGAAGCTATTGATGAGAATTTATTGAATGCTAAACTTTCCACACAAAACCGTCCGGAAGTAGACCTGATGTTGCGTACGGGAGGCGATCACCGAATCAGTAATTTTCTCCTTTGGCAATTGGCCTACGCCGAATTGTATTTTTATGATGACGTATTTTGGCCTGACTTCCGCCGTAATCATCTGCACGAGGCTATTTTAGCGTTTCAACAGCGCGAAAGAAGATTTGGTAAAACAAGCGAACAGATTCTGACCGAAGCGAAATAAACCCACTGTTTTACCGTTATAAATTGTGGGAAAGAACCGTGTACCTATGAAAAATTTCAACCAACTCATCCGATCAGTCACTTTTTCGGTTTTTTTAGCAGCCATTACTCTTTCTGCACCGGCACAACAGCTGGGTTTGGGGCAGCGTAACCTGCCGGCAACCACTCCTGCCGAAGACCCTATCAGTTATGCCAATCCCAAAGAATACGTGGTAGCCGATATAGTGGTTGTAGGAAATCATTTTTTGGACCCTAACTCAATGGTCTCCATGTCGGGATTAAAGGTAGGAGATAAGATCAAGGTGCCGGGCGATGCGATTACCGGTGCTATCCGGAAATTGATGGACCAAAAGATTTTGGAGGATGTAGAAATTCTCTATCGGAAAATTGAAGGTGAGCAAATTTGGCTGGAGTTACGCATCAGAGAGCAGTCACGGCTTTTTAAGGTAGAGTTTGAAGGGATAAGAAAAGGAGAGAAAGAATCGCTTAACGATAAAATCAAATTGCCTAAGGGCCGTATTATTTCCAATACGATGATCAAAAATACCCAATTGGCAGTAAAACGTTATTTTATTGACAAAGGATTCTTAAATACCAAAGTTCGCATCAACCAAATTTCGGATACTGTTCGAGGTAATGCTACTCTCAAAATCATTGTGACAAAGGGTCCTAAAGTGAAAATACGTCAGCTTGTCTTTAACGGCAGAAAAGAGTTATTGGAAGGCAAAATTCGTAATAAACTTAAGGGAACAAAGCAAATGCGCTTCGGTCGCTTGTTTACGCCTTCTAAATTTATTCCTAAAAAATACGAAGAAGACAAAGAGAAACTGATCGAATATTACAACAAAAACGGTTTCCGGGATGCAGTCATTGCTTCTGATTCGATCATTCACAACAGCGACGAGAAAACCATCGACGTAGTAATGAATATCGAAGAAGGGCCGCGGTATTATATTCGAAATGTAACTTGGGAAGGCAATTATCTTTACACAAAAGAGCAATTGGACAAGGTATTCGGCTTGAAGAAAGGAGATATTTATAATCCGGAAGAAATTCAAAAACGTTTAGAGGCGAATCCGGGACAGGATGTCAGCTCGCTTTACATGGATGATGGTTACCTGTATTATAACTGTCGCCCGGTTGAAAAATCCATCGAAGGAGATTCGATTGACATCGAGATGCGGATTTTTGAAGGGAAGCAGGCAACGATCAATAAAATCATTCTGAACGGCAATACCAAGACCAGTGATCATGTGGTTTTGCGTGAATTGTTTACTTTACCGGGACAAAAATTCAGTAAGACCGAAATTATCAACACCCAACGTCAATTGTCGCAATTGGGCTATTTTGACGCTGAGAAGATCGGTATCAATCCGATTCCGCACCCTGAGGACGGAACCGTTGATATCGAATATACAGTGGAAGAAAAACCCAGTGATCAAATTGAGCTTTCGGGCGGTTGGGGCGGCTATATTGGATTTGTCGGTACCTTAGGATTGGTTTTCAACAACTTCTCTACCCGTAATATCACTAACCTGAAGGCTTGGAAACCGTTGCCTTCGGGGGATGGGCAAAAACTGGCAGTCCGTTTTCAGGCCAGCGGCCGTCAGTATCAAACTTATTCGATCAGTTTTACAGAACCTTGGTTGGGCGGCAAAAAACCGGTTACGTTTGGTGTCAATTTGAGCCATACGGTCTATCGTACGGTAGATTACTCCAATTTTTATACTCGTTCCAGCAGTGGTTTGAGTTTCTTGGGAGCTTATAAAAATTCGGGTATTACAGTATCACTCGGAAAACGTTTAAAAGTACCTGATCGTTACTTTGTATTGAGCAGTGCGTTATCCTATCAGCGGTATAAAATGGACAGTCTGGATTTGTTCGGTATCGGCTATCCAAACGGCGTTTCCAATAACTTGACGTTTAATTTGACCCTATCGCGGAATACCATTGATAATCCGCAGTTCCCGCGGGGCGGTTCTTCTTTCTCGTTGAGCGGTACGTTTACTCCTCCTTACTCTGCCTTAACCGGTACCACTACTTTTACATCCGCAGAAGCCCAGTATAAATGGGTAGAGTATCATAAATGGATGTTTGACGCCAGTTGGTTCCAAACGGTAGCCGGTAAGTTGGTACTAAGTACCCGAGCTCACTTGGGCTTTTTAGGAAGGTATAACCAAAATTTGTCTATCAGTCCTTTTGAACGTTTTGTATTAGGAGGTTCCGGCTTGGCAGGCTACGGTATGTTTGCATTGGCACAGGATATAATCGGTTTACGCGGTTATGCCGACCGTGCTTTAGTACCGATCTACAACCGTTTGAGCAGTACAGACGCTTCTCAAAGTACTACGACAACTACGGGAGTAGCTTCCAGTTTGGGTGGGGTAGCTTATAGTAAATATGTAATGGAACTTCGTTATCCTCTTTCGCTGAATCCTTCTGCCACTATTTTCGGATTAGTCTTTGCAGAAGCAGGAAATAACTGGGGAACAGATAAACCGCAAAAGAAATATAAGGATTTTAACCCCTTCTCATTAAAACGTTCGGCAGGGGTTGGTGCACGGATATTTATGCCGGCCTTCGGCCTTATCGGGATTGATTGGGCTTATGGTTTTGATCCATTGCCGGGCCAAACTAAACCCAGCGGGCCGCAATTCCATTTTACAATCGGACAACAAATTCGTTAATGAATTAACAGCCCCTCCATTCCCGAAAGGGAAAAATATAGACCCCCTTCGGGGCAGGGGATTTTAGAATTATGAAAACCCGTCGGCTTTTACTACTTTTGCAACTTGTTTTGATAACGCACTCATTATCAGCCCAAAAATGGGGCTATATGGATATGGAGTACGTGACAGGAAAAATGCCTGAATATCAAAAAGCCCAGGCTGAGTTGGATAAGTTCTCAGATCGCTGGGCCAAGGAAATTCAAGATAAATACGCTGAAATAGACCGACTTCAGCGCCTTTATCAAGCTGAAGAAGTGCTGTTGACTGATGAAATGAAACGTAAACGTCAACAGGAAATCAGTGATAAAGAACGCGAAGCCAAAGAGTACAACAATAAGATCTTCGGTTTTGAAGGTTTACTTTTTCAAAAGAAGAAAGAAATCATTAAGCCGATCACCGATCAAGTGTACAAGGCAGTGGAGCGAGTTTGTCGGCAGCGACGATTAGATATGTTGATTGATAAATCAAGTGACTTTGTCGTAATCTACTCCAATCCTGTGCATGACTATACGGATTATGTGATGGATGAGTTGGGCTTAGGAGGAGACGATAAAAATAATAAAACAACTGCCGGTGACGTTAATACGCCGGCAGCCAAACCAACAGGAACGAATACCCCCAACAATAAAACAACCAAACCAAAACAGTAATAAAAATGAAACGTAAATTGATTGTAGCCATTTTTGCTATTGGAGCTCTGCTCGGACTGGAAAGCCAAGCACAACAGGCGACGGCTACCACTAAAATAGGCTGGACGAATGTGGATTATGTGATGACCTTGTTACCTGATTATAAAAAAATCGAGAACGAACTCTCCATCCAACAGCAACAGATCGAGAAAGCAATGCAGGATAAATCGAAGGAATTTGAAGATAAATATAAGGCATATCAGGCAAATGCAAGTAAATGGTCGGAAATCATTCGTGCTGATAAAGAAAAAGAATTGAACCGTCTTCAAACCGATTTCCAAGATTTTCAACGTACCTCGCAAGAGTCGTTGCAAAAGAAACAACAGCAATTGCTTCAGCCTGTGATGGTGAAAATTCAGGGGGCGATTGATGCCGTAGGAAAAGAGAACGGTTATACCTACATCTTTAATATGGATGCCGGTGCCAACACAACACCTATCATTTTATATGCCGGCTCAGAAGATCTGAACGTAAGTAATTTGATCTTGAAGAAATTAGGCGTAGATCCTGCGGAAGTGGAAAAACAACAAAAAGCAGCCGCCGAAGCAGCCGTGCAACAATTGCAACAAGGTCAAAAACCCGCAACTACACCGGCAACTCAACCTGCTAACAAGCCAACTACTTCGACACCGGCTCCGGTAAAGAAAAATTAATCATCTTTCTGAAAACGGAAAATACTAAAAAAGCTCTTGGGGTTCTCCCAAGAGCTTTTTTAGTTGTAACAAAACAGAATTAATACTTAATACCGAATCGACCAGTAGGGGTTTCTTTGAGCTTTTATGCTTTCGGCTATGTGTTTCTCCAATAGTTGATCATACTCTTTGTTTTTGATCTTTTTACCTTTCATTTTAGGTAATACCAGCTCTTTGTCTACATTTTTAAGTTCTACCTTCTGGGCTGAAACAATGACATCACCGTCATTTATATCTAACTCCAAGATAAGGCCCGGAAGACCGAAATAACGTTCAGGACCCGCAGAAACGGGGATGTCTTGAGCAAACCAAGCCGTAATTTTTTGATTTTTTACGGGGTCAAACGTCTCTGCTTTCATGCATACGTACCCGGCTACATCTTTAATTTGGTTCTGAACGCGCCAATTGTAGGTCATCAAGGAGTCTTCTACCAGAAACGTTTTCCCCAACATTTCGTGATGCTCAGTTAACTTCTGTTGATCGAAATTGCGATAAATTAAATAATCGCTTTGGCGCCACGAATAACGTCCGTCTTCCGATTGCCCTTGATCGCTGAAGTAAGTGTAGATACTTTGTTTTTCATTGAAAATCAACTTCATCTTTGTGCCCGGACCGTCCTCAAAATTACCCCACGTCAATTTCATACGGTCTTTTTCTTCTTTACTCAAAAATGTTAACCGCGAGTTTACTTTCGTCCAGTAGTATTTGTATTCGTAAGTGACTAATCCTTCGGTTTGTTGGGCAAAGGAACAGTAGGCTGTAAGCAGTAAGCAGTAGGTGACTATTTTTTTCATAGTTGTAAATAGGAGTTTAATAATAGCCCTCCCTAAGAAAAGGGAGGGGTGAGCGGTCCGCTGCGCAACAATGTTAAAAGAATCCGCCTCTGCGTTTAATATTGGTATTCATCCCGCGCATGTTATACGTGAAACTCAGCATATAGTAACGAGCCAACGTTTGTACTCGTTCTTGTGACACATAGTTCTGATTGGCAAATTGGCTTACTCCTAAATTTCGATTAAAAGCATCATAAACCGAAAGTCTGACTTCCGCTTTTTTCGCTTTGCCCAAAATTTTATACATAGAGGCATTTAATACCGGTACTTGCTGGTTAAACCCAAAACGCTCGTTAATATAAATTTGATAATTGAAATTGGAGTTAATGAAGAAATCCTTAGGCAGGCGGATATTCATCGTACCTCCGTACGTTTGGTTGACAATCTGCTGATTTTGAGTGGTATTGATGGAGTACTTCGTATCACTGATACTCCAGTTGGCATTCGCAAAGAAAGTAAAATTATCACTTGGCGTTAAATCAAGACGAGTACCGAATCGATAACTGTTGGTATTAGTCTGATTCATCACACCGTTGATTGGTGTCAGGTTTTTGCTGAAATTAGGGTTGAAATTAAGATTCATGGTGGCTTTTGTCTTTTTCAAAGGAAAGCCGAATCCAATATATGAGCCTAAGCTTTGACCGCCCGAAATATTGATGGGCTTAGTCACAGTAATTAAAGTAGTGGGGTCAACCTGTTGGTTGTAAATTACCTGATTCACATTGTAGGTATAATACAAATTAGCATTAACATTCATGAAACTCGCCGGATTGAACATATTGTAGCCCACATTGATGTTGTGATTTACGGAAGGCAACAGATCCGGATTCCCCTGACGGATAAACAAAGGGTTACTGTTATCAATGACCGGTTGTAAATCTCGAGTGCTCGGTTGATTTACGCTGACATTATAGCCTGACCACAAATAGCGATTGTTTTTGAGATCATAATTCAACGAAGCATTCGGAATCACCGTCGTAAACGTACGATTTATGTTCAGAAAAGAAGTTGGCTCTTGGCCACGGGCAAATTTTCCGTCAATTTGGAAGCTTTGCACGGCCAAACCGGCCGAGAAATTCAGCCCTTTGAATGAATAGCGAACACTGCTTCCCACACGTGCATAATTGTAATTATTTTTATAATAGCTGCTCAAACTGTCAACGCCCACCCGACGCCCGCTGTCTTTTGCTAAATCAAATACGTCACGATCTACATTGTCTGAGCGATGGCTTAAGTTCAGGAAACTTTCCCAAAAGAAACGTTTGGCAAAAGGCTCGACAAAAAGTAAACTGGATTTGATTTGACTTACTGTACTGAGCGTGTTATTGGTCAGGTCAAGTACGCGACGAAGAGCATCATTGGGGTCTGTGGCATTATAAAATAAGTTTACAGACCGTTGGTCGGCTATACCGTCATTGTTGGTGAAATTATAAGAAGCACTGGCGGCAAAACTTCTTCCTTTATTTTTTTTGAACTTCAATCGGTAGATCAACGTGTTGGCTGTTTCAATTTTATTGACATTCGTGCCGTTGTTGATGGTTGTTTCATTGGATTTAAACGTGTTGTTCTTAAATAACTGCTGTAAACTGCTCAAACGGGTATCTCCTACATTATAACGGCTGTTATTAGTGAAAAGTAACGTATTGAGTGAATCCAAGGTTTGTTCATGACGAAACGCCAATCGATGATTTCCCAAGAAATTGATTTGGCTGCTTTCTTCGGCTGTTTTGAAAGAGCCGTTTTGGAGGAATGTTTCCCGATTACGAACCGCGTCTAAAATTTGGCGGTTAGAATTATAATAATAACTTGCGTTAGTCTTGATTTTCTTGGTGTTGTAATTGTAGTTAAGACCTCCGGCAATGTTGTTTGAATAACCCCGGCCGTTGCCGCCTCCTACCGGAATACTGATGCCGCCGTCATCATCGCCGTTACCTCCTATAGATATGACGATACCTCCGCCGCCGCCAAAGCCGAAATCACCGTTGTCGTTCCACTGATTGAACGAACTGCTGCCACGAAAATCCTGATAATCGTCCCAAGACATACCCGTTTGATTGGTATTGTTAGTCAGACCGATAATGGAAAACTGATTCTTATCGTCAAATTTGTTGTAGTTTCCTTTGATTTCTCCGCGCGGCCCGGCTCCTCCGTTTCCGTCAAGCCCTCCGCCCGCAGTTATTTTTCCGAAACCGCCTTTCTTAAATCCGTCTTTCAGTTCGAGATTGACTGTTTTTTCTTTTTTTCCGTCTTCTACGCCGGTTACTTTCGACTGTTCCGATTTGTCATTGAAGATCTGCACTTTGGAAATCGCTTCGGCGGGCAGGTTTTTGGTGGCCATTTTGGGGTCATTGCCAAAAAAACGCTTACCGTCTACGGTTACTTTTTGAACCTGTTGGCCTTGAGCATTGATATTTCCGTCCTGATCTACCTGAACCCCGGGCAGTTTCCGCAGCAGATCTTCTACCGTAGATCCCGGCGGCACTTTAAATGAAGCGGCGTTGTACTCAATCGTGTCTCCTTTAATACTTAAGGGAGCACGAGCCGTTTTGATGACCACTTCAAAGAGTTCCTTAGTAATGGGCTTCATTTTTAATTGCCCCAAATCAATCAATTCCTTATCAGAAAAGACGATGTCCTGTTGGAAAGGGATGAAACCGACATAAGAGATTTTGAGTAAGTAATCCCCGCGTTTGACGTTTCGCATCACAAATGCTCCTTTGTCATTGGTGCGTGTGAAATTGACCAACGATGAGTCTTTACGTTGAAGCAACATGACTGTTGCCGAACCGAGTGGGGCAGAGGCCGTGTCAGTAGTGGTACCTTGAATTTGGTAACGTGCCGGCGCTTGGGCATAGCCCAAGGACACGCATAAGCATAAAAATGCTCCGAGGAGAAGTTTTCGCATGGCTGTTTAGGTTAATGATTAAATTCAGAAATGGATACTGTTTTGTAAACGTACTAAAGTTTTAGTTTATTGTCAAAATTAATCGGAAAAATTTATATTAAAGAATGTTAAATATATTAAAATAAGGAAGGATCCCGTCAACTGTGTTTATGATTACTTCAAAAAGGGCTGAAGGTTACAAATGACCGCTTGCTTTTTGCAAATAAAAAAGCCGACCCTTGAGGAGTCGGCTTTGCTATATTTCTAAATATCCTGTTATTAAAAACGGAAGTGCGAGAACGCCTTGTTGGCTTCTGCCATACGGTGCGTATCGTCTTTTTTCTTTACAGAAGCACCTTCCCCTTTTGACGCAGCCACGATCTCAGCCGCTAAGCGATCACGCATGGTTTTTTCACCGCGCAGACGAGCGTATTTGATCATCCACTTCATACCCAAAGCTACCTTACGGTCGGGGCGAACTTCGGTAGGAACTTGGAAGTTGGCACCACCGACACGGCGGCTTTTTACTTCCACTGAAGGCATAACGTTGTTCAACGCTTTGCGCCAGATCTCCAAACCGTTTTCGTTCAGGCGTTTTTCGGCAATTTCCAAAGCACCGTAGAAAATATCATAAGCGATGCTTTTTTTGCCTTCCAACATCAAGTTGTTTACAAACTTAGTTACCATCACATCCCTGTATTTAGGGTCAGGTAACAGGTATCTTTTTTTAGGTTTTGCTTTTCTCATTGTACTGAGTCGTTAATCAATGGAGGTTTCGTTTTGTTCGGTTCATTGACCGATTTTAACTGATTCACACCGAGCTTTTGTCGGCATTACTACCCTTTTATGCTATTGTACTGTATTACGCAAACAAAAAGGACGAACTAACTAATTACTTCTTCTTGCCCGGTGCAGGTTTACCACCTTTACCTACGGCAGCTACTTGGCCCGGTTTCGGACGTTTGGCTCCATAAAGTGAGCGGCTTTGTTTACGACCGTTAACACCGGCAGTATCCAATGCACCGCGAACTACGTGATAACGTACACCCGGAAGGTCTTTTACACGACCGCCGCGCACCAATACGATTGAGTGCTCCTGGAGATTGTGGCCTTCGCCGGGAATGTAGGCGTTCACCTCTTTCATGTTGGATAAGCGTACACGCGCAACTTTGCGCAAAGCCGAGTTTGGCTTCTTCGGGGTCGTGGTATATACACGCGTGCATACACCGCGACGTTGTGGGCAAGAATCTAAGGCAGGAGACTTAGATTTCCACGTCATTTGTTCACGTCCTTTGCGTACTAATTGTGAAATAGTTGGCATTTTAAACCTGTTTTTCAAAAATGATGATACTACCCCATGAAAATGGGAGTGCAAAATTAGAAGATTTTGCCAAGAATACCAAAATTAAGTACAAGATTTTAAGGCAAATGCGTGCAGTCAGCGGAGGTGCTGCTACAGCAACCGTGTTTTTTTTCTATGACAGTTATTTAATATTCTCTTTTGCCAAATCGGCGTAGCCGCCTCCCTGTAAATTATAAATAAGTTTGAAGCCTGACTCTTTGAGGATCTGTGATGCTTTGGTACTGCGCCCCCCGGCAGCACAGTAAACAAAAACGGGTTTGTTTTTGTCTAATTTCTCCACTTGCTGTTTAAAATCAGCATCCATAAAATTGACACACTTGGAGGAGTTAATTTTTCCCGCTTCCCACTCTTTAGGCGTACGTACATCTAACAGTTGGGCATTAGGAGTGGTCTTGAGTTTGGCAATAAAAGCGGCAGGCGTTAAATTTTCCTGAGCTTGTACTGAAGTTCCTATTCCGAAAGAGCATACCAAGACAAAAGCAAAAAACAGGATTTTCATGATTGTGAGACAGTTAGGATAAAAATAATTCTTTCAGTAAAATATAAAAGCCCATAATGAATACAAAATAACCGAAAATCGGTTTTAATTTCTCCCCGCTGATTTTGTGGGATAATGCGCTGCCGGTGAGGATACCGATAATGGCTACAGTGGAAAAATAGAGCAAAAAGCGCCAATTGATCAATTCGTGCATATTATAGTCGCGCCAAAATCCGGTCAGTGAGTTGGTTGCAATGATCACCAAAGAGGTTCCTACGGCTTGCTTCATGGGTAGCTTCACTTTTAAAACCAGCGCCGGAATCATCAGAAAACCTCCCCCGGCCCCCAAGATACCGGTGATACTTCCTACCAACGTACCGATCAAAACGGCAAAGAAACTTTGGATTTGCGGAGGGTGGGCCGCTTCATCGTCGATATGCTCACTGCGGCCGCGAATCATGGAAAATGAGGCAGTCAGCATCAAAACAGCGAATAGTAACAGCAGAAAAACCGAGCGACTCAGGGTGAAATTGTTAAAATGAATAAGTGGGTCGGGAATAATCGGCAACAGATAAGTGCGGGACAAATAAACGCTGATAACGGAGGGGATACCGAAAGCAAAAGTAGTAGGCCAATGGATATTTCCCGCACCCGCTCGGGCTACAGCCCCTACCAAACCGGTCAGCCCTACCACAAAAAGAGAGTAGGTGATAGCTAACAGAGGGTCAATGGCAAACAGATAGACCAATATCGGGACGGTCAGGATGGAACCGCCGCTGCCGATCAGTCCTAAGGACAAACCCATAAAAAAAGCCCCGGCATACCCGATTATTTCCATACTGCGGTTTTTAACGGACAAATGCCCCGTATCACAAACTTACAGTAACTTTTCTTCTAATGCCAATTTTACCAATTCGGCCGCATTGTGTACCTGAAGGCGACGCATCATGTTGGCGCGGTGATTGTCGACGGTACGAACACTTAACTCCAATTGGTCGGCAATTTGACGACTGCTTTTGCCTTCTACCAATAAGCGCAATACTTCTTTTTCTTTTCTGGACAGTAAGGTTTTACGAGATTCGGAAACTTTTTCTACTTTATGGACTTGTGACAGATAACCGTTGACGATGACTGCCGCTACTGAAGCATTGAAGTATTTTTCACCGTTTTTGACGGTATGCAAGGCGGTCAGGATTTCGTCACGGGTGGCATCTTTGAGCAAATAACCATACGCCCCGGCTTCTACCGATTTGAGGATATAAGCATCGTCATTGTGCATTGAAAGGATGATCGGGCGAATGGCACTCCATTGTTTGACTACTTTTTTAACCAATTCTATCCCTGAAATGCCCGGCATAGAAATGTCTACGAGCAAGATTTGGGGTTTCAGAAACGGAATTTTTTCGAGTGCTTCTTCTCCCGTAGAGGCTTCACCGATCACTTCTATTTCTTCGGTACTTTCTAAAATAGACCGTAACCCATTGCGTACAATGGTGTGGTCGTCTACGAGCAATACTTGAATTTTTTTCATCTTGTCAGTTTACTGTCTATTGGGTATTTGTACAATTATTTCGGTACCGCGGCCAACCGCCGAATGGATTTTCACTGTTCCGTCGAGCAAGTGTGCCCGTTCCTGAATATTATGCAAACCATGGGAAGTAACGGTATTCTTTTTGTTGAGTCGGAAGCCTTTACCGTTGTCTTTGATTTTAAGCCTAAGCTCGGTATTCCCCTGCCAAAGTTCTACATGGATTTCGGAGGCATCAGCGTGTTTTACGGCGTTGTGGACGGCTTCCTGACCGATCCGAAACAAACCGATTTCCACCCTTTGGTCAAATCGTTCATCATTCAAATTGGAAGTAAATATCAATCGGGCTGATGTATTTCGAGCCGTAGCATCGGCCAACTGTTTCAGCGCAGATTTGATCCCGAAATCATTCAAAACAGTGGGCATCAAATTATTGGAAATACTGCGTACTTCCTGAATGGTTTGTACAACAAGTTGCCGAAGATTAGCAGCGTTTTGGCGGTCGTGGTCACTCCATGACTGACTGTTGGCAAAGTTTTCAGTTATCAATTTAAGTCCCGTCAACATTTGTCCTACGCCGTCGTGCATTTCTTTGGAAAGGCGTTTGCGTTCCTCTTCCTGCCCCTGCAACAGCGCTGAGGCGTGAATTTTATGCTCTTTTAATTCCTGACGATGCCGTAATTGGGTAGCTTCAAGGAGTTGAGCTTGGGTAGCCCGAAGTTGTTGGTAAGCCAATTGGAGTTCCTGATTGGCTTGAAACGTTTTTTCGCGGGCCTTGATGAGTTGTATCAGTGTGTCGCGCAGTTTGCGGACAGCAGGTCGAAAAATAAACAGCCCTTCCGACAGCAGAATGCACAGGGTCAGTGCCATCAGCCATAGCTCTGTACGCCTCAATTTGGTGACTTTTTCTTTTGCTTCTTTGTCGTACTGAAAAACGATACGGTCCATTTTGCGCAAAAAAATCAACTCGTGCGCTATAATATTTTTCAAATGGACGTCAACATTTCGAGAACTCTCCCGGTTCCTGAGCCAATCTAAAACAAAGTGTGTGTTTTTTGCAATGATTTGAAAGTGGGGTTCAATGTCTTCAAACATTGTCTGAATGGTGTCACTATTGACAGATTTGGCTTTCAGATCGCGCAGATTTCCGGTACGAAGCTGATCCTGATGCTCTTCCCAATCCGTCAGTACGCGCTTGAGTTCGTTGAGTTGAATGTCCTGATTGGTCAAATCGGGACGTTGGGTGAGAAGCAGAACTGTTTTAGCAATCAGCTGACTCTGAAACCGTTGCCGTCCGGCGTAGTTGACCAACCAAGAGTCGTGAAGCTCATCTTCCAGGGTAGTTTGGACCAAAATCTGCCCCAGTATCGTCAGAAAAGCAACCAACGACAGGGCAATAATATACAGACGGGTAAAACGTTTCGGGACGCGTAAGGGCATATTTTTGAATGTCAAATGCAAAATGCAAAATGTCAAATGAAAAATTATTTGACATTTTGCACTCTCGATTCGACCCTATTTTTCAGACTCCGATATAGACAAATCCGTCTTCTATTTTGACGGGATAAACGTTAATACAATATTCTTCCCCTTGCAGGTTTAGCCCTGTTTCGAGCGAAAATGTTTTTTTATGAAACGGACACGCTACTTTGGGTTCTCCCTGTTGGTCACCAATCATGCCTCGGCTGAGAATCATTTGGTGTTTGTGAGGACATTGGTTGTCAGTGGCGTACCATTTTTCCAATTGCTTAAAATGAAAAACGGCGATTTGTTTTTCGTTGTATTTGACACAGGCTCCGCCGTTTTCGGGAAATGCCGAAGTAGGAGCTGCTTTAAACCAAGTAATATGTTGAACGTTCATTTTTTAAGCTTTTAGGTTGTAATAGATTGATTTTGTAGAAATTTTCACCGATTAAAATCAATATCATCAACAAAATCTTTTTTCTTCTACCAATCGGCGGGGCGTCTCTGTCCGCGCATTTCTACAAATTCGAGCGTTGGATCAGGTTCCTCAGCGTTGACAAAATGGGTAAAACGGGCCCTGATTTCGGGCGTTTCTACGGCCACTTTCCATTCGTCATGGTAGGTGTCTATCAAATATTGAAGTTCACCTTCCAACTCCGCACCAATGCCCAAACTATCGTTGATGATTACCTCGCGCAGGTACGTTATGCCACCTTCCAATTTGTTAAACCAGGCAGCGGTTCGTTGAAGCGGCTCTGCCGTTTTAATATAAAACATCAGGAAGCGGTCAATGTATTTGAGGCAGGTTTCGTCGTCTAAATCACTTGCCAAAAGCACGGCGTGTTGCGGCTTGATGCCTCCGTTGCCGCAAACGTACAGGTTCCAGCCTTTCTCGGTGGCGATAATGCCGAAGTCTTTGCTTTGGGCTTCGGCACATTCACGCGTACAGCCCGATACCGCACTTTTAAGTTTATGAGGTGAACGAATGCCTTTGTAACGATTTTCAATGCGGACGGCAAAGCTCACTGAGTCCTGAACCCCGAAACGACACCAAGTATTGCCGACACAACTTTTCACCGTTCGAAGTGATTTGCCGTAGGCATGACCGCTTTCAAAGCCGGCTTCGATGAGTTCTTCCCAAATAAAGGGCAACTGTTCTACCCGAGCCCCGAACAGATCGACCCGTTGACCGCCGGTGATCTTACAATAAAGTTCGTACTTTTTGGCTACGTTGCCCAGAGCAATCAATTGCTCCGGTGTGATTTCTCCGGCAGGGACCCGAGGCACTACGGAATAAGTACCGCCGCGTTGGATATTTGCCAGAAAACGGTCGTTTGTATCTTGAATAACGGGTTGTTTGACAATAACCTCATTATAAATACTGGCCAACATGGAAGCTATGGCCGGTTTGCATATCTCGCAACCACAGCCTTTTCCAAACTTTGCCAACACCTCATCATAAGTACGGGTGCCTGAAGTTTGGATCAAGTGATACATTTCCTGACGGCCATAATCAAAATGCTCGCACAGTACTTTTTTGACCGTTTTTCCCTGTTTCTTCAATGTATCGGTCAAGAGGTCAGAAAGCATCGGCACGCAGCCTCCGCACCCCGTACCGGCTTTTGTACATTTCTTGATAGCGGCGACGTCGGTTAGCTTATGTTCTTCAACGGCCTGGCAAATAGCCCCTTTGGAAATATTTTCACACGAACAGATAGCGGCCTCGTCCGGCAGGGCTTCAATACCTGCTCCGGCGCTGCTTTCTCCTTGGCGCGGCGGCATCATTAAGTCTTCGGGATTGGGGGGTAAAGTCATTTGGTTTTTTACCATCTGAAGCAACCTATTGTAATTGTCGGCTTCGCCTACCAAAATACCGCCTAACAAGTGTTTTCCGTCGGGAGTTACATTGAGGCGTTTGTAAATACCTTTCCGGTTATTTTCAACCACAATGGTATCATGAGGTATTTGCTCACAAAAAGGATCTCCGAAACTCGCTACATCCACACCGATCAACTTCAGCTTGGTGGACATGTCGAAGGCTTTGAAAAGCCCCCAAACCCTATCCCCCAGCCCCTTCCCCTGTGAGGGAAGGGGAGAATTAAGCCCCTCCCTCACAGGGGAGGGGTTGGGGGTGGGGTTTGCAAGGTTCTTTGCCACCACCTCAGCCATTTCATAACCGGGCGCGACCAAGCCATAAATCATATTTTTGTGCAAAGCACATTCCCCGATGGCATAAATATCAGCGTCAGAGGTTTGTAATTCGTCATTAACTTCGATACCGCCGCGCGGGCCTACGGCCAAACCGGCTTGTTTGGCTAATTCATCGCGGGGACGGATACCGGCCGAGATGACAACCATATCCACTTCCAAGGTACTTCCGTCAGCAAAGGAAAGGCCGGTTACGGCAGAACCGCCGTCAAACTGCGATGTGTTTTTGTTGAGATGGATCTGAATGCCCAGCGCTTCCATCTTGCGTTTAAGCATTCCTGCACCGGCAGCATCCAATTGCCGGGGCATCAAGCGCGGGGCAAATTCTACAACGTGTGTTTCCAAACCAAGGTCCAACGTTGCTTTGGCCGCTTCAAGTCCCAACAGTCCTCCGCCAATGACTGCTGCTCGGGCAGCCCCTTTGGAATAGCTGATAATAGCGTCTAAATCTTCGATGGTACGATAGACAAACACGCCTTCTTTTTCTACACCGGGTACGGGAGGTACAAAGGCACTCGAACCGGTGGCTAAAATGAGTTTGTCGTATTCAATTTTCAACCCGGTATGGGTTTGTACATAATGCGCAGTCGGATCTATTTTGACCACACATTCGCCTGTGAGAAGTTGAATACCGTTGTCGGTATACCAATGAGCGGGCGCCATGGTCAACTCTTCAACCGAAGTACCCGAGAAATATGCGGAAAGATGAACCCGGTCGTATGCCGGACGAGGTTCTTCACCGATCACCGTGATAGAAAACAGGCCGCCACCCATTTTTGTCAGCAACTTTTCGCAGAACTTATAGCCTACCATTCCGTTGCCTACTACCACTACCTTCAGCGGTTGTGTCATGAAAAATACAGTTTTGAAAATCCCTAATTTAAAAATGTATACATACTTGATTAATTACACGGCCATTCTTGGAAAATTGAAATATTTTTTAATTTAACCAAAAACTTAACTTACAAACAAAAGCTATTTTAAACTACAAATAGGTAAATTTTGAAACTAACTTTTACAAAAGTAGAACAATATTTCAATTATATACTTAAAAATACTACTTAATTTTGACAAAATAACTAATTTTGAATAATTGTTCTTTATAAATCAGTATTGATAAAATAATATTTCAAAAAACTGTTTGGAAAGTGCAATAATCGAAAGAGTGGCGGCTCTTTTTTATCTATTTTCACACTAAAGCAGGGATTAACTATGCAACCCCAACTCACCCTCGTAGGCGCAGGGCCCGGCGACCCCGACTTGATTACCCTAAAAGGAATAAAAGCCATCCGACAAGCGGATGTTGTACTTTATGATGCGCTTGTTTGTACCGAACTTCTTACGTATGCGCCCGCTCATGCCCGGCTTATCTACGTAGGTAAGCGTCGCGGGCGTTGCGAATTTGCGCAACAGGACATTAATCAACTGATTGTAGATTGCGCACTTAACTATGGGCATGTAATCCGCCTCAAAGGCGGCGACCCTTTTGTATTTGGGCGGGGCTACGAAGAGATTGCATTTGCGCAGGGGTTCGGGATCGAAACCAACGTCATTCCCGGGATTTCGAGCAGTGTTGCTGTACCGGCTTTGGCAGGCATTCCATTGACGTGTCGGGGAGTGAGTGAAAGTTTCTGGGTATTGACCGGCACAACAAAAAATCATACCCTTTCTGAAGAGGTCGCCAAAGCAGCCCAAAGTACCGCAACGTTGGTGATTCTGATGGGAATGCAACACCTTGGGCAGATCACCGAAATTCTTGTCGGGGCCGGTAAAGCCGATACTCCGGTAGCGGTAATTCAAAACGGCAGTACGTCGGAGCAGAAAATCGGTTTGGGTACGGTAGATACCATCGTTGCCATAGTGGCAAAAGAAGGCTTAACCAATCCGGCTGTTATTGTCGTAGGAGAGGTGGTAAGATTACATCCTTCGTATCAAAACGGTAGGATGGAGACTTTGCCCGCTTTAGAGGGGTAATAAACTTTTCTTCTATGAAACGCCTTTCATTGCTGCTGACTGTTTGTTTTCTTTCTCAGACATCTTTTGCTCAATCGGCTCCCGAACTTTGTCAAGGGGCCTATTTTACAGAACCGCAGGGAAAAGAATTTTTAGCCAAACACGTACCTGCCTCCAAAGCCGAGTGGGAAGCACGGGCGGCTCAAATTCGGAATCGGATTAGAGAAGGAGGTGAATTGAAAAAACTGCCTGCTCGCCCTACTTCAAAACCGATCCTGCACAGCCGACGCGAAATGGACGGTTATTCGGTGGAAAATGTGGCTTTTGAAACCGTAGAAGGGTATTATCTGACGGGAAATCTCTATCGGCCGTTGCATCAAAAAGGGCCTTTTGCGGCAATATTGTGTACCCACGGTCATGTACAGAATTCAGATGCTCGGTACTTAGAGTATGTACAGCTTCGCTGCGCCTCCTTAGCCCGTATGGGAGCTGTGGTATTTACGTATGATATGGTCGGTTACAGCGATGCGCAGCAAAGTCAACACAAAATACCGAAGGCATTTAAGTTACAGGTGCTCAACAGTACCCGTGCTTTGGATTTTTTGTTGGCACAACCCGATGTAGACAAAAGTCGAGTGGGAATAACGGGTGAGTCGGGCGGCGGTACGCAGACGTTTATGCTGACGGCGTTAGATCCGCGTATCAAAGTAGCCGTGCCGGTGGTGATGGTTTCCGCTCACTTTTTTGGCGGATGTGTCTGTGAAAGCGGTATGCCCGTTCATAAAAAAGGGGATTTTCAGACCAATAACGTAGAAATTGCCGCCTTAGCCGCTCCTCGTCCGATGCTTATCGTATCTGACGGGGCAGATTGGACCAAGAACAATCCGGAGGTAGAGTATCCTCACCTGCAAAAGATCTACTCACTTTACGGCAAAGAGAATCAGGTTGAAAATGTACACCTTCCTGACGAAAAGCACGATTACGGCCCTTCTAAACGCATTGCCGCCTATACATTTTTAGCCAAACACCTTAAGTTGGATTTGTCAAAAGCCACGAAAGCAGACGGAAGTATTGACGAAAGCAAGGTAAAAGTGCTGGACCGGAAAGACTTAACGGTATTCAATGCCGAACACCCGCGTCCTGCCAACGCAGCGGTAGGAGAGGAAGCCGTGTCGGCATTGCTGAATTGGTAGTATTATTCCTCTATGGCTTTGATGTTATAGTTTTTGGTCAATTGCCACAAAAGTGCCGGGGCAAAGCGCTTGAGGTACGTGCCCAGTGTTTCTTTAAAACCGGCAATAACTATTTCGTGTTTGCCCGATTTGAAAGCATGCACCATTTTGCGGGCACAAACCTCTGCCGGAATTCCTTTGGCTTGGTTTTGATCCATTTTGCCGAAAGGTTTTCCGTCTTTACCAATGGCATTCATCGAAATATTGGTTTTGATATATCCCGGACAAGCCACCGTTACCTGTACCCCGTCACGCCATACTTCACCGCGCAGCGAATCAAAAAAGCCCTGAACGGCGTGTTTGGAAGCACAATAAAAGGAACGATAGGAGGTGCCGATCTTTCCGCTTACGCTGCTTGTGACCAAAAGCCCGCCTGATTTTTGAGCAATCATAAAAGGCAGCACTTCGCGGGTCAACAATACCACACTTGTGAAGTTGGTATCCATCAATTTTTTGAAATCGGCCGGAGCGACATCCAAAAATTTTTCGCGTTGACTGATACCCGCGTTAGGAACCAATACGTCAATTCTACCGAAAAAATCAAGCACTGCTTTCGTTTTAGCGGCAAATTCTTCCGGACTAAGCATGTCAATAGGTAAGGTCAACACGGACTGATCGGGCAGATTCAGGCTTTTTTTGACGCGTTCCAATTCTTCTGTTCTCCGGGCAGAAAGTACCAACTTGGCCCCTTCCCGGGCAAACTCGTGTGCTAAAGCTTCGCCGATTCCTGACGAGGCCCCTGTGATCCAAACTACTTTATCGGTTAGGTTCATGTGTAGAAAAAGCCCCCACCCCCAATGGGGAGTTATTATTTTATGAGCAGTTTATCTAAAACTGTACGAGGGTTTGGTATGAGCGACAAATGATTGTATTTTTTTTGCAATATCGCGCATTTTTGCGCGTTAATTCCACCAAATAGGTTTTTTATGAACAGCTTCCGTGTTTGCGTTCCTCTTTTTTTCATTTTCTTCGTTACTCAAGTTCGTGCTCAGCACTTTGCCCTAAGTCGTCTTTTTTATCCGAATGCTACCCTGCGTGCTGATTTTATGGCCGATGCTAACATGGGTAATAACCAACGCTACGGTCTTTCGCGAACCTCGTTCAATGCGTTGATTCCTTTGCGGAGCGAAGTGGATGTATCGTTCAGTCTGCGTAAAAAATTTGATTTGCGGGCGCGCCATTTTTTGATGTTGGCCAACGCTTCTCAGATCAACCCGACGCTCAACAGCACCATTGACCCGGCTAACGGCTACAAAACCATCTCGGTAGGGGCGTTGATGTTGCAGGCCAGTTTGCGCGACCGACTTTGGATTTACGGCGGCGGATTGGGAATGACGGAGTCCAATGAAACTTTCTTTACACCGCAGCCTTTCTTTTGGGGAGGCGGTGCCCGGATGCGTATCTTAGGGTTACATACACAGATCGCCTACGGAACGGTGCTGATCTTTAATCAAAAGTTGCGTTTAGTGCCTATTTTCGGTATCAACAAACGCTTGGGAAAAGATTGGCGCGTGTCGGCCTTATTGCCTTTCCGAGCCGATGTAAACTACAAAGTCACCAATTGGTTCAATGTAGATATGATTGGGGCGTTTGATGGCTATAGCGGCGGTTTTCAACAGGTAACGAGTGTGGAGAAATCGCTTCGTCGCAGCAATTATCAACACGTAAAGCTTTCCATTGCAGCCAATGCTCACCTATTGGGCGTCTTCAATGTTTCGTTGGAAGCAGGATTGGGAACATTTCGACAATTGCGGACTTTCAACTCCGCTCGTGAAAATTTAGGAACTCAAAACCCGAATATTGCTCCTTTTGTAGGAGCCAGCGTGCGCTATATTTCCAGCAAAGCCAAATTGTCCTCTCAGTTTACCAAAAAATTGGGCTTAGGCGAAAGCGGTATCAATTGGTAGATTGCTATTTCGGATTTTAAATCCGAAATCAGATAGTTCGGGATTTAAAATCCCGAACAGCATATATAGTCATGTGAATACTCTCAGTTATTTTTCAATCCTAAAAAACGCGGAGCCAGCAATAGATAAACTCCCAAAGCCACTACCCATTGCCCGATCATCAAAGGGAAATTAAGTTCGGTGGTCATCCAAACCGTGGCGGCAGGCACCGAACTGCTCGGGTAGCCTACTATCAAAAACGCATAGATATTGTTGGCAGCGTGAATTCCGAGCGGCAGTTCGAGGGTTTTGTCATACACAGCCACCAAGGCAAAGAACAGCCCCACACCGATATAATAGATCATCGCAATTCCTAAAGAACCCACCGCTTCTACTTCATCATTGAAACTGTGGGCCAATCCGAACAGCACCGACGTAACAGCTACTCCTGCCCACAGATTCCACGAGCCGATTCCTTGCATTAAGTAACCTCTGAAAAACAGTTCTTCAAACGAGGTTTGCAGCGGTATGAGCAACAGGCCAATGACCAAAGAAGGTAAAAAATCGGCCCAATTCAGGCTTAGGCGGTATTTGTCGGGGAAGAGCAAATAGGTAGTGATTTCTATCGCTGCCGAGCATAACAACCATAGCCCTCCCGATTTCAATACTCTGTTCCAATTGACGTGGGCCGTCGGTGAAATCATCGTGAGCGGGTTGCGTCGGTGGATGGATTTGACACAAAGCCAAAGTACAATCAAAGACAGCACAAAGCCAATCAGCATCAGACCCGTAATGACGTAAACGGGCAGATCCAACTCATTTGTTTTTTGTTGTACTAACACCCATGCCCCGGGGATAGAGCCCAATACGTTGGCAATCAAAACCAACATAAATACCGCAATGTACAAACCAAACTTATTGTTGCCTTGCCGGGCTGCGTCGACGAATGAGGTAGTAAACATAGGTGCTTGGGTTAAATTGTCAGTTTTGCTCCAAAAATAAGACATTTTGTCATTACAAAAACGGCTATTTTTGTAAAAATAAGACATTTTGTCATTACAATTGCCTTTACCGGGCGTTGGTACAGCTATTTACCGATAGAGGGTGTTACCGCGGAAAAACAAATAAAAGCGAATCCGCGCAAGATTTAAAACAAAACCTTAAAACAATAACAACCATGGCAACTTTAGTAAAAACCAACGGAAATTTCCCCACTTTGTTCGGCAGTGTATTCGGTAAAGATTTTAATGACCTCTTTGCACCTGCTACTTTGACCAACTATGGCGTTCCGGCCGTCAATATTGTGGAGCACGACGGCGGCTTTCGTTTGGAAGTAGCCGCTCCCGGTTTGAAAAAAGAAGACTTTAAAATCAACTTGGAGCAAAATGTTTTGACGATTTCGGCACAGCAGGAGCAGAAAAACGAAGAAACCACCGAAAAATACACCCGTAAAGAATTCAGTTTTAACAGCTTCCGTCGGACCTTTACTTTGCCCAATACCGTAGACGGCGAAAAAATCGGAGCTTCTTATACTGACGGTGTTTTGAAAATCGAACTTCCCAAAAAAGAAGAAGCTAAAAAATTACCTCGCCAAATCGAAATTGGCTAATAGCTGCAAGCAATATTTGAGAAGTTTTCAGGGTCGCCCTCAAAGGGCGGCCCTTTTTGTTTCGTATGAATAGGTAGGCATAAACGCTACCCTTACTTTGCCTTTTGAGGTACTTTCAGAACAGCATCAAAAGCCGGTTTAGGTTGTTTGTTCCTATCCCAAAGCAGGGGATAGTTCGTCCGATTCGGAATCGGATAGCCGTTTTTCCAAGACATTCCATCGTGGATACCCCACATCGTTACCCGATCAATTTTATCTTTTTTTCGATAAAAGATACCGAAGAGTTGGGCATATCTCTCAGTTAAAGCTTTCTGCACCGAATCGGGTAAATCGTTGGGATAAGGGTCTAAAAATGTTTTGAATTCTTCGTTTTGGAACTGTTTCTCGCCCATGCCTTGCCCAATGATTTGCCCCTCTTTAGTCAGCGGCAACACATCCACATCCAATTCCGTGATCATCACTTTTAAACCCAACGCAGCATACGCATCAATGGCCGCTTCAATGTATTCTGTTTTGGGATAGTTCAATCCCCAATGCCCCTGTATTCCGATACCGTCAATGCGAACGCCTTCTTTTTGCAGCATTTTGACCATGCGCACAATACCGTCCCGCTTCGACGGTCGCCAAGCATTAAAATCGTTATAGTACAACTCCGTATTAGGGGCGTATTGGGCAGCGTATTTAAACGAGAGTTTGACTAATTCGTCGCCGTCACCAATGCCTTTGACCCAGGTGGTAGGCCGATAGCTGCCGTCATCGTCTATGACTTCGTTGACTACGTCCCAGGCATTGACTTTGCCGGCATAGCGGCCGGCTACTGTTTTGATGTGGTCGTGCAGGCGCGCTGCTACGGCTTCTTTCGACTTGGGTTGGCCGTTTTCTTCCTGAAAAAACCAAGCAGGCGTTTGATTGTGCCACACAAGCGTATGACCGACAATAAACATATTGTTTTTCTTGCCAAACTCCACATAAGCATCGGCCGGTTCGAATTTGAAAACTCCGGGCTGCGGATTAATAAGGCCCGCTTTCATTGAATTTTCGAGGGTAATCGTATTAAATTGCTTTATCACAATTTCCTGCGATGCTTTATCACGCCCCGATACAATGGCATCATTGACCGCCACCCCCATTTTGAAAGCCTCTTTGTAAGCTTCTTTGAGAGTAAGTTGGGCTTCTGAAAAAGGAGATATCAGCAAAAAAAGGCTGAGAATGACCAATGAGTAGCTTTTTTTCATCATTTGATTATCAGGGGTGTACTGTTATTGTAAAGGCAATTTTTCAGTGAATTTACCTGACCGAAAGCCCGGCTAAGTATCGGATGATTGCCGAAGCGTAAATACTATTTTTGATGGCTGCCGGCTTTTTCCTGTTAAAGCCCGATTATTTCCTTTTCACTTTGATTCTGCTTGACTGATTTTCCCAAACCTATACCTTTGAAGTATTTTCTAACGGGTATTTCATGGCAAAGAATCTTGCAGTCAAACAATTCATTTGGGGTGTTTCATTTTTTCTTGCCCTGTTTGTCAATTTTCCCATTATTTTTTTAAATCTTCCTCGCTTAAGCCATTCTTGGTTGGCACAGTTGGACCTGTTTATTCAGATTCTTCTTTGTATGATCTACTGTGTGGTTTTCATCACTTTCATTTATCGCAGTTCAAAGCGTAATGTGAGTAAAAAAAGCCAATGGGCAAACGGTTTCTTTCTGTTTACGGGCTTTGTCATTCTTTTGTCAGTCCTTAACATCACCGTTATAGGGTTGTCGAGCAAAATGATTCCGTCGGTGGTGATGAGAGGAGTACTGTTGGCAGGAATCTCCTATTTTTTCAGCAGATTTCTAACGGAAAATGAACGAAAGAACGAAATTCTGATTGAAAATGAGCAGTTAAAGAACGAGAATCTTCAGATTCAACTCACAGCCCTGCGCAACCAATTGAATCCGCATTTTCTCTTTAATTCGCTGAATACACTCAGTTGGCTGATCAACGAAGACAAAGATAAAAGTCAGTTGTATCTGCAAAAACTGTCGCAGGTACTGCGGTATTCGCTCAATATGCAGGAGCAGTCCTTGGTGTTGCTCAAGGAAGAAATGGTATTGACTGATAATTATATTTATTTGCTTCAAATGCGGTTTGGGGATAATCTGAACGTACATCGGGTGATTCAGCATCCCGAAAAATTTCGGATTCCCCCCTTGTCTATTCAATTGCTGATTGAAAATGCCGTCAAACATAATATTATATCTTCAGGAAATCCGTTGAAAATAAGCATTGTAACGGATACCGAGCGTAACTGTGTCAATATCAGCAACTCGCTCCATATCAAGCCTAATTCTGAAGGAACGGGCATCGGATTGGTCAATCTCAATGAACGATTTCGATTGTTAACGAACCGAGAGATTGAAATACGGCAAAATGAAGAGTTCAGCGTTATTTTACCTTTGCTTTCATGAACATAGTCATCATTGAGGACGAAACGGCGGCAGCCAATCAGTTGAAGTTTTTGCTGGCACAATTGGCCGTGCCTTATCGGGCTATAGCGGTCATTGAAACCGTAACTGACGCCATAAAATGGTTTACCGCGAACGAAAGTCCCGACCTTATTTTTTCCGATGTGCAGTTGGCTGATGGCTTATCGTTTGAAATTTATGAACAGATTCAAATCAAGGTGCCGATTATTTTTACCACGGCATTTGACGAATACGCGATTCGGGCATTTAAACTCAACAGTGTTGATTATTTATTGAAACCGATTGATGCAGAATCTCTGCGTTTTGCCGTCGAAAAATTTAACAGTCAACAATTGCTCAATCGAGAGGCGTTAAATGAACTGATCCGACGGCATGCTTTTACCCCAAAAGCATATCGGAAGAGCTTTCTGGTACGTTTTCGGGATAAGTTATTGCCCGTTAAAATCACGGAATTTGCTTACTTTTTTATTGATACCGGTTTGGTTTACGGGCAGTTGCACGACGGACGAAAGTTTGTCATTGACTTTAAATTGGAAGATTTGGAAACGCAACTGAATCCGGAAGAATTCACCAGAGCCAACCGACAATCTATTCTTTCTCGAGAGTGCGTAGCCGAGATCAGTTCTTACGCCAACAGCCGAATACTCATCCGCACTCAACCTAACGCTCCTTTTGAAATCATTGTCAGCAAAGAAAAAGTAACAACTTTCAAACGTTGGTACGAAAAAGGCTGAAACGACGATTCACCTGCCTTTTTTTCCTGTTCACTTTCAAAGCAGTGATTTTTCTCAACATCTTCGTTTCGGCAGGCGTCATGTAATTATGTAAGCAATTACTAAAACGAAATGATTATGAAAGGAAACCATCTTCTCACAAGTGCAGTCGCCATAGTCTTGGTACTTTTGGTCGGCTGTAATGAATCGACCGATACGCCCACCCCGTCTTCCGCTACGGTTTCGGCCTTCACCTGTGCGTCAGCTACGTATTCAGGAACACCCACTGCCGGAACCGCTTTTACGGGTACCGCCACCGTTCCGTACACAGGCGGGAACGCAGTAGCTTACTCGGCCGGTTCGGCCATTTCTTCTACGGGTGTAACAGGCTTAACCGCCACATTGGCCGCCGGAACCTTGGCTTCGGGGGCCGGCTCGGTAACGTATGCGATTACAGGGACACCTTCGGCGGCCGGAACGGCTTCTTTTGCTATATCCTTGGGCGGACAGAGCTGTACACTGTCTCTGACGGTTAGTGCAGCCAACACTTCTACGGGCGGAACGGCTTGGTCAGTTGATACCGATATCGCCAACATTGTGACTATGGCCGATGCGTTTAAAGCTACGCTTTCTTCTACACAGGTCACTTCCCTGACGGATACCTACAATAAAGCCCACGCGCAAAAGTGGTCCAATTTGCCCGAAGGGTTATACAAAGGCCGAGTAGGGTTGCAATCCGCTACTTTCAGTACAGCCCAATGGACAGCCTTTAACAACTTGCTGAAAGCGGCCACGGGGTCAGGAACAGACGAAGGAAATGCCGAGTATTTGGGTATTTTGGCGGCTGACGATTACCTGAACTCGATCGGCGGCGGTTCAGACTATGGCTCGGGCAATTACTATATTGCGTTTATCGGGACGCCAAGTACCACCGGCTTGTGGTGTTTGCAGATCGGCGGTCACCACGGCACTATCATTCATACGTATAACGGCGGCAAAATGACGGGCGGTACACCTTCCTTCCGTTCTACCGAACCTTTTCCAAGTTTTACGTGGAAAAGTGTTGTTTTTCAACCCGTAGCCCAAGAGTTGAATGCACTTTCGGCCATGCTGAAAGGGCTGGGTTCGAGCGAACTCACTACTGCCAAACGTTCGGCGGCGCAAAATGACCTCATTGTAGGGCCGCAGAAAGACGGCAGTTTCCCGACCGCAAAAACGGGCGTGAAAGTCGGTAACCTGACTTCAACGCAAAAGGATCTGGTCTTGGCAGCGATCAAAACCTATACCGACGATTTGGACGATAAAGCGTCGGCTGCCGTATATGCCAAGTACAAATCAGAAATTGACGAGACTTACATTTCCTATTACGGCACTACGACCCTTACTTCACAAGGCGACTACGTTTTGATTGACGGGCCGAGTGTATGGATTGAATTTTCAATGCAGGGCGGTATCATTATAAAAAATGCCAATCACCCGCACTCTGTTTGGAGAGACAGAAAAGCCGATTATGGTGGAAATTAGCGGCCCCCTAACCCCGCGCGGCGTCGCAGTGGCGCACCACCCGTCCAATGGGGGAACTGTTCTCTTTAGAGTAGTTATCAGACTTTTTTTACTGTTTCTGTTTTTACTCCCCCATTGGGGGCCGGGGGGCTGTCTGTCAGCGCATCCGATGCCTAACTCCATGGTGGTACTCAATGTGCACGAAAAGCATATTACGGGCGAGCTTATGCTGCCTTTGGGAGAGTTACAGTCGGCTATCGGAATGAGTGTAAATGACCGGTCGGAAGGCTTGATACAGCGATTGGGCGATACCCTTCGGAGGTACCTGAAACAGCACATACGCCCCCGCAGTTTTGAAGGAAAGCCGTGGAGCGTGACGCTGGGAGAGATGCGGGTCATTGAAACCAAAAACGAACTGACGGGGGACTATAAGGAGTTGATCGTTCCATTTGAAATGGCTCCGCCGGAACACTACGACCTTCGGAATTTTTACTTCGATTACGACGTAATTCTGCACCAAGTAGCAAGTCATAAAGTACTGGTGAATGTCCGGCAGGATTGGGAACGGGGCTTGGTGCGGGAAGATACCGTTACGCAACAAGTGGGTGTCATTGAATGGGATATGGTGCAGGGAAAACTGCAACCGTTTCAGGTCAGTTTGCAGCAGGGCAGCGCTTGGAGAGGCTTTCAAAACATGGTATCGTTGGGAGTTTCGCACATTGCCGAAGGCACCGACCACATGCTTTTTCTGTTGACATTGCTGCTTGCGGCAATTCCCTACCAACGGCTCCCTACCCCCCAAAGGGTGAATAAAGGAGGTTCCCCCTTTGGAACGGTCCGCCGCGCGGTCGGACCCTCGCAGGGTTGGGGGGCTGTACTCAAAATTGTCACCGCTTTTACCGTCGGGCATTCGCTGACATTGTTGCTGGGCGCGGTACAGTGGCTGCATTTTCCGAGCAAACCCATCGAAGTGCTGATTGCCGTGACCATTTTGGTGTCGGCTTTTCATGCCTTTCGCCCGATTTATCCCAAACGGGAAGTGTTGATTGCGGGCAGTTTCGGGCTGATTCACGGACTGGCCTTTGCTGAGACATTGACCAACCTGCAACTCTCGACGAAGCAACTGGTTTTGAGTATTTTGGGATTCAACGTCGGGATCGAACTGATGCAGTTGTTCCTTATTCTGTTGGTGTTTCCCGTCTTACTTTTACTGTCCAAAACCCGCTATTATACTTTCTTCCGACAAGCCGGGGCCGTAGTGATGATGCTGTTGGCCTTGGCCTGGATGATAGAGCGTATTCAGGAAAAACCGAACTTTATTACGGCGCTGATTTCCTAAGGTCAACGTTATTTTTTCAGGAATGGGATCGAGATTCGGTGCCGTTGAGTGATACTTCGTTTCGGCCCCTCGACGACGTACCGTGCCCCGGACTTTCCGGAGAAGGGAATTTAAAGCCCTCTCCGAAAAGTCCGCGACAGTGTATCGTAAGGGCGGGACGGTTGGCCGTGAGGTTAATTTTTGCAGATAAAATCATAAAGTATCGTTCATTTATACGTTTACAGAGCAGGATTATTTGAATATCAAATGATTCTGCGTCATCCACTCAAACGCCATTGAGCCCATATCCCTCGCTTCTGAACTGCAATTGTCTCCCGAAAAGATGACGGGATCTCTCCTTCACACTGAATAGTTGGTAACTTTGCGCTTTCGTTTTGCGTTACCAATTCATGAATAATCAGAAATCGGCACTCACAGACATCGAACTGACGGGCTATGACCAAATTGAGGTCATGGGGGCTCGCGAACATAATTTAAAAAACATTGACGTCACTATTCCACGTAATAAACTCGTGGTTGTGACGGGAATCAGCGGCAGCGGTAAGTCGTCATTGGCTTTTGATACGATTTATGCCGAAGGACAACGTCGCTACATGGAAAGTTTTTCGGCTTACGCGCGGGGTTTTTTGGGCAATATGGAGCGTCCTGACGTGGATAAAATCGAAGGCCTTAGCCCGGTGATCAGTATTGAGCAAAAAACCACCTCACGTAACCCTCGCTCTACCGTCGGGACTGTCACCGAGATCTATGACTTCCTTCGTCTGTTGTACGCTCGCTCGGGCGATGCCTTCAGCTATGTTACGGGCCGCCCGATGGTGAAGCAGTCGCAAGACCAGATCATTGACCAAATACTGAGTCAATTTGAAAATCAAAAAGCCACGCTTTTGGCCCCTGTGGTGAAAGGCCGCAAAGGGCATTACCGTGAGTTGTTTGTGCAAATTGCGAAATTGGGTTATACCAAGGTGCGTGTAGATGGAGAGATTCAGGAAATCACTCCCAAAATGCAGCTTGACCGTTACAAAATTCACGATATTGAGATCGTGATCGATCGGCTTATTCCTAAAAAGGAGGACAGGTTTCGCCTGAGTCAATCGGTCGGAACGGCGCTGAAACAGGGAAAGGGGGTGATGATGCTGGCCGACAAAGACGGACAGGTATTTTACTTCTCTCAAAATCTCATGGACCCTGAATCGGGTATCAGTTACGATGACCCGGCTCCCAACAGTTTTTCTTTCAACTCCCCCTACGGTTGGTGTCCTACTTGTCAAGGGTTGGGGGTTGTGGAAGAAATCACCGAAGAAAGTGTTATTCCGGATAAAAGCCTGAGTCTGAGTCGAGGGGCTATTGCTCCCATCGGCGAATACCGCGACCTGTGGATATTCAAGCAGTTGGAAGTATTACTCAAACCCTTTAAGGTCAATTTGAGTACTCCTATTGAAAAATTCCCTCCGGAGGCGATTGAGTTGATGCTCCACGGCACCGATGAACCCGTACCCGTACCGTCCAAAAAGTACGAAGGTACCGAATGGAATACCAAATACGAAGGCATTATTACTTTCTTGCGGCGTCAGCAGGAAAACGGAACGGAGAAAATTCAGGATTGGCTGAAAGATTTCATGACCATCACCACCTGCCCCGACTGTCAGGGAGCACGTCTCAAAAAAGAAGCCCTTTGGTTTAAAATTGATGATAAAAACATCGCTGAACTGGCCGAAACCGATATTCGGGATCTGTGGAATTGGCTGGACAGTTTGGAAGAACGAATTACCGAACGTCAGCAGTTGATCGGTCGCGAAGTATTAAAGGAAATTCGTAAACGCGTCGGATTTTTACTGGATGTAGGGTTGGATTATTTAACGCTCAACCGTCCGTTGAAAACTCTTTCCGGCGGCGAAGCCCAACGTATCCGTTTGGCTACGCAGATCGGTACGCAACTGACGGGCGTACTTTATATCATGGATGAACCGAGTATCGGTCTTCACCAACGCGATAACGTTCGTTTGATTGATTCATTGAAAAAACTGCGTGATTTGGGAAATACGGTCTTAGTCGTCGAACACGACAAAGACATGATGCTCGAATCAGACTTCATTCTTGACATCGGCCCGGGGGCGGGACGTCACGGCGGGCAGGTTGTAGGGCAAGGTTCTCCTGAAGATTTCCTGAAAAACGGCTCCCTTACCGCCGATTACCTAAGCGGCCGAAAAGGCATTGAGATTCCCAAAAAACGACGCGAAGGCACCGGAAAAAGCATTGTTTTGAAGGGAACAACCGGGCACAACCTCAAAAATGTAACCCTCCACTTGCCCTTGGGTAAAATGATCTGTGTGACGGGTGTGAGCGGCAGCGGTAAGTCATCGTTGATCCACGAAACCCTTTTTCCGATTCTGAATCGTCATTTTTATCATTCAAAACGCGAACCGTTGCCTTATAAAAGCGTAGAAGGACTGGATCAGATTGACAAAGTCATCGAGGTAGATCAATCGCCTATCGGCCGTACTCCGCGTTCCAATCCGGCCACGTACACCAATCTTTTTTCCGAAATCCGTTCGTTGTATGCCGAGTTACCGGAAGCCAAGATTCGCGGCTACAAACCGGGACGTTTTTCATTCAATGTCAAGGGCGGACGTTGTGAGGATTGTGAAGGAGCGGGCATGAAAAAAATTGAGATGGAGTTTCTGCCGGATGTATATGTTAACTGTGATACCTGCAAAGGCAAGCGCTTTAATCGTGAAACCTTGGAAGTGCGCTACAAGGGCAAATCCATTGCCGATGTGCTGGACATGACGGTTGAGCAGGCGTTGGATTTTTTTGAAAGTATTCCCAAAATCCTCCGCAAAGTAGCTACCCTCCATGACGTAGGGCTGGGCTACATTACCTTAGGTCAGCACGCCACTACGCTTTCGGGAGGAGAAGCCCAACGGGTTAAATTGGCCGAAGAGCTTTCCAAAAAAGATACCGGACAAACGCTCTATATTTTGGACGAACCGACAACGGGACTGCATTTTCAGGATATTCAGCATTTATTGGATGTATTGAATAAGTTGGCTGACAAAGGAAATACGGTGCTGATCATTGAACACAATTTGGATGTCATCAAAGTAGCCGACTATGTGATTGACTTGGGTCCGGAAGGCGGCAATGCCGGCGGGCGCATCATCGCCGAGGGCACTCCTGAAAAAGTAGCGAAGGTGAAAGAGAGTTTTACCGGGAAGTTTTTGAAAATGGAGTTATCGTAAGAGGTTAGAAAAATGTATTTTTGAAAAAAAGGCAATCATTATGGAATCAACCTTTGTGCTGCGCCGCGACGAACTCAACGCTGATTTTATAGAAATCATTAAAAGTTTGTTCAAAAATGAGCAGGAATTGCAGATTACGATTACAGCTCCTGAAGATTTCGGTCTTAACAAACCGGAAAGTAAAGAAGTTTATTGGGAGCGTCTGAAGAAAGCTGCCGCTAATGTCGAATCAAGAACTCAAGTAGTGGAAATCACCGATACTGAATTAGATGCATTGGCGGACAGAATGATACAAAAATGAGAAAATTGGTATTCGATGCGGACGCGTTTGATGATTTGGCCGATTGGGGTATCTACAACCGTAATATTTTCAAACGAATCTATGAAATTCTGAAAGATATTCGAAGACACCCTTTTGAAGGAATTGGTAAACCTGAACCTTTAAAAGGTGATTTGAAAGGCTACTGGTCTCGCAGAATTACTGACGAACATCGGTTGGTATATAAAATAGAGTCTAACGAATATATTTTAATTATTTCTGTCAAAGGGCATTACGGAGATAAATAAGTACATGAAAAATCTTTTGAACAAATACTGTTAAAACGATTTAGCTACCGATCTTTACGCATGATGCTGCAATTAGACACGGCAAAACCCTTTGGCTAAAAAACGACTTATCAACTTTAAAATAGTAAGAGTAATGATAAATTCTTTTTGTATGATTTAACGTAGGAGCGAAACTTGCCTCCGCCTGCTTTCTGCAAACAATTTGAATAAATATTCCATAATAAAAAAGGGGCAGACCCAAGGCTGCCTCTACAAAAAAACAAAGGGCCGAAAATTTCGGCCCTTTGTCGCTAATCACCATCCTCTACGTTGACCGTTACGACCGTAGTCGTCGTAGGTCGAACGTTCTCTATCCCTTTTTTCATGGGTTATTTCACGATTCAACGCGTATAAGTCTTCGGTCAATTCGCGGCGTTCGCGAGGATCAAGTACTCGGTCACGCCAGAAAATTTGCTCCTTACGCTCAATACGCTCGACATCCCGCATCAAATGTTTAGCTTCACGTGAGGAAAGCGACCCTTGGGCAATGCCGTCAGCAATACGGCGACGGGCTTCGCGTTGAAAATCATCAATACGATCCCCCATATTACCGCCCCTACCGTAATTGTCATAACCTCGATTATCGTGTCTGTTATCGTAACGGTCGTCATAACGACGGTCGCGACTATTGTTGTTTCCCCATTGGGCATTTGCACTTCCGAAAGCGACTAACAACATGGCTGCGGCAAACATTATCTTTTTCATGGCCTTTATTTGGTTGGTTGTAAAACTGATTTTGCTTTGTTTTACTCTTAGAACGCTGAAAAAGGCAAAGGTTTATAACGGCTCAGTTAATGATTGTTAATGGATTTTTAAAAGATTTTATTAACTTGCTACACTAACCTAAACTACCCCTTAAAATGCCCTTTAACTGCGTTATTTCGGCTTTTTTGTGTATTTTTTTACGTTTAAAACTCACTGCTCAAAATAGGAATCAAAAAATAAACCGGGGCTCTTTTCTACCTCCGTCCCGGGCAGTGAATCTGTTTTATTGCTGAATCATTTACCATCAACCAACTGCTTTATGAAACTTTATCCCCTTACCGGTCTTTTATGCCTCAGCCTGATGGTGCAGGCACAAAAAACCATTACCGGTTTTTCTCCTTCCAATCAAACCAAACAGGAAAAAACCGAACAGGAATACCGCACCAAGCAATCGGCGGAGCGCTATAAAACTCACTTGCACAAACTGACAAGTGTACCGCATTTGGCCGGAACACCCGAAAATGAAAAAGTCCGCGATTACATCGCCGATGTGATGCGAAAAGCCGGCTTGCAGGTAGAGATTTTTCCGCACGATATTTATTTATCCAAAAGTCCCGGCGAAAGTTTGGTAGAGGTCGTGGAGCCAATTCGGATGCCGCTCAACAACCGTGAATTTATCCTGAAAGAAGACAAATATTCCGGCGACCCGCGCCTGACCCCGGGTTGGAATTCATATTCAGGTTCGGGCGATGTCACCACCGAGGTAGTATATGCCAACTACGGCCGTAAAGAAGATTTCGAACAATTGAAAGCTTTGGGTGTTTCGGTTAAAGGCAAAATCGTTTTAGCCCGTTACGGCGGCAATTTCCGAGGCTATAAGGCCAAACATGCTGAAGCGGCAGGGGCAGCAGGGGTTATTATTTATACCGACCCCGCCGACAATGGTTACACCAAAGGCATTACGTTTCCTGAAGGTTCGCAATCCAACGACAATACCATTCAACGCGGTTCTTTGCTGACTGTGGATTATACCGGCGACCCGCTCACGCCTTTTGAACCGGCATTACCACTGGACGGTCCCAAGAAAATCAAACGACTTGACCCCAAAGACGCTGCCTTTCATAAAATCCCCGTTACCCCGCTCCCTTGGGGTTCTGCGGTTGAGATTCTCAAACGCATGACCGGCAAAGCCGTTCCGGCCGGTTGGCAGGGCGGATTGCCGTTGGCCTACCGTTTGGAAGGCGGACCGGAACTGAAAGTTCGGCTCAAAGTAAAACAGGATAAAGAATTTGTACGGATCTATGAAGTAGTCGGTACCTTAACGGGAAGTGAATTTCCGGACGAATGGATCATTGCCGGGTGTCATTACGATGCTTGGTCGTACGGTTCTACCGATCCCAACAGCGGTACGGCCATGTTGCTGACTTTAGCGGAGTCGTTGGGTAAACTGCCGCAAAAGCCGAAACGGACCATTAAGATATGCCACTGGGACGCCGAAGAACACGGGGTGATCGGCTCAGCCGAATGGGTAGAACAAATGCGGGATGAACTCGCGGCCAAAGCCGTAGCCTATATGAATTACGACGCAGCTGTTTCGGGAAAAATATTCGGCGGAAGTGCCTCACCTTCCCTCAAAAAACTGTTGATCGAAGCCTCGCAAGCCGTAGAGTATCCGGATTCCAACAAAACGGTCTATGACCATTGGATAGCTCAAAAAGGCGGCAGAAGAGGCAGTACAGCCAACGTGGGCGGTTCGGCTCCTGTGGCTAATGAAAGCGAACCGACCATCGGCAATCTCGGCGGCGGTTCTGACCATATCGCCTTTTATATGCATGCGGGTATTCCTTCCTTAAGCGCGGGGGTAAGCGGCCCGACGCTCTATCACTCCCAGTACGATGACTTATTTTTCTATAACAAATTTGTGGATTCAACCTATAAAATGGGCCCGATGGTAGAGCAGGTGGTAGGTACTATGTCGCTGCGCTTGGCCAATGCCGACATTTTGCCCTACGATGTTTCTCGCTATGCCGCCGATTTGGCAACGCACCTCAAAACAGCCGAAAAAGCGATCAAAGCTTACCAACCTTCCTATTCCGTTGAAAAATTATTGACCCAAGTGGAAGCTTTAAAGCAAACAGCCGAAACCTACGAAAATCGCATTAAGACCTTATTGGCGTCCGACCAACTCGACAAGGCCAAAATAGCTGCTGTTAATAAAGAATTACGGGATTTGGAAAAAGCATTTATTGACCCCAAAGGGATGGCTTACGGTTCGTGGTACCGTTCTTTGTATGCGTCATCAGATCCATACAGCGGTTATGCGTCATGGATGTTGCCGGCATTTCAATACGAAGCGTCGCTGAAATCTACGGCCAACCTGCCTGACATTGAAGCGCGTCATGCAAAAGCCATTGAAACTCTGACGACAAAAATCTCGACCATCAATCAGCAATTAGGCGGTGCTGCGTCGTCGTTGGGAGGAGGGAAGAATTAAGAAGTTTCACGAAGGTCGGCAAAGTTCAAAACCTTACCGACCTTCCCTATATTTTGCTGATCTTTCCTGTTTAATCTTCGAACAAATTGCCTAAACCGCCCAGTACCGACCCGCTTTCTTTGCGTGCCTGAGGGCTGTAAATAGACAAACGATCGACCAGTTTAGAGATAGGCATGGATTGAATCCAGCATTTGCCGGTACCTTGCAACGTCGCTAAGAAGATACCTTCACCGCCGAAAATCATGGATTTAAGGCTGCCCGCCCGTTGTACACTGAAATTGAGAGAAGGCTCAAACGCAACCACACAGCCCGTATCTACGCGCAGTGTTTCGTTGTTCAATTGGCGCTCAATGACGACACCGCCCGCGTGAACAAATGCAAAACCATCGCCCTGCAACTTTTGCAAGATAAAACCCTCTCCGCCGAACAAGCCGCTGCCCAAACGTTGATTAAAATGAATACTCAGCTTGGTACCCATCGCCGCGCAGAGAAATCCGTCTTTTTGAACAATCAACGAATTGCCATAGATATTGGCTAAGTTGATCGGCATGACCGTACCGGGATAAGGTGCCGCAAAAGCTACTTTCCGTTTGCCGTAACCGCGGTTGGTGAAATGCGTCATGAACAATGATTCGCCCGTGAGAAGTCGAGTACCTGCTTGGAAAATTTTCCCCATCAAGCCTTGGCCCGGGTTACTGCCGTCCCCCATTTTGGTTTCAAACTGAATCCCGTCTTCCATAAAAAGCATAGAGCCCGCTTCGGCAATTACCGTTTCATTAGGGTCTAATTCGATTTCGACGATTTGGATATCCTCGCCGATAATTTTGTAATCAATTTCGTGTGAGTTCATTCTTCTTGGTTGATTATTCTTCGGAGTTTTCGTTTAAGTCATCGCGCGAGCGAAGTTTTTTATCATCTACGTGTTTGTTCAAAAATTGATTTATTTTATCAATATCAATCGTCGAGGTGATTTCTCCGAAAGAATTAATACGAATGTCAAAGCCGTTCAAATCTTTATGAACGCGCGGCTTTTCCGCGGCTTCGGGAGGGGTTGCTTTTTTCTTTGTCATAGCCTTCTATTTTTTTACGAAGTTAGAAACCTGCTTCACTATTCACAAACCCGATTGATTGAACGGTGACTTTTCAGAGTTTTCCGGTCAAAAAATCAGCCAAATGGTTGTCACTGAACCGTCACCCGTTATCCACATCGTACAGCTTGAAATTTAAGTAAATATCAAACGAGTATGCGGATAAAAAATCGGACCGGTCTCCGGTGGAAACACCTGCCGATTATCAGTTTTATAGGTTTAGCCCTGTGGATCGTTCTCCAATTTGATGCGGTTTTTGAACAAAAAACAAATGCACTCTTGGCACTACTGCCCTTAGCTTGGTGGAGCCTGAACGCCAATTTTTCTACTTTTCAGAGCGACCGCAATGTAGTTACTCCTAAAAATATTATCCTGTTTATTTGGCTGAATAAACTACTGATTATCCCTATGGAACTGATTTTTATGGGTAATAAAATAACGAGACTTAACCCGAAAAATCAACCTATTCACCTTGAAATCATTATTTTACTTGTAAGTTGTGCGGCCTTCGGCTTCGGTTGGCAGAGCAATTTGCTGAAATCGAAAACTCAGGAACTTCTTCCTATCCGTACTGCTAAGCCATGGGCTATCCTCTATATTTCCATTGCTTTGGTTTCTCTGCTCCTGCTTTATGGGTCTCTGTCTGCTTATTGGGCAGGTGCTATTTTTACTTACGCCACTCGCGAGGCATTAGAACAGGCAGGGGGTACGTTTATCGGTTTTTTCGCTAATGTCGGTCAGCGATTTTGGGTTTTCGGACTTATTTTAGCTTGGTATTTATGGAGTCGAAACTACCGAGCTTCCTCTCGTTGGTATTGGCATTTGCCTTGGCTGTTTTTGTGTATTGCAGGGACTCTGAACAGCAATCGTGTGAACATGATAGTGCCTTTTCTCACGTTTGCAAGTGTGATGTGTGCCCAATGGAAAGCGCACAGAAAATGGTGGATCGTTGCTATCGCCTTTGGCTCGCTGTTTTTGATGTTATTTTATGGACATATACGAGTTCAACCGCTTTTAGACGGCGAAATCATACAGGAACTGTTTCGCGTTTACGTGGATGACAAAAATTATATTTGGTCAGCCCACCAACTTTATTTCGGTACTCCATACCAAATCAGTCCCCTATTAAACGACCCTAACTCTTCCTTTACCTTATGGGCTTCTGTTTTAGACCCTATCCCTATTTTAGGAAAAGCCTTTCGGGAGCAAAGCGGTCCGTATATTTATAATTCAGCCATCAATAATCCTTCCCAAGATCAGGTCATCCCTGTGGCGGGTGAGTTGTACTATAACAGCGGCTTTCTTTTAGTGGCTATCGGGCATTTTTTATTTGGGATAGCAGCGCATTGGTTTGATACGGTATTCAAAAAATATTCCGTTTCCAACCCTTCTTTAGCCGCTGCTTTTTTCTACCTTGCCTTGCTTTTCAATGCCACTTTGATGCTCAGTCTGTCGGTATCGGTGCAGTTTGCGCTGTACAATGCCGCTCCGGCTTTATTACTCATCGGTATAAATTGCCGGCAAATGCGTAAGGCTTCATAAACATAGTTGGTTATATTTGCACCCTCATTTAACTCATCCCCAATTTCAAGTCGCTAACATGGAAAAAATTACTGTTGCCAACCCCGTCGTCGAACTCGACGGCGATGAAATGACCCGAATCATCTGGCGTTTTATTAAAGATAAACTTATTCTTCCTTACTTAGACGTTGATATCAAATATTACGATTTAGGTGTTGAATACCGCGACGAAACCAATGACCAAGTAACAGTAGACGCAGCCAACGCCATCAAAAAATACGGCGTGGGTATCAAATGCGCTACCATTACTCCCGACGAAGACCGCGTTAAAGAATTCAATCTGAAGCAAATGTGGAAATCGCCCAACGGTACCATCCGTAATATTTTGGACGGGACGGTTTTTCGGGAGCCTATCGTTTGCCAAAACGTACCGCGTTTAGTGACCAACTGGGACTCTCCTATCATCGTAGGGCGTCATGCGTTCGGTGATCAGTACCGCGCTACCGATTTTGTGACGAAAGGGAAAGGCAAATTGACCATCAAATTTGAAGGTGAAGACGGCACCGTGGTAGAACACGAAGTGTATAACTTTAAAGGCGACGGCGTAGCTATGGCTATGTACAACACCGACGAGTCGATTCGCGGTTTTGCCCGTTCGTGTTTCCAAGTGGCTTTGCAAAAAGGCTGGCCTTTGTACCTTTCGACCAAAAATACCATCCTGAAAAAATACGACGGTCGTTTTAAAGATATTTTCCAAGAAATTTACGAAGCCGAATTCAAATCAAAAGGCGTTCACTACGAGCACCGTTTGATCGATGACATGGTTGCTTCTGCTCTGAAATGGAACGGTAATTTTGTATGGGCCTGTAAAAACTACGACGGCGACGTGCAGTCGGATACAGTCGCTCAGGGTTTCGGTTCTTTGGGCTTAATGACCTCCGTTCTTTTAACCCCCGACGGACAGGTGATGGAAGCTGAAGCCGCTCACGGTACGGTTACGCGCCACTACCGCGAACATCAAAAAGGAAATCCAACTTCCACCAACCCTATTGCCTCTATTTTTGCCTGGACGCGCGGCTTGGCGTTCCGCGGTAAATTAGACGGCAACCAACCGCTCATTGATTTCTGCCTTGCTTTGGAAAAAGTATGTATCGAGACCGTAGAAAGCGGCAAAATGACCAAAGATTTGGCCGTTTGTATCTATGGCAATAAGGTAAATCACGGCGAGCATTACCTCTATACCGAAGAGTTTTTGGATGCTATTGATACCAATTTGAAAGCAAAATTGGCGGCTCAATAAGCACAAAAAAATACGCAGTCTACACGGCATCGGCGGGGCTTTTATGCCTCGCTTTTGTTTTTTCAACGTTTTAGGTATTAATTTCGTCAAAAATTGTTCTCCGGCGTGCGGTGTTTGTTTCTGACTTTTCTTGTGTGCTGCAGCTCCCTATTCACCGCTTTTTCTCAGCGGCCTAACGGCTATTTTCTGACCGACAGCATCGAGCTCGGGAAGCCGTTTATGTACGCCCTAAGTTTTCGCCATTCTCCTCAATCGGAAGTTTTCTTTCCCGATACAAGTGCTGATTTTCGGCCGTTTGAAGTTATCAAACTGGACTATTTCCCAACCGAAACCAACCCTTCGGGCAGTTTGGACAGTGCCGTTTATACCTTAATTTCGTTTGATTTAAAAAAAGATCAATCCTTATCTGTACCCGTTTGGGTCAGCAACGGACGCGATTGTACGGCTGTTTATTCTGATAAAGACTTTATTAAACTTCGGGAATTGATCAAAGGCGGGGTAACTGATACACTGCATCTGAAAACCGACACGCAAATCGTACCGCTTCGCAATCAGGTCAATTTTCCTTTGATCCTGCTATTGTCATTTCTGCTCTTGCTGATCGGAACCGGGGTTTATCTGCTTTTCGGAGAAGCCCTTACCCGGCAATGGGAACTGTACCAGATGTTTTTGCGTAATCGGGAATTCAGACGTAACTTTTCCCGCCTTACCCGCGACATTAACGGCCCCAAAGGAATCGAAAACGCCGAAAAAGCCGTAGTACTCTGGAAGATTTATCTGCAACGCTTGGAACGCAAGCCCTACGTAACCTATACCACCAAAGAAATTATGGACAGTCTTCCCGACGAACAATTGGCTGATGCTCTCAAATCTATCGACGGCGTCATTTACGGCGGTGTATCCTCGCGCAATACAGCCGATTCGCTTAATATTCTGCGAGATATCGCCGACCAAAGCTACCGTCTGAAACGAATCGAATTATCGCAAAAAACCTTACCCGGATAACTGTTAAAACCCATGGCTAATTTTCTGATGGTCACTTCCGATACGAACCTAACCGCTTTTAAAACGTATCGCATCGGCCAAATCAACGGGGCAACCACCCCTACATTTTCCTCATTTTATCAGGCGGTTGCCAAAGCCCTCTCTTTTCCCGATGATTTTGAGCCATCAATGGAGTCACTGGAAGCATTTCTCTTTGATCTGGAATGGATTCCGCAAAAAGAGGTAGCTCTCTATATTACCGATACCGCTCATTTTTTGGCACAGGAAAAAGAAACGAAAGTCATTGAGTTGTTGGATGTGTTGGATGTTACGGCCGAAGACTGGAAATGGGAAGATGAAAACCCGAAAAACTTTAAGATAATCTTACAGGAAAGCCCTAAGATCGTCAGTCTGCTGGAAAAAGAAGAAATGGCATTTGATCGCTTATAGGGACGTTGCAGTGCAACGTCCCTGCAAGGGTACAACAATTCAATAAAAGGCATCCTCAATGTGTCGGATACGAACGGTATGTTGATTGATGACTACCGATACGACGTCAAATCGAATATCGCCGTGCCAATCCTGAGCAAAGATATACTCTTCGGCGGCTTTCATGATAAGGCGGCGTTTGGTGGCATCAACAAACTCCTCGGGCATCCCGTAGCTTACATTAGTGCGGGTTTTGACCTCTACAAAAGTTAAAATTTTGTTCCTTTTAGCAATAATGTCAATCTCTGCGTGACGAAAGCGGTGGTTTCGCGCCAAAATTTCATAACCTTTTTCTTCCAAATGAGCGATTGCTTTGTCTTCCCCCAATTTGCCTGTTTCTAAATGCTCTGCCATAGTCGGTTGAACGTTTTCTGTAAAAAAATTAGCCCTCAGCTCTGCGATATTCCTTTTGGTATTGCAGCGGAGACTTGTTGGTCAGATTCTTAAACTGACGGTTAAAGTTTGAGACGGTATTGAACCCGCTTTCGTAACAGATTTGGGTAACAGAAAATCGTTCTTCTACTAACAACTTGCACGCATAGCCCACCCGAATCTCGCTCACAAAATCAGAAAAGGTCTTGTTGGTTCGGCTCTTGAAATACCGACAAAAAGAAGCTTCGGTCATGTTGGTCAGGGCCGCTACTTCATTGAGACGAATCTCTTCTTTGAAGTGTTTCATCACGTACTCATGCACTTTTTGCATCCGCTCCGTTTCCGATACTTTGTGCGTATTGACATAACCGACCCCGGTAATGTAAGCTACCTCCGACGACTGAGAGAGTTGATGCAACATCGTCAGCAACTCCAACACCGCCCCAAAACCTTCTGTTTCTACCAAGTTTTTTAAGCGCTGCTGTACGTAGTCACGCGCTTTACCGACAATATCAATGCCCCGTTGGCCTTTTTCCAACAGTTGTCGCAAGGTGTACATTTCCGGCTTTTGAAAAAACGCCTCACCCAAAAAATCTTCCGTAAAATACACCACAATACCGTGTGTTTTCAAATCTGCATTTCCTTCAAAATAGGCTCGGTCGCTGCGCCAAAGGTGCGGAATATTGGGTCCTAAAAATACGGTATCTCCGGCCTCAAAATGGCGAATATCATCCCCGATAAAACGCGTGCCGGAGCCCTCCAACACCGTAAATATTTGATAATGAGGATGAAAATGCCAATTTGAGTCAAAATGCGGCTCAATCAGTTCGATAGCCGTAAACGACGCTGAGGGCACATTGAGTTCTTTTCGTAATGGAATACGCATTTCCGGAATGAGTGGTAGTGGGTTAGCTTTCGTTAACCAAAAATAATTCAATTTGTTTAAATAAACGTTAAAATACAGTCATTTTCAGAAAAACTACATCAACTCCCAAGCACTTTGATACGCATCCATACGTTCGGCATAAGAAATAAAATCAGCATAAAAGGGAAATTGAGCCAAGGTAGCGCTATCCCCCACGATAACAAGTTTTTTACGGGCACGGGTCATGGCTACGTTCATCCGACGAATATCTGCCAAAAAACCGATATTGCCTTCCGAATTGCTGCGGGTCATGCTGATGTACACAATATCGCGTTCCTGTCCCTGAAAGCTGTCCACTGTATTGGCCGCAATATGGCTCAGATAAGGTTTCAATTCCACTGAATGTGCTAATTGCTCATTAATTACCTGAATCTGCTGTTTGTAAGGCGAAATAAGGGCAATACTCGGAAAAGTGTTATACCCGGGCTGCGCTTGCCACTCTGCCGCAAGCCCCGTGAGATGTTTGAGCAACAGAGCTGCTTCTTCGGGGTTGGTACTGCTCGTTCCTTCCAATTTTTCTTCAAATCCGCAACCGGCCGTATCCACAAACACTACCGGTCTGTCTTGAGCAAACAGCAATTGTCGAGCAACCGAAGCATGAGCTTTCAACTTATTTTGGTAAAAAATTTGGGAAGAATAACCCATGATCTGCTCATGCATGCGGTACTGCTCTTCGAGCAACGTAACCGCTTCCGGATGGCTTTGTGTACACTTTTCCAAAAGAGTGGTACTGAGCCCGCCCTTCGCGGCCTGTTCTGATTTTATGGTTGGCGGTAACTGACAGTGATCACCCGCCAGGATTACCTTTTGCGCTTTCAAAATCGGAATCCAACAGGCAGGCTCCAAGGCTTGACCTGCTTCGTCAATGACTACGGTTTGGTAACGTAAGTCGCGCACGGTATAATGATTGGAGCCGACCAACGTGGCAGTGATTACCTGTGCTTTGCTCAGCACATCCTCCACAATGTATTGTTCCGTTTTGTCAACCTCCTTCATGATCTTGTGCGCTTCTTCAAACAGCAACTTACGTTGGTCTCTTTCCGATTTCCCAAAGTTGCGTTTGTATTTATGCGCCATGTTTTTGAACTCCTGCGCCTGTTTTTTGAGACGTTTGGCTTCTTTCATGTGCGGATGTTCGGCGGATTTACTGTCCAAGGTCAGCGCCGTCAACCGTTCGGTAACGCGATTAGGATTGCCAACCCTGACCACATTCAGCCCTTCATCATGCAGTTTTTCGCTTAATAAATCAACGGCTGCATTGCTCGGAGCCACAACCAATATTTTTTGGTTATCCCGCTTAACCAATGCTTTGATAGCCTGCACCAAGGTAGTGGTTTTTCCGGTACCCGGCGGCCCGTGAATAATCGCCAGTTCATTGGCATTCAAAATTTTATGCACAGCCGATCGTTGAGAATTATTCAGCTGAGGAAGGGGCAATGAATACGTTTGTTCCTGAAAATCAGCTTGCTTCTCTCCCGTAAGAATCTGTACCAATCGGGTCAGGGAATCAGGGGTACCTTTGTCATAAACGGCCATTGCCTGTCGGAGAGCGGCCTGCATTTCTTCATAGCTGTTGTCATCAAAAAGGACGTCCACTCCCAACTTACCGTCGCGGGCCCAATCGGGCAGTTCGTCGGTACGCAGGGTAATTTTTAAGCGATTGGCATTGACGTGGGTAATGGTACCTTCCACCCTGTCGTTTTTGGGATCATGATTTCCAAAAAATACCGCAGGCATTCCAAACCGAAATTGATGCGAAATATCCTGATGTGTGGTGCGCTCCAATTCAACGGTCAGGTAGTCTCCCCGGCTCATCTCATTTCCCCGAATAGCTACCGGATACCACGTCAAGCCATTGGCACGACGTTCGGCAACGGAGGTTTGTTCGGTAAGTTTTCGGTACTGAGCGTGATCTTCTTCCCGTTCGGTTTTTAATAGTTCAAGCAGTTTTTTAAAATAATCCATGCACAAAGGTAGGAGATAACGGCTGAATCAACCTTCTTAAAATAACATTGTTTCCTATCTTGTAAAAGGTGAAATTACGTTACACTAACTTGATTTTAACAAATTTCAGCCAAATAACTTTTATTTTTAGTCAAAATACAGTCAGAAGTTGCAAATAAAAAAGAGGTTTTTAGTATTATTTCTCCATAAAATTGCATTATGAAATATAGTATGAATCTGCTCCTTTGGGGCACTCAAATTGACGAAAGTCTTTTTCCAACCCTTGAATTGATTCAGGAAATCGGATTTGAAGGCGTAGAAGTACCTATTTTCAATACCGACCCGAGGGCGTGGCACGGTTGGCGTAAAAAACTGGATGAATTGGGGCTTCACCGCGAATGTGATACTTTCTGCGGACCTAATGAAAATCTCATCAGCCCCGATGCTTCCATCCGCGCCGCTGCCCTTACCAATCTCAAACGAATCGTAGACTGCGGTGCGGTTTTGGGCGCGACCAAACTCATGGGGCCGTACCATTCGGCTATGAGTGTTTTTACGGGTCAACCCGCTACTGCTGATGAGTGGAACCGGGGCGTAGAAGGGGTTCATCAATTGGCCGATTACGCCCAAAGCCAAGGCATTATGTTAGGATTGGAATACCTGAATCGGTTTGAACTTTACCTGACAAGTTGTGGTGATGAATTGATTCGATTTGTGGACGAGGTAAATCATCCTAACTGCAAAATCATGTTTGATACCTTCCATGCCAATATTGAAGAGAAAAACATCGGAGACTGTATTCGGAAAATGGGCGACCGGATCGCCTTTATTCAGCTTTCCGAAAATGATCGAAGTACTCCGGGAAAAGGCAACGTTGATTGGACGGGTACATTTCAGGCTATCAAAGACATCAACTACAACGGCTGGTTAAGTATTGAAGCATTCAGTCAAAAGCTACCCGCCGCGAATATTTGGCGCAAGATGTTTGACTCCGAAGAACAGTTGATGCGGGATGGACTGGCGTTTTTAAAAAGCAAAGTAATTGACTAATCGTTCTCGGCAGCCTTATTATGTTTTTTGTGTTCGGCAAGTCGTTTCATTCTATCTTCGAAAGAGGTAATTCGCTCTCCTTTTTCAGGATTTGCCAACATCCATTCGACAAAGTGCTTTGGAGTAGGGAAACGTTTCTTGTAATTAGATACCAAAGTATCGTCTTTTAATTTCAGATTCATAAGATAAATAAACAGAAATAAGTCGAACAATATCGCCGCGTAATTCAAATGTAAAAGAAATAAATTTATTTTTCAAGCTATAGCCAATCATGTAATGAAAATCGTCTTGTTCACCGAAATAGTCATAAAAGGTTGAAGTACCATAAAATACACTTTTAATCTCTTCGGTATTAATGCACCGGCTACGGAGTTCGTCTAAATCCAAAAACGAAAAATCAAAATCAAATTTGGGTAATCCCATAAAAATCTAATAAAAACTGCCCAAAAGTAATAAATTCTTAATCACCTCTATGTCTGATTACCAATGAAAAAAATCAACATCGCCATTGTAGGGCTTGGTTTCGGAGCCGAATTTATTCCCATTTATCAGCGTCATCCCAACGCCAATATGTACGCTATCTGTCAACGGAATGTCGAAAAACTCAACGCCATCGGCGAGGCCTTCGGGATTGATGTACGCTACTCAGATTATGATGAATTGCTGAAAGACCCTAACATTGATGCTGTTCACATCAATTCCCCTATTCCGAACCATGCTGAACAAACGTTGAAAGCATTGCGCGCAGGCAAACACGTCGCCTGTACAGTCCCGATGGCAACTTCGGTAGCCGACTGCATGGAAATTGTGAAGACCTGCAAAGAGACGGGCAAAAAATACATGATGATGGAAACGGTAGTGTATGCCCGTGAGTTTTTGTTTGTGAAAGAACTCTATGAAAAAGGTGAACTCGGCAAAGTGCAATTTCTGAAAGCGTCTCACCAACAGGATATGGAAGGCTGGCCGGATTATTGGCCGGGTTTGCCACCGATGCACTACGCCACCCACTGCGTAGGTCCGGTGGCCGGTTTATTGCGGTTGGAAGCAGACTATGTTTCGTGCTTTGGTTCAGGAACAATTCACGAAGACTTAGCTAAAATCCATAACTCTCCTTTTGCAGTGGAATCTGCACATATTAAGTTCAAAAACAGCGATTTGAGCGCGTATGTATATCGTTCGCTGTTTGACGTGGCTCGTCAATACCGTGAAAGCTTTGAGGTATATGGTTCTAAGAAATCGTTTGAATGGCCGCTTATCGAAGGGGAAGAGGCGGTGATTCATACGGCAAAGAAAGAAGAGCACGAAATACCGGAGCGCGTCGCTACCCCCGATTACGCACATCTGTTACCTGAAGAAATTCAGGCATTTACAACAGGGGGGGTTTACGATATTTCCGAAAACACCCACCTTTCTTTTACTCAAGGTGGCGGTCACGGAGGCTCACATCCGCACTTAGCCCACGAATTTTTGATGGCATTGGTCGAAGACCGCGATCCGTTCCCGAACGCCGCACAATCAGCCAACTGGACCTCGGTTGGAATTTTAGCGCACGAATCGGCCATGCAGGGCGGGAAGATTTTGTACCTGCCGGATTTTAATGCGTAAGCACGCAATCATCTGAATTAACTATACAATGAAACGTTTCCTACCCATCGTTTTACTTGCGATTTTGACATGGCAATGCGCCACGCAAAAAACCGCACAAACGGCCCAATCCAACCAAGCCGTAACCCCACGCCGTCTGGAAATTCTGTTTTTGGGCGACAATGGCCACCATCGCCCCATTGAGCGCGTGCCCGCCATCATGTCTGCGCTGGGAAGCAAAGGCATCAACTTTACGTATTCTGACCAATTGGACGACCTCAACCCAACCAACCTGGCCAAGTACGACGGTGTTTTGCTTTATGCCAACTGGGATACCATCAGCAAACCTCAGGAGCGGGCATTGGTCGATTACATCGCAAGCGGAAAAGGGTTTATTCCGGTACACTGCGCATCGTATTGTTTCCGCAATTCGGATGAATTGGTCAAAATCATGGGCGGGCAATTTTGGCGGCATACATGGGATACCATTCGCCCGGTGTGGACCAATCCCAACCACCCCGCCATCATGGGTGTGAAGCAGTTTAAAACACTGGATGAAACGTATCTGCACAGCAAACTTCAACCGGATAATTTGGTGTTGACCGAGCGTGAAATTCAGCCCGACCAATACAAAGACAAGCCCAATACCAAAACAGAACCGTACACGTGGGTGAGAACGCACGGAAATGGGCGTATTTTCTACACAGCTTACGGACACGACGAAAAAACGTGGAATCAGCCTGAGTTCATGAAATTGTTGGAAAAGGGGATTCGTTGGGCCGTAGGCGACCAAGCTGTCAAAAATTTAGATGCGCTTGATCCCTTGCCGTTTACATATAAAGAAGCCAAACTTCCCAACTACGAAAAACGTCCGGGGCCTCAATTGGAACAAAATGCCGTTACGCCTGAACAGTCTATGAAGCACATTCAGGTTCCGACCGATTTCACGTTGGAGTTGTTTGCAGCAGAGCCTAACGTAATGCACCCGATTGCGATGAGCTGGGACGAGCGCGGACGACTGTACGTTTTGATTACCAAAGATTACCCCAACGAACGTAAGGATACAGGCGGTACTGACTATATCCTGATCTGTGAAGATACCGACAAAGACGGCAAAGCGGACAAATTTACCCATTTTGCGGACGGTCTGAGCATTCCGACCGGAATGGTATTTGCCAACGGCGGTTTGATCGTGAGCCAAGCCCCGCACATGCTTTTCCTAAAAGATACCGATGGCGACGATAAAGCCGATGAAAAGAAAATCTTATTTTCAGGCTTCGGCACGGGAGATACCCACGCCGGTCCAAGCAATCTGCATTATGGTTTTGACAACTGGATCTGGGGCTGCGTAGGTTACTCAGGATTTGAAGGAAAACTGATAGAAAATGCCGACAGTCTTAAATTTGGCCAAGCCTTCTTCCGCTTTAAGCCCGATGGCTCCAAAATGGAATGGGTGACCAGTACGTCCAACAATACCTGGGGCTTTGCCTTCAACGAAGCGGGCGATGTGTTTGGCTCCACAGCCAATAATTCCCACGGCTGGTACATGGCGATTCCGCACCGTTATTTTACAGGCAATTTGGGCATGGGTCGCGACAACGGAAGCCGTGGAACGGATACGCACAAAGACATGAAGCCCATCACCCCGCGTATTCGTCAAGTGGATGTGTTTGGTGGGTTTACGGCTGCCGCAGGCCATAATTTCTACACGGCACGGGCTTTCCCCAAAAAATACTGGAATCAAATCGCCTTTGTTGCCGAGCCTACCGGACACGTTCTTCACCAAAATCAAATGGTCAAAAAAGGCACGGACTACGAAGACAAAGAAGCTTTCAACCTTATGGCAGGAGCCGATGAGTGGTTTTCACCGGTATTTGCCGAAGTAGGCCCGGATGGTGCCGTGTGGGTAGCCGATTGGTACAGTTTCATCATTCAGCATAACCCCACACCGCAAGGCTTTGGCAACGGTAAAGGGAATGCCTATGCCACTGATTTACGCGACTTTACCCACGGGCGTATTTATCGGGTAGGGTACAAACAGGCTCCCGCTTACACGCCTATGGCATTGAGCAAAGACCGGCCGGCCGAATTGGTGGCCACTCTGAAAAACTCCAATATGTTTTGGCGCACTCACGCCCAGCGTTTATTGGTAGAGCGTGGCAACAAAGACGTGGTTCCTCAATTGATTGCTTTAGTAAATGATTCATCCGTTGATGAAATCGGGCTGAATCCTGCGGCCATTCATGCGCTTTGGGCATTGCAGGGCTTAGGGGCGTTGACGGACGAAAGCGTCCTGAAAGCCGTAACCGCCGCATTGAACCACCCAAGTGCCGCCGTTCGTAAAAATGCCCTGCAGGTACTGCCTCCTACCACGACTACCGCGCAGGCACTTTTAGCCAACAATACCTTGAATGACAGCGAACCGCTGATCGTACTGAATTCGCTTTTGAAATTTACCGAAACCCCGTTGACTCCTGAGATAGAAAAGGCCGTTTTGGATCGTTTTGAAAGCTCCAACGAAGCCGACGACCGTTGGTTGCCGGATGCGTTTTCCATTATACTGAATGCACACGGCGGCAAATTGATGAAAACCTACTTGGCTAAACGTACCGTTGGAATGAAAGCCGAGTCGCCGAGCAAAGCACCGGCTCCCATGAACCACGACCACAGCGCCATGCACGGCCCCAATGCTTCCACGGCTCAAGCCACCGGCGACAGTCACGCGGCGCACACAGCTACTAAACCGGATTTTGCCATCACCAACATCACCATCAATCCGGCAACCCCTTCTGTACGGGAGCCGGCAGCAATTACGATTGAGATTACTAACAAAGGAATCGCTATCCCGAAAGAAACCGTCCCGGTAGTTAAAGTTCAAATCGAAGGGCTGGGGTTAAAGATCAATTACGTCAGCTATCAATTGAAAAACGGAATCGGTGCCGGAGAAACGATTCAATTGGTGGAGAGCAACAACGGCCCGTGGGTAGGGCGGATGGGCTTTACGGCCGAGCAAGCCGGTAAGTTGCGCATCAGTGCTTCGATTGATGCCGACAATTTGATTCCCGAAGAAGAGGACGTCAAAAACAATTCGTTCAGCAAAACCTTTGAAATCAAACGCCCGGCCAAACTCTCTGACTTTGCGTTGGAGCGGGCTGCCCGGAGTTATGCTTCTTCTACGGTTAGCCCGGACTCGGTCATTGCGCTGATTGCCAAAGCCAATACCTTGGACAGCGACGCTCGTTATGCCGTATTGAAAGGTATCGTAAACGGCTGGAATCCCCGTCGTAAAGTAACCACCAACGATGCTAACAAAATGTTATTGGTAAGTACGAAAGAAACGATTGCGGAAGATCTGAAAGTGAAGTTTACGGGTATTGTGGAATCTTTCGGGGCTAATGCGCTTATTCCTGTTGACCCGAATTTGCAGGTCATTAAAATCAAATCGGTAAAAGAAGCGATGAAGTTTGATCTCAAAGAGTTTACGGTCATTGCCGGCAAACCCGTCGAACTAACCTTTGACAACCCCGATGCCATGCAGCACAACTTGGTGATTGTGAAGCCCAAAGCAATGGAGACTGTCGGCAATGCGGCCGATAAAATGATTACGCAAAAAGATGCGGCGGAGAAAAACTACGTACCTAATTTGCCCCAGGTAATTGCGTTCACGCCGTTGGTCAACCCCGACCAAACCTACCGCCTCACCTTCACGGCTCCGACCGAACCGGGAAATTATCCGTACATCTGTACCTTCCCCGGCCACTGGCGCCTGATGAACGGAGTAATGAAAGTGGTGAAAGAGGAAGTCAAGACGACGAGTAAATAAGCAAAATCGTAGAGACGTAACATGTTACGTCTCCATTATAAAAGTATAGAGCCGCAAGATTTTGCGGCTCTATACTTTTATAATAATCCCTTTCTTATACATCACATACAAAATCACAAACCGAATTGTGATGAAAGAAAGGTTAATTTTATAAGAGCAGCGGATGTCCACTGTCAATCAAAGAATTATTGTTAATTTTGAATAAATCAAATCATGTATTCCCATGCTGACAGCAGTTCGCGGTATTTATGAAAACGGGCAGGTAATATTAGAGGAACCCCTGCCGGCGCAACATGCAAAAGTAATTGTAACAATTATTGAAGAGATTGAAGAAAAGTTCCTTCTGAAAAAACGTCCATTCGGTACCATGCAAGGTACTATCCGAATGTCAGATGATTTTAACGAACCGCTTGATGATTTAAAAGAATATATGTAATGGGTTATTTATTGGATACACACGTTCTTTTATGGATGTTGGACAATGACTCTCGTTTATCCGTAAATGCTCAAACCATACTTGCTGATATTTCAATCAATTGCTTTGTAAGCGTTATTTCGTTGTATGAAATGGCAATAAAGAAAAAGACAGGAAAACTTTCTCTTTCAAGAAATATAGAAGACTACGCAAAAGAACTTCAACGTATAGAAATAACACTACTGCCTATAACAACAAGTCACTTAGACACTTACGAAAAAGTTCCTCTTCTGAACGATCACCGAGATCCTTTTGACAGATTACTTATTGCTACTGCCCTTTATGAGAATCTTTCTATTATTACAGCCGATGAGAAGTTTGCTCTTTATAACAATACTGTAAAAATAGTTTGGTGAGTAGAGCCGCAAGATTTTGCGGCTCTACACTTTTATAATAACTCCCTTCTTATACATCACGTACAAAATCACAAACCAAATTGCGATAAAAGTAAGCGCTCCGGCAAGCGACGCGTTGTACTCATTTTGAAACCAAACCGCAATCAGATTCTTCTGCATCCACTGTTGTGAAGTAATGGTTCCTTCGGGCGTTTCTACCTTGATAAGTGCCAACGTACGCGGGATAATGCCCGATAGAAAAAAGACCGTAATGGCATTGACCCCAAAAGCGACAAAGGGCGTGGTAAAACGGCGATAGCCCTGCACATCAATCAACCAATAACAGGCCGCTAAACCCACCATCGCCCAACCGCCGGCGTATAGCACAAAAGAGCTTGTCCAGAGAGATTTGTTGATAGGAAAAACAATGTCCCAAATCAAACCGCCCACCACCAACGCATTGCCCGAAAGAAACAACCACGTCATTTTTTCGGCCACGGGTTTTTCGCTTCGCAGCCACTGTCCCGTCAACACGCCCAGCAGCCCCGTCCCAATGGCCGGAATGGTGCTGAAAATACCTTCGGGATCCCACACTTTAGCTGATTTCCACAAATGAGCCGTGGTCAACAATCCCCGATCCACCCAGGCACCCAGATTAGTGGCAGGTTCTAAATTGGCATAACCTACATCCGGAACGGGCACGAAAGTCATCAGCAAATAATAGGCAACGAGCAATAATACTGTTAGGATAATTTGCGTTTTCCGCATGGTTTTTATAAAAATAAGGGCACAAATCAGGTACACGAGCGCAATTCGCTGTAAAACACCGGGAATCCGAACGGTTTCAAAATTAAACTTAGGATAAAGGTTCAGAAACAAACCCAAGCCAAACAAAATCGCACTTCGCTTGATGATTTTCAGCACCGAAGGTTGAGTTTTTCCCATAGCAAAAGCAATGGAAACGCCCACAATAAACAAAAAGAAGGGAAAAATGAGGTCGGTAGGAGTGCAACCGTGCCAATGAGCGTGCAATAACGGAGGATAAACGTGCCCCCAATCGCCGGGGTTATTGACCAAAATCATCGCAGCCACGGTAAGGCCGCGAAACACATCCAACGACAGTAAACGGTTTTGCATAGATAAGGGAAGGATTTCGCTATGCAAGATAAAATTTTCAATTGAGATTCCCGCCTACCGGCAAGCCGCTCGGTACACGCTTTGGAACTGTTCGGTCAAATTGCTCGTCATTCAGCGTATTCAGAAACTCTACCATCAGGGAAATATCTTTGAAATCCACTTTCAGCATCTCCGTGATCGGGTCAATTTTTTCTTTGCCAACGAGCGGATTCCGAATTTTATCGCCGGCCAAATCTTCGTAAAATTCCAGCACCTGCTCCAAGGTTTTGAGCTTTCCGCTGTGCATGTAGGGCGCCGTAAAACGTAAATTGCGCAGGCTCGGCGTTCTGAATTTGTATTGATTATCTACGCCCGCATCCGATTGCGGCAATTTCTCGTTATCGGGAACCCCCAACGAATGAACTTTAAAATCAGAGAACATCGGGCCATTATGGCACTTGGCACAACCCGATTTTAAAAATACCTGCATTCCGTCAATTTCATTAAGCGACAAAGCGCTTTTGTCTCCGCGCATGTATTGGTCAAAACGGGAATTCCCGCCCACCAGCGTTCGCTCATAGGCCGCAATGGCTCGGGCCATATTCTGACTGTTGACCGCATCGGGGGTCATAAATGCTTTTTGAAAAAGACGGCGATACTCGGCTATTTTTTTTAAACGATTGACTACACTGTCGAGAGCCGCTTCTTTCGTGTAGCGATGTCCGCGCATTTCCTCAAATGATTTAATCGGCTCCAGCGATTGATTTTCAAGGCTTTTCGCCCTCAAATCCCAAAACATGGGAGCATTGGATACCTCTGCGGAGCCGGTCAACGTAAGGCCGTTGAAAGCCGCATTAAGAACCGTTTGTGAATTTCGTTTAACAAAAGGGATGTCGTTGGGTGACGTAAAATCCCGCCGGCTTCCCGTACCTCGGCCATTTACCCCAATGGAAATTTCCAAACTCTCGGCAAAACCAAATTCGGGATGATGGCAGGTAGCGCAAGCCACATCTTTGTGACCGGATAATATAGGGTCAAAAAAGAGCAGTCGCCCCAAAGCAACTTTTTCGGGAGTAGAGGGATTATCGGCAGGTGCAGGAACTTCTGTCGGCAAAGCGGCCAGTTTGGTCATATCGTCTTCCCGACGTACTTCCGCTTTTGTCTGCTTTTTTTCGTTCGTACAACTCCCTATTCCTATTGCCCACCCTAAAACCGCTATCCAAAGCCGTACCTGATATCGAAGTGTCATCCTTAGTAAACATTATCTCCTACCGCAAGAGTACGTTTTTGGTAAGTACCTGAAAATGACATTAGTCAACCGGATAAGATACAAACACAATACGCTTACTGTCGGGCGACCAGCAAGGGGCATTTAACGTACCCTGCCCTCCGATGAATACCCCCGTCAGGTCTTTGATCTGTTTGGTTTTCAGATTCAACAACCGCAGTTTTACCTCTTTGCCCGCCGGGTGTTTCCCCTTTTGGTCTTCCTGATAAGCCATATATACAATCCAATGGCCGTCCGGGCTTGGGTGCGGATACCAGTTGTCAAAGGCGTCATCGGTGAGTTGTTGCTGCTCGGTACCGTCGGGTTTCATTCGGTACAAATGCACGCGTCCTGTCCGGTGCGAACTGAAATAAATGAACTTTGAGTCAAAGCTGTATTCGGGAGCATCGTCAAGGCCAGGAGTAGTGGTCAGTCGCAATTCATTGCCTCCGGCGGTCGGCAGTTTATAGATGTCCCATTCGCCGTTGCGTTGTGCCGTGTATAAAATATTCTTTCCGGAGCGACTCACTCCGTGCCAAAAAGAAGGGGCTTGTTCGGTGAGCAACTCGGGCGTTCCGCCTTCGATGGCCACTTTGAAAATGCGTGAATTGTTGGTAAGTCCGGCGCGGTTATCATTATGACTGAAAAACACGCTTTTACCGTCGAAGCTGATGCCGTGGGCATGGTTGCACCGATTGGCAAAATCGGTATTAATGATTCCCAACAGTTCTCCTTTCAACGAAATTTTCTCAAGAATACCTTTTCGGTTAACAATAAAAAACTTCCCGTCGCGCGACCAGTTAGGAGACTCTATGAGCGAAGTACCCGTTTGGATAACCTGTCTTTTGCCGTTTTTAATGTCCAAAACCTCTAAATTACTCGTCACTTTAGACGATTGACACAAGACTGCCGAACTGCTGAAAAGCAAAGCTGAAAGGAGAGCGTATTTCATAAAAAGGGTTTATTCAAAGTTCAAACTTTCGATGTAGAATCAGCCACTCCGCTACGGCCAAATTAGGTACCCAACACAACCAGGCCACTGCCCGATAGACCTCTAAAAAAGGCAAACCGAAGCCGAAAGTACCCAACGGAAGCCAAATTCTAAGCATAACAGCCGCCATGGTACAGGCATAACTCCGCACCATCCATCGTTGATGGGCTTCCAAATCCCTTTCCCGAACGGCTCGATAGGCCCGAAACGCCGTAAAAAACCAAGCAACGGCTAATGCCGCAAAACCGACTTGTGACACTATTCCTCCGTTGGCATACAGAGCTGCGTAAAAAGCACAGAGGCTACCCGGCAAAATGGCCAAAACATAAATCTTTCCTAAAAAGCGGTGAAGCGGCAAATTGCGTTGGCGAAAATTTTTCAAAAACTGAAACGGGCCGATAGACAACGCCGAAACGCCCCCGATGATATGCCCGTAAAAACCGAGGCGCCAAGCCCCTTGAGCTACCACCTCGGCCTTTTTTTGACTTAAAAAAGGAATATCCGCGCTGAAACTGAGGTATTGCAAGGCATAGCCGCTCACTCCCAACGCAAAGAAAAACAGCAAGATACGACGGATGTTTTGGTTTAGGGTGTTCATCTGCTTTGACTGTCAGTCCCAGCTCAGTTTGTATTTTAAAGAGACCAAACCGGTACTGTATACTTTACTGTCGATTAAAGTCAGCCATTTTCTTTCTTTGAGATGCCCGAAGATCGGTTTTCCTCCTCCCAATACGATAGGGTGAACCGAGAGCCATACTTCATCCACCAACCCCAAATTCATTAAGGTATTGGTCAGTTCGGCACCGCCGAAAAGCCAGATATCTTTTCCGGGCAGATTTTTGATCCTTCTTACTTTCGCTTCAATATCACCGCTTATCAGTTGCCGGTCTGATTTGAATTCAGAGAGGGTATTCGAAAAAACGTACTCCGTCATCTTGGGCAACCAGTTTTTTTCGCCTTCTTCAGCCAAAGCCATCTCGTACGTTTTACGACCGACAAAAATGGCGTCAATGGTTTTAAAAAATTCATTCAATCCATAATCCTGATCAGTAAAACACCAATCATACTCCCCATTGGGACCTTCAATGTAGCCGTCTAAACTGACGGCAAGTCCTAAAATAACTTTTCTCATGAGAATAAACAGAACATTCAGAAATGAAGAAACCGGCAGAAAAGGGATTTCTACCGGTTGTCATTTCTTTTTTTTGGTTTTTGTAAAATTATGTTGTGATACGCCGTATGTACCCCCTCCGCAAACGCCGCTTTTCTTACCCGTTGAAGATCTACGTGCGTCCACCCTAATTGTCCCCATTTGTTGGGAACGGGATAAAACGAGGGATCTTCGCAAAAAGACGTTTGCTGTTCCTGCGTCAGTTTCAGGGTTACCCACTTATTTTCAATGTTGAACGTAGCAAAAATTTTGCCTTTGATTTTATAAGCGGGCTTGTCAAAGTGAGCCTCCTCCACCGCTTCCGGCATCGAAACCAAAATTTGGTGAGCGTCTTCTAAATCAACCATTTTTTATTGTCGATTTCCAATTGTCGATTTGTAATACGTTCGATGATCCATTTTCGATTTGCTTTTGCCAATTTGCCTTTTTCATTTCTCCAACTCTCGAAAATAGCGCAAGGTTTGCCCGTAATTCAAGCCCATCGCCATACCTCTGATTGTCATGGAGATACGTTTGGTTTTGGTTTCAATGGTCTTGGCCGATTCGATCCACTTGTTGTAGTAATTTTGATGACTCAACGGCAACTGATTAAAATAAGCCAATGCTTTGGGTTCATCTTCCAAACAAGCCAAAAGATCAGCCGATTGCGGCAGCGGATCGGGGTCTGTTTCGAGTTCGACCTGAATTGTATCTCCTTCCTTCTTACGAATCCCGCGCCGCATTTCCGCATTGACCGGAATAATAAAACCTCCGTCGCCCATGGGAATGAGTGCTACCAATTTGATAGCCAATTCGTCCAATTTACCCTTGACCCGGTACGATGTCCGAACGTTCGGGTTGAGTTGATTGGCCAAATCTTCGGGTATCTCAAAATACGTCCAACCCGTTTTTTCGCCTTTTTTGTCAAATTTGTGCAGGGTTGCTTGAAAAGAAATCATGCTGCAAATTACTATTTCTCTAATAATTTCTTCATTTCTCCCAGCAATAGTTGCCAGTTGCTTTCCGAATGAGTACGGGCCGCTTCATCTTTCAGGCGGTTCTGGGTTACGGTGAGCCGGGTGCCGCTCTCAACGGCTTCGGTAATGTACTCAATCGTGGCGTAGTTTTCGGGTATATCGTCGGTGCCGCTGAACGAACTCCAATAATTGTAAGAAAGATACCTTTCCGGCTCAAATGTCAGCACCGTCCCTTTGTCTTCGTAAGGAACCCCGTCCCACACGCCCGTAAACCGTATCGGGCTGCCTTCTTTCCAGTCGGTAACCAAAGCAGTTCCGAAAAAATACTCTTTCACTACAGCAGGATTAGTGAGAGCGTCCCATACTTCAGAAACAGGAACATCAATAAAGACAGATGTTTTCAAGGCCAATGTATTGCTCATGCTATTGATTGTTTTAGTTGACATAAGCAAAGAAACAGACCTTCACTGACAACCCTATGTCAGTGCCATCCGCATTTCCTGCAATTTTAGATAGGTATTAAGATCCTGATGCGGTGATTTACGAAAAGGCTCTTGGGTATTGACCAATTTTTGGATGCGAGACACTTTAAAATCACGGTATTCGAGACGATACCGACACCAGGCAATAACGTGCCACGCCATCGAATAAAAGATGATACCGATCGGTTCGATCTCACGAACACTCAGTTCCTGATTTACATTTTGGTATCGAATCTGCAAAATCGTCTGATTCGTAATGGAGTTTTGAATTTCAGACAAATAATCAAAATTATGGTTAGGACAGGAAACGTTCGTAAATACCTTGCTTTCAAACTGTTCGACCCGTTCCTTTTGAGAATTTTTGAGAACAGACTTCACTTTGTTCAACGCCGAACGGTAATGTTTGCTGATGGATTTGTCGGTAAACCGCTCGACAATAGACTCTACCAACACCAAAGCATTGGACTCTTCGCTGCTGAACATGACCGGCGGCAAAAAATAACCCTGCATTACGTAATACCCGAGATTGGGCTCAAAGCCGATCGGAATGCCGATCTCGTCCAATGCTTTCAGGTCGCGGTACACCGTGCGAATGCTCGTGCCGAAGCGCTCGGCTAAGGTTTCGGCAAGGGTGTATCGGCGTGACTGCAACGCCAAGGCTATGGCTAACAAACGATCTATACGATTCATGGAAAGGTGCCGGAATGATTTATTTTCAAAAATATAAAAAAAATGACGTCTCTTTTGTCCGGTTTCCTTCGCGTCGTTCGTCATTCGTACAAATTCAATAATTTCGTTCACAAAAAACACAATTAACCATGAACAAGTACATGCTCGCTTTTTGGAATGCTATTCCCTCAGAACAGGATTTTGCTCAAATGTCGCCCGAAGCCATACAGGCAGAAATTCAGAAATGGAACAATTGGATCGGCGGTATCGCCGCCCAAGGCAAGATGATTTCCACCGAAGGCCTCTACCCTACCGGCAAAACGGTATCGGGCTCTAACCATGTCATTACCGACGGGCCGTTTACCGAAGGTAAAGAGATCATCGGCGGTTTTATGATCCTGACAGCCGACAGCATCGACGAAGCGGTAGAATTGTCAAAAGGCTGCCCTATTTACGATACGGAAGGAAGAGTGGAAATCCGTGAAATTCAAAATTTTAACTGATTTTTCTGCATGACGGAAGTCAATCGGTTGGCGGAGCATCTTTTTCGACACGAGTCGGGAAAGATGCTGGCCGTACTGACGCGTTTGTTTGGATTTCCGAACTACGACATCGCCCGTGACGTAGTGCAGGATACCCTATTGGCAGCCATGCAACATTGGAAACTGAACGGCATTCCCGATAATCCGACGGGGTGGCTCTACGCTACGGCCAAAAACAAGGTGCTTGACCGTATGCGCCGAGACAAACTCTTTACCCAAATCAGTGCCAATATTGCCCACGAAATCCAGTCGGAACAACAAATGCAGCAGCACATTGACCACCTGTTTCTTGACCACGAAATAGAAGACAGTCAGCTTAGGATGATGTTTGCGTGTTGTCACCCAAGTTTACCGCCCGAAGCTCAAATTACACTCATCCTACGCACTCTTTGCGGTTTGACTATTCCCGAAATCGCCAAGGCGTTTTTATCCAACGACGAGACAATCAACAAGCGACTTTACCGCGCCAAAGACAAAATCAGGAGCACTCCGATTGACTTGGAAGTGCCGACGGGCGACGAGCTTTTGCCCCGTTTGGACGTGATCCTCAAAGCAATTTACCTGTTATTTAACGAAGGATATAACTCCCAAAATACGAACCAACTTATCAAAAAAGAGCTTTGCGATGAAGCCATCCGTATGGGACTCTTGCTGCATCAACACCGCTTTACCAACCTTCCCAAAACCGCCGCCTTACTGTCGCTGATGTACTTTCAGGCATCGCGGTTTGATGCCCGGCAGGACGAAGAAGGCAATATTGTCTTATTGGCTCACCAAGATCGGCGAAAATGGAATCAGGACCTGATTAACAAAGGAGTTGAGTTTTTGAATAAAGCGTCGCATGGGCCCGAAATCAGCACCTATCACCTCGAAGCGGCCTTGGCAAGCTACCACGCACAGGCCGAAAGTTTCGAAAAAACCAATTGGCAAGCCATTACTTACCTCTATCGCCTGCTCGAACAGATCAATCTGAGCAGCACGGTTCAGTTTAACAAAGCTATTGCCATAGGATTCGCCGAAGGACCTCAACGCGGCATAGATGCTTTACTGACTGTCAAAGGCATGGAAAAAAGCCATTATTACCATACCGCTTTGGGTGATTTTTACGCTCAATTGAAGCAAACCGACACTGCCAAAAAATACTACGAAACCGCCATTCAGCAAACGACCTCTCAGGCAGAATGGCAATTGATTTGGAAGAAGATAAGCGATTTGATTACTTAAGCAAACAGGCAGATTTGGATTTAATTGATTTTAGGTGGAGCTAAGTACTTGTGCAAAAATAGACTTTCCAAGTTTTATGCCTATGCCTTTGATAATCAATAGAATTATAAACTTGGAAAGTCTCAGTTAAATCTGCATTATTACTTAAGTAAACAGGCAGATTTGGATTTAATTGATTTAGAATGGATTTAATTGAAATTCAACCACTTAAATCAACCTATAATCTACTTTAAATCTGCATTATTACTTAAACAGTTTATTTTCAATTAAATCCACCTAAAATCTATGTTAAATCTGAAATTATCAAAAAGGCAAATTTAAACAACTTCTAAACTTCCCCGCTGTCTGCGCAGCTTCAATACATTGGTCTGATACTTCTTAGGCGTTATCCCAAAATATTTCTGAAACATTTTATTGAATTTGATGGGCTGCGAATAGCCTACTTTTTCCGAAACTTCTATTGCTTTCCAGCCTTCTTTTAAAAGTTCAGCGGCATATTTCATCTTTTGCTCCACATACGCCTGATAAAACGGCTTTCCGTAGGTCGCTTTAAATTCGGTCTTAAAACGCGAGGGGTTCCATCCGATTTCCGCAGCTATTTCATCAATAGTCGGAGTACTGCCCGCATTTTTTTTAATATATTTAAGATAGACATAATCAAGCAGTTGACTACTGTCTTTCGGTGGTTTGCCGGCCGCCTCCCCCATCGGGTTTATCAGCATTGCTTCCGACGACAGTTGTTGCTCAGTATTCGTTCTTTCCCTCTCTTCCATAAAGGATATGATATTGAAAGAGATTTTCCGACTGATCAAAAAATCAATCAATAATTGACAGTGAGGACTTTTTATTGTCAGGCAAACTTCAGCCTCTGATATGGCTTCTGACGGCAAAACCGGTAACAGGAATTTATTCATTGCAGTAAGATTTTCAGAATAGTAACTATGCCAAATACCGGTATCAACAATGATGCAGAATATAAAAAACAGGTGATAAAATGCAAAAAAAGAGTCTTAAACGAAAGAATAAACCATTTATCACCCAATAAATTACACTTATCACCCTATTCAACATAGTATGCCTATTTATTAACCTAATTGTGCTTAGGTTTGGTTTACCTCTAAATACCCTGCTATGGATTTTCTTATTATTGACAATGACCCGGTTTGGCAACTTAAAATCCAAATGATGCTCTCCGATTTTCAGAATGCGGGCATTGAGAAGGTCGATACCATTCAAGCAGCAACCCTATTTCTTACGAAACACACTCCCGATCTTGTATTGACGGATGTGGTTCTGCCGGATGGCCTATCCTTCGATTTATTGGAGACAATTGCCCCTACCTATCCTGTGGTATTTTTTACAGAATTTCCTGATGAAATTTATTTTCGGCGCGCGCATTCCTTTTCTAATGCCACTTTTTTAATCAAACCTTTTCATCGTTTCACTTTACAAAGCGCTGTCAATTGCATAACCGATAAGGTACAACTCCTAAACAAAACAAATGTAAAACCCCTTCGTGAAGAAGGAATATGGGTAACCGGCAAATACCGGCAGAAAATCATGGTGCCTTTCAAAGAAATCATCTACATAGAAGGAGAAGGAAATTACATAACGATTCATACCGCCGCCGAACGCCAATATGTGATGAAAACTTCTCTACGAAAACTTGCCGAATTATTGGATAACCAATTTGTCCAAATACACAGGGGATTTATTATTAACCGAAATTTTATCCATCGAATCGATATAATGACCGGAGAAGTCAATGTGAAAGGGGTAATGTTACCGATAGGCAGAACTTTTCAAAAACACTTGCTGACTGTTGTCAGTCAGCCATCTGTTTAAATACGCCATTTGTTTTCGGCTTGGCTTCATTTTCGGATGCTGCAACCGATAAAACATAAGCTATTTAGTAGTACAAAGATTTTAGTATTAAGTATATAGTAATTTGATAATATATTGATTATGAGTATTTTGTGAGTTAAAAGAGTTATACTGAATGCTATTAACTAAATACTCGGTACTACTTTTCTTTAAATAGCTTCACTTTTGTAGTATCCTACCCTTCCCTTTTATTGTCCTCAGAGCGTATTTTATCCCCATTTTCCCACCGACTGCCAAAAGATATTCGGCTGCGTCGACATCTTATATTCAAAAAAATTTTTGAATAATTTCGATTTCCGGCAAGCGGTTTATTAAAGCTCAATAATTAAAAATAAGCAATACGACATACCTTTCAGTGTCGTTAGTGTACCATTTTTATCACTCGCCACCCTTTTAGGGATAAGAAAAAACGCCTTGCATCATAATTGATACAGTCTTGAGGAATCTTAAATTCTTTCGAGACCATGGCTGACTTTTGCTTTTTTAAAATTCATAAGCCAAATTTTCCATGGCTTATTGACCGGATAATCCTTTCCGATTCGATTTTTTATTTGAGTACCCGAATCGCATCTGAAACGGTCACTAAAGTTTACACCGCAGATTTCAGCCTATGCTATAAGGCATATTTGTATAATCAATATACTTCTGTTACAGCGATTCACTGCCTTAAGTATTGTTTAAGGCCTTTCCCTGAGTAATGTCCCCTTTTTTATGACCTCTTACTTTCTAAACTCCCCCATACGCAGTTTGCTTCTATTCTTCCCGGGGCAAATCAACTCTAAAACTTAAAGAAATGAAGAAATTACTTTACCTCCTGTTCCTTGCTTTACCCTTTTGCGGTATGGCTCAAACACTTGAAATTACAGCCACCTCTGATAAAACCGATATTTTAACAGGGGAAACATTAATCTATACTCTCAAGTATAAATGTGCCAGCACAACTACCAACTGTACCAATGTAACCTTAGTAGCCAATGTGCCCTCCGGTATCTTATTTCCGAACCAAACTGTCGGTTTGCCCCCGGACATTTTAAGTTATACGTTGTCAGCTGATTTTAAAACAATGACTTTTGTCTTTAAAGAACCTCTCATGGCCGGTAATACGGGTATCATTCAATTGATAGGTCAGGGAGGTTTTGGCTTACAGGATGGCTCAACCGCTACCATGACGGCCCAATTATTGACAGGAGGCTCAGTGGGAAGTACTGCCACGGTCAATACGACCCTGCACTCCTACGATAAGTTTTGTCCAAAAATCTATAATGTGGGGGGAGGAGCCTTAGATAATCCAACCAAATACAGTCTTTTGTTAGCCACATATACTCAGAATGAATATGGCTCAACCGGTATCGGTTTAGTGAATCCCGGACCCATTACAGTGGTTCAGCAATTTGCACCGGGTACAGATATCCAAAGCGTCATCGCCACCCCGTTCGATGGTCAGCCTTTACCCGTCATTCCGGCCAATGCCTGTGTCATTGACAATGTTAATAAAAAAGTAACCTGTACCTTCCCTGCTTCCACAATGCAAGTCAACAGTGCAGTTGCACCGGCTGTTGATATAACTGTCACCGTAGTCTATCCAAGCGCTAACTTCAGTACAGGAAGCACCGTATCGGATGTCGCTACGGTAACGTATCAGCCGGTGGGAAGTCCAACCCCTATTACCCTAACCAACGGAGATACAAGAACCTATACGGATGGAGCAACCTACGCGAACCCTTTGACCACTAGTTGTACTCCTTATCTGACGGTACCAATTACGCTGGCCGCCCCTTCTTCGAAATTAAAATTAGTAAAAGGAAGTAACCAAACGGTTAAACCGGGTCAGAGTTTTAAGTATGATTTCGAAATCAGTAATCCCGGTAATACCACCCTTACCAATGTAGTGATCGAGGATCTTATTCCCGGGCAAGTGATTGTTAATCAGATATTTGCCCCAGGAAATCTTACCGGATTTGTGGGTGATGAGGTAATCAAATTTTATATCAAGACCGTCAGCAACCCTACCTATACAGAAATTCCCAACAACGTCATTTATTATGTTCCTTCGGGAGAAATCATCACCGGCATTAAATACACTTATGATAAAATACCTTCCGGGGCGGTTCATAAATATCTTGGAGTACAAGCTACATTAGACCCGAACTCCCCTCCAACAAGTTTTCAAAACTTCTTAACAGGAACAGCCGATGGTCAGGATTTATCTTAGACGCTACCTCTACGCTTTGCACTACCACTACAAATGGGTCAGTTAGATCCATTCAGTACGCACAAAATGACTCAATACGAAAACAGCCCCTATGCTTCTTTCTACGGTGGTCCTATCAACCCCGGTACCACCTTCTGGAACTATATTAGTGTAGATAACCAGGGGGGAGGCTTACCTTTGCAAAATCCGGTAATCATGGATTTACTGCCCTTGGGGCTTGATTATAACGGCACTATCACTTATTCTCCGGGTACGCCCACTGCCGATGTGACGGACATTATACCTAACTTTAACGGCACCGGCAGAACCTTAATTCGTCTGAAATGGACGTCACCCATGCCGGCCGGCACCTCCTATAAGCTCAATATTGCCGTGAAGGTCACTTCATTGGCCCCTGCCGGACTGGCAAGTTCGTACACTGCCAATCAAAAATTCTACTCACCGTACACAGAGATCAACGGAATCAAAAACACAGCCTTCTTTTCCGGCAGTTCACCTGCCCAATGTTTTATTCCTCAGTATTTTACAAAGCCGCAGGTAGCCGTGGCCGACATTTACGATCTTAATTCCAATGGCTCAACTATAGATACCCTTTGCTACTCCTCCGACTATGTAGGAATTACTTCCTCTGCGCAAATGTCCTCTGTGAAGTGGGTAAAAGGGCAATGTGATACTGATTATTCAAAATATCCTGCTTTTGGGCAAACAATGCCGGGAGGGATCGCTAACTATAAACTCATTGTGACAAATACGGGCAACGTTCCAACAAAAGATATACAAATCTTAGATATATTACCCTTTGTGGGGGATGCCGGTGTGATTGACCCTAATGCGCGATTAACCCAATGGAGACCTAACTTAGTAACACCATTGCAAACCCCTCCGGGTGTAACAGTCTATTACAGCACAGCTTCCAATCCTTGCCGGACGGATTACGTCCTGGCCGGGCCGGCCGGTTGTAGTCCTGCTAATTGGACAACAGTACTTCCGCAAGACCCAACCACGATTCAATCCTTAAAATTAGACTTCGGTACTACGGTGTTGCAGCCCGGTGATCAAGTGGAATTGACCTGGGATATGAGAGCCCCCGTAACGGGTGTTACTACCGGCGATATTGCTTGGAACTCTTTTGGTTTTAAAGCGACCCGAGCCGATAACAATGACCCGTTTTTGCCTTCAGAGCCCTTTAAAGTGGGAATCAAATTAAAAGATAACATCCCCGGCAACTATGGCGATTTTGTGTGGTTGGATGCCAATAAAAATGGGATTCAAGATAGTGGTGAGCTTGGTGTAGATGGGGTGAGAGTTGAACTCCACCAAGACAATGGAGACGGTATCAATGATCCTAAAACAGACCCCGTCATAGCCTTTACATCGACTGCAAACGGCGGACAATATTTATTTCCGAATTTAGCCGTCGGTAATTATTACGCCGTATTTTTCCTACCCGCAGGATACAGCACCTCAGCACCGAATGCCACTGCCGATGATAAAGATTCGGATGGAATCCCCACCATTTGTAATGGAAACCGAGTGACCGTTGTTCCCATCACCAATATCGGTTCGGGTGAAACGGATCTCACTTGGGATCAAGGTATTTACCCCGATAAAGCAGCCGTTGGTAATTACGTATGGTTCGACGAAAACCAAAATAACCTTCAGGACGAATCCTCTGCCAATGGTATCAATGGAGTAAGGGTATGTTTATATACGGCGGCAGGAACCTTGGTGGCAACCGATACTACTTCTAATGACATCTACGGTCGTCCCGGTTATTACCTGTTTGACCAACTTGACCCCGGTTCTTATTATGTGCAGTTTAAACCAACTGCCGACAAAACCTATACGCCAAACAGTGGCAGTGCAGGAGGTAGCTCAAGCGATGAAACCGATTCCGACGCAGATCCTGCCACCGGTAAAACCGCTACGTTTACACTGGCAGCCGGTCAAATTGACTTGACTTGGGATGCCGGTCTGATCATCCAAACGGGACCATACAAACTCGGTAATTATGTCTGGAATGATACAAACAACAATGGAAAAGTGGACACCGGGGAGGCCGGCGTAAACAATGTAACAGTCAACCTCTATAATGACAGAAATAATGACAGTAAGCCGCAACCGGATGAATTTGTGACCACCACTATCACCGGAACAGTCGGAGGAGTGAACGGTATTTATGTCTTTGACCGATTACCAACGGGAAACTACATTGTACAGATACCCGATGCCAATTTCTCAGGAGTATTGAAAGATTATACAAGCAGTACCGGAAATGACCCGGCACCGGATCCTGACGACAATGTAGAAAATGATGATAACGGAACAGCGGTTGCCGGTTGCGGAATTATCAGCAAACCGATTACATTAGCCAATGCCGCCGAGCCGTTAGATGGCGGATACACTAATTATACCGTAGATTTCGGTTTTTATAAGTGTAATAAACCGGACTATACGGCAAGTGTAACTCAACCTACCTGTGCCGGTGGTAAAGGCAGTATCCTCTTGGGTACCGGTACAGTGGGGGACAAGGTAGCTTTCACTACGGGTGATCCTTCTACTATTGCTACTTACGCCAATGCAACTCTCATCAGTAGCTTAACAGGTGGTTTGATTGTTGGTAATATTGCCAATCCTGCTGCGGACGTAACCTATACTATCCGAGTCTATAATGGCGAAGACGGCTGTTTCAAAGATTTTACCTTTATCATTAAGTCGTTAAATTGCTGTACTAAACCTGTAGCTAAAGCTACTCCGAAAACGCAAACCATTTGCAGCGGCAGCACTGCCACCGCTTATACAATAACCCCAAGTACGGGTGTACAATACCAATGGTACGGCCCTTTAGCGGATACTACCGGCAGCCTCGGCACCGCCATCAGCGGACAGACAGCGGCGGCTTACACCCCCACAGGTGCAGCTCTGATCACCGCAGGCACGAAATACTATGCCGTCGTGGTCAACACCACCGGTGACCCGACCTGCGCCGATACGGCCTTTGTCCAACTTATTATCAATGCCAAACCTACCATTGCCGACGGCAACGCCACCATTTGCGCCGGCGAAGCCGTCGATTTGACTTCAAAAATCACGAATTACAATACTTATTTGAGTCCTGTATGGACAATAGGTACCGCCGGCGGAACCGCCGTTGCCACGCCGACCTCGGTCAAACCCACTACAACGACCACTTACGTATTAGTGGCCCAAAACGCCGCCGGCTGTAAAGACACCGCTCAGGTAGTGGTCACCGTCAATCCAAAACCTAACGCGGGCACCGACCAAACTCTGGCTTGCGCCAATGCTGCAACCAACACTTTGACGACCGCCACGACGTTGGTACCGACTCCTGCGGGAGGCACCTGGGCCCAGATCGGCACCACGCCGACGACCGCTACTATCACAGGTAACAACGTGACGGGCATGACTGTGGCAGGCACCTACCAATTTGTCTATACCCTCAACGGCTGCAAAGACACCGTAGCCGTGACGGTCCAGCCTTGTGCGGGCTGCGTCAAACCCGATGCCGGTCCCGACCAAACTTTGATCTGTACCGCCGGTTCCGCCCCGAGTACTGCCACCCTGACGGCAAGCCCCGCGGGAGGCACTTGGGCCCCGCAAACGGGCAACCCTGTCAACGCCACCGTCACGAATGCCGGTGCGGTAAGCGGTATGACAGCCCCCGGCACCTATTACTTCATTTACTCTGTCACGGGCGGAGGACTGACCTGTCGTGATACGGTAGCCGTAGTCGTGCCTAACTGTAACTGTAATCCGCCCGTGCCGATGTTGCTCACCCCAAGTTTGACGGCTTGTATCGGGGATACCTTCCCGACCCTGAAAGCATTTGTAGTAGGCATGGCTACGGTTGAGTGGTACGATCAGCCTACGGGGGGTACGCTGCTGTTCACGGGATTGAACTTCAAACCAAGCGGTACGGTCCCTGCCGGCGGGAAAGTCTTCTACGCTCAAGCCCGCAGCACCGACCCGAGCTGCCCCACAGCCATCAGCAGCAGTCGCGTTTCGGCTACGGTCAATGCCCAAAACTGTGCCAAAGAAGTGGATTTGGCCCTCAAAAAGTCGATCAGCAAGAAAATCGCCCAAATCGGCGAGGTATTGACCTACACCCTGAAAGTCTGGAATGAGTCTGCCACCAATGCCACGGGTGTATCGGTCAGGGATTCGATTGCCACCACGGTGCAGTTTGTCAGCGGTAGCTTTGTAGCCAGCCGCGGCAGTGCGTCTCTGAGCGGAAATGTCATTACCTGGAACATCGGACCCATTGCCGCCAACGGCGATACGGTGACCCTGACCTATCAGATCAAAGTGACACAGGAAGGGGTTCATTTCAACACGGCCGAAATCTGTACCACCAATGAAAAAGATGTGGATTCAACCCCCTGCAACCACGACGACACCGAAGATGACATAGATCGTCAGTGCTTTACGGTACCGTTCAAATTGTGTCCGGGTGAAAAAGTCGAAGTGAGTGTCCCGGCGAATCTGACCAATGTACAATGGTTTAAAAATGGCAGTACTACGCCTATTGCCTCCGGTAATCTGGTCTTATTGAGCGATGTAGGCAGCTACACCTTCACCGCTACGAATCAGCTCTGCCCCGCCAATGGCTGCTGCCCCATTATCATTGAACCCGGTGACAACTGTTGCCCTGTGGATCTGTGCATTCCGTTTACGATTCAAAAGAGAAGAAAATAATTGAGAGTAGCATTAATTTAAAAATCCTCACCGGCTGTGTCGGTGGGGATTTTTTTTAACAGTAGCTGCCGCTTTCCAATCCTTCTGCAATCGCCGGCCTTTTCCTATCCGGAGAAATATCCCTTCTCATCCAACATTTTGCCGGTCAGTTGTTCCGTTACACCTTCCTGAAATGACGTTTCATCGGACTGCTCATTGAAAATAGCCCGCTTTCCTCCGCAATTTTGTTCCGTCAATCGGGAAAAACGAAACCGAACGATCTAAGACAGCCATAAAACATCTTTTCCCCTCGCCCTGCCGAAGAGGCAATTGTTGAGTGCTGCCTTTTGAAACAAAGCCAAACAGCTATTTAAAACAAATCAACGTATGAAAACTGTTCTTCGTTACATTTTTATCAGCTTAGCCGTAGTCCTCTTGGGTATCGGCGGCATTTTGGCCTATGTCAAGTTTATTTTGCCGGACGTAGGAGCTGCACCCGAATTGAAAATCAAGGCCACCCAAGCGCAAATTGAGCGGGGTAAGTATTTGGCCAATCACGTCAATGTATGTCTGGATTGCCACAGCACCCGCGATTGGACTCGTTATTCGGGGCCCCCTACCCCGGGAACTCTCGGAAAAGGCGGTGAACGTTACGGCCGGGAAATGGGATTGCCGGGTACTTTTTACTCTCGTAACATTACCCCTGCGGGGTTAGGTGATTGGACCGACGGCGAAATTTTTCGCGCCATCTCCTCGGGGGTGAATCGGCACGGAAAAGCTCTTTTTCCGTTAATGCCCTATACTGCTTACGGAAAAATGGACCGGGAAGATATCAAATCCGTTATTGCCTACCTACGCACTATCCAACCCATTCCTAACAAAATACCTGCCTCAGAAGCCGATTTTCCGATGAATTTCCTTATGAATACGATTCCTCAACAACCGAAGTTTGAGAAACGCCCCGACCCTTCACATTCCGTAGCCTACGGGCGTTATTTGGTCAATGCGGCCGGTTGTGCCGATTGTCACACCAAAACCGACCAAGGAAAGCCTGTTCCGGGGATGGATTTTGCCGGAGGCGTCGAAATCAACTTCCCGGGGTCAGTCATACGCACCGCCAACCTCACCCCTGACAAAGAAACCGGGCTTGGCCTTTGGACCAAAGCCGCCTTTATTGCCCGTTTCAAAGCCTTTGACCCCGCCTCCGGGTATAAGCCTCATTCGGTAAAATCCGGAGAAAAACAAACCATCATGCCTTGGACCATGTATTCCGGAATGAGTGAGCAGGATTTGGGAGCCATCTATGCTTATCTGCAAACCCTGAAACCGGTTAAAAACAAAGTGGAAACCTTTATGGCAACTGCTCCCGTCAAGGGCAACTTAGCCCAAAAATAATATTTTGACCAATCGTTTTTTCTAACAGTGATGAAAACCATTCCTCTTCTTTGTACTCTCCTCTTTTTGGCCGCCCTCTTGGCCATGAAACCGCTCGATGTATTGACCGATACGGGCGTCACTCTCGACAATGTTCGTACAGGAACTCTGAGTAATCTGGCCGAAGAAAAACACTTTCTGCTCAACAGTACCTCAGCCATGCGTAAAACAGCCAAACGTATTCCCGAAAATGTGCAGGCGACTACGGTCAGAGCTTTAGGAAAATGGGTTCGTTCGTACGTTGAATCCGATCACTTCAACCAGGAATACAGGCAATGGCTCAGACAAAAATATCCCGTTGATGAAGCCTACACTGATGCGGTATTGGCACAACGCGAACAAGAAGCCGGCGGAATGGATGCGGCGGTGAGCCAACAAACGGCATTGATTCAGCAAACTTACGCCCAACTTGACCCGGCCATGCTGCAACTGGGCATTAAATCACAACTACCTCAGCAAGAGGCTCAATTGGCTGCTTTGGAAGGAGAAGAACGCGCCGCAAAAGCGCCTGAAGTGGCCGAACTTAAGAAAATCTTAGCCGCTACCGAAGGCAAACCGGCTGAATTCAAAAAACAGTTTATCGCGTACCACACCCGATTGCTGAAGCAGGGAAGCAGTCAAAACAAAACACAGCAGCAACAAGAGTTGGCCTATGCCCGAGAACGCAATGCTGAATACAAAAAACAAAGGGCTGTTTTAGAGGCCCACAGCAATTTTCGACCGCTGTTACAGCAACGCCTACGGGATTTCATCGCCCTTTGCGACGAGGTGGATTTCAATGCCAAACTGATGCCTTCGGGCCGCAAACAGGAATTTATCAACCCGGCGTATCAGCGCAAACCGGCCGAATGGAAGTTTTTATACCGTTTAGGAGAAACCCCGGTCACGGAAGCAAAAGCCTTTGCTCAGGAGTGGTTGGCCGACTTAAAATAAAAGAGGAATAGTAGGGCTTATCAAGGCAAGATCATTCCAAAATCGGTCAAACGATTCGGTTCATGCCGACCGATAAAGAGGGAAAGGGCGACCTGCCTTGACTACCGAAAGCTTTTTGGAAACGGTGATCGGCTTGGTTAGTGACGGAAACCAACGATGAAGGCAGGCCTGATCTGTGGCAAATTGCAGTGCTTTCCCGGCAATTTGCCGGCAGTTTTCGATTGACAAAACCACTCTATTGGCTCCAAAAACTTATTTTTAGTCTAATAGCTCCTTTTTCTTATCTATTAGGGTATCGAGCCTCCGCTTACCGAAAATACATCGATTGAACCGAAAGGCATATAAGAAAACAACTGAATGTGATTTAGGTTTTCTTATATGCCTTTCGGTTGTAAAAAATTACTCAGAATAATCTACGGGTTCCAAAAAGCCCATTTTACCCGATTGATAATCCTGAATCGTTTGCATGATTTCGGCTTGGGTGTTCATCACAAACGGTCCGTAACTCGCAATCGGCTCATTGATAGGCTGTCCACCCAAAATCAACAAACGAGCGCCTGCCGAATGGGTGGCAACCGAAACCCATTCGCCGGCTTGGCTCAACTTCAACAGTTGCTTGGCGGCGGCCTTTTCTGTATCGTTAAATACGGCTTCGCCCCGGGCTACATGAACAGCGACGTTGAATCCTTCGGGTAATTGCAACTCAAATTGGCTCTCGCCCGACACGATCACTTCGGCCAATAACACGGATGTATAGGTCAAAGCCGGGCCTTTTATACCGTTCAATTCTCCCGAAATGATGCGTAATTGCGTGTTTTCGTTAATTTGTACGGACGGAATCTGCGCCGATGTCAACTCCTGATAACGCGGTTTTTCCATTTTGTGGGCGCGGGGTAAATTTACCCACAACTGCACAAAATCCAGCGTCCCGCCCTGACGGGAAAAATTCAGTTCGTGTTTTTCTTCGTGGACCAATCCCGAAGCGGCTGACATCCACTGCACATCCCCCGCAAAAATGACCCCTTTGTTCCCCGCCGAATCGCGGTGTTGCAGCGCTCCCTCAAACACAACGGTCACGGTTTCGATGCCCCGGTGCGGGTGTTCATCCACCCCCTTGGGTATCGGCGAAGGTTTCACCTGCATCGGGCCGTGGTGGTCAAGCATCAAAAACGGGCTGAAATCCTGAAAGCGTTGGGAAGGAATCATGCTCTGCCCTACAAATCCGTCGCCCACTTGTTGCGGGCGGCCTTGCCAAGAATAGGAAATGGTTTTGAAAGTTTTCATTTTGTGTCGTTCAATAGCTGATTGATGTGATGGATTTCGTCCTGAAAAATGCTGTGCGGTGCATTGGGATAGATTTTTTCGATGACGTTCGCTCCTAAATTTTTAAATAGAATCGTACTGTCCTGAACGCGGTGCAACGGCACATGCGCGTCTACATCCGAACAGCCGGAGAAAATGGGAGTTCCTTTAAAATCGCCCGAATAACGTTCCGGCTTGACCGAATCACCGATGACCCCGCCGCTTAAAATGAACACTCCGCCGAACGGCTGCGCATTTCGCGCCACAAATTCCGACGTCAAACATGCCCCTTGGGAGAATCCCAACAAGTAGATCTGCGGCGAATCAAACCCTTCCCGCTTTATGTCTTCCACCAATTGACCCAACACCTGCAATCCGGCCGATAAGCCCGGTTCATTTTGGAGTTCAGGTACCAGAAAACTATAGGGATACCACGTATTTCCCGTGGCCTGCGGTGCGGCTAAGGCAAAATCGGCCACGTCCAATTCGGCAGCTAAACTCAGGATACTCTGCGCGCTTGCCCCTCTCCCGTGGGTCATGATGAATACGCGTTTGGCTTGGGCGAGCGGCTGACCCGCCCAAACCGTGTTTTTTATGTTGTGCATGTTTAACCTCACCCCTGCCCCTCTCCTTTTTGGAGAGGGGTGAAGAGTTGTTTTAATGGTTGATGTTATATTTCTGATAAACGGCTTCCGGCGAAATTGGTTGCAATAACTGCTCAATTTGTGCCCGATTACGCTCCTGCCAAGGCGGCAATTTGAGCGCTTCACCCAATTTGGCTTTTTCTTCGTCCAACAAAAAGCCCGGAGGCGTGGTGGCTACTTCAAACAATACCCCGCCCGGTTCGCGGAAGTAGATCGAGTGAAAATACTGACGGTCGAGTACGTGCGTCGGCATAAAACCGGCCGAAAGTACGGCTTCTCTTACTTCCAATTGCGACTCATCCGAAGGGGTATCAAACGCAATATGGTGGACTGTACCGGCACCGCTCATGCCCCAACGGTTGTTACTGTCCCAAACAATATCTACAAACTGACCTTCAGGAGCACCGACAGGAGCATAGCGGCGACGCGCCCCGGCTTCTGCCACAAACGTATAATTGAGCGAGTTGGCCAACAGAGCTTCGGTACGTTCGTAGCTCGTTTCCCAAATCTCAATGTTCCAAAATCCGCGGATGGAGTATTCCAACGGAATGTGGCCGTAAGTAAAACCGGGACGGGTGTCTGCGTTATTAGCGACTAATTCCAGCCCTAAACCATCGGGATCTTCAAAGTAAATGAAGACCTCGTTAAAGCGTTGTTGTGGATTTTTGTACAAAACACCGTATTGGTCAAATCGTTTGGTCCAAAAATCAATGGCAGACATCGGAATAGAAAAAGACGTAGTAGCGGCCTGTCCCTTACCGTGACGCCCTTTTTGGCTTCCTTTTCCAAACGGGAAGAAAGTCAAAATACTGCCGGCATTGCCCGTTTCGTCACCATAATAGAGGTGATAAACGTCAGGAGCGTCGAAATTAACCGTTTTTTTGACCAATCTCAGTCCCAATAAACCTACGTAAAAGTCTACGTTTTGTTGGGGGTCGGCAGCAATGGCCGTTACGTGGTGAATGCCTTTTATTAAATTGTTCGTTTCCATCATCTTAACTTTTATTGCCGGAATGGCGGTTGTTCATTTTTTTGTCAACTTTTTGTTTTATTGACTCTGCAAAGGTCATTGAATTATCCACCCTGAACAATGGTGAAACCAAGGAAAGCGTTGTCAAAATCATGGAAAGCAGATTGCAGTTACTTTAAAAAAAGATTTTAACCTAACTATTGTTTTTCAAATTGTCATTATTTTAATTTACGTAATTAATTACGTAAATTATTTATGTCATGGATTTTTATCGCACACTCGGCTACGTTGCCTTGGGAAGTTATATGCGTCGTTTGGGAGAAATCAGCCAACAGGCCTCGGCGCAGGTCTATCAAATGTATGGGATGGATTTTGAAGTAAAATGGTTTCCGGTGTTTTTGGCCGTGGCACAAAAAGAAGCGGAAACGGTATCAAAAATTGCCGAATACATCGGACAATCGCACGTAGGTGTCAGCTTGATGGTCAAAGAAATGACTAAAGAAGGTTTTCTGGAAACCCAAAAAGGATTGACGGACAAGCGCGAAACCAATGTACGCCTAACTGAAAAAGGGGAACAAATGCACGCCCGCATGAAAGAATTGCTGGAAGATCTGGAAGATACGATGAACGAGGTGAAAAATGAGTGCGAAACCGACGTACTGCGGGCATTGATGGAATACGAACAGGTGATTTTGCGTAAAAGCCTGCCCGAACGCATCAAAAGCCGATTGAAAATTCGGGAGCGAAATAAAGTAAACATCCTTCCGTTGGACCCGCAAAACGCCGCCCACCGCGAAAGTTTCAAGCGCATCAACTACGAATGGATCGAGCGCTACTTTAAAGTCGAGCCGCTCGACATGGAATCTTTGGAAAACCCGGATACATTTTACCTGAACAAAGGCGGCATTGTATTACTGGCTGAATATCAGGGAAATATTGTAGGAACTTCAGCACTCAAACCCATGACCGAAGGCAGTATGGAATTATCGAAAATGGGCGTGGACACGGATGCCAAAGGCTTGGGCATCGGCGAATTACTGGGGCAATCTATCGTAGAGGAAGCCCGAAAAATGGGCCTGAAACGATTGTATTTGGAAACCAATTCGCGTTTGCTGCCTGCCTTGAATCTCTACCAAAAACTGGGTTTTAAAACCGTCAAAGATTTCAGTTCACCTTATTCCAGAGCAGATGTGGCAATGGAAATGTGGTTGTAAATCGGATACATTCTCCTTTCTCCAACCACTACTTTTCCAATTATAATTGAATTTCCGGCAATTTAGACTCAATGATGACCCGGTTGTGTTCCTTATCGTCGGGCAGCATCAAGTGCGTGCCTAATTCGTCCACCGATTCGTCGACGTCAAAGCCGGGACCCACAGTAGCTACTTCAAACAGTTGACCCGAAGGGAGTCGGAAATAAATGGAACGGAAGTATTTACGGTCTCTGACCTCGGTCACTTGCATACCCAGTTCTTCCACCAAACGATGACGAAGCACCAATTGTTCTTCTTCGGTTTCGATTTTCCACGCTACGTGATGCACTGTTCCCAAGCCGTTCTTTCCGCGCGGCGTCGTGGGTTCGGCCAATAATAACTCCAAACAACTGCCGGCTCCGCCTTCATTCACATTCAGGCGAATTCGATTTTCTTCCTGTGCCACTTCGGCCATGTTCATTTCGGTGGTCAAAAAATGCCGGAGCGGGTTCCAATCTTCCGGCGCTACGCACAGCGTAACGTGGTGAATGCCGCGAATGCCGAACTCACTTGGGACGTCGTCGGTTTCAAAGGGAGTACGGGTGTCACTGTCATCTGCCATCAATTCTAACTGCAATCCCGATGGGTCACGAAACCACAGCACCTCCTGCCCGAAGCGTTGAAACGGCAGTACGGTCAAACCCGCATCCGTAAGGCGCTGATGCCAAAAAGCCAAGGAGGAACTTGGCACCGAAAAAGCCGTCGAAATAATCATTCCTGCCCCTTCTTCTCCCTGCCTGACGCCGTGTCCTTTGTACGGAAAGGTCGTAAACACAGTACCGGGGGTGCCTACTCGGTCAGCATAATAGAAGTGATACACAAAATTGTTATCAAAATTGACGGTCTTTTTGACCAAACGAAGGCCCAACAATCGGGTGTAAAAATCGTAATCTTCCTGTGCGTCGTTGACAGTGGCCGTTACGTGGTGCAGGCCTTTGAGGAGACGATTGGTTTGCATAGTTTTCAGAAGTAAGTTAGGCGGAATGGCGATTTACGAATTTAGAACATAAAAAACTCATTATCAATCTTTTAAAATTCTATTTTTTCCCGAAATTCGGTAAAGGCAATACCTTCGCATTTTTTGAAAAATTTGCTGAAATGAGCCACGTCTTCGTACCCTAATTGGTAAGCAATTTCTTTAACACTCAGTTCCGAATAGCGTGCCAAGCGTTTGGCTTCCAGTATCAGCCGGTTTTGAATAAACTCCTTGGCTGAGGTTCCGGTTTCGTTTTTGAGGACTTCGTTCAAATGATTAGCCGTCAGATGTTGGTGTTCGGCGTATTCATTAACTTTGTGTTGCTGACGGAAAAAACGTTCTACATCGTTTTTAAACTGTTTCACAATTTCAGCCTGACGATTATCCCACGATTTATTCACCGTTTTTTGATCGGCTTTCCATCGCTTACATTCCAGCAAAAATAATTTCAGCCACGCTCCCAGTGCTTCCTGCTTTTGTGTTTTTTCAGACAGAGCTTCATTGGCAATACCCTGAATATAAGGCAGTAACTGCTTCATTTCATGGAAGGAAAGTTCCAGAGGCCGCGCTTCGTCACAGTTGAAAAACAAATCCATGTCGTACAGTTGGGCGGGGGCAATACTGAACTCCTGCAAAAAATCGGGACGAAACAAAATCACGTGACCGCGCGGTGCCGGCTGTGTCAGGGTCAAGTGGTGAATTTGTTCGGGAGAGACAAAATAGACGGTGTTGGGTCGAAGCGGGTATTCAATAAAATCAATTTGATGCACTCCTTCGGCGTGTTCTACCGCCAACACCGTAAAATAGTCGTGGCGATGCGGGAGATCGGGCGTTTGAGAGCGCCGTTCTTCCACCTCGGCCATTGTACGGTACGCAAACGGCGTAAGCAGGTGCGCCTGCCGAATCGGATTGTCAGTTTTTTGCATAAAAAGTCCCTCTCCTTGTTGGAGAGGGATTTAGGGTGAGGTGCATGACTTGCGCCATGCCGTGGATATCTGTTAAATATCGTCGGAATCGTAAATGACTACTTTTTCCCAGAGATGCGCACAATTTTTCACAAATTCGTGGTGAACGGGATGATCCTGATAGATGTCCTGATCGGCTTTATTTTCAAAAAGCATCAGCCACGAGAGTGAATAAGAGCGGTCAATCACGGCACGGTTTGTATCCGCTACTTTGCCGATGTGAGCCAATTTGACCACTTCGATGGGAATGAGGGTTTGCAGGCCCGCCACAAGCGCATCGCGGTCGGCAGTGCTGTCGGGATTATTTAAGTAAAACAATACGTGGTGAACAAACATGGTTTTGGAAGGTGGTTTTAATAGCAGAAGTCATTCTTTCCAAAATCTAACCATCCCCTCACCCCTAAAAGTTCATCACCAAGCCCATTTCAGCCCAAAACGCTCGTACTGTTTGAAAATACAGTGGGGGCTTACCAAAGGAATTTTGGTGACAATCGCATGGGCGACAATCAACTGATCGAAGGTATCATCATGCACCGATTTGCGCCCCTTTCCCTCCGGTTCGCCTTTGTCAAACCTTTTTATTTCGGCCGTCACCACCGGCAAATCGGTGTACAGGGAATAGGCCTCCAACGGCAGGGAAACGAGTTGAAGTTGCCAATACTGAAGAATGTGTTCAAAGAAAGTTTCCAACGAAGTTTCCAACTGATAATAGCCCAAACGCTGCCATTGGGCCCATTCCAGCAAAGTAGCCGAGCTGATGCAGCCGCCCTCTTCGCATTCATTAATGAGGCGCAGCGCATTGTGCGACAGTCGGTTGGGATTGCGGATTAACAAATCTAAGGTCGGCGTATCCAAAAGCACCTGTTTCGGCATTTTCCGATAGGGAAATTCTACGGCCGGAGCAGCCGGGCCAAACGCAGAAAAATCCACAATTTCATGGGTAAAAAGGATGTGATTTTTAGGGTGTGCCGGCTTGCTTTTAGGGCGTTTCGGGGCAGCAATCGCCAAGTCATTTTCTTCGGGTTTCGCGGTAATCATAAGCTGAAAGGTTCGCAGGACTGAAAATATAAAATATTAATACTAATAGTAAATTTATTTATACTATTCAAACAAAACAGAAAATATTAAAAAAGGGCGAAAATCTCGCCCTTTCGATTATGCTGCCTCTGAAAGGTAAATGGGGATATTGAGATGTTGATACGCTTTCTCCGTTGCTTCTCGGCCGCGGGCCGTCCGTTTGATGTACCCTTCCTGAATCAGAAACGGCTCATACATTTCTTCGATGGTTTCAGCCTCTTCCCCGCAGGCCGTTGCAATGGTTGAAATCCCTACCGGACCGCCCTTGAATTTCTCAATGATGGTGGTCAAAATGCGATTATCCATATCATCCAATCCATTGCTGTCTACTTCCAAAGCCTTCAGGGCGCGGTGGGCAATGTTGAGCGTAATAGTACCGTCACCGAGTACCTGCGCAAAGTCACGGGTACGTCGCAACAGGTTATTGGCAATACGCGGGGTGCCCCTGCTCCGACTTGCCAATTCCAAGGCAGCGTCGGGCACAATAGGTGTCTCCAACAAACCGGCAGAACGCTGAATAATGGTGCACAACAAGTCGGCATCGTAGTACTCTAAGCGGGCATTGATACCGAAACGAGCACGCAAAGGTGCCGTAAGCAACCCCGCCCGGGTCGTAGCCCCCACCAAGGTAAACGGGCTGAGTTGGATTTGCAATGAGCGGGCATTGGGACCGTTATCGAGCATGATGTCGATCTTAAAATCTTCCATGGCAGAGTAGAGATACTCTTCCACAATGGGATTAAGGCGGTGGATCTCGTCAATAAAAAGCACATCGTTCGGTTGCAGATTGGTCAGCAATCCGGCCAAATCACCGGGCTTATCCAACACCGGCCCCGTAGTAGCTTTGATACCCGCCCGCATTTCGTTGGCCAAGATGTGAGAGAGGGTTGTTTTGCCCAATCCCGGAGGGCCATGCAGCAGCGTGTGGTCGAGCGGCTCAGAGCGTTGGCGCGCCGCCTCCACAAACACTTTCAGGTTGTTGAGGACTTTCTCCTGCCCCGTAAAATCCCCGAAACTGAGAGGTCTCAAGGCCCGCTCAACCTCACGATCGGTTTCCGGCGGGGTAGTTTTTCTGACAATGCTTGTTTCCATACTTTTTTCAACAAAAATAGTAAAAATATAAATACTAAACGTACTGTATAATTTATTAAATATAAAATACTTTATTTGTATTTAATATTTATATATTATATATTTGTCACTCAAAACACTCAATCTTTTTTAACAGTATGGAATCGACTCACAGCTCCCACATCTCTGTTGCTCAGGAGGCATTGGAGATAAAATCGTATCAGGAAATTATCATAGATTCGGAAACGGGCGAAGAAGTAGTGGCCGACAAATACCTGTACTTACCCGGACGGCCGCGGGAGTATCGGTTCAACGGGCAAAACGGTCAGTTTAACCTGTACGGTGAGCGTGTATTGATGGACGATAAAGGAAAGATCCTTACTTCATTCACGTTTCAACCTATTGCTTATCGTTTTTTTGAAGACGTTTTGTTCGGTCGTTCCGAAAAGGAAATGTGGTCTGAGTTATTTTTCATAGACAATCAGCAATGTGTGTCTTCTATCATGTTCAACAACACCTCCGTCAGTGAGCTGTTTCGCCTGATGGAGCCGTTGCACTATGAAAAACTCTCTTTGTGTGATGTGACCATTACGGCACGCCCCGAACGCGTCACCAGCAAGAATGACCCTTCCAAAACATGGTACATCACTCGCTTCTCTTACGAAGTGAGTAAATCGGACAAAGTCAAAGAATACCGCGACTATATCAGAGATCATGCGGTATACCGTGCCGAAACCTTAACTCCGGTGGCAGAGCACAAAGTAGTGTCACGCTCTTTTGCCCGCCTGTTGGAGTCAGAAGAAATTACGCCCTTGGTGTCTGTCTCCCAAGCGGCGTAAGGTAGAGTTAGAGTAGTAGATCACCCTCCGACTTTGTCGGAAAGGTTGATTACCGGAATAGCGTCAAGCTTTATTTACCCCGTTTGACCAACAGTGCCGCGGGTGTGCAATTGAATTGCACACTGCGCACTGTGTGCCGATTAACAAGTAAGAGTCACCTTAAAATTTTTCGTACCCATGTCTCAACGTGATTTTGCCATAATGTGTATTAAGCGGGAAGTAGCCCGTCACGGTCACATTACGACCGAAAGCGTGCGCTTATTTAAAGAAGCCCGCCTGACGCGTCACGAGTTGAAGGAAGCCGCTTTGCGAGGGTTGGAGATGTTTGAACAATGGAAAAGCCGCTGATGAAAACTGACCTTGTTCCTCCCCGTATCTCCGATGCCGAATATCGCCTCATTGAGGCCGTATCCAATTCGGACCTGACCCGGCTGCGTGATTTGCTCTTTGCCCGCAACCGACCCGTCAATACCAAAGCCCTGCAGATGGGCTCGGCGCTGCACCAATCCGTTTTGGAGCCTCACCTTGAGAAAAACTGGAGTGACTTGGTGGATGTCGATATTGTAGAAAGTATCAAAGACAATCTGTATCATTTTGCCCCGTTTCAGGCGCTTCTCCAACAAGCTGATTGTGAGGTTGTCCGCGTGTGGAAAGACGAGCAAACGGGTGTGTTGTGCAAAGGGAAACTGGATATGGTATGTGCTCAGGGGATTCTGGCCGATATAAAAACCACTTCCTGTGAGTCGGCAGAAGCCTTTCGGCGCATTTGCCAAACCTACGACTACGACCGTCAAGTAGCCTTTTACTGGGACAGTTTCAAAAAAGAAACGCAGCAACCGAAGAAATTTGTGTTGTTCGGCATTCAAAAAAACTTTCCCTACCAAATATTCACGTACGAGCTTTTTCCCAACGACTATTTTGTAAAGCGAGGACGTGCCAAATATCAGTCATTACTAAAAACCTGGAAAAACAACCATGATGATAAAGCTCAAAGGAGAAAGTGGATTGTTCTGGATTAATCCGGAAGCCATTGAAGTAGTACAGGTGGAAAGCGATTGGAGTACCCTGACTACCCCCCGTCAGACGCTCAGCGTCCGGACCAACGATAATGCAGAAGCTTTGGCAACGCTCTTACAGTGCAATGACCTCGAAGCGCTGCTGGCTGACTACCCTGCCGAAGAGTGGCAGCCTCCGTTTTAATTGTACATCAGAAGTAAATGTCAGGAAGCAGCGGAAGGGTTGGAACGATTTTGCCGGATGACTTCGCGCAGAATGAGGATTTGGTCTTTGAGAAGCAGGATAGTCTGCTCGCGTTCATCCAACAGCCGTTCCAGCCCTTTCTTTTGCTCTTCCAACACCAACACTTTATTGTCGCTTTGCGAGGGTAAAGCCGTGATCTGCGCCGACGCCTCAATTGTGGTGCCGTTGGCTCCTTTCAACGAAAGTGTATGCGTGAGTCGGGCGGGTTCGCCGTCGCCGCGCAAAAGCCACTCGGCACTTACGTCTTCAAACTTTGTCAGGATGGTTTCTAACGTGTCGTAGCTGGGTTTGACTTTTCCTCTCAGAATGGTGTACAACTTGGCCGGTTTGTCAAACCCCAATTCTTTACTAAAACCATAAGGGGTCATTTTCTTGGATTCGATGAGAAAGGCCAAGCGGTTAAAAATGGTTTTAGTATCCTTAGATTCGGGCATTTTTGGGAGAGTTTTGAAGGCGGGAGATCGATTTTTTTTCAAAAGTAAGAAGAAGACTTTTGAATAGACAAGCAAACATCAATATTTTTTTTCTAACACCCTCTTTTTTTACCAAAAGTATGCAATATATTATGAATACCGGAGTAGCTGTAGAATTTCTGATTCTAGACTGTTTGAGCCGGTGCGGTGCTCAGGAAGAGGAGTTGAAGAATGAAGAGTTGGGGAACTTGTTGAAGACCCTTGCCCAAACCGTCGGATTTAAAGAGGCTCTTGCCGCGCCGTCACTTTCGAAGATCACAGCGCAGCGCGGTTCGGTATTTACGGAAAAATTACTGGGGGCGATTATCCTTCATTGCTGGCCGAAGTCAACCGCCAACATGGCATGGTTTGAGAAGCAACTGTTTGTGCGCCATTTAATGAAATGCTATTCTTCCGAAAGCGCGAAAGATGTCTTGTTGGCGGGGACGTATGCCGCGCATTACAAAGTACGCAAAAGCACCACCGCCGGCTACCTGATTGAGCTCTTTAAAGAATACATGAATGCCCGTGCCGGCTACATCGAACGCTTCTATGAACGCAAAAAAAGAAAGTACAGTCATGAGGCTGAAGAGAACGTACATATTCTCATAGAACAATGCCCGAAGCTTTTGCCCTTGGTAGAAAATTTTATTGAAAAAAACGGAGTTGGCCGAGGAGTACGATAGTGTTGAGAGAAGTAAGTTGGTAAGTTCCGAGTACCGAGTTGAAAGTACCGAGTACTGAGTGCCGAGTACTGAGTGCCGAGTACTGAGTGCCGAGTACTGAGTTGTAAGTGCCGAGTTATAAGTGCTGAGTTTTGAGCAGTGGCGAGTTCAGAGTGCTGAGTGTCAAATAGTTTATCATTCGACATTCTGCACTTCCGAACTCGACACTTGTTTTTTCTGCAGTCCTTACCAACTCCCCTCACTACTCACTACTTTCAACTCACTACTCGGAGCTCGGAACTCGGAACTCAGTACCCCTCCCTACGCCCTTCTCTCGATCTCAGCAGCCATAACGGCTACCTTAGCTCCTTCAAAAACAGCATCGTATTGTTCTAAATAGGTCATAGCTTCGCGCAGAAGCGTTATTTCTTTGAGGCGGGTCTCTGCTACCGGTTTTAGGTTTGCGTTCAACTGAAGCAATTTAAGCAGACGTTTCAATAACATTTCCTCCAAAGCAAACAGTTTGTCGGTCATCGCAAAGAAATCGGCGGTTCTCATGCCTTTGCTTCGGACCGCGGCCAAATTGAGCAACCCCTGCCATTCGCCCTTCAGCGCGTTCAATTCTGCGGGCTCGCGGCCTGTCTTCGAAAAAGCGGCCAATTGTTGAGACCAATCCTCATTGGTATCGGCCCAATTCCGAAAGAAAGTTTGAAAAAACGCGTCCCGGGTATGCAGGGCTGCCCAAGTGGCTACGTGGGATTGTAAGCGATTCAAATGCCTCAAATCGTTTACCTGAACGAGAGCAGGTTGGGTGTTTGTTTTCATGGCATGTTCTGTTTAGGCTGTTAACAGGCTTCTGAGCCATTATCCGATCTTCTCGACCACTTCCTTATCAATGTCCTCTAACTCGCGCTGAGCGGCACGTATGGTGCGTTCCAGCTCCGTTACGCGACGCTCGCGGTACAGGCGACGGGCTTTTTGCTTGAGTTGTTCAAAATCTGACTTTACTTCTCCCCAACGACCGATCAGATAGCGATTCATGTTCCAGGTATTCCCGGCAAGGCGGTCCCGTTCGTGGACATAACATAAACCCACGCAGATGGGGTCTTCGGTTTGATCGTCGTACCAAATCTGAATTTTATCAAAATAGCCTTCCTGATGCGACAGGGCTGCCAAGTCCAATACTTCTACCGGAATGGGGGTTTGGTTATATTCTTCCAAAGCGGCTTTGCGCGGACAAAGGGTTTCCAACAGGGAGGTAAGACGGTCGTTCATCAACAAAAAGGGTATGGGCGACATGCCCTGACGGACGATCTGCTGCTGACCGCGCAGGTTTAATTTATCTACGATCTGTCGCCATTTGTCCAGTTGAGCATTGTCGTAGATCAACTCGCGACTGTCGTTCAATATGAAGGTCTCTACTTCGGTTTTCATGGTGCTGCAAGGAAAAAAAGGTTGACACGTTTCAGGGCTGATTGAAATGCTTTCTGCGGGGGCTTAAGCTACCGGGCAATAATGAGGCAAATCCAACAATCGGATGGCTTCTTTCTCTGCTCTCTCAAACTCAGATGCCCGGCAGGGAACACATTTCAATTGGGATATGATGGTGGGCGAAAGGCGCCTTCTCTCAATGAGCGGATTAAAATCATACAGGCTTACGACCTTCACTTCATAAGCGCTTAACAGCTTGAAAAACTGACCTCCGCCTTCGCTTTTAAAGTACTCCGACTGTTTTTCCATTGAAAAAATTTGTTGTGTTGTAGTGGTTGAAATCGAGTATAAATATAGTAAAAAAAAATTGAATATAAAAGCAAATTTTTTTGCTGCTATTTCTCAATTTTTTTGAAAAAATGAAGCCGAAACGGGTCGCTTTTCGGGCTTTGTAACCCCCTGAAAAACAGGACAATAGAAAACACTTAAAAGGCATAATCTGCCAAAGAGGAAAAAGTGAGTTTTTGGGGCGCAAAAAAAAAGAGCAGGGGAATAAAATCCCCCTGCTCTCTACCCATTCCTAAACCCTTAACCTTATGAAAAATTAACTACCTTTATCGTTACTTTTTACCGGAACATCAGGCGGTATTTCGTTGTAGCCTTTGTTACGATTCAAGTTATGTTTTTTAGAATAAGCCGCACTTTCCTGTTTGCTTGTGTACGGCACATCAGATTTATCGTCTGAATCGGGAAGAAAACCCGGCAAAAAATCCCTTTCGATCAAAATATCGTTGGAATTTTCGGTATCACCCGCCACTACCGAGCTGATACTGCCTGCTTCCTCTTTCTTATTTTTTTCGTTATTCATTGCTGTTATTACTTATGCCCCTACCCGCTCACGAATTTCTCCGCTTCCCGAGCTTTTTGCTTCTGCTCCCGGTAAAGTGCCGAATCGACAGCTTTCAGTCGCTTTCGGAGGTCTTTGATCCCTACGGGTTTACGTATTCGTTTGACCTTACCCTCCGCACTTTTCTTAAAATCACGGGGGCTTACAATGTGCTTGGCCATAAGCTTAATTTTTACTTACACTTGCTGCGGCGGCTTGCTTTTTTGCCTCTGCTTTGAGGGTTTGATTGGCTACTATTCCCAATTCGACCCGCTCATTTTGGCGACGGCCGCTTTCCGTACCATTCGATACTTTGGGCGTATATTCTCCAAAGCCCTGCCTAACCAATCGAAGCGATGAGACTCCGTTTGCTTCCAGAAAATCGGCAAATGCTTTTGCCCTTTTTTCCGAAAGTACTTGATTTTCTTTGCCTGTTCCGACATTATCCGTATGGCCCGCAATCAATATCTCGGTATCTTTATAAGTGACCAACGTATTGGCCAACTGTTTCAGAATCGGCTGAGGATCAGGCGATAAGACATACCCTGAATCAGAAGTAAATAATACTGCTGTACTCATCGTGATCTTAATTCCTTCTCCGAAACGTTCGACTTGAGCAATCCCCGACAAACTTTGATTCAGCGGAATCATCTGTTTGTCCATGTATTTTCCGATGATCGAACCGGCCACTCCCCCCACCGCCGAGGCGGTGATGGCGTAATTAGTAGGATTTTGAGCCCTACTAATTACGTTTTTGTTTTTTGGTGTCGAGGAAGTTGTCTTCCCCGACTTTTTCAAGTTAGATGTGGATGTACAGTCGGAAAGCCCCGTTATGAGCGCCAGGCCCAAAACATAAATAATCGAGCTTTTTTTCCTTATTTTATTTGTTTTCATGCGCTGTGGATACGTAAAAGCTACCTCAAAAATGAACGCAGCATCCACGCCATTTTTTCGTGCTTAGCCAGTACGCCCGTCAAAAAGTCGGTCGTGACCGGGTCATCGTATTTTTCACTTTCTTCAATATCTTCGCGTAGATTTTTACATATACTCTCGTGATCATGAAGCAATTGCTTCACTTGTTGTTCCTGTTGGTGATAATAGGGGCCTTCTTCTAACCGACCGGTTTTCAGAAATTCCTTCATTGTTCCGTTGGCCCGCTCACCCAACTGTGTTACGCGTTCGGCAACCTCATCTATCAATTCCGTAATCAACTCATAATGAGACTCATAGAATTTATGCATTTCCATAAAACTTGAGCTTCTGATGTTCCAGTGATAGTTACGAGTCTTGATCAACAAGATGTGTTCGTCGGCTAAAAGGTGGTGCAGTATGTCCACCACTTTTTTAGTCTGTATCTCGGAAATTCCAATATCAGCTTGCATAATACTTTCTTAGTTAACGGCTACTGTTTAGGTGATTGTCATTTCAACCGACCCGCATTCATTTTTACGCGTCGAAAAAAATCGTCTCGGCCTTGATGGCCAAAAGAATGGGGTCCTTCCGAGCGAGTTTGATGTGACGCATACAGCATTCCGACTGATGCCGCCAACCCTACCAAACCTGTGATACTCATTAATAATAGGATTTCCATAACTACCTACAATTTAACGGTTCAACCATTTCTTTCCGCCTACACAGTACCGCGACGAATGAATCCAAGCAAAAGCGATACGATGGCCAGTACTAACAAGATATGAATAAGATTTCCTGCACTGTACGCAAAAGCCCCGATTAACCAGCCTATGATTAAGATTACTGCGAGGATATACAATAGAGAACGCATGGCCTTAATGATTTAACGATGATGTTAACTGTTTGACGTTATTATTTGTCAAATACTCATACCGGCCCTTTTTTCAAGAGAAAATGGGGAAAAAAAGAAGATAAGGTCGAAAAAATGGGGAAATTTTTACCCATATCGGTCAGACCGGGAATTGGAACAGTTGTTGGTCATTCTACAACCTACGTTTTATGAGAAGAAATTCAAATTTTGTATGCGTCAATTTTGGAAAATATACAGCAACATTTTCAAAGAATCTTTCCGAGAATTCATGAACGACAATGCCCTTAAACTCAGTGCATCGTTGTCGTACTATACCTTGTTTTCATTGGCTCCAATGCTTTTGGTCGTCCTTTCCATCGTCGGTTTTTTCTACGGGCGTGAAGCCGTAGAGGGGCAACTCTATGAACAAATCAATTGGTTGGTAGGGTCCGAAGCTGCCAAACAAGTGCAGGAATTGATTCGCCACGCCCAATTGTCGGGCAAGACCGGCGTAGCTGCCGCCGTCGGAGTAGTGACCTTGTTGATGGGAGCAACGGGGGTTTTTGCCGAAATTCAGGATTCCATCAATCAGATATGGGCACTGAAACCCAAACCTCGCAGCGGTTTGCTCAAATACTTCATTAATCGGCTGCTTTCTTTTTCCCTGATCGTTTCTTTAGGGTTTTTGTTTATTGTATCGTTATTGCTTAATGCCGTTTTGAATATCTTCAGTGAGAAAGTAAAAATCTTATTTTCAGACGCTACCGTTTATTTGTTTTGGGCGCTCAACGTTGCTTTTATTTGGGGTATTATGACCGTACTTTTTGCGGTGATTTTCAGTATATTGCCCGACGGCAAGGTCAAGTTAAAAGATACACTCGTCGGGGCAGGAGTTACTTCCGTCTTTTTTATGATCGGCAAATACCTCATTGGTCTTTACTTGGGTCAATCTGATATTGGGGGAGCCTATGGAGCGGCAGGTTCGGTTGTTATTATTCTGCTTTGGGTGTATTACTCCGCACTGATTTTGTTTTTCGGGGCCGAATTTACCAAGGTATATGCCTTCCGATTAGGCGGCGGTATTCAGCCTCGCCCCTATGCCGTCCGTTTTAAGAAAAAGGAAATTGTAGTAAAAAAACCATTAATCAATCATTTATCTAATCACTAAAACTATGAAAACGGTTTGGAATAAATCAGCCATAAAAGCCTTACAGGTTTTTAATTGGATCTTTTTCATTGCTGTGATCGGGGCTAATTATTTAGCGAATGCTCTGCCGTTCAATGATAAAACGACGGGGCAAGTATCTGCTCAATACCCCAATCTGTTTGTTCCTTCGCCGATCACTTTCGGCATTTGGGGGGTCATTTATGTGCTATTGCTTTTTTTCTGCATCAAGCAGAGCAAATCCCTGTTTCAGAAGCACACCGACGAAGCAACCGCTGACACAGTAGGCACTATCGGTTTACGGTTTATTGTTACCTGTATCCTCAATATTCTTTGGATGCTTTCCTGGCATTATGACTACCTGATCTTCTCGGTGTTTGTGATGTTGGCCCTTCTGAATCAGTTAGTTACGATCAATACCCGTCTCAACACCATTACTCCTTATTTAAACAAAACCTCACGTATGGCCCTCAAAGCGCCTTTCGGGAGTTATTTGGGATGGATCTGTATTGCTGCCATTGCTAATGTGACGGCCGTTTTGGTCGGAATCGGTTGGGACGGCTGGGGACAAAGCGAGACGTTTTGGGCAACCGCTATGATTTTTACGGGGGCAGTCATCAGCAGTTGGGCCTTGCTGAAACTTAAAAATGCTTATATCGGATTGTCTGTCGTTTGGGCCTTGGCCGGTATTATCATCGCCCGCTTGGAAGCAGAGGTGTACTATCGTTTTATTGTTTGGTCGGCGGTGTTCGGGATTGTTTTGGTTGCCGCCGCCATCATCGCAGAGGTTACCGGGTCGCTGTTCCGCCCTTCCAAAGTAAAAGTAACCGACCCGAAACTCGGCCACAATCCCAAGACAGCGGTGCAGTGGTAGGGCACCTTGCCGTATTTCTTTATGATTCACTCAGAGGGAAGGCAACGGTAAAAACGGTGCCTTCTCCTATTTCAGATTCTACTTCTACGGTAGCCCGGTGCGATTGCAAAATGGTCAGCGTAGCGGCCAATCCTAACCCCAGTCCATTGGCTTTGGACGTAAAATAAGGCTCAAACAGGCGATTGAGGTTTTCCGGACTGATGCCGAGGCCGTTATCCCGCACTTCCACCAAGCATGATTTACCGGCGATTTGAGTAGAAACGGTCAAAACTCCTTTTTCTTCCTCCATGGCCTCGATGGCATTGATGATCAGATTCAAAAAGGCAATTTTAATATTTGACTTATCGAGCGTCAACCGGCAGTCATCCCCGTATTCTTTTTTCAGGGTAATTTTCTTCAAACTGATCCGATCGGCGGCTTCGCCCAGGGTTTCGTCGAGCAGTTGATGAATAGAAGCGGAGCTCAATATTGCCTCCTGCTGCTTGAAGGAATTTAAAAGTTCGGAGATAAGGGTATTGATACGACGGCTGTTCCGTCGAATGATTTCCGCAAACAACTTTTGATCCTCATTATCCAACTCAGGTTCGATCTGATCAAGCGATAAATTGATGTTAGTCAATGGGTTACGCACTTCGTGAGCAAGTGTACGTACCAAACGAGCCGTAGAGGCCGCTTTGGCAGCCAACAACGTATCCCGTTCCATTTTTTTACGGGCCGTAATATCCTGGATGACCAACAGATAATACACCTCCCCTTCGCTGTCGCTTTGTTTGCTGGCGTGCAGCGAGCAAAGTACCCTTTCTCCGTTCTTTTTGACCAGCCATACCTCAAAATTTTCCAAAATCCCCTGTTCTTCCAAGCTTTGTACATAGATGCGGTGTTGGGCCGGGACAGCAAAGAGGTGTTGTGAACAAAGTTGTAAAAGTTCCGTTTCGGTATAGCCGAGCAAATCAAGGGCGGTATTGTTATAATAAAAAATAAGTCCTTTGGGTTTTTTGAGCAGTACCGCATCTTTAAGCTGCCCGAAGATTCCCCGAAGGCGGGTTTCGCTTTCGCGCAGGCGCCGAAGTACCTCGGCCCGTTCCAACGCATAACGAATACAGCGGTCGAGTTTTTCGGCATCCAATTCGCTCTTGACCAAGTAGTCCATCGCACCGAGACGCATGGCTTCTACATCCACTTTTTGGTCGCCGCGGCCCGTCAGCAAGACAATAGGGCAACTGACACCGCTTCGAATGGCTTCCTGCAACAAATCAATTCCTGTTTTAGCACCGAGCAAAAAATCAAAAAAACACAAGTCAAATTTAGCTTGGGTCAATTGCAGGATTCCTTCGCCGAACGAACTTGCCCAGGTAATATCAAAATGCTTATTGCGTATTTCTTTTAAATAATCAGAAGTAAGAAAAAAATCATCTTCGTCATCATCTACAATCAACAATCGAATGGTGTCTTTTTCCATTATTCGGTAATGTTGGGAAGTTGTACAATATCAAACCAATAATGGCCGAGTGTGCGGGTTACCTCAATAAAATCGCTAAAGGCCACGGGCTTGGTAATGAAGCAATTAACTCCTAAATCATACGTTTGAAGTACGTCTTGCTCTGCTTTGGAGGTGGTCAATACCACCACCGGTATCGACCGAAGCAACGGATCGGATTTTATTTCCCTGAGTGCTTCCCGGCCATCCATCTTGGGCATATTCAAGTCCAACAGAATCATACCGGGCCGCGGGCTGTCCTGCGGATTTCGGTATCTTTCGCGGCGCTTGAGATAATCCATCAATTCAACACCATCACTGACAAAGCGTATTTCGTTCAGTAAATGATTTTCTTCAAAGGCTTCTTTGGTAAACATCCGATCGTCTTCATCGTCGTCGGCAAGCAAAATCAGTACGCTTTTGTTTGCATTGTTGAGTTCAGTTATACTCATAGTGTGCGAGGTTGGTTAACCGGTAAATAGAATATGAACTCTGCGCCTTTTCCCAACTCTCCCCGAGCTTCGATTAAACCGTGATGAGTTTCCACTATTTTACGGCAAATAGCCAATCCCAAACCCGTTCCTGCATATTCGGCACGACCGTGAAGGCGTTGAAAAATGGTAAAAATTCGTTCGGCATATTCAGGTTCAAATCCGATACCATTGTCACTGATGATAAATTCAAAATAATTTTCTTTCGGATTCAACTGTTCTACGGCAGTTGCTTCGTAAGCTGCTATTTTCCGTACTCGAATGGCAATTTCGGGAATCGCGTTGAGTTTGGTGAATTTGAGCGCATTTTCAATCAAGTTCAAAAAAAGCTGGTGCATTTGTACCGGCTGCGCTTCCAACGACGGCAGGTCAGCCACGGTAATGACTGCTTTTTTATCTTGAATTTTAACCTCCAAATCTTCTATGACGTTCCTGACTACTTCATTCAGGTTTACTGCTCCGAATACGTCCGTTTGCCGCGACGCCCGCGAGTAGGTCAGCAGGTCTTCGATCAGCACGTGCATCCGTTGAGCAGCGGTTGTCATCCGATCCACAAAGAAACGCCCTTCCGTTCCCAGTTGATCTTTGTATTTTTTATCCAGCCTTTCACCGAAAGCAATGATTTTTCGAAGCGGCTCCTGCAAGTCATGAGAGGCGATGTACGCAAACTGCTCCAAATCGCGATTGCTTTTGTTCAAAGCCGTCAGGCGCCGTTCCAATTCGTTTTGGTAGGTAATAATTTCCGTCCGGTCGGCTATCATTCCCATAATTCGCTGCAATTTCCCCTGCTCATTATAGTAAATCTGTCCGCGCAGGGTCACGTATTTTACCGTGCCGCCGGCGTCAATCAGCCGGTGATCTATCTCATACGAAGATCGACGTTCAGTCAATACCTGTATGGTGTAATTAATCACTCTTTTTACATCTTCCGGCGCAATGAAGTTTTCGTAAAATTTACGCGTTATCACCTTCGAACTGTATTCTTCAGACGACAACCCCAAAATGTTAAATACTCCTTCCGAACACTCCAATCCTCGGTTGGTCAGTTGCCATTCCCACGTACCGCATTTAAATATAGCCTCTGCCTCATTGAGTTGATATTGTTTTTTGAGCAGATCGGCCTCTCTGTCCAAATTTTCTGTAATATCTTCCGCAATACTCATGATCAAAGGTGAGTCTTGCGCCGAATTGCGCAACAGCCTCATACTGCGGTTGTGTAACGTACGAATCCCGCCGTTTTTGTGAATAATCTTGTACGAAAACTCTGCATTTTCTCCGGCCTGCAGCGCCTCATACCGGGCTTTCAGTCTTTCGACCAACTCTGTTTTGTCCGGATGCTCAATCAAGTTTATCAGAGAAGTACCCATTTCTTGAATATCGGCGAGGGTATATCCCAGTTTTTCCGTCACTCGCTTGTTAATAAAAACTATCTTTTTCAACTCCGGGCTATATAAGTATATCAAATGAGGTGAAAACTCAAACATTTGCTCCATCTGTGTTCCGGACGGATGAAAGGATAAAGGTTTCCCGGAAGCATCCTGCATTGGAAACAAGGTAGTTTAAACGGTTCGTGGTCAATTATCTATACGCTACAGCCAATGTTCTCTATCAGTACTACTTTCTGACTGTAAGCTGCTAATTACTCAAATTAATATGTTTCATTTTGTTATATAATGTTTTACGATCAATGCCCAACGCCTGTGCCGCTTTACTTTTGTTGAAATTAACCTGTTTCAACACGCTGAGAATCATTTCGTATTCGGCTTCGAGAGCTGCCGACTTCAAGTCTACCTTAGAGGCCGTTGGAAGTTTGACCGGTGCGGCCGGCTCATAGCTTGCCGCAGGAATAATCTCCGGAGCCACATAATGAGTAGGGTTGTTATTGTTGGTGGGTTCGAGAAACAATAATCTATCATAATTGAGTAATTCAAACGGCAAAGTCCGGGCGTCAATGTAGTCGCCGTCGGTCAGGAGCGTAGAGCGTTTGATTACATTTCTCATTTCACGAAGATTGCCCGGCCAAGGGTATTCTAAAAACGCCTTTTCCACCTCCCGCGTAAAACCGCGCACGTGCTTTCCGAGTTCCATATTGGTTTTATCCAGAAAAAACTGTGCAAAAAGCATCAGATCAGCGCGACGTTCGCGCAAGGGGGGCACATCAATGTTGAACTCATTGAGGCGATAATACAGATCTTCCCGAAACTTTCCGCGACGGGCCGCTTCAAAAAGATGTTCGTTTGACGCGACGACAATACGCACATCCACGTCAATCTCTCGATTGCCTCCGATATGCCGCAGTTTGCGCTCCTGCACTACGCGCAACAGCGATACCTGCACATCATAAGGAAGATTCCCGACCTCGTCCAAAAACAGAGTACCGCCGTTGGCCATTTCAAAGTGACCGATTTTTTGGCTCAATGCACCCGTAAATGACCCTTTTTCGTGCCCAAACAACTCACTTGCGGCCAATTCGCGCGAAATTGCACCGCAGTCCATGGCGACAAAAGGCCCCGAAGCCCGCTTGCTGCGTTTGTGAATTTCGAGCGCCACGGCTTCTTTTCCGGAGCCGCTTTCGCCGTAAATCAGCACGCTATAGTTGGTAGGAGCCACCAAGTCGACCTGTTTATAAAGGTAATTTGACTCCGGGCCATTCCCGAATATGTATTGGGTTTGGATGTTTTTGCGGCGCGTTTCCGGCAGAGAAGGGCTCTCTGTTTCCAAGGCTTCTTTCGGCCGTGCTTCGTTTTTATTTACACTGTCGAGTGCTTTGCGAATCGTCATTAAAATTTCGTCCGGAAAAAGCGGCTTGGTGATGTAATCAAACGCCCCTTTTTTCATGACGTTAATGGCTATTTTTATATCGGAATAGCCGGTGATGATCAGCACCATCACCGAAGGAAATTTTTCTTTGATCCGCAACAGGATGGTTTCTCCGTCAATATCGCCGAGACGAAAATCAGTAAGCACCAAATGCGGACGAAATTCTTCCAAAAGGGCCAATCCGCTTACGCCGCTGTGCGCAATAGCCACTTCAAAACCATTTTTGGTCAAAAACCGACGCAATAACAAACAGATGTCGGTATCATCGTCGATGACTAATATTTTTTGTGCCATGGGATTTTCAATTCATCATGATTTTGTTTTCCTTTTTGCTTTACTGCGTGACCGTAACATCACAAAACACGCCGGAGCGTCGCAGTGGGAATATCCAACTGCTCACGGTATTTTGCCACCGTTCGGCGGGCGACAGGGTAGCCAAGCTCAGCCAACATTTCTGCCAACTGAAAATCATTGTAAGGATTATGTTTGTCTTCTTTTGACACCAAATCGGCCAATGTCAACTGAATCTGACGATTCGAGACCTCTTCGCCGGTATTGGTCATCAGACCTTCGGTAAATAAATCTTTTAAGTGAATAATCCCGAAAGGGGTTTGTGCATACTTCCCGCTCGTGACGCGCGAAATGGTAGAAACATCCATTTTGATCCGCTCGGCAATGTCGCGCAATACCATAGGTTTAAGCAAGCGTACATCTCCCGTCCGAAAGTAATCTTCCTGCAACTTCACAATCGTGCGCATGGATTTGAGCATGGTATTTTCGCGTTGCTGAATGGCTTCGATCAGCCAATTGGCGGCGTTCATTTTGGCATTTACGTATGTATTGGCAGCTCGACTTCCGCCCACTTCCTGAGCATAAGCTTTGTTAATGGTCAGCGGAGGAATGCGGCGATTATTCAACTCTACATCAATACTATCGCCCTCAACGGTGACTATGTAATCCGGAACAATATTGTCCTTGACCATTAATGCCCCCGTTTGACCGCCGGTAACGGGCTGAGGATTGAGTGTAGCGATCAACGCCAATGTATCTTTCAAATCTTCAAACGTCAGGCCACTCACACGCATCAATTTCTCGTAATTTCGGGCCGCTAAGTCCTCAAAACGCTTTTTTACCAACTCTGCGGCCACTTTTGCTTTTTCGTCCTGACGACGTTCGAGCTGCATCAACAGGCAATCCTGCAAATTGCGAGCCCCCAATCCGGGCGGGTCCATCTTACGCAAGATCTGCACAATCTCCTCTATTTCAGCCTCTTCCACATACAATCCGCTTGTAAAAGAGACATCGTCTGTCATTGCCTCTGCGGTATAAGTTAAGTATCCTTCATCGGTCAAAGAATCTACTACGAAATCAGCCAATACCTGTTGGCGTTCGGTGAGTGGTAACAAATGAAATTGCTCTTTCAATTCCTGACGCCAGGAAGTGGCCTCTACCAGCGTAGGAGTGTATGTGTTATCGTCATCCGAAAAATTATTTACTCGTGTACGATAGTCGGGAGTATCATCATCTCTGAATTCTTCCCAATCCATATAATCTTGGGTACGGTCCTCACTGCTATTTAAAGAATTCTCGTCGGAGGCCTCAAACTCACCCGTTACATCTTCTTCTCCTTCTTCGAGCAATGGATTTTCTTCTAACTCGTTTTTAATATGCTGTTCCAGCTCAAGCGTATTGAGTTGCAGAAAATTAAGCAACTGAATCTGCGCCGGAGAAATCTTCAGCGTTTGCTTTTGTGTTTGTATCAGGTTTAGCATGGGAGCTGCCATGGTTGGACAATGTTTTTGGTAGCACTCTACCAAATCAGATGCCTCATAGAGTCAATTGAAATGAACAAATACTTTGGCTGCTTCTTAAGAATTACTGTAACCTACTGCAATTCAATTATTTACAACAAAAAATCTTTTTTGATAAACAAAAAAATCTTAATTTAAGTTTTTTAATTTTGAATTCTGTTTCCTCATTAGGAGTAAAATTTTCCACACCTTTTGTAGATTTTTTTTCCCAATTCTACTAAACTTTATGACATCACGATATACTCTTTGGGGAATTTATATAGCCATGGTGGTAAGTATCAGTATGTTGGCCTTTGTCAGTTGGCTGGCTTACGACCGTATCAGCAATACCGGATCACGCAGCGAGGCGGTCAATCACACCTATCGGGTGCGACTTAAAAATAAAGACCTGATGATTACCCTTATCAATATAGAAACGGGCCAACGGGGCTATTTAGTGACTCGCTCCGAAGAATATTTAAAACCTTATGCCGAAAGTCGCAATGAACTGAAAGCTGTAAAGAAAGCAATGCGATTGCTGGTGAGAGAGAGTCCTGCTCAAATGAGCCGTTTGGATACACTCGATGTACTGATCAACAAAAAATTATCGGTAGTGGAATCGCATATTGCCCGAGCTAAAAGCGGACTTGCTGTAGATACATTACGTCTCAAAGAAGGACAACTCTATATGAATGAGATTTGGAAAGTAATGAGACGGCTGGACAACGACGAACGGGAGTTGTTAATGTTGCGAGCCAATCTTCAGAAATTGGCAGACAAAAACTCTATCTATTTTTTGTATTTGCTCACGGGAGTACCTTTGGTATTCTTATTGTTATTTTTTCGATTGTTATATCTCGAACTGCGACGACGCATCAGCTTTCAAACCGTATTGGAACAAAAACTGACCGAACTGGAACATGCCAATTCGGAGCTGGAACAATTTGCCTTTGTGACATCGCACGATCTGCAGGAACCCCTTCGAAAAATTCAGGCTTTCAGCGAACGTTTGAAGATTAGGCACGGCAGTCAACTCAGTGATGACGGAGCCGCTAATCTTATGAAAATCAACCAATCGGCCGCCAGGATGCAGCAATTAATTAATGATCTGCTGGTTTTTTCGCGAACCGCCAATTTGCGTGAACGTATCTTTGAAGATATTGACCTGAATAAGGTATTGGAAGAGGTAAAAGAAGAATTTTTGGAAACCATTCAGGAAAAGCGGGCTACCCTTGTGAGTGATGTTTTACCGACCATAAAAGGCGTCCGTTTTCAAATGGTGCAGTTGTTCAGCAATCTTATTTCTAATGCCATAAAATATGCGAAAGCAGAGGAAGATCCCGTTATAGAAATAGAATGTAATAAAGTAACCGGGGAAGAGATAGAAGGAGCCGGCGATTTGCAACGTCAAAATACATTCTATCAAATTTCGTTTATTGACAATGGGATCGGATTTGACGCCGTATATGCGGAGAAAATCTTCGTCATTTTTCAGCGATTACACAATCGCACCGAATACGACGGCACCGGCATCGGTTTGGCTTTGTGTCGGCGGATAACCGCCAATCATAACGGTTTTATTTTTGCTAAGCCACGACCTGCTAAAGCCGGGGCTGTTTTTTACGTATATTTACCTAAGACGTAACATAATGAATAAAAAAGCCGCGATTCTTATTGCTGACGACGACGACGATGATATTTTTTTGATGCAGTCGGCACTGGAAGAGTATGGCATATCCAATCCTACAACGATCGTGAAGGATGGATTGGCCCTATTAAATTACCTGCGTCAAAATAAAGACGCCGGAGTGGGGCTTATTTTACTGGATTTGAACATGCCGAGAATGGACGGCCGAGAGGCCCTTAAAATACTGAAGTCGGAAACCAAACTTCGAAAGATTCCGGTAATCGTCATGACTACCTCTAAATCACAGGAAGATATTGAAGATTGTTATTCGTTGGGGGCTAATTGTTATATAGTTAAACCGGCCTCCTTTGAAGCTTTTAACGACACAATCTTCACATTGGTAAAGTTTTGGATTGGCCTGTCACAATTGCCCGTTCTACAGGAAGACAAGCTAAAATCAGTCTGTTAATTCTCGTGTACAGCCAAGGTCGCCTTGCCGTTAAGATGTTTTGCCGGGGGGAGTGCCTTCATGGCAACGGGGGCCGGGGCTGCAGCCGCCGGTTTAGGAGTAGGTTTATCGGTCACTTTTTTTACCCAACGTAAAGCATTCTCCAACAGCGAAGTACGGTGTTTATAAATAAGATTGGCAGCGAGATTTTGTGCCAAAACAGGAACGACCAAACGAGGCAGCCAACCCGCACGGGCCAATAAGCCGCGTTTGAGCAGTGTATTCACACCAATACTCACTCCTACACTCAGCAGACCTTTTTTAGGAGCAGTAAGCATATCTCCTACCAAGCCCACCGCCTGATGCATCGGATTCAACTCTGACTTGATCGCCTTTACCTCTTGCTGCATGTGCGTCTTTGAAAGTTCCAGTTGATTTTTCAACCGCGCCCGTTCGGCCCGCAAATCATCAATATTTTGAATTTCCGTTTTCATAATAAAACTTTTTAATAAAGCTGTTTACTATCGGCACCTTAATAAGAGCGTCTTTAACTGCAAACAAAATACCGCCTACTACCGCATAAAACGCAGCTACAATAAAATACCCCATCGCCGGACTGCCGAGTTTCTCTCCGATCAGCCAAGCAATTCCGATACTGGCAAACAACAACGCAAAAGTGCCTACTGTAGCAATAATCAACACGGAAGCCAAACTTGAAATTATTCCCGCCGTTTTTTCTGACGCATCCAAGACGCCCAGCTTCCAACGTGCTTCAAAGTAGTCGGAGGCATGTTCGAACCAATCGGTAGCCCGTTCCTTAATTTCATTCGCCGAATCTATGACTTGCATGATTTTTTAGTGGTTGTAAGCATCGGCAACCGCCGCTCGGGTTACCGATGCTTTCTTTTGGATACGATGCAAAGCAGTTTCTTTCAATGCTGCGATATCACTGATGCGCCATCGCAGCATCTGCCGGAAACTAAATACAGGGGATTAAGCGTATTTTTGAGCCTTATCTTTTAGATTTTCCGCTTCATTTTTTGCGTTCGAAACCTCATCTTCCACTTTATCTTTGGCTTCTGCATATTTGCCCATAGCCTTCGATTTGAGTTCTTTGGCTTTGTCTTTTATATCCTCTTCCACTTCAGCATATTGCTGACGCCCGCGTTGGATAACATCCAGAAAATCAGACGCAAGTCCATTAGCAGTATCGCGTACTTTTTCGCGGAGTTCGGTTCCTTTTTCAGGAGCAAACAACAAACCAATTACCGCACCGGCTGCTGCGGCGGTAACTATTCCCAATACTACTTTTGAATTATTTGTCATGGCAATTGTACGTTTTTTGTGAATTGAATGAAACAATATTTCGGTAGGAACTGATAAAAACACTATTCCACCCGGAGTACCCCACAATCTTTTTAAGTTCGAGGCAGCTTTTCCCCAATTTGGGGTATGCTTTTCTGCATAACCCTTTCGGAAAAGCTACACCGGCACAGTTTTTTACATAGATTAAAAGGAATGACAGTCATTCCTTAACATTTAAGCCTTTAAATCAAATTAAAAAGTCAATGAGTAATAAAGCCTTTTTCAGTGCCGTCCAAAAGGCTGTGATTATTGATGACGAGATGGATACTTGCCTTTTGTTAGGTATGGTACTGAAAAAATTCGGCATTGTGTCACTTCGGGCTCATACGCTTGCTGAAGGACTTCAGAAAGCGGCCGATGAACAACCTACCTATATTTTTTTGGACAATAACCTTCCCGATGGTATAGGGATTGAACAAATAGAGAAGTTTCGTCATGAAGCTCCTGCTTCCAAATTAGTGATGATTACAGCCATGAGCGGTCTCCGCGACCGTGCCCTATCGTCAGGAGCCGATGGATTTGTAGAAAAGCCTTTGGATTTAACTAAAATTCAGAAAGTGATCGGTTAGCGGCGATCTATTCGCTCAAACCCAAACAAGCCCGCATCCGGGCTTTTTTTATGCACAAGCAAGTCTCTGATTATCTCTGCCGCTATCATACTGAAAACGATTCCGTTTCCGCCGAATCCCATTACAAAATAGGTATTAGGTCGCTCGGGTACCGTACCGATATAGGGCAGGCCGTCTTTGGTTTCGGCAAAGGTCCCGGCCCATTGAAAATCAGGACGAAAAGTCAAATGCGGAAATCGTCGCTGAAAAGCTTGCGTAAGCTGTGCCGCTTTTTTGTACGTAAGTGCATCGCGTTTTCGAGGATTGTAAAACGGTTCGTCTTTTCCTCCGATCAGTACCCGTTGGTCCGAGGTGGTGCGTAAATACAGATAGGGGCGGGCGGTTTCCCAAATCAAACAGTTTTGATACCAAAGGTCAGCATCCCGGAAAGGTTCACTGACCACCGCAAATGAAGAATTAAAATTGACTACTTTTTTTGAAAGGTATCCCTGCGATTCATAGCCGCAGGCAAGAATCAATTTGCCGGCTTTTACCGTATGCCCTTGTTCTGTGGTAAGAATTACCTTATTTTTCAAATGCCTCAATCCGACAACGGTCGTATCGTCAAAAACGAGCGTTTCGTTTCTCAGCGCCGATTGAAACAATTCATGCGTAAACCGATAGGCATCTATTTGCGCTCCGTCAGCAGAGTATAAAGCCGAAGATGCTGAAAAAGGGAAGATAGCTTCAATGTCCTGTTTGGTCAGAAAATCCAGTCGGATGCCGATATCTCTTCGTAAAAAATATTCGCGCCGCAAGTCGTCGGTATCTTTTTTACGGGAAGCATAGTACAGACTTGGGCGTCGCTCAAATCCTGTGTCTGCCTTCAGTTTTCGGGTAATTTTTTCGATTTTATCAATAGCCTCAATGCAAAGCAGATAACTTCGTACCGCTTTTTCGTAGCCCACATATTCGATCAATTCCGTAAGAGGTGTATCTATTTCGTACTGAAGTAAGGCCGTGCTGGCACAAGTACTGCCCATGCCGATTTTCCGTTTGTCGAGCACAATACACGAAATACCCGCTTCGGATAAATGATAAGCTAACAAAGCCCCCGTAATACCGCCGCCCATAATGACCACTTCGACAGAGAGCGAACGATCTAACGAAGGATACGAATAGAGAAAGCCGTTTTTCATCAACCAATACGGCGATTCAGAGCGCAGATCCATCTTTATATTAATAAAAATACCTCGGCCTTCCCAAACAATTGAGAAGGCCGAGGCTGTAAACAATGAAAATCAGTTCGATTGTTCGTTCATTTCTTTTTTAGCTTCCTGCTTTTTATCTACCATTTTGTCGCTTACTTCTTTGGCTTTCTCTTGGGTATCTTCCCAAGCATCTTCGGCTTTATCTTTGGCATTTTCCCAAGCATTTTCGGCTTTATCTTTGACGTTTTCCCAGGCATCCTCGGCTTTGTCTTTGAAGTTTTCCCATTTATTTTGGGCTTTCTCTGCCAGATTGACCGCTCCCAGTTTTACATCATCTACTTTTTCATTCAGTTCAGATTTGGCTGTTTCCATTTTATGACGAGCTGCTTCTTTCTCAATCTTTTCTTTTGTGGTTTCCATGATTTTAAATTGGTTTTGGTTTGAAATAAATATGAAATGGTGTGTTTAGCGCAGTCTGACAGTCGGGTCAATTCCCGATTATAGTATCGCTTTTGGTGGTTATCGTTGTATCTTCTTTCGACACAGCGCCCATACGCTTTTCGCCGTCGGGCCCACCCAAAGAAATATAACCGGTGATGTATGCCGCAATAAAGAGGACAAAGCCAACACCTAAAACCCACCACAGAATAGTGGCTCCCGTGATTTTACGGGATTTGGCATCGTCTTCCATGCTATGTCGTTCTAAATCGTTCATTGTCTGTTTGAGTTAATGGTGTTGAATAAATTCCTTATATCGGGAAGAAGAAAAAAGAGTACCGGGTCATATTATTCGTTTTTTGTAGAAAAAAATGCGCAAATCCGTTGAAATTGACCCCAAACCGGGACAGGTCTGATTTTTTTACAAAAAAAACTATTCAAAATACAAAACCCGGTTAACCAACGTTTGAGTCATGACAAAAAATAAAAATCAGATCGTGGTGGAGGTGCTCAACAGCCTCATTCACCTGAATAATAATCATATTTCGGGGTATCAGCAGGCAACCAAAGAAACCAAAGATGAAGATCTTCAAATGGTATTTTCGGCGATGCTCAATGAAAGTGTCAATTTTGCTGAGAACCTGGGGGGTTATGTACGCGAGTTCGGCGGGGAGGTTGCCATCGAAAAAGTGATGGAAGGAAATGTGCAACGGGCCCGAGTTAACGTCAAAGCAATTATTGATTCTTACGAAACTGCGCTGGAAATTGACGAAATTCAGGAAAGTTCGGAAGTAGCGAGTGCATTAAAACGCCAACGCTGCCTCTTGGAGGAGTCGCTTAAGATATTGGAAGACATTATCAATCGGATGAAATACAAGCCTTATCGCCAAGACACTTTTGTGGCTAAGGCTTGAAAAAGAGTAATTTTGCTAAATGAAGCCCGCCGGTGTCGACAGCAATGTCAGCACCGGCGGGCTTTTTATTTATTCATTGATCAGTTCGGTCTGTACTTCCATGGATTGTAAAAACATACTGCCAAACTGAGTGATCATGGCGACATCGGCAGCATCGCGGCCGTAGCCCAGTACAATCCGATAGCCTTCGGTTTGCGCCTGAACGGCATCAAAAACATACCATTCATCTCCCAAATAGGCCTCAAACCACGCATGAAGATCGGTGTGTTCCAGCTTGTCTAAATACCCAACTACCATACGGGTCGGGATACATATACTGCGGCAGAGAGCAATGGCCAAATGAGTAAAATCACGACATACCCCTACGCGTTGATTGACAATGTCGAGGGCAGTGGTGGTAGGTCCGGTGGTACCATATTGGTATCGAATATTGGAATGTACCCAACTGCGAATGGCTTCTACCTGTTCATAGCCGATCTTTACATTGCCGACAACCTGTCGGGCTAATTGATTGATCTCCTGAAGATCGGACTGACAATAACGACTTGGCAGCAAATAGAGCATGGTTTCGTCGGGGAGGGTTTCTACCGTAACATAACCCGGCAGCGGGTTGGGCAGGGGGGCGGGCAATTCCACCAATGCCTCTGCATCACTCGTAATAGTTACCTCCCCTGCCGGCAAAACGGCCCGTTGACAGTGGTTACCGTAAGCGTCGGTATATTCAGTAAATGGAACGGTAGGAACAATGCTGAATTCTTCTCTGATGACCGATTGCCCCTGCTGACGACGGGGGCGAAGGAGCATTTGGACAGGGGTAGGCGCATTTATTTGATACTTAAAAATGGTCTTGCCATGTAATTTCATAGGTATTGATTTGTATTTAAGAATAATGGGATGGGCCGTTGCGGCCGATTCAGATGATGGATCTAAGGTGGATTTTATGGTTTCGTACCGCGCAGACGGCCTCGTTAAACTCTATGTTAAACTTTCTCTGAACCCTTGGCTCAAATGGACTTAACCGGCGGAAAATAAAGGTATTGCAGTAATTGAATCGAGGCTTTGACCCGACCTAAACTGCGCATCAGAAAACGGGCTAACTCAGGATATTCGTTTTCCCACGACGTATCCGATTGCAACAGAAGATACGTATTCAACAACTTATTGTTGATTTCGTGCAGATTTTCAAACCCATGCAGCGCCGGCAAACATTTTTGGTCACGTATCCAATCAAATTCTGCCATTTCCTGCAAAAACTGCTGTGTTTCTTCCTGAAAATGCTTCACAAAAATCTGATTTTCAGCCGCTGTGTTTTGTTTTTCAAGACGCTTACAAATCTGCCTCCGATACAGATACAGGGACCATAACTTCCTGAACTGCATCTTCACTAAATCGCGCGTGATTTCCATGGTTCATTATGGGTTGGATATGTTTGGTTTCAGCATCGCAGGCTTTCATCCGCTACCGCGGGTCTTATGCAAAGTATTCTGATACAACTCGCCGCAACCCGTGGTAATCGCTCCGAATTAATTCTCAATATCTGCCTGAATCTCGTCGATCTTTCGATTGAGGTCACGCTTGAACTGCTTCCAATCGCGCTTAACGTCTTTTCTGACTTCCGCCAATTGGTCATCCAATTCGTCTCTGTCTTCTTTCAGTTCTTCGCGACGACGCTCCCACTTGGCCCTTTCAGCCGCCGATGCCGATTTGATCTTGCCGTCAAGCCGATCCATTTCGTCCTTCAGGTCTTGCTGCTTTTCCTTGATCTTTGCCGACAACTCTTTACGCGAAGCTTCAATTTCCTCGGCGGTTTCGTTAGTGGCGTCTTTGATATCTTCCGCCACTTCATCGGCCTTATCTTCTACTTTTTCCTGAGCGTCCTGAACACTGTCGGCAGCTTCCCGTTTTTCTTCACGAGAGCAGGCAGACAAGGCTACTATTCCGGCAGTCAGCATAGCAGCCACCCTTTTTGTTATACTTTTCATGATCTTGTTCGTTTTGAGTGGATATAAATTGTTACCGGTCTTGCGAGTAAATAATGGTACTATAAGCTCCTAACGATATATTGGCGGTCCCCCCCCCCTCTTGCGGCAAGGCTGTTGCCTCCGTATCGTGGCTGAAATGATTGTCGAATTCGGTGTTGTATCCTTCCCAATCGCTGTTGAACCGTATTTTCCAAAGCCCTTCCGAAGGAAATTTCACCACATAATTCGTAACAGATTGACTCGAAAAATTCATCACTGCCACGGTACTGTCACCGGGGCCGCCATCCATCCAACGGTGGAACGCAATGATCTTTTTCTCGTTGTCTAAGTGCAGTATTTCAACATGTTGGCCCATCAATCCGCGGGTAGTTCCGGTCAAATTGCGGCGTAAGTGAATCAGGTCGCGGTAAAGTTTCACAATACCTTTAAATTCTGAAAAACGCGACCAGTCAATCGGATCGGTATCGTCAAACCACTTATCTTCCAGCAGGGTTTGTCCCTGAAACAACATCGGTACGCCCGGAGAAGTCATCATCAGGGCGGCGCCCAGGGTAGAGCGTTTTTTGGCATACCACGTATTGACATCGTCCTGCCCCGCAATTTCCTGCACTACCCGCGCTTTGCCGTTGGCCACTTCATCGTGCGACTCCGTATAGATCACCCGCTGAAACGCGTCGTTATTGTACGAATGTAAAATAGCCTCGGCCACGGCATTCATGTCACGGTGCTCGTCATTCATCGTAATGACAGCCTGCCGAATCGGGTGCACAAACTGCGCATCCCATTGACTGCTGTATCCCAAACCGCCCGCCTCCAAAGGAGCAGTGATGGCATCCAATGTATGCAGGTCTTCGGCTATCGTAAACTTATTCGGAAACTTGTTTCGAATCTCCGAATTGATCGCCTGAATCAGTGAATAGCCTTCTTTCAGGTCATTGGCCGGATTGCCGTCGGCATTGACGTTTCGAACGTAGGGAATCATGTCCATGCGCAGCCCGTCGATTTGATAATTTTCGAGCCACATCAACGCATTGTCAATGATGTACTGTCTGACTTCCGAACGACCGTAGTCAGGTCGGGTTTCTCCCCAAGGCGTATTAGCCCGCCAATCGTTATAAAAATAAATACCGCCTAAGCCATTTTCATTCCATCCGTCAAACTGCCAAATATCCATATCGGAAGGGCCGAAATGATTATAGACCACATCCAAAATGACGGCAATGCCTTTGGCGTGAGCCGCTTTCACCAATTCTTTCAACCCTATGGGACCGCCGTATTCCGACTCTACCGCAAAGGGGTGTGCCGGATTGTACCCCCAAGAATAGCCCCCGGCAAATTCCGCAATGGGCATTATTTCAATCGCGTTGACACCCAGTGCTTTAATAAAATTGAGCTTTTCGATAACACTGAAAAAAGTACCGGGTTTGTTCTCTTCTTTCGCGTTGAAGGTACCGACGTGAAGCTCATAAATCACCAAATCGTTCTCGACAGGCATCTGAAAATCATCTTCGCCCCAATCAAAAGCAGGGTCGTGAATGATACTGTTCCCTGCGGAATTGGTCAACTCAAGGGCATAAGGGTCGTTTCTCCAAAGTTCACCCGACGGGGTTTTCAGAAAATATTTGTATTGCTGACCGGCCTTGGCTTCCGGTACATTTACCGACCAATAACCGTTTTCTTCAGCAGCAAGCGGGGTGGCCTCCTGCTGCCAATCGTTAAAATCGCCTACTGCAAATACTTGTTGGGCGTTGGGAGCCCAAACCCGGAAGGAAACACCGGCCGTATGGAGAACGGCTCCCATGCCTTGCACTTCACTGTTAGTGTGTTTAAGCGTAATTGTTGCTGTCATGATAGAGGGCAATCAGAGTATGTTGTCTCAACAGAGCAAAAAAAAGGCATTCCGGCGCGTTTTTAGTTCTACCCTCTAAGAATATTACAAAAAACGGGGAGTTATTTCCCCAAAATGTCAAAGTGTTGACTTAGAAGCTCTCTTCTTATTAAACAGATATTTTACATCGTTGGTGGTCTCAGTGAGGGTTTCGACGACCTCCTTTTCCATTTGCTGTACTTTACGACTTTTTTCCACCCGTTCCTTTACCACTTCGGGCTCTCCCAACAAATACCCGTAAGGCTTCAGTGGTTCTACTGCATCAAAAATCACCTTTAGGGTGGCCGTCATAGGCAAGGCCAAGGCCATTCCGGCAATCCCCCAAAGCGTACCGCCCAAGAAAAGTCCCAAGATAGCCGCCAACGGATTCACACTGATCTTTGAACCGACAATGTAAGGCGTGATGAGATTTCCTTCCAGCATTTGAATAAAGAAAAACACCCCCGCTACTCCTACTGCATACATGGGCGAATCTTTGGTAACCAAGGCGACAATGATGGGCAGAATGGACCCGATCAAAATACCGATGTAAGGGAGAATAAGTAAACAGGCTGCCAAAAAACCGAAAAAGAAAGCTGAAGGAATTCCCAACGCCAAAAGACCGATGGAATTGAGTGTACCGACAATAAGGGTTACAATAAACAACCCTGACAGATAGCTGTGAACCACCTCGTAGATCTTGTTCATTACCTCATTAATCTTTGCTTTTTTGACACTGCTGAATACTTTGTAAAAAAACTGCTTAAACAGGTCGCGGTAGTACAACAGAAAGAAGATATAAACAGGCAAAATAGACAGATTAGCGAGCATATTAGTGGTTGTGGTCAGCGCAGTACCTACCATAGCTCTGCCGCTGTTGGCCAAATTCTGAGTATACTTTTGTACCTCGTTCAACTGCCGGCTCGGCGGAATATCAAAACGCTTATAGGCCCATAATTGAATGTTGCTCAGCGATTCATTCACTTTTTCCGTTAACTGCGGCAGCATTTCGGTAAAATCAGATACCTGATAGCACATCAATACGACAATGCCTAACCCGACCAATGTGAAGGTCAGAATACTGATGGTAATAGATAATACCCGCCCCCATTTTTTTTGCTCAAGCCAAGCCACTAAAGGATACATAGCAATGGACAACAAAACCGAGATCAACAACAGCGGAATGATGGAATCCAACACGTACATCCAGTACACTAAGATGGTAACGCAAATCATGGCGAAGGCCAGACGTACTACGTAAGGAAAAGAATATTCTTGAAAAGGGGGCATGACTGTTCATTTTTATTGCTGAAACCAACTGTCAAAAAATTCATTCCGGCGGCATTTACCACAGTGGTGAGGCATCCTTTCCCCAAGCCCCCCGGAATGGCTTTTTTAAGGGCCATGTTATCAAATTCACCTAAAATCAAGAATACCATGAAAACGATGCACACCTTTGGCCCCATGTCTGACCCTATCAAAGAACCAACCCCGGTACCGGGACCGCCTACTACCCCTCCCGGTATTGACCCTCCTCCGGCAACCCCGGAAATACCGCAACCGCAAGTACCCGAAATAGAACCCGATAAACAGGAGCCGCCCGTAATCAAACCGCAAATTCCTGAAATCAACGGAGAGCAAAATGAGATCGTCAACGGACAAACCGAAGTCTTTGAAAAGTAAAGCAAATGAGAAAGGCAATCGTATGGCTGTTCTACAATTGTAAATCAGTCGTTTAAATCAACCTAAACTCTGCTCATTTACTTAGCTGCAAAGCATGGCTGAAATGCAATGAACACGCAGCGGGTACCTACGGTAGCTTAAGCAACGGGAAGAATAATGGTAAAGACAGCCCCCTTGTCCGGCTCAGCATCGGCCGTGATATATCCCTGATGATTTTCGACGATTTTCTTACAAAGAGCCAACCCGATTCCCGTTCCGCTGTACGTCTGTCGGTCATGAAGCCTTTGAAAAATAGTAAAGATCTGTTGTTTGAACTGCGGGTCAAATCCGATTCCGTTGTCGACAAGTTGCAGCATCATGTGGGGAGATGCGGGATTTAACTCAGGATAACCGGGCAGTTCGTCCGAACGAAGTTTACGAGCAGAGATAGTGATGACGGGATCGACCCGCGAAAACTTGAGAGAATTGCTTATTAGATTAGAAAAAAGCTGCATCATCTGTAAGGGAATCGCCCGTATCACGGGCAAATCCGAATAAATGACGGTAGCTTTTTTTTGCTCTATCAGCAATTCAAAGTCTATTTTTATGGCTTCCAGCAGTTGATTCAGATCGGTCTCCTGTTTTCTGTCTTCGGATTTCGACAGACGAGCGTAATTGAGCACATCGCGAATCAACGTCTGCATCCGGGCTGCCGAAAGTTGAATTTTACTGAGGTATTTGGTAGCTTCCGCTTCTTGATGAAGGTTCTTAGTAAGAAGTTCCGTAAACGTCTGAATCTTACGCAACGGTTCCTGCAAATCATGGCTTGCTACGTGCGCAAATTGCTCTAAATCATTGTTGGATTTTAACAAGGCCGCATTTTTCTCTTCCAACAGGGCATTCGAAGCTTCCAATTGTTGGGCGGCCTCCGCAATATCATTCACATCATGTCCAACGGCCAATATACCGTACACTTCCTGTCGGGCATTTTGAAGCGGTATGTAAAAGTTCTCAAAATAGCGATTCAGCACCCCGGATCGGTATTTTGAGATATGGATCGTTTGCCCCGAAAGAGCCTCGTTCAAGGCAGCATACATGCCTGAGTCGATCACCTGCGGAAAAATTTCCAAGATGTGTTTCCCGACAATGTCCTCCGGCTTCAGTCGATACAAGTCATAAGCGGCCTTATTGAGCGTAACATAGCGTAATTGACGGTCAAAAACTGCCATAACATCTACCGACGCATTCAAAATAGCTTCCGCAAACTCATTCTGCTGTTGCAATTCCCGATTTTTTTCCTCCAGCGATGCGTTGATTGCTTTGATTTCCTTCTCCTGAAGATACTGCCGGGTAATATCCTGCGACGAGCCAATGATCACTTCTTCACCGGTATCGGTAGTAAACAACTGCCCCATCCCGTGGATATAACGAATGGCACCGTCCTTTCGAACGATCCTAAAAATATTTTCCGTTGGTTGTCGGCTTTCAAACACAAGTTTTCCGACCTCCATCACTGTTTGGCGGTCGTCGGGATGAACGATAGTGACAAAATTTTGGAATGTTGGGGCAAATTCACCGGGAGCATAGCCAAAAATACGGTAGAGGTTATCTGACATTTTCAGGGTTTGGGTGTGTAAATTCCATTCCCAAGACCCCAACTGAGCGGCTTGCTCTGCCTGTTGAATGATAAACAGCGATTGTGCTAATTGAGAAGTACGTTCGGCTACTTTCAGTTCTAATTTTTCTTTTTGCTTTCTTTCTTCTGTAATGTCCATTACGGTTCCGATGAGTCGGTAGGCGATGCCCCGTTCATTGAAAAGGACTTTTCCGAACCCCCGCAATGTTCGATGTTTTTTGGTTTTCAGATGGGTAATGTCGTATTCCATCACATAATTTCCATCAGATTCTCCCGAGAGAGTATGGCTAATTACCTGAACTACCCGCTCCCGATCACTTTCTTTGACGGCGGTTAAAACCAAAGAAAAACTCAAAGGATCCTGCGGCGAAAAACCGAATATCTCGGCAGTTCGTTCCGAGCAGCTCAGACCGCCCTGAATCGGGTCATAATCCCACGTACCGATACGGGCCAATTCGAGCGCTAATCGCAATCGTTCTTCACTTTCGGCAATTTTGCTTTTGGCATTTACTTTGTCCGTTACTTCATGCGAGGTCACCATCATTCCCGTTACCGTTCCGTCAAAGTCGCGCAGAGGTTCAAAGATAATATCAAAATAGCCCGTGTATAATTGTCCGTAACGCTCAAAAGTAAGTTTGTATTCTTCGACCATTTGGGGTTCTCCCGTTTCATAAGCCCTGACGGGCAACGGTTCGGCAGTAAGTTCTGCTTCAGAAACCAATTCAAACAGTGATTTTTCCAAAACGTCTTCCCGTTGGCGGCCCCACAGTTCTAAGGCTTTGTCATTGATAAGTTCTATCATAAGCTTCGACCCCCGATAAATGATAATCGCCACCGGTGCCTGCATAAACAATTGCCGGATACGCTTCTCGGCAGTCAGTTGAATTTTTCGAATTTTTATCTGTGAGCGTACGCGAGCCAAAAGTTCACGGGCCGAAAACGGTTTTACCAGATAATCGTCCGCGCCGGCATCAATGCCTTCCACCTTTGATTCTTCTCCGGCTCTGGCCGACAGCAAAATGACCGGAATATTTCTTGTCAACGGGCTCTCTTTGAGTGTCTTCAACAATTGATAGCCGTCCATTTCCGGCATCATAATATCACTCAACACAATATCAGGCAGTTGTCGGCTTATTTTTTCCAATGCCTGTTTTCCGTTTTTGGCAGTGATGACCTTAAATCGAGGAGCCAGCAGTTGTTTCACATAGGCCAGCATATCGGCGTTATCGTCCGCCAGCAATACAGTCGCTTCTTTTTCTTCCGCCTGTATCTCTGCCTGCGAGCTGCCCGTGTTTTGTTCATCAGTCCATGTCGGCAGCTCTTCCGACTCGGTGCCTGTCAAAGGATGTTCCACTAACATAGCTGCTTCTGCCAAAAAAGCATTGGCGGCCGAATGATAAGCCGCTTCTTTTTCAGTTAAGGCTGTTTCTTCGCTCGTTAAATGCTCTTTTCCTAACGGAATCATCACCGTAAACACACTTCCTTGCCCTTCGGTACTCACCACGTTTATGGTACCGTAATGAAGCTTCACCAATTCATACACGAGCGACAGTCCAATGCCGGTTCCTTCGTGCGTTCGCCCTCCGGAGTTTTCAATGCGATGAAAGCGTTCAAACATGCGCGGCAATTCCTTTTCAGGAATTCCTACTCCTGTATCAGCCACACACAATACCGCCTGATCGCCCTGATTGGTCAATGTTACCGAGATTTCTCCTTTCAGCGTATATTTAAAAGCATTAGACAGCAAATTAAGCACAATCTTTTCCCACATTTCTTTATCTGCATAGACCGGAAAAGAATCACATTTCACCTGAAAAGAGAGGCCTGCTTTTTCGATTACATTTCGAAAACTGTTAGCCAAAGAAACGGTTTGAACGGCCAAATCGACCCGTTGAAAAACAGCTTTTACGCGACCGGCTTCAATACGACTGAAATCCAACAACGAATTGACCAATCGTAATAAACGACCGGCATTACGATGGGCAGCTTCTATGTTTTCTTTTTGCTGTATGGCAGATACATGCTGAGAAGTGCTCAAATAATCACCGAGCGGGCCCAAAATCAGCGTCAGCGGTGTACGAAATTCATGGCTGATATTACTGAAAAAAGCCGTTTTGGCCTTATCTATTTCCGACAGCGCTTCGGCTCGCTTGCGTTCTTCTTCGTAGGCGTACAAATTAGAAATCTCATTGCCCAACTGATCTGTGAACAACTCAAACAAACTTCGGTAATTTTCGTCCAACTGCCGATAGGGGCTGATTGCTGATACTAATACTGCAAAGGGATATTTACGCCCGGTGTTGGTAACGGGAAGAAAAATGAGTTTCGAACTCGGGATTGGCCAATACCCGGTCGGTAAATTCCGGCTAAATTCGGCCGGCACTTCCGCTAAAACCGGTTTGTTTGTTTTTATAACTTCCCCCATACTTTCCCACAACGCTTCCGGACGGTTTATATCTATTACCGTCGGAAAATCATGCATCGGAGGAAAGCCTGAGCGTGCCGTCAACCGCCCGCGGCGTGCCGTTCTCTTTATCCATTTTATAGATCGTAGCGCAAATGGAAAATCACGCGGATTTTCCCCTAATACCTCCGCTGCTTTCAGGTAGATCTCTTCGGCTTTTTTCCGATTGGCGGTTCGGATACCCAAGTCGCGAAGGGCTTTGAGCGCCCGTTCGTTCACGATCCGTTGAGTATCGTCTGTATTGGCGCAAATAATCCCCCGGGTTCCGCCCTGATCACCGGGTACAGGGCTGTAAGAAAATGTATAGTAGGTTTCTTCGGGGTAGCCATAACGCTCCATGATCAGCAATAAGGCTTCATCGTAAGTACCTTCGTTGGTAGCCATAACGGTTTTAGCCCGTGTTCCGGCCTCATCCCATATTTCTTTCCATACCTCTTCGGCGGGTTGGCCCAAAGCAATCGGATGTTTTCCTCCGACAATAGCTTTGTAAGGATCATTATAGATATTAATAAGGTCTTTTCCCCACCAAACAAACATCGGCTGACGCGAGGTAAGAATGATTCTGATGCAGGTTTTCAGGCTTTGTTCCCAGTCTTGGGGAGCGCCAAGGGGCGTTTTTGTCCAATCAAAGGCACGAATACGCTCGCCCATTTCTCCTCCTCCGGAAAGAAATTCGAGTTTGGATTGCTTTAAGCCTCCCATGGTAAGAGATGGTGTGTTAATCGACGCAGCTTTTTCGGGATTCTCCGAAAAGCTCCGCTAATGTTTCAGTAAGTGTATAAATACTCGTCGGTTTGGTCATAAAATGAGCCGCCCCCAATCGCCGGGTTTCTTCAGCGTCCATTTCTGACGACGACGTAGTGTATATGATCAACGGCACTTGCTCCAGACGAGCTATTTTCTTTAATTCCCGAATGCATTGTTTGCCATTCATTCGGGGCATATTCAGGTCAATAAATATATAGTCCGGCACAAACGATTGATTCTGCTGAAGTAAATCAAGCGCCTGAAAACCATCATTGACCACCCTACATTTAACGGACGGTTTAATATCCTGCAAAGCCAGCAAAAAAATTTCCTGATCGTCCGGGTCGTCGTCAATTAAAAGGCAGGTAAGGACGGGCAGCATAAAACTAACAGTCGTCAGAACAGAAACGGTTGTGTTCAATAAGCCAAAGATAAAATATAATTTCTATAAACAATATACAATAATTTGGCCCCTTAGAAAAGAAAAAGGATTTTAAAACAGATGGCAGCAAACAAAGTACGATTTAATTGTTGACGATTTCAATCTGATAACTGAACCCTTTTAAAAATTAATTGTTTAAATAATCAAATCTGTTTTCGGTAAATAACCCACATCATATATCCTTCTTACGTAGACCATAAACTCCGTTTTCCTTTTCAAAGGAAGTTTAATCGGCAAAATACAGACAAAGAAAGCCGAGGCCAAGGGATGAAATCCGGAACTCTCGACTTTGTAATTTGTAGCAATCGGCCGATTCTCACTTAAAAAAGAGTCGATTGAGACAAGGGCTACGGAAGATTTAACCCTTTAAAAATATGCCTGCATTGACCGGCGGAGCTATACGCTTTGATAAAACGGCAGCTCCTTATTTTTTTTTAGAACCACCGAAAATAATAGGGGCCTTTTTCGTGTCTAATGATTCCTAACATACTTTTCTTGCGAATACTTCCTTTCATTTTTCCGAAAAATTATAACTGTTACCCTGAATGAACTATCGGTCTGAATCAGATAAATTTATTTTTTGCGCCTTCCTCTTTTTTCTCCTGACTTCAGGTTATCTGCCGGCTCAATCGCCTTTGGGCACTCCTCCCGAAAACGCAGCCTTGGAAAAAGCTACTTTGGAAGAAATCGTAAAGTATGCCCTGAAAAACCAACCGGCGATTCAACAATCACTGATCGACGAGCGCATTACCGAAAATAACATCAGGAGTCGGCTTGCCGATTGGTACCCGCAGATCAACTTCAATTACAATCTGCAACACAATTTTATTGTCCAAACCAGCATCATCGCGGGCAATCCGGTGAAATTAGGCGTTAAAAATATCTCTGCGGGACAATTTACCGTGTCGCAGGCGCTCTTTAATCGCGATATACTTTTGGCAAGACGCACCCAAAACGATGTGCGCTTACAGGCGGGGCAGCTTACTTCGTCCGACAAAATTGAGTTGGCGGCCAATGTTTCCAAAGCCTTTTATGATGTGCTGACCACGATGCAGCAAATTGACGTTACCAACGAAGACATCATTCGATTGGAACGCAGCCTGAAAGACGCGCAAAATCAGTACAAAGCCGGCGTAGCCGATAAAATTGATTACAAAAGGGCCATGATTTCGCTCAACAACACCAAGGCGTCGCGTAAAAGTAACGAAGAAGTGCTGAGAGGCAAGGTAGAATACCTCAAATCATTAATGGGCTATCCCAAAGAGCAGACGTTGGCTATTCAGTACGACAGTTTGCAAATGGAACGGGAACTCTTTTTGGACACGTTGCAAAACGCCGATTATACCTCACGCATTGAGTATCAGTTATTAAGCACCCAAAAACGCTTACTGGAGTATAACTATCAATACACCAAATGGAGCTATCTGCCTACGGTAGCTGCCAACGGAGCCTATAATTTAAACTTCCAAAATAATCAGTTTTTTGACCTATACACCAAAAATTTCCCTAATTCCTTCTTGGCTTTGACGCTTTCCTTACCCATTTATCAGGGCGGGAAACGAAAGATCAACACCAACACGGCCGAATGGCAACTGAAACGCCTTGATTTAGACATCAAACGTCTTCAATTGACTGTCAATGCCGAATATTTGCGGGCCTTGGGCAATTACAAAGGAAGCTTGACCAATCTGTTGACACAAAAAGAGAACAGGGATTTGGCTCGTGAAGTCTACGACATTATTCAACTTCAGTATCGCTCAGGTATTAAAACCTATTTGGAGGTCATTACCTCCGAAACCGACCTGCGCTTAGCGCGCATTAATTATTACAATGCTTTGTATCAGGTTCTTTCCAACAAAATTGACGTACAACGTGCCTTGGGGCAAATCAATTATTAAGCCAATGATGATTCGTAATTTTAAGATGTCCGTTCCTGCACTCTCTCTTTTTACCATAACCTTATCAGCAGTATTAGTGATTTCCTGCAAAAAAGGAGAACAACAAACCGCTCAACAGGCACCGCCGGCCGTAGCCGTAACGCTCGAAGAAGTAGCCGCGGCCGATGCCGTTTACTACGACGAATACCCGGCCACCATTACGCCGCTCAATCAAGTAGAACTGCGTCCACAAGTAACAGGCTTTATCACCGGTGTTCATTTTCAGGACGGAACACGGGTCAGAAAAGGGCAACTGCTCTACTCCATTGATGCGCAGTTGTATTCGGCCAATTATGAACAGGCAGTAGCCAACCTGAAAGTACAGGAAGCCAACGTCAATAAAGCCCAAAAAGACGCGGACCGTTACCACGAATTGGATAAAAACGATGCAGTGGCCAAACAACTGGTGGATAATGCCGATGCGGCACTGGAAGTAGCTAAAAAACAGGCAGAAGCGGCCAAAGCCAATATTCAGGCCGTGTCTACGAGTGTGCGTTATACCAAAGTTTATGCCCCTTTTGACGGGCTCATCGGCATCTCTATGGTCAAACCGGGCGCCGCCGTGACGGCCGGGCAAACGGTGTTGAATACCGTATCCACCGACGGGCAGTTGGCCGTAGATTTCGGGGTTGACCAAAAAGAGATCTACCGATTTACCACGCTTCTAAAGAAAGATGCCGCCGCCGACTCGACATTCACGTTAGCCTTCGGCAAGGACATTTATCCGTATCCGGGTAAAATTCAACTGATTGATCGCGCCGTAGATCCGCAAACGGGGACCATCAAAACGCGTTTGATCTTTCCTAACCGCGACAACCTGCTTCGGGCGGGTATGACAGGGACGGTACGGGTACTGAATCGAACTGCTGCCAAATCCATTATCGTTCCTTACAAAGCGGTCACGGAGCAATTAGGCGAATTTTTCGTGTACGTGGCGGGAGACAGCAGCAAAGTCAGTCAACGGCGCATTGTCCCGGGTCAATCGCTCGGAACAAAGATCATTGTGAAAGAGGGGTTAAAAGAAGGCGAGAAAATTGCCGTCGAAGGCGTACAGAATCTGCGCGAAGGAACCACCATCAAAACGGACAAATAACTCATTCACAACTGTTTATTTTCCATCGAAAATCGACAATTGTAAATTTTCCATTATCAAGATGATTGCAGATATTTTCATCAGAAGGCCCATTACCGCCATCGTTTCTTCGATTGTGATCGTATTGGTAGGGCTCATTTCCCTGTCTACCTTACCCATTGCGCAATATCCCGACGTAACCCCGCCTACCGTAGCTATTTCAGGCAGCTTTATCGGAGCCGACGCGCAGACAGTGGAACAAACCACCACTACGGCCATGGAAACGCAGATCAACGGTGTGCCGGGCATGAGCTATCTTTCCAGCACCAGTACAAGCAGCGGTCAAAGCGGCATCAATGTCGTTTTTGAGGTAGGAACCGACGTAAACATTGCAGCGCTTGATGTACAAAACCGGGTCAGTGTGGCCGAACCCTCTCTTCCCGATGCCGTGAAGCGGTTGGGCATCACCGTGCGGAAACGGCAACCCAGTATCATGGTGGTGTTGGCTCTTTATTCTCCCAACGGCACCCACGACGCGCAATTCATCGGCAACTACGCCAACCTATACCTGAAAGATGCGTTACAGCGGGTGAAAGGCGTAGGGGATATTGTATCACGAGCCGATGATTTCGGAATGCGCATTTGGCTGAATCCCGATAAATTGGCGGCACTGCGCATGACCCCGGCCGATATTTCGGCGGCCCTTTCGGAGCAAAACCTACAAATCGCGGCCGGAACTGTGGGCGGAAATCCGCAACCCAACACGCAGACGTTTGAATACAGTGTACTGACCAACAGCCGTTTAAACACCAAAGAGCAATTTGAAGACATCATCGTGCGCACGTCCCCTGCCGATGGAAGAGTAGTGTACCTGCGCGATGTAGCGCGGGTTGAACTCGGAAAGTTTGACTACGGCGTCAATGCATTTGTCAATGGTAAACCGGCAGCATTTGTATTGATCTATCAGGCGCCGGGTGCCAATGCCCTCGACACTTACGACGGAGTAATTCGAACGCTGGAAGCCATGAAAAAAACCTTTCCGAAAGATATTGACTACGTGATGCCTACCGAAACAGCCACCGTAGTACGCGTGTCTATTGATGAAGTGTTGAAAACCTTTGGAGAGGCGATGGTCTTGGTGGTAATTGTTGTGTTTTTGTTTCTGCAAAACTGGCGTGCTACCCTGATTCCCATTTTGGCTATTCCGGTTTCACTGATCGGAACCTTCATTTTCTTTATTCCTTTTGGATTTACGATCAACACACTGACCCTGTTTGCATTCGTCTTAGCCATCGGTATCGTGGTTGACGATGCCATAGTCGTGGTGGAAGCGGTTCAACACAACATTGACCACGAGAAACTTTCCCCCAAAGAAGCTACGGTAAAGGCGATGAAAGAAATCTCCGGCCCGGTCATTGCTATTGCGCTGATCTTGGCGGCGGTGTTTGTTCCGGTAAGTTTTGTGCCGGGTATTGTGGGTCGTTTGTATCAACAGTTCGCTATCACCATCGCAGTATCCGTGTTGTTGTCGGCTTTTGTGGCCCTTTCGCTGACACCGGCGCTGTGTTCTACCATGCTTCGTCCTTCCAAAGGCGTGAATGACCGAAAAAATGGGTTGGAAAAATTCTTTGATCGTTTCAACCGATGGTTTGAGAGAGTATCGCATTCGTACACTAACGGTGTCGCCAAATGGATCAAAGGCACGCCCTACGTCATGGTCATGATGGTTTGTCTTTTTGTGGGGTTATTTTTCTTATTCAAAAACAAGCCTACCGGTTTTATCCCGGTGGAAGACGAAGGGCGTCTTTTTGTGACCTACGAAATGCAGGAAGCTACCTCCACCACCCGCAATATTGCCATGATCAAGGAGGTGATGAAACGCGTCGAATCTATTCCCGAAGTGCGGGTTGTAGGGGGATTGGCGGGGCTGAACGTGCTCAGTTTTTCCAACAAATCCAACGTGGGTACGCTGTTCATCAACCTGCATCCGTGGGCCAAACGTAAAGGAGCCGAGCACCACGTGCAAAGTGTCATTAAGGAAATTCAAAAACGTACCGCCGACATCAAAGAAGCGCGCGTATTGGCCATCGCGCCGCCGGCGATCCCCGGCTTGGGAGCCACTTCGGGGTTTACTTTTCAATTACAACAAACGACCTCCACCGACAATATCCAACAGTTTGAGGGAGTAGCCCGTAATTTTCTCGCGGCCCTGACCAAACGTCCTGAGATCGGTACGGCCTTTACCTTTTTCAATACCCGAACCCCGAGCTATCGGATTGACGTAGATCGCGACAAGACCAAAAAATTGGGCGTTTCAGTGTCGGAAGTTTTCAGTTCGCTATCGGCCATGTTGGGAAGCAACTACGTTAATGATTTTAACCTATACGGACGCAACTTCCGCGTGGTGGTACAAGCCGACAGCAGTTTCCGTACGTCGTTGGATAAGATCGAAAAATTTTATGTGCGCAATCGGGAAGGCAACATGATACCGCTGAGTGCTTTGGTCACCTCGAAGGTCATTGAAAACCCGGCTCTGATTTCTCACTACAATATCTACCGGTCAGTCGAGATCAACGGTACTCCCAAACCCGGTTTCAGCAGCGGACAGGCCATCACCGCCCTGCGCGAAGTGGCGGCTACCACCTTGCCGGCAGGCTACGGTTATGAGTTTTCGGGCATGAGCAGTGAGGAGATCAAGGCCGGTGACAGCACCTTGACTATTTTCGCCATTTCAATTGTCTTTGTGTTCCTGTTTTTGGCGGCATTGTACGAGAGTTGGTCCATTCCTTTTTCCGTGCTGTTTGCGGTTCCCATCGGAGCTTTCGGTTCGATTTTGACCCTCACGTTATTGCCCGATTTATCCAATAACATCTACGCACAGATCGGATTAATTACGCTCATCGGGTTGGCAGCCAAAAACGCCATTTTGATCGTAGAGTTTGCCAAAGAGCGGGTAGACAGCGGCAAGGAATTGATCAGCGCCACTCTGGAAGCGGTTCAATTGCGCCTGCGTCCTATCATTATGACCTCTCTGGCGTTTATTTTCGGTGTACTGCCATTGGCCTTTGCCCAAGGAGCCGCTGCCGAATCCCGTAAGACCATCGGTTGGACCGTATTCGGGGGAATGTTGGCGGCTACTTCGTTGGCTATCTTTGTGGTACCGGTGCTTTTTGTGCTGATTGAAAAAATCAGCATGGGTAAGAAAAAACGCCGGGAAAACGAGCAGAAGAAAAGCACTTCAACGTCTGTTGTGTAAAACTGCCTTTTCACTTTTCCTCCCGTCAGCCCGGCAAGTACTTGGTGTTTGACGGGAGGAAAAATAACCTCTGTCTTCTCCGAAAAGTCGATTTAATTCCCTCTGCCCCACCTTCAAAGCAGTATTCCGACTTTTCAGCTGCCTTTTTTAAACGCAGAATAACATTTCCTTGAAAAAACCGTTAAATTCTTGGAGATTTAATGATTAATTTGGCAAAATGTTTGCGGTAGCGTTTGGTATCATGATGAGAAGATTATCCTTAACCTTGCTTTTTGGGCTGACTTTTTGGCTGGCACAGGCCCAAGATCCCCAGTTTTCGCAATTTTACGCGAATCCTTTGTACTTGAACCCCGCTTTCGCCGGGGGAGCGTTGGCTCCTCGCGTTATGATGAATTACCGCAACCAATGGCCGGGCTTGGCGGCCAACTACGTTACTACCGCCTTCGGAGTAGATCATTATTTTTCGGGAGTGAACAGCGGTATAGGCCTTTTGTTTGTCAATGATACCCAAGGGACCGGCAGCCTGCGTACGTCAGAGGTATCGGCTCAATATTCGTATCAGTTGAAGTTTAATGAAGGATTGGCGCTACGCATGGGTTTGCAGGGGACCTACGCCAATCGTCGTGCCAATTTGAGTGATCTGACCTTCGGTGACCAATACACCAACCGCGGTTTTACGGGCAATGCCACCGCCGACCCGCTTGCGGCCAACGGCACCCCTTCGATCGGCTACATGAGTTTTTCCACGGGTTTATTACTGTATTCTGATAAATACTGGGTGGGAGTCTCTGCTCACCATATCAATCGCCCTGAGCAAGCTTTTTTCCAAGTCGGTGAGGGCACTCGCCTGCCGATTAAGGGAAGTCTGCACGCGGGCCTTCGCATTCCTTTTGCCGGTTATACCGGGTTGGGAGATGAATGGGATCGCGAAAAGACCATTTCGCCGGCCATTAATTATAAATTTCAAGGCAAGTATGATCAGTTGGATCTGGGCGTTTATGTCACCTATTCGCCTATTGTTTTGGGGCTTTGGTACCGTGGTTTACCCATCAAAAAATACGTAGCCAACATCTCCAACCGTGAGTCGCTCATTGCCTTGGTAGGCTACCGACAAGACAAGTTTTCGTTCGGTTACAGCTACGATATCACCATCTCTTCTTTGGGATTACCCAGCGGCGGATCGCACGAAATTTCTCTGGCTTATACTTTTGACTACGAGCCTTCTCCGCGGACTCGACGTGCCAGAAAAGACAAACAGCTTTCCTGCCCTAAGTTCTAAGTCACAGTTTTACCTGCTTGGAAAATTCGTCTTTTAAGCGTTGATCGTGGGTCACCACAATCAGGCTGGCTCCTATTTGCTCCGATTGATTTTTAAGAAGGTCTATCACTCTTCGGCAATTTTCGTCGTCTAAGTTCGACGTTGGTTCATCAGCCAAGATCACCGCCGGGTTGTTCATTAAGGCCCGCGCAATACTCACCCGCTGCTGTTCACCTTGGCTCAATTGGTTGGTTTTTTTGGAAAGATGGTCGGCAAAGCCCAACTGCTCGGCCAACTGACGGGCATGTTCTTTATCTTGCGGTTTTTGGGCTAAATAATTGGGCAATAACACATTATCCAGCACACTGAGCGAACTCACAAAATGCGGACGCTGATAAACGATACCGATTTGGCCGGCCCGTACTTTGGCCGCTTCTGCCGCCGACAAGGGCGCAATGTCGGTACCGTTAATCACAATTTGGCCGCTTTCCGGTCGTAACAACAATGCCATCAGGTGTAATAACGTCGTTTTACCCCGTCCGGATTGGCCCAAAATCAAGAGGGCCTCGCGGTCAGCACAGGAAATATCGGGAAACGAAAAACGTTTTTGGGAACTGTAAGAGAAGGTGAGGTTTTTACAGGAAATCATTTGTCAATTCAACATTTACCATTCAACATGTAGCTTCTATTGCCCGAACCGGCGCTTCACAATGTCCAACAAATCACTGACCACATCGCCGGTCACATCCCATTGGTGCTGCGACGCAAACTTATAAGTAACCAAGCCCTTAGCGGTAGAAAAATCAGAGGCTTGTTCCAATTCGGCAATAGCTGCTTCGTAGGCACTGTTGCTGCCGCCAAACAGATGATGAATAAACATAAACTTCTGATTCAACGGGATATTTTGGGAAATACTGGCAATCGGTTGTTTTTGATACATATCATACATGCTCGATTGCTCGCTGCGCAAGGTATCATTCAGGGAGGTCTTTCCTCCGTTGCCGTTGTTGGCTACCGTTTCATTGAGCGTGGCGGGAGGAGGCGAAGCTACCGGAATTGATACGGGCGGCGGCGGAGGCGGAGCAAGCTCTGTCCATTTTTTTTCTTCGGGCTCGGACGTAACTACCGGCGTCGGTTCCGGTTCGGGCAGGAGCGTATCAAAAAATGATTGGTTTGTTTCCGGTTCCGGCACTTTTACCGGCTCAGGCTTTGGCAGTTTCTTCAATAAAGCAGAAATTTCCAAAGGGACTTTCTCGGAAAACACCCCTATCCATTGGTCAATCGAATCCAGCTCTGATGCCCGTTGATTGATGGCCTGTTCTGACCATTCAATGGCTTGGTTGACATAGACAAAAGAGCGCTCTGCCATGCCTTCAGCAATGGCTTGAGGCACCAATTTATTGAAACGGATGTATTTGCGCAGTTGCTGAACCGTATCGGCCGTGACCGTAAAATTGGGTTGATTGCGAAAAATTTCGTTGAAATAACTATTGGGATCCATCAATAAAACCAACGTATTTTTGGTGGCTTCGGTCAGGATAGGCTCCAGCGCTTCGCGTTTTACCGAAATGTTTCGCGAAACAATATTCATAAATTGCTTCAGCGCCTCTTTGACTTCATTGCTGTCAAAATCAAAAAAAGGACTCCGAAATGCCTCCGCATCGGCTTTCCATTTGTCGTATAAACTGCTGATAACAAACAGATTTATCTGCGGAACAGCCGTTAAATTCAGAACATGCTGCCCCGAAGCAGAGGCGTTGTGAATAAAAAAATCGTCGCAAACTTGGCAGGCAAACCGCCGGCTGTAGTCATTGAGTGCGCTAAGATTAAACTTGTGGAGCATCCTGAAATTTGTTTGTTTTGTAAAGGTAATTGGCTGAAAGCAGTTATCCGAATTTTTTCAGTTGGCAATCAATAGTCGACGGTCCACAGTCGATAGCCTATAGAAAACCTTGGTATTACTATTGACTGCAGACTACCAACTGTTGACCATTAGCGATTGACTCAAAAACCATGTTCATCGAACCCAATCATAATTCAACCTATTCGCAACCCCGCACGGGTTGGATCGAGGTAGTCTGCGGCTCTATGTTTTCGGGGAAAACCGAAGAATTGATCCGCCGTCTCAACCGTGCCAAAATTGCCCGCCAAAAAGTCGAAATCTTCAAACCTGCCATTGATAAACGTTACCACGACGAGGACATTGTTTCTCACAATGAAAATTCGATTCGTTCTACCCCCGTCAACACTGCCGAGGAAATTTTACTCTTTGCCGGCAACTGCGATGTAGTCGGAATTGACGAGGCCCAATTTCTCGACAACAGCCTCACTGACGTTTGTAACAAACTTGCCGGCAGCGGCAAACGCGTCATCGTGGCAGGACTGGACATGGATTTTGCCGGAAAGCCTTTCGGCCCTATGCCGGCGCTGATGTCAGTAGCCGAATACGTGACCAAGGTCCACGCTGTGTGTGTCGTATGCGGAGAAATAGCACAATATTCGTACCGAAAAGTAACCTCTCAGGATAAAATATTGCTTGGTGAAACTGATTCTTACGAAGCTCGTTGCCGCCGTTGTTATAATTTGGGCGATTTGGCTTGATTGTTGTTTGCGATTGCATATCGCTAAAAACTCAATCTATGCGTCCGGTTATCATCGTGTTATGTTGCCTGTTATCGGCATTCGGTTTGTACGCCCAAGGAGGCTATCTCCTGCTTTCGGGAAAAGTGATTGATAAAACCACGCAAAAACCTGTTCCTCACGCCTATGTGGGCATGATGACCAAAGGAACGGGAACGGTTACCAATGAAGACGGACAATTTTTCTACCGCTTTCCCCGCATTGCCGCCGATTCGGCCGTGGTGGTGGCTGTAGTGGGGTATCAGCCTTTTCGGCAAAAAGCGTCATCCTATCAAATTAATCAAAAAGATGTCGTGATCGAATTGCAACCCGCTCAGCCTCGAGTAGTGGACAGTTCGTATATCAAAACCTTTGAAGCCCGCAATTGGGTAGCGGATGCCCTCGGAAAAATCAAGAAAAACAACCCCTCAGTGCCTTACTTGCTGAATGGTTTCTATCGGGAATTGCTTCAACAAAACGGCGAATATGCCGAAATTCGGGAGGCGATACTTCAGGCGGAAAAAGACCCGCGTCCTAAAATCCTGATTCCGGAGAAAGTGAAAGCCATTCGCGGCCGCACCTTCGCCGGTGAAAACCGCTCCAAAACCTTGGAAGGTTATGCCTTTCCTAACGGTGCCACGATCGTGACCCATTCCATTGATGTTGGTATCCCCGAATACTTGGACGGAAAGAACCTCTACGATTACGTTTATGAACTGGATGACAGTATCTCCTATTATTTGGATAAACAAGTCTATCGAATCCTGTTTCGTCCCGTGAATGCAGGTATCAAAGCGGCCCGTACGGGTGTCATTTGCATTAATGCCGCCGATACGGCTATTGTGCGTATCGAATACGATTTTACGTCGGAAGGTGTTAAAGATGTAATGAAAACCAATACTACGGATAAGGTTTTCGGTAAAATCAAACGCGAGCCGAAACGGTTGTATACCTGTATCAATTACAAGCCTTTTGCCGGAAAATGGTATCTGCAAGACTATCAAATGCTGTTGGATACACAGTTTGAACAAAAAAATACCCAATTGCTCGGCACCATTAAGTTACAATTTGTCACCACTGAAATTCAAAAAAGCAACGGAATGCGTATTCCGGAAACAGACGTCTTGATTGACACGGAGAGTTTTTCCCAACAGAGCGTTCCGAAATACGACGAAGTCATTTGGGGGAATTTCAACTTTATTATCCCGACCGAAGCCATGCGGCAGATTGTAAATACGTTGGTAAAATAACTTTGACAAAGTTTTGAAACTTTGTCAAAGTTCTCCAAATTGTCGGAACTGTAAAACAGACGGCACTTCCGACAAACATGAAAAAACTATTCCTTCTCTTATCCTCCCCTTTTTTCCTATTGACTGCCTTTGGCCAAGCGCCTACCATTCCGCAGTCTATTTCAATGAAAAGTGTCGGCAACCCTCAAATCTCGCCCGACGGGAAATGGGTGGCCTACGTTATGACCGAAACCAATTGGGAGGAAAACGCCTACGAAACCGAAATTTGGCTGGCCCACCTCGAAACAGGTACCAAATTTCAATTGACCAACTCCAAAAAGTCAAACAGCAGCCCTGTTTGGGCACCCGACGGCAAAGCGCTGGCTTTTCTCTCCACCCGTGACGACAAAAGTCAGATCTATCGGATCAATCCGCAAGGAGGCGAAGCCAAAGCCTTGACTAAGTTTGAGACCGGCGTCTCCTACTTTGATTTTTCCCCCGATGGCAAATCCATTGTATTTGCGGCTACCGTACCCGATTCCAAAGCCTTTAAAGACCGTGTCGAAAAATACAGCGATTATGAAGTAGTCCGAGAAGATTACAAAATGACGCACTTGTACACCTTTCCCGTTTCGGATACACTTTCTAAAATACCTACCCCTAAAGCCCTAACCAAAGGCACCGATTTTTCCGTCGGCAATTTTTCTTTTTCTCCCGACGGCAAAAGAATTGCGTTTGATGCAGCCAAAAACCCTGATTTGATCAACAATCATACGGCTGATATTTACGTACTCAGCTTAGCGGATACTACCCTTCGTAAAATCGTTTCTCTTAAAGGCCCTGACAATAATCCGATTTGGTCGCCCGACGGTAATCAGATTGCGTTTACGACAGCCAATGAAGATGAATTCTTTTTTTATACCAACCGTCTGATTGCTGTCGTACCGGCAGAAGGCGGAACACCCACAGTGATCAGTGAAAGTTTTGACGAAAATGCAGGGCTGTTGGATTGGTCCTCGGAAGGCATTTGGTTCAGCGGGCTTCAGAAAACAAGCTCTCATTTGTTTTTACTGAACCCTATTACCAAGAAGTTTTCTAAAATGACCCAGCCCTCCGACTTATTGACCAATCAATTTTCCTTCTCCAAAGATTTCAAGCAAATAGCCTTTGTGATGGCCTCTCCCAACCGTATGGGCGAAATCGCCGTTTCGCCTTCTGTTTCCTTTGCGCCTAAAGTCATCACTCAAATGGGTGAGCAACTGCAACCCTTCCAAACCGCCACCCGTGAAGTAGTCAGCTGGAAATCGCGCGACGGAGCTGCGATTGAGGGCATTTTAATCAAACCGGCCAATTATGACCCGACCAAAAAATATCCGCTGCTGGTAGTGATTCACGGCGGCCCTACGGGTATTGACTTGCCAAGCATTACTGCTGACCGCTACTACCCCATCGAACTTTTTACGGCCAAAGGAGCCCTGGTGCTACGGCCCAATTATCGGGGTTCTGCCGGATATGGAAAAGCCTTTCGCGCTTTGAATGTTCGTAATTTAGGAGTGGGCGATTACGACGATGTGATTTCAGGCGTAGATTTTCTGATTGGCAAAGGCATAGTCGACAAAGACAAAGTAGGGGCCATGGGCTGGAGTCAGGGCGGCTACATTTCGGCGTTCATCACAACTTTCAGCGACCGTTTCAAAGCAACGTCGGTGGGAGCGGGCATTTCCAATTGGGCTACCTATTATCAAAATACCGACATTACTCCCTTTACCCGTCAATACCTGAAAGGAACGCCTTGGAACGACCCGGAAATCTATAAAAAGACCTCGCCTATCTCCTACATCAAAACGGCCAAAACCCCGACATTGATCCAACACGGGGAATTGGACAAACGCGTTCCGATAGCCAATGCGTATGAACTTCGCCTGGCGTTGGAAGACAACAATGTGCCCGTAAAAATGGTGGTATATAAAGGTTTTGGTCACGGAATCACTAAGCCTAAACAAATGCGCCAAGTCATGGAAGAAAATTTACAGTGGTTTGGCAAATGGGTGTTCGGCGAAGAACCCATAAAATAAAAACTCTCAAACCTCACTCCTACCCTCTCCTACCTATGAAAAAGTTCCTGTATCTCTTCCTCATTCCTGTTGTCATTACCCAAGCTCAATCGACACCGGATTTAGAATCGACTGTCCAAAAGCACGTCAAGAATTACTATGGCGATTTGTACGATTTTATGTCTTTGCCCAGCAATGCCCATATTAAAGAACATATCCAACCCAATTTAGATTGGTTGAAAAAAGCCTTTGAAAAACAAGGTTTTACCTCCGAATTTTTGCCCACCGAGGGTCATCCCGTCTTTTTTGCAGAGAAAAAACCCGCAGCCGCCGCTGCAGGACCGCTCAAAACGCTGCTCTTTTACATGCACTTCGACGGCCAACCCGTAGAACCCGAAAATTGGCAGCAGGAATCTCCCTACAAACCCGTTCTGAAAAAACGGACCGCCGACGGGAAATGGGAAATGATAGAGTGGAAAAACCTGAGAACCGACTATGACCCTGAATGGCGCATTTTTGCCCGAGCCTCTTCCGATGACAAAGGACCGATCCTGATGCTGTTGGCGGCTTTAGACATGATGCAGAAAGAAAATATCAAGTCACCGTATCACCTCAAAGTGATCTTGGACAGTGAGGAGGAAATCGGTTCACCCCATTTAGCAGACATGGTGAAGGCTTATAAAAATAAACTGACCGGCGATTTCATGATGGTGATGGATGGCGGAAGACATTTATCTAACGAATCCACTTTGACGTATGGGTGTCGTGGTATTGTCAGACTCACCCTGGCAACGTATGGAGCCAGAGGAGCGCAGCACAGCGGCCACTATGGCAACTATTTGCCCAACCCCGCTTTACGTTTGGCACAGTTGCTTGCCTCTATGAAAGATGAAGACGGTCGTGTAACCATTCCGGGATACTATGATGGAATTACGATAGACGACAACACTCGTAAAATTTTGGCGGCCGTTCCCGACGATGAAACTGTAATAAAGGCAACTGCCGGTATTATAAGTACCGATAAAGTAGGTGCCAATTATCAGGAGGCTCTTCAATACCCTTCACTCAACATCAGGGGGCTGGTTTCAGCCAATGTAGGAGAAAAAGCCAATACCATTATTCCTGACAAGGCAATAGCGGAAATTGATATACGTCTCGTGCCGGAAACAGAACCGAAACGAATGATCCGTTTGGTAACAGAGCATATCAAAAGTAAAGGATATTATGTATTGGACGGTCGAGAGCCCACCGAAGCCGAAAGAATGAAATATGAAAAAATAGCTTCTGTCAAATCTGTCATCGGGTCATTACCCTTTCGCACTGATTTCGGCATCTATGCTGACCGTTGGCTGACGGCAGCCATGATGCGTACCTTTGGTAAAGCTCCCGTAAAAATAAGAATGATGGGAGGCTCTGTCCCGATTGTTCCCTTTTTACGGGAACTGAATATACCTGCTATTCACGTCCCTATGGTTCATTTGGACAATAATCAACACGCAGCCAATGAGAATTTGCGCCTCGGAAACTATACAGAAGGCATCAAAACTTGGTTAGCGATATTGACCCAAGAAGCAGTAAAGTAAGAAAACAATCAGAACGCGAAAACTATAGTGAATCTAATGAAAAAACCATTTTTACACTTTTGGCTTTTTATCTTCTCCAGTACTGCAATGGCTCAATCGAAGCCGGATTTAGAATCGACTGTCCAAAAGCACGTTAAGAACTACTATGGCAATTTGTACGATTTTATGTCTTTGCCCAGCAATGCCCATATTAAAGAACACATTCAGCCCAATTTGGATTGGCTGAAAAAAGCCTTTGAAAAACAGGGGTTCACCGCCGAATTTTTACCCACGGAAGGGCACCCCGTCTTTTTTGCCGAAAAGAAACCTGCTACAGCCGCCACAGGGCCGTTGAAAACGTTACTTTTCTACATGCACTTCGACGGTCAACCCGTAGAGCCCGAAAACTGGCAGCAAGAATCGCCCTATAAACCCGTTCTGAAAAAGCGCACCGCCGACGGAAAGTGGGAAATGATAGATTGGAACAACCTGAAAACCGGCTACGACCCCGAATGGCGCATCTTTGCCCGCGCAGTAGCCGACGACAAAGGCCCGATCCTGATGCTGTTGGCCGCTTTAGACATGATGCAGAAGGAAAACGTGAAATCGCCTTATCATCTCAAAGTGATTTTGGACAGTGAGGAAGAAATCGGCGCGCCGCATTTGGCTGCCATGGTCAAAACGTATAAAAACAAATTAGCCGCTGATTTTCTGATGGTGATGGATGGCGGAAGACACCTTTCCAACGAACCTACGCTGACCTATGGGTGTCGCGGTATTGCTACCGTCACGCTGACAACTTACGGCCCAAAAACGCCGCAACACAGCGGCCACTACGGCAATTATGCCCCGAATCCCGCCCTGCGTATGGCTCAGTTGTTAGCCTCTATGAAAGACGAAGACGGCCGCGTGACCATCCCGGGCTATTACGACGGCATCACGATTGATGCCAATGCTCAAAAAATCTTAGCGGCAGTACCCGACGACCCGGAACTGATCCGACAAAAACTGGTATTCAGTCAACCCGATAAAGTCGGGGCCAATTATCAGGAAGCTTTGCAATATCCGTCTTTGAATATACGCGGTCTGGTTTGTGCTAACATCGGTGAAAAAGCCAATACCATCGTTCCCAACGAAGCCACTGCCGAAATTGACCTCCGTTTAGTTCCTGAATCTACCCCCGACCGTTTGATTGATCTGATCCGAAAACACATTCAGGCCAAAGGTTATTGGGTAATTGACCGCAAACCTACCGACGCCGAGCGACTGCAACATCCGAAAATAGTAACCCTGAAAGAAAGTGAATCGCGCATGTTGCCTTTCCGTACCGATTTCGGTATTTATCCCGACCGTTGGCTGACGGCTGCCATAAAGCGTACTTTCGGCAAAGAGCCGATCAAGATCCGAATGACGGGGGGCTCGGTACCGATTGTGCCGTTTTTGCGAGAGCTCAACTTGCCGGCGATTCACGTGCCAATGGTCAATTCTGACAACAATCAACACGCCGCCAACGAAAACCTCCGACTCGGAAACTACGTAGAAGGTATCAAAACCTGGATGGCGATATTAACGCAGGAGGCAGTGAAGTGAGTAGGAAGTACCGAGTTGTAAGTGCCGAGTAGTGAGTAATCAGTGCCGAACTCTTAGTGTATTTAAAGCTACTTACTCCACACCCGGAACTCGGTACTCATAACTCGGCCCTCTAATCTTTTCCCAAATTCAAAGCCGCTTTGGCGCGATTATAGAAGCCGGTACTTTTGAACGTGAAGGTCTTGTGTAGAATATAATTACTGATAAAGCTGAGCCCCATACCGACCAAAGTGGAAGAAGCTTCCGTTACGTTGACTTCACGGTATTTTTCCGGAATAAAGCTTAAAGGAATATTGTAAATGACATCCGTCGGGTTGGAGGCGTGCAAAATTTGGAGGGTTAAAGCGGCAAAACCTACCGTAATTCCGAAAGAGATAGCCGCCACAATCCCGAATTTGACCATCTCACGGCGGGTTTTGTTGGTATTGCGGGCATCAAATGCAAAGAGTTTGGTCAATACA
>JAXLVD010000029.1:0-59836 GCA_046329125.1 Spirosomataceae bacterium | reverse complement strand
ATCGGGAGTTGCAACCGATGACGAACGTTTTACCCAAACAGACGGTAAATCTCAGCCGGAATACGCGGCATTCTTGTGTAAAGCGATGAAATACTTTGCAGAAACCCAATTGAAGTAAATAAAACGCCCCCAAACCGATATCGGTTTGGGGGCGTAAAAATCGTAAAGCGGAGCTTATTTCTGAGCTTGCTTGGGGCCGTTCATGGTTCGCAGGTACTTCACCAAATCCAAGACTTCGGTTTCGGAAAGGGAATCAAACAAGCCTACCGGCATCAATGATGTCGGCATTACTTCCCGCGACTGAATCGCCGATTTATTGACCGTTACAGCTTCTTGCCCAACTACCCGCATCGTCAATTGGCGTTCGTTTTCAGAAACGATATTACCCGAATAAGTTCGCCCGTCCCGAGTAGTAACAACGACCAATTTGTAGTCTTCTTGAATCTCACCGCTTGGGTTCAGCACGTTGAACAAGAGGTAATCCAAATTAGCACGATTGGAGCCGGTCAAATCCGGACCGATATTGCCTCCTTTACCGTACATTTTGTGGCAGCTGCCGCAGGTACGTTGAAAAACTGCTTCGCCCTTGACCGCATTGGCCGACGCTACGGCTTTATCGGTGATCATGCGCTGGTATTTGGAATAAGATTTTTCCAACGACGGCTCTTGCTCAATCGGCCCCCAGACTTCGATAAAGCCGCTTCCTACTACGCGCAACAGTTGTCGCGCAGCATAAGCCGGCACATCTCCTTTAGGAATGGTTTGATTTTTAAGGGCTTGTGTCAATTGCCATCCGTACTTCGGCCTTGAAGAAAGGGTTTGAATAGCCAACTGTTTTTCAACAGGGTTAAAGTCTTTGTATTTAGCGATCAACAGTTTGGCTAAGGGTTCTTTGTCGTAATCAGCAATAGCACGGATTACTTCCGGACGAAGTTTGGGCTCATTCAATAAACTCGGGATTTCCTCTGCCAATTCTTCGCGTTTACGGGCTGCAATGGATTGCAACGCCTGCTGACGTTGGGCTAAAGGAGCATTTTTATTTTTAAGCGTAGCCATAAATTTCTGCGTTGCTTCCGTATCTCCGAAACGCTGCGCAATTTGCAAAGCCAATTGAGCAGTTTCTCCCTGTTGCTGACGCAGTTTTGCGTAAACAGCCGCCCAATTGGACGGTGCTTTCAGGTCAAATCGTCCTTCCAAACCATCCCGCATTCCTTCCAACAAACTGATAACATTTAACTTTGTCAAAGTTTGAAACTTTGACAAAGTTGTTACGATAGCTTCCGGATTGTTGGCATCTACCAACCGTCGCGCTATGTATTTAGCAATCAATGGAATCGGTGTTTGGGCAGCCAATTCTAAAGCTCGTTGGGGATTGTTTTTCACCAACGGTTCTAATCCGAACCACAACATTTTCGGTAAATTATGATCTTCATTGTCTTCTCCGTGACGTGCCAAATTTTCGGCAATTTTCCATCCTGCTTCGGGGTCAATGCGTTGGATAGCCGATGCTAAATACAGCCGGACTACGGGAGACGGGTCTTCTTTGGCCATTTTGACAAACATATTCAAAGCTTCTGCTGAGGGGGCTTTATCCTCGCATAACAGTTGCACCGACCAGGCCCGTATGTGTTCATCTTTATCGCTGAGAGCGGCTTGTAAATCGGCCGTAAAAAGGGTTTTCGTAAGATGTAACCCCCACAAGGCACGAAGTCGGTAATCGACATTAGTGTTTTCCTGAAAAATGGTTTGCAAAGTCGTAACAGCTCCATTATTGATACTGCCTTTTACGGCACGCCCCTGTAAAATGACTCGTGCTCTGCGGGCGTGCCAATCACTCGGGCTGGTTTGAAGCTCTGCCAGTTGTTTATCTGATAATTTGGAAAGGTCCTCAAAACGCCCGGTCCAATTTTGAGCCAACGATTCTTTAGGCATGATCCGGAAAATACGCCCTGTTTCTCCGTTGATGACTTCTTTTCCGCAAATATCGGCATCGTGCCAATCCAAAACGTACAATCCGCCGTCCGGGCCAACTTCCATACTGAAGCCGACCCATTGGGCATTGTTGGCCATCAGCAGTTCGTCACCGTGTTTGGCGACAAATCCCGAACCTCTTTTTTCTAAAATATCCGACAATACAGCATGCTCGTGAATGTTTGCCATGAAAATGCGCCCTCGGTGTTCCTGCGGAAAAGCATCTGACTGGTACACGCGGGCACCGCCGTGGGCAGAACGGTGACTGTGATCGGCTATAGTGCGGATGTCGCTGTAAATGTAGGGGTTGAAGTGCTGTCCGCCCTGTCGGTGGTATATTCCGCCCGGGATGACATGCCACATGTGCGGAATGACACAGGCACTGATAAACAATTGTCCTTTTGCATCGTAGTCAATTCCCCAAGGATTGCTGAATCCGTGAGCCACTACTTCAAATTTGTCTTTTACAGGATGATAGCGCCACACACCGCCGTTGATATCCACCCCTTCTCCCTGTAAAATATCTTCCGGAAACGGGTCTTTGTGTCGGTATAACTTGCCTTTACCTTCAGGTTTTCTTACTTTGGAGGGGGTAGCAAAACCCTGACAGCCGTACAGCCACCCATCCGGTCCCCAATGCAGGCTGTTCAGTGTTTCGTGGCGGTCTCGTATGCCCCAGCCGGTCAATCGTACCTCAATATTGGCCATATCGGCTACGTCGTCATGATTGCGGTCAGGGACAAAAAGTAAATTAGGCGGGGCTCCTAAAAACAATCCGTCGAAACCGACCGCCATGGCTGCCGGAAATGCAATGCCTTCCAAAAATACTTTCTTCGTATCGGCCACGCCATCATGGTTGGTATCTTCCAAAATCAGAATGCGACTGTTGCCCGCATTGGAAAACCCGTGGCCGCGTGATTCATAATCTCGGTTTTCGGCGATCCACAACCGCCCTCGGTCGTCCCAACAGAAAGCCATCGGTTGGGTCATCATGGGCTCTGAGGCCCAAGTATTCACTTGAAAACCTTCTTTGAGGGTCATATTGGCCACGGCTTCTTCCGGGCTCAGAAACTTAGCATCGCGGCCTTCCTGTTGAGCGATTCCCCACAGCGAATACATCATCTCCTGTCCGCTGTAATCGCTCCAAATCGCGTTGAGTTTCACATCATTGAAAGTCCCCGTATAAACCACCAATTCGTGCTTGATGACCTCTACTTTCCCTTTTTTGATTTGCCAATCATTCAGGCGTGCTTTGGCCGGGCCGATTCCCAACTGCCCGTCCACCCGCCAATGTTGCGGAAACCCTTTATTTTCGGGATGATCCAATACAGCTATGTGCGCCATATCATTCCGTCCTTCTACCTGCATTCCTACATCTACCCAACCCGCCCGTTGCCCTTCGGCTTTTTCATTTTTTTGACGGGCCGCATTGACTACCTCTCCGGGCATGCCCTGTTTCCACGGCATCCGTACAAACAATCCGCCGTAATCGTATTTGCCGATGGTCACATCCGTTTGAGCTTCCCCGGCCCATTCCAGATCTAACAGGTATTTGCCGTCCTGTTCACGCATGACCCACGTTTGTGTTTCCGTTAATACAGGTTGTCCTTTCTCATCCAGCAGATCATACACCGTTTCCCATTTTACTTCCGTTCCCTTGCTTTTGATTACTTTGGCCGAAACCCGTCGCCAATAATCACCTTCCGGATGATGGAAATAATCTCGACCGTTCACTCGGGTAAATCCCCAATAAATACCGGTTTGATGTTTGTGATGTCCCGGACTGTATTCCGTCAACACGCCTTTACCGTCGGGTGCGGCTATCGGATGAAGGTAGGGCCGAAAATCAGCTTTGGCATTTTGCACCAAAATCGGTTGCTTTCCGGTGATTCGGAAAATCGAAATGGTACCGGCTTTTTCGTCCTGTATGATTCGTAACTCTGTTTTTTTAGGAGAAGGAGGAACCGAAATTTTCGTTTTAGGGGTTAGGGCGATCCAACCGAAACTGAAAAGAAGTAAACAAAGGAGCAGACCGGCAGATTTCATAAATTAGGACAGATTTCTTGTTTTTTTATCTAAAAGTACCGAGTAGGCATTAATTCCTGCATTTTTCCGAAAGAATAATCCATCATTTAAATTCCCGGTTGAGGAAAGTATTCATTATCTGTCCCAACCCAAAGATCGAAGTTGGCTTTTGAGTTTTTTTTCGTGCTGTTCAAACTCTCGGTCCATTTCCTCAAATAAAGCCGGTTTGTGTTGTTTTACTTTTCCGAAGACCATCCCCTGTATCATTCCTTTTTTTCGGTTTTGTTCCGGCGTGTAGCGACGGTCATAAAAGTTACTGTTTTGAATATAACTGTACACTTCCTGACGTATATGTTCATCTTCTTCCAGCAATTTATCGATGATGCGACTTTGAGTGTTATAATGTTCTACCTGAAGTTTTTCCAATTCGGCTTCGAGCAATTGAATCGTCTGTTGCGTTTGCAAGTGCTGTGCCACCACTTGGTGTTTTTCCTGTTTTACTTCTTCGATTGGGTCAAACAAATTTACCTGAGTCATTATTTTTTGCAAATATCCCATCGGATTGCGCAACTTACTTCCCAATGCCATTTGATTCTTGACCAACATGATGCGCTGACGTATATGCTCGGCCGAAAACTGTTTTAACCAATCGTGTACAGTTTGGATATTTGCTCCTTTAAAATCCTTCAACAAATCATAGATCTCAACCGCTTCCGGATTATCGGGAATAGGAGAGGAGAGAGGAAGAATTTTGTCGGCCGTTATCGGTGCGGCTTCATCTGTAAAGTCCCGATTTCTTTCAATGTAGAAAATGATGGCATATACCGCTTTTCCCTGTTTTTCTTCCTCAAACGTAAATTGAATATCGGTAAAGTCGGCTAAATCTTCCTGAGCTTTGATAATGACCCGTTGCTTAAAATTAGCATATAAGGGGTATTTATCGGCCACATCCAAAATCTCCTTTAATTCGTCGATCGTAAATTTTCGCTTTCCGATTTTCTCATATTGCTTTAACAACTCATAGATGCGAATGGAAAACGAACTCTGAAGACGCAGGATGTTTTTAATGTCGTACATCAAAAACTGCGACTGCAATTGCAGCAAGTGCGGTTTCATTTCCGGGTGGAAAGAGACTTCAATGTACTTACCGGAACTGTGATTGGTAAAACTTTTGACTCCTGCGGCAATATGGGTCAGCAGTTCCATTTCTCCTTCGGGTGTCGGCGCAATGGCACGAATTTCCCTCCTTGCTAATTTTTCGGCTCCCTCTTTCAGAAATTTATACGACTGTTTATTTTGCTCTAAACCAAAATCGCTGATAATATCTTTCAGATAAATGCGGTAGGGTCTGAAATCTTCATCATCTTTATGGATCATGGTCAGGGTTTTGGTAAATACCCGCATTTCCCAAATATCGAAACGGTACTTTCCTTCCACCAAGTCATTCGACTTCCGAATCAAGCGGATCAAGCGGGGCTTTTCCTTTTTTGATTCATCCGTTATGGCTACTTGTTCGGGTTGTTCTGACATATAAACCACTGATTTGAATCCTAAATGTATCAATTAAAATGAAGTTATCCACACAAAACCCTAAATTTGTTATAGTTAACCCTAAATTTGTTATAGTTAACCCTAAATTTGTTATAGTTATACCCTAAATTTGTTATAGTTAACCCTAAATTTGTTATAGTTAACCCTAAATTTGTTATAGTTAGGCTTATAATAAATTGAAATTCAGCAAGTTACGGCCTCCGAAAGTATTTAAAAAGATTAAAAAGAAAAGAAAGCATCAAACACGGCTCTTGATGATGTTTTTTAAAAATTTCTTTTTTTTAATCCCAATAACTTTTAGAAAAATCCTTAAAATCAACAAGTTACGTTTTTGATAAGAGAAAGGCTTTCTTTAAAAAGAAAGATTTTCTCCAACCCTAAAAATGTTATAGTTGACAGAAAATAACCGATAGGGCACCCTAAAAATGATATAGTTGGAATGTAAAATTGAAAATCTGGAGGTAGTATTGGCCCAATCTGTAGAAAATTTGGGGAGTTTTTACTAAATATATTGTCGTTTTTTAATAAATTATATAATTATTTGTTGTTTTTAAGGTAAAAAATCACAATTATAAGGAAAATCAGGTACCCTAATTTTGTAATAGTTGGCACCCTAAAAATGTTATAGAGAAAAGCCGGAAGACCCTATTTTTGTCATATTTAGACGCTATATGCCATTGTATTACAGGAATAATACAGCGCATAATTAAAAAAATTATATTTTTTTACCTTTTTTGTTTGATATGCTTTCTTCAGGCATTTGAATGAAAAGCTTCCCTAAAAATGTAATAATAAAATCGAATAAGTCTCAATAAGCTTATAATCAGCGGTTTATATGGATAGGGAAATGTTATTCGGGCAATTATTACAAAATTAGGGTTGGGAGGCGTACAGACAGCAATTTTCGGGTTTTAAGGGGGGTAGGCAAGGGGTACATTTGTGTCGAAATAAAACGAAAAACAGGAATGAAAACACAAGATGCAGTCACGTATCGGAAAATTGAAGAAGCTATCGGGTATCTCCATCAGAACTTCCGACAACAGCCAACTTTAGAAGCTATTGCTGAAAAAGTACATTTGAGTCCGTTTCATTTTCAACGCTTATTCAGCGAATGGGCCGGGGTCAGTCCCAAAAAATTTATCCAATACCTCAGTGTGGAATATGCCAAAAGCATCTTGAATGATAGACAAGCCACGCTCATTGATGCGGCTTATGAAACAGGGCTTTCCGGTACCGGAAGGTTACATGATCTGTTTGTGAAAATCGAAGGAATGACGCCCGGTGAATACAAAAACGGAGGGGAAAATTTAGTCATTAATTACAGCTATGCCCAAACACCCTTCGGCAATATTTTGGTTGCATCTACTCCGAAAGGTATCTGTCACATTGCTTTTGCTGATGATGAACAAACGGCTTTTGAGGTATTGCAAAAATCATTTCCGAATGCCCGATTTCAACATATTTTAGATCTGAACCAACAAAATGCCCTATTGATCTTTACTCATGACTGGCAAAAACTCCACCAAATCAAACTGCATTTGAAGGGTACTGATTTTCAGTTGAAAGTATGGGAAAGTTTGTTAAAAATCCCGATGGGAAAATTGGCTACTTACGGACAAATAGCGCATCAGATTCAGAAACCGACGGCTTCCAGAGCGGTCGGGACGGCGATTGGGGATAACCCCGTTGCTTTTTTGATTCCTTGCCATCGGGTGATTCAAGCTACGGGCGTATTCGGGCAGTACCATTGGGGAAGCAATCGAAAAACGGCCATAATCGGCTGGGAAGCGGCGCAAACGGAATTAACTGCCTAAACATGATGATTCCAATTGACCAAAGAATTGCAATGATGGATTGGCCGAACTTATCCGCATCCATGCACCAAAAAGGATATGCTTTAGTGCCGAGACTTTTAACAAACGAAGAATGCTGCGAACTGATTGAAAATTACGAAAATACCGCCCTGTATCGTAAGAAAGTGGTAATGGAGCGTCATCGTTTCGGCTTGGGAGAATATCAATACTTCAAGTACCCATTGCCGCCACTACTTCAATCAATTCGCGAAAAAATGTATCCTTTTCTGTCTGAAATTGCTAATACTTGGATGAATGTGTTAAAAATAAAGACCGACTTTCCGAGTCGATTTTCAGATTTTCAAGACCAATGTCATGCGCAGGATCAGACAAAGCCAACGGTGCTGATTTTAAAATACGGTTCGGGAGGACATAACACTCTCCATCAGGATTTATACGGAGAGGTCTTTTTCCCGATACAGGTTGTCTTATTTCTGAATGAACCCGAAGAGGACTACACCGGGGGAGAGTTTGTACTGACACAACAAACCCCGCGAGCCCAATCGAAGGCAATCGTTCTCACTCCCCAAAAAGGAGATATGCTGCTATTCACGACGAGTTTCCGTCCCGTGAAAGGAAGCAAAGGGTATTATCGGGTACAGATGAAACACGGAGTAAGCGAAGTTTTATCGGGAAATCGCTATACGCTCGGGATTATTTTCCACGATGCTTTGTCATAAACTTTATGGTTCATCACCTTGACTTGACTTCGGAGGAAGTCAAAAAATACCTAAAAAACGGAGCCTTAAAATTAGGAGGGAACAGACCGTTGCGGATCTACGGAACGCTGCATTGCAAAGCGGGTAAACGAATGAAAATAGAAAATCGTGTTTTCTTTGGTTTTGAAGAGGAAGCTATTCTCGCCGGATTTCGCCCCTGCGGGCAGTGTATGCGGGAAAAATACAAAGCGTGGAAAGCTAAGAACAAAACACATTTTTTGGAAGAAAATAAAATATAATACTCTGTTTATCAAAAAAATTAACCCATAAGTGCAAGTCTTGCACTTATGGGTTAATCGGATTAAAAAGCAATCGAAATTTATAAACTTACCCCTCTTTTCCAAGGCATAAAATCATCCTGTCCCAGGAGTTGGGCTTTGGTTTTGAATTTACCGCTTGCCAAGTCAATGCAATATTCCAGCAATTCTTCGGCGGTTTGTTCAATGGTTTTATCACCGTCAATAATAGCTCCGCAATCGAAATCAATGATGTCGGGCATTTTCTGAGCCAATTTCGTATTGGTTGAGATTTTCACCATCGGGCTGACAGGATTGCCCGTAGGCGTACCCAAACCCGTAGTGAACAAGGTGATGGTAGCACCGGCAGCCGCTTGTCCGGTCGTGGCCAATACGTCATTACCGGGGGTACAGACCAAATGCAGACCGGGCACTTTCGAGACTTCCGTGTAGTTCAATACGTCAGCGATGGGAGCAGTGCCTCCTTTTTTAGCCGCCCCGGCTGATTTGATGGCGTCGGTGATGAGACCGTCTTTGATATTACCCGCAGAAGGGTTCATGTCAAAACCGGCCCCTACGGCTTCGGCTTTGGCGGCGTAATCGCGCATTAAGGTTTCAAACTTAGCCGCTTTTTCTTCCGTAACACAGCGGTCGATCAGTTCTTGTTCTACCCCGCAGAGTTCCGGAAATTCGGCTAAATAGGTTTTACCGCCCAAGGCTACCACCAAATCGGACAGCTGCCCTAAAACGGGGTTGGCAGAAATGCCCGAGAAACCATCAGAACCGCCGCATTTCAGGCCAATATTCAATTTGGAAAGCGGTACCGGCTGACGCTCCAGTTTATTGGCGTCGAGTAAGGCCACAAAGGTTTCTTTGATAGCCGCCGACATCATTTCAAATTCAGTGCCGTAGGCTTGTTGCTCAAAAAACAGGACCGGTTTGTCAAAATTCGGGTTTCGTTTTTTGATCTCACTCATCATATCGGTGAATTGGGTTTTTTGGCAACCCAAACTCAGCACGGTAACCCCCGTTACATTCGCATTGTTGGCATACGCCCCAAACAGCGCCGCTAAAAGCGCCGATTCCTGATTGCTTTCTCCGCAGCCCGATTCGTGTGTCAGAAATTTAATCCCGTCCAAGTTTTTGAGCAGCGGCTGATGACCGGTTTCATTCGCTCGGTCCGTGGCATTGTATTGCTTCAGTGCATCGTTATTGCCTTTTTCATACAATTTCACCAAGTCTTCTACCTGTTTTTGATAGATGTCCGGAAAGGCATAGCCCAATGCTTTATCAAAGGCCTCTTTCAATTTCAGAATATTGCGATTTTCACAAAATACCAAGGGAACTACTAACCAATAATTGTTTGTACCCGCCTGCCCGTCAGAACGGGGAAAACCCATAAACGTACGATTTTCCCATTTAGAAATATCCGGCGCTTTCCAATCGGTTTGCGGTTTACGTTTTGCTACCGAATACTCGTCCGACTCATGCTTGAGGTTGAACGTAGTGATCTGCTCTCCTCGGGCAATCGGTTGTGTGGCTTTCCCTACCAATACTCCGTACATGGTGACGTGGTCGCCGGGAGCCAAATCTTCCGTGACAAACTTGTGTTTCGCCGCAATAGCCCGCGGTAAAGTATAGGTTTCGCCCTCAAATTCAATCGTTTCGCCTGCTTCCAGTGGGCGAAGTGCCACGATAACATTATCAGAGGCATTAACTTTCAAAACTTTATGTTGCATGGTGATTTAATGACTTATGAGTAAAAGAAGGTCTTCGGCAACGCCGAAGACCTTGACTCACTTATTTAACCTATCAAAATAAAAACATTTTATGCTTTTGTAAATTCGCCGTTTACCAAACGCCAAACCTGCAATGGATTGCTGCTTTTCAATTCGTCCGGTAACAGTCCTTCGGGAAAATTTTGGTAACTCACCGGACGGGTAAAACGGTAAATAGCCGCGGTACCTACTGACGTGCTTCGCGAATCCGTAGAGGCCGGGAAAGGCCCGCCGTGCATCATGGCATGGCATACTTCTACCCCGGTCGGGAAACCGTTGATGAGTAAACGACCCACTTTTTGTTCCAACAATTCGATCAGATCGGCATACTCTTCCAGCTCTTCCGGAGTTCCGTGGATGGTAGCAGTCAAATGCCCATCTAAATTTTCAGCTATGTGTAACAGTTCTTCTTTGCTTTGGGCTTCGACCAACACACTGGCCGGGCCGAAAATTTCTTCCGATAACTCAGGATTGGAAACGATAGCCTGCGCGTCTGTTTTGAATAAGACCGGTTGGACCGCCGTAAATCCGTTTCCACTATTGCCTTGAGCAATGACCGCCACGTTTTCGTGTTCCAAATGTTTAGAGACGCCGTGATGAAAAGCACTCTGAATTCCTTGGGTTAACATAACGCCGCCGGCTGCGTTTTTAAATTGGCTTTCCAAATCCGCTAAAAAGGCCGGATAGGCTTCTGTTTTGTTGATGATCAACATTCCCGGATTGGTACAGAATTGACCCACTCCCAAAGTAACGGAAGCGGCAAATTGCTGTGCTATGGCAGCCCCTTTTTCTTTCATGATCTGAGGCAAAATAAAGACGGGGTTGGTACTGCCCATTTCCGCATAGACCGGGATGGGCTCAGGACGATTGGCTGCCAACTGAAACAAGGCCATCCCCCCTTGAAAAGAACCGGTAAATCCGATGGCTTTGATGTGGGGATGCAGTACCAACGCAGAACCTACTTCAGCACCGCTTCCATGCAATAGTGAAAAAACACCGTCGGGCATTTGGGATTGGACAGCAGCCCGCTGAATGGCCGCTCCTATCATTTCAGAAGTACCGGGGTGGGCCGAATGGGCTTTGACAATGACGGGGCAACCGGCCGCTAAAGCGGACGCGGTATCACCGCCGGCGACCGAAAAAGCTAAGGGGAAATTGCTCGCCCCGAATACCCCCACAGGGCCCAAAGGCCGATGCATCATTCTCAGATCCGGTTTAGGGGCCGGCTGACGGTCGGGAAGGGCGGTTTCGATGCGGGCATTGACCCATGATCCTTCTTTGAGCAATTGGGCAAATAAGCGCAATTGACCGGTAGTACGGCCGCGTTCTCCCTGAATACGACCCGCGGGCAAACCGGTCTCTGCCGTAGCAATCTGTACCAAGTCATCGCCGATGGCTTCAATTTCTTCGGCTATTTTTTCCAGAAAAGCGGCTTTCTCCAAGCCTGATTTTTTTCGGTAAATTTTAAAGGCAGCCCTCGCTTTTTGGGCTGCCGTTTCTAATTCGTTTTTGGTGGCTTTATAAAATCTTGTCGGAAGTTTCTCCCCGGTGGTTGGATTAAAGGCTTGAAAGGTGCTTTCTCCTTCGGCCGATACAGAAACTCCGATCAGTTGTTTTCCCAGTAAATTCATGAATTCGGTAATTTTTGAGTAACGGTATTAATCAGTGTTCCAATGTGTTCAATAGTTATACGGATTTCGTCGCCCACGGCCAAGGTAAAGTCGTTAGGAGGAACCAAGCCGGTGCCGGTCATAAGAAACACGCCATGAGTAAACGACGTTTCACGAAACAGGTACTCTATCAATTCGGTATGTTTCCGCTTCATTCGGTTAATGGAAATGTTGCCTTCAAAAACCGTTCCGCTGTTTCGGTTGATGGTAATATTTATTTCGGCATCGGGATCTATCGGTTGACCCGGTACGTACAAACAAGGGCCGATCGCCGCGGCTCCGTCGTAACTTTTGGCTTGCGGTAAATACAACGGATTTTCTCCTTCAATGTCGCGGGAGCTCATGTCGTTGCCGCAGGTATATCCTACGATCTTACCGTAGGATGTGGCAAAGAGAGTCAGTTCCGGTTCCGGTACGTTCCATTTCGAGTCGCGACGGATAATCACATGATCACCACTGCCTACGGTTCGGGCGGCTGTAGCTTTGAAAAACAGTTCCGGGCGGTCTGCTTCGTAAACTCGGGCGTAAAAATCACCTCCCCCGGCATCTTTAGACTCTTCCATACGGGCTTCCCGGCTCTTCATATAGGTGACTCCCGATGCCCACACTTCCTGCTGATGGATAGGGGGGAGGGTATTGGAGGCTACCGCCTCTTTGAGTGAAGCATTCGCTGAAAGTGTTTTTACCTCTTCAGTAATGGCCTTAAACAGATCGTCCCGATTGATGTACGCGTCCCAGTCTTTTTGTGAGGAAAGAAAAAAGCGGTCTTCTGATTCAATGATAATGCCCTGACGGGTACGGTACAGTTTCATGCAAGTGGGGTTTTGATAGGTAACGAAGAATAATTCTATGCAAAGTAAAGAGATACAGCAACAAGTATTCTATGAAATATTATACAGTTTTGGTGAAATATTATCAATTTTAACAAAATATTGGATTAACAACAGTATTATATCATGCAAGCTATTCTGCGAAAGGTGAATCCGTCAGCTGATTATTCGTTTGTAGCCCGGATCGATAAACTGCCTTATTTGTACGAAAAATGGCATTTTCATCCGGAATTGGAGTTAACACACATTGTCAGAAGTCGGGGAACCCGGTTTGTCGGCGACAGCATTGAGGACTTTGAAGAAGGAGATTTGATTCTGTTGGGAAGCAATCTGCCCCACGTTTGGAAAAATGATCCGATCTATTTTCGCCCCGGTGCCACCTTAGAGGTAGAGTCACAGGTAGTGCAGTTTTTGCCGGATTGTTTCGGGAGAGATTTTTTGAAACTGAAAGAAATGGAAGGGATTCGGCGGCTTTTTGAAAAAGCAAAGCGCGGCTTACGCATCACGGGAAATACCCGAGAAAAAGTGTTGATCTTGATGACACAGTTGATCGAAAGCTCGAAGGGTATTCAGCGAATCGGGCTGTTTCTGACGGTTTTGGAGCTTATTGCGGAATCGGAAGAAACGGTGTTTCTGAGCAGTGAAGGTTTTTTGGACTCTTACCACCGATTTGATACAGATACGATCAATCGGGTCTATGAATTTACGCTTTCGCAGTTCAATCGGCGCATTTTGATCGAAGAAGCGGCCGCTATTGCCCATATGTCAGTGCCGAATTTTTGTCGTTATTTCAAAAATCGCACCCAAAAAACCTTTGTTCAGTTTTTAACCGAAGTCCGTATCGGGTACGCCTGCCGCATGTTGATCGAAAATAAAAAAAGCATTCAGCACATCGCTTTTGAATGCGGATTTCATAATCTCTCCAATTTTAATCGTTCCTTTCGCCTTTTAAAACACCAAAAACCCATGGCTTATCGGGCAGCGTTCGGGGGATAAAAGCAAGCGGCCTATTCCAACATTTCCCAACTTTGAACCCGTCCGTTTCGGATTTCGACCAGCCAAACTTTACTGCCGGGAAAATACTTCAGCAATTTTTTGGATTTCCTGATACCGGACACGCTGAAAGCAGTAGCCAAAGCGTCGGAGACGGTGCCGTCGGAGGCAATGACCGTTGTTCTGACGTGAAAGCGGAGACCGATACCGGTTTTGGGGTCAACGATGTGCGAGTAGCGTACTCCGTTAAAATCCAAATGGCGATACGTCGGCCCGGAAGTAGCTAAAGTGGTATTGGCCAACTCTAAAGTTTTTAACGAATCACTGCCGTTGGAAATCACAATTTTCCATCCTTTTGCTCCGGGAGGGGCATCCGTCAGCACGATTTTGCCGCCGGCATCCATCATTGCCGAGGTGATTCCGTAGGTTTTCAATACTTTGACGGCTTCTTCGGCGGCAAAGCCTTTGCCAAGTCCGCCAATGTCCAAACGCATCCCCGGTTGGGTCAACAGCACTTTTTGTCCTACGGTATCAAGTTTCATTTTTCGATAGCCGATTTTTGCCTTTGCTTCCCGAATCTCTTGCTTAGTCGGGAAAACCCGTTGCCGAACGGCGCGTCGCCATACCTGTACTACTGGGCCGATCGTACAATCAAAAGCACCGTTGGTTTTTTGACTGATCTCTTGTGAAATAGCTAAAATGGCAAACAGGTCTTTGCTGACCGGTACCCATTCTCCTGAACCGGAGCGGGCAGAAAGCCGATTGATCTCACTGCCATCGGCATAATCGCTCATGATCTCATTCAATTGCTCGATGCGCTTGAAGGCATTTTGGGCCGCTTTTTGGGCCAAAGAATCGTCAGATGTATAAAAAACAAGCTTAAACGGAGAACCCATCAATCCTTTTTCGAAGGTGTAACGTTTGGTTTGCGCAGCAGCTGATTGATGAAAAAGAAAGGGAATCAGTAAGAAGAAAAATAAGAAGCGGTGCATTGGCGACGGTGAAACTTTGGGACAAAAGTACAGGAAAACCTGCTGATTTTATGCTTGCCATTGACAGTATCCGACAACATTTTAGGATAAAACGGTATTCCGAAATTGACATCATTCAAAAAAATAAAAGTATTTTCCTATTTTCTGTAAGGAGTTTTGTCCGTCTAACTTGTCTTAGTAACAGATAACGAAAAGGAAATCTCCCCTTTAAGAAATTATCGCAAGGCAAGAAAGATGAAACAGGCTTACAACGAAAATCCTGAAAAAGAGGAATCGCTGCCATTGGGCAAGCCCTTAATTCCGCATTCAGCAGATACAAAGGGGGCGGCTGAGTCGGATGATGAATTGTTTATTCGCAAAACACTGGAAGCCAACCTTCGCCTTGGGGTGGAGTTGTTGTACAAACGATACTACCAACCCATGTGTACTCACGCGGTGAAGTTTGTCGGTTCGCGTGAAACAGCGGAAGATCTGGTCTCTGAAATTTTCTTTCAATTTTACACTAACCGGACATTTCAGGAAATTACTACCTCTTATCGTTTGTACTTATTTCGTACTGTTCGCAATCGGTCGTATAATTACCTGCGTTGGGATTTAAGCCGAAAAGCTGATTTACTGGAAGCATCTCAACAACCCTCACTTCACGAACAGCAACCCGATCAACTCAGCGAGTTTGAAGAACTGTATCATGATGTAGAAGAAGCCGTCAATAAACTGCCCATTGAAAGGCGGCGTATTTACCTCATGCGAAAATTTGAAGGTAAAAAATACCAAGAGATTGCCGACGAACTTAATCTGTCGGTCAAGACAGTGGATGTTCAACTCAACCGGGCCAATCAATACATTCGAAATCTCCTCAAAGACAAATGGTTGTTGTCATTAATCGCCTTTCATCTCAGTCGGTTTTTAGAATAAATCATCAGAAATAACGGTAAGGAATGTAAAAACCGATTTGTCTGAAAAAAAAATACTTCAATGAACGTAGAAATCTCTAAGGAATTCATATTCAGTTATCTGTCCGGCAAAACTACTGCTTTGCAAAAACAGATGCTTGACGAGTGGATAAAAAATCCGGCCAATGAAGAGCAGTTTTATAAATGGCTGGTTGAATATGAATACCAACATCCGCAGTATATGGTGCGATTGCAGGATGCCATTGATCGCTTCCACGCCAAAGCGGATCATTATGATGCCAACCCTGATTTTATTCTTTCGGCCGATACTCCGTCGCTGCCGGTTCGCCGGTATTTGGGAAGGTGGCTGATGGCTGCCTGCTTTATTTTAGGGATGTTGATCGGAGGTTGGGCTTTCAAAGACAACTTAATTTATCAAACATACACGACGACATTCGGTGAAACGAAGTCTCTTCAACTCAGCGATTTAACGAAAATAACTCTCAATGCCAATTCTTCGTTGCAGGTACCTCGTTTCGGCTTCGGTTCTTCCACCCGAGAAGTTTTTCTGAACGGGGAAGCCAATTTTGCAGTAACCCATACGCCTGATCATCAAAGGTTTGTAGTCAAAACCGAAAAAGGAGTAGAGATCATTGTTTTGGGGACAGAGTTTACGGTGTATTCCCGCCGCCAAAGTGCCAAAGTAGTGTTGAATAAAGGAAAAGTTCAGCTACGTTATCTCGAAGGAAAAGCCCGGAAACAGGTAATGATGAAGCCCGGAGATCTCGTAACCCTTGATCCAAAAAATCGTCTTCGACAGGAAGTCACTTCCCAACCCGAAAAATATGCCGCATGGAAAGACCATCGGTTTGTATTTGAGGATACTTCTTTGGAGGAGTTTTCAAAAATTATGGAAGAAAATTATGGCGTTCGGGTCGTCATCGGGGACAGAACACTGGCAAAACGCACTTTAGTAGGGTCTTTTCGAGCCGAAAATGCGGACGAATTGCTGGGCATCATATCCGAGATTTTCGATATAAACATCGTCAAAACGGGTGATACCGTAATGCTTACTGATAAACAATAGCCGCTAAACCATTCCTATTTTATGAAGAAAAGCCTGCAAAAATCGTTTTGGGTAGGGATCACGCTTTCGGTATTTTACTGCGGACAGCCAAGCCGGTCGCAGACTTATGCCAAAGCACAAAAACTGCCCCCAAAGTCAGAAGCTTTGGCTCCGACTGCTTTAAAACTGAGAGATGTGCTTAAAGATTTCAAAAGACATTATCAGGTAGATATTCTTTTTGAAGGAGGACTGATCGAAGGAATTACGGTTTCGTCAGATCTGGTTAACTTCTCAGGCAATCCGGAACAAAATCTCGACCGTATTTTAAAAGCAGCCGGATTAAGCTACAAAAAAGTTAAAGAGGGTTCTTACCTTATTTTAGAAACCAAAAAAACGAAGAAAACGGCAGATGTCGGGACTCGATTTCAGGAAAGTCTCCCTGTCGAACCGCTTGTTGAAAAAGCAGTAATTGCCGAGAGTATTCCGCTGCGAAGTTTGGAACGAATAGAGATTGCAGAACAAACCGTTAAGGGTAAAGTCACCGACGAAAAAGGAGCGGCATTACCCGGGGTAAGTGTAGTACTCAAAGGCACCCAACGCGGTACAACTACCAACGTTGAAGGTGTGTTTCAATTGGAGGTGCCGAATGCGGCCTCTGTCTTGGTATTCAGTTATGTAGGATACGAAAGCAAAGAGCTCATAGTGGGTAATCAAACCAACATAACTATTTCGATGGCCCCGGAAAGTAAATCGTTGGGTGAGGTGGTTGTGACTGCTTTGGGAATAAAAAAACAGGCTAAAAGTGTGGGTTATGCCACGGCAACAGTAGGTACTGAAGAAGTAACCGTCAACCGTACGGCTAATTTCATGAATGCCTTACAGGGAAAAATGGCAGGGGTGAATATCACCTCGTTGGGTTCCGGGCCGGCCGGTACCAGTAAAATTCGTATTCGCGGACAATCATCGTTCGGGGGTAATAATTCTCCGCTGATTGTTGTGAACGGGGTGCCGATTGACAATACCAACAACGGAGCGCGCGGAGATGTGTCCGAAAAAGGAAGTAACCGCACTTCTGACGGCGGTGACGGTCTGAGCAGTATTAATCCCGACGACATAGAAGCCATGACTGTGTTGAAAGGAGCTGCCGCTTCGGCCTTGTACGGTTCGCGGGCTAAGGACGGGGTCATCATGATTACGACCAAAACCCGAGGTTCCGGGTCGGGTATCTCATTAAGTTATAACACCAATTTTACGTCCGAAACGCCGTTGGACTACACCGACTATCAATACGAATACGGACAGGGGGAGAACGGCGTTCGTCCGACCGCGCCTTTTCCTACTTCAGGGCAATGGAGTTTCGGGGAGAAATTTCAGCCGGGAATGACTCAGGTACTTTTTGACAATATTACGGTGCCTTATGAGCCGCAACGCCACCAAATTACCCAATTTTATCGAAAAGGATATACTTGGACCAACACGTTAACACTGTCTTCCGGAGGGGAAAACGGAGGTTTCAGTTTATCAGTATCCAACTTAGGAAATCAGACCATTTTGCGAAATTCCGGTTATGACCGTCGCACTATCAATTTAGGATTTACCCAAACCCTGAAAAAACTGACAGTAACGGGAAATGTCAATTACTCCAATGAGTTCCGCAAAAACCCGCCCAATATTGCCGAGCAGGATTACAGCCCCGTCATCATTTTTAACATGGCCAATTCGATGCCGTTGGATTTGTTGGAAAAATACGCCGCAGATGCCAACGGGAATGAAGTTGTTTGGTCGAGATTTACGAATCGGACCAATCCCTTTTTTGCCCTTAAACGTTTCGATAACATTCGCAATGACCGTATTTTCGGCAACCTGACAGCCCGTTACAACTTCACTGATTGGCTGTTTTTGCAGGGTAGGGTAGGGCAAGACTATTACTCCCGCGAACAGGATTATAATTTGCCCACCGGAACACAACGTCAGGCAGCTGCCCCTGCCGGATTTGTAAACGGGCAATACGTACAAGATGCCCGGAATGTACGCGAACTGAACGCTGACTTTTTGTTGGGTGCTAACAAAACCTTTGGCACCGTGGGGGTTAACCTGAATGTAGGCGGTAATCAAATGTATCGTCGTATCAGTCGTCATAATGTATTCGTACAGGACTTTTACGTCAGAGACCTTTATACCATCGGTAACGGTCGCGCCCGTGATGCCACTTATGACTTTTCGGAACGTCAGGTCAATTCCCTGTATGCTTCTGCCGAAGTCTCTTTCAAAGATTATTTATTTCTGAACGGAACCGTACGGAATGATTGGTTTTCTACTCTATCCCCCGCCAATCGCAGCATTCTTTACCCCTCCGTTACGGCAAGCTTTGTATTTTCACAAGCGTTTGCCACTTCTTTACCGACTTGGATCAATTTCGGGAAAATCAGAGCGGCCTATGCCGAAGTAGGCAGTGATACGGATGTGTCGCCTTATGCCAACAATCTTTTCTACAACATCAATGCGCAGCAATTCCCCTCGCCGAGCGGGGTAGCTCAACCGTTAGCCAACATCAGCGGCTCTACGGTGCCGAATGCCAATTTGCGCCCTATGCGGGTTTCTGAGAAGGAATTCGGTTTGGAATTAAAACTGTTTAACAACCTGTTAGGCTTGGATTTAACCTACTATGATAAGCTATCGTCCGACCAAATTTTGCGAGCCCAAACCTCCGATGCGGGCGGCTACCTCACCCAGTTGATCAATGTGGGTAAAAGCCGCAATCAAGGCGTTGAGATGTTAGTGACGCTTAATCCGATCAAAACCCAGGAGTTCAGTTGGAATGCCATTTTTAATGCCGCTTACAACAAAACAAAAGTGCTTGATTTGGGCAGTGGTGTAAGCGATAACATGATTACCGTCGGAACAGGCGATTTTACGGGGGAACTCCGTCAGGTAGTAGGCCAACCGATGGGTCAGTTATACGGTTTCGGTTATTTGCGCGATGCGCAGGGACGACAGGTGTTTGATGCCGGCAACGGGCGTCCGCTGCGTACGGCCACTCAAATTCCGTTTGGAAGTGCGTTGCCGTTGTGGGTAGGCGGAATAACCAATAGTTTGACCTATAAAGGAATCAATCTTTCGTTCCTGATTGATTTTAAACTGGGTCATAAAATGATTTCCGGTACAAATCACAACGCATGGCGCCACGGATTACACAAAGCAACACTCGTAGGGCGGGCCGAAAACTTCGTCATTGGGGATGGCGTCAATCCGAATGGGGAAATCAATAAGACCAAATCCGGGGTGCAAGCCTATTACGAAACCGTTCGTTCGCAAAACATTGCCGAGGAGTTTGTGTACAATGCCGGACTGTGGCAATTGCGTCAGATCACGGTCGGTTATGACTTTACTAAGTTTTTGCCCAAAGCCATTCCGTTCATTAAAGGACTTCGATTGAATGCCGTGGCGAACAATGTGGCAGTCATTAAAAAATGGGTGCCCAACATTCACCCGGAACAATTCGGTTTTCCTTCGGATAATCTTATCGGCTTGGAGGCCACGGGTCTGCCCATCACGCGCAACATCGGGTTCAACCTGAATGTCAAGTTTTAAAAGCCCCGCACCGGCGGTCTGACCTAACCTCCAATGGGGGATAATTGAAGCTATTTATTCAATAAAAGAGACAAGCATCTTTTACAAAAACAAAAATTTCAAAATGAAAAATATACTTAAATCCCTCGTTAGTAAAGCCCCCGTTGGGGGTTGGGGGGCTGTTCTTTTGTTGGTGAGTTTGGCTTCCTGTGATAAGGGTTTTGATGAAATGAACATCAATCCGGTAGCCTTAACAGCTGTTGACCCGGCTTATCAACTCAATACAGCTATGGTGGCCAGTGTCCCGGGCTACGGAAATTTGAGTTACGAAACCACCATCGTGAAGCAGATGATCACGCCCTTCAGCGGTCAGGGGTCAGCGGCCAACTTTAATCAGGACAATCGGGCGGTTGCCGCCGGGAATTGGAATACTCACTACCAAACCGTCATCAAAGAAATAACGGATGTAATTGCTAAGACCAAAGATGTTCCCGCACGCTCCAACCTGTATCAAATGGCCCGTATTTGGCGCGCTTATTCATTTATGTTGTTGACAGATACATACGGGGATATTCCCTATACCCAAGCCGGCAAGAGCTATTTGGAAGGAATTACCACGCCCGTTTATGATACCCAGGAATCGGTTTATACGGCAATTTTAAGCGAATTGGAATCGGCGTCGGCGGCATTGGATGCTTCCAAGGCCAAGGTAACCGCCGATTTACTTTACGATGGTGATGTGCCTAAATGGAAACGATTCGGTTATTCTTTGTTGTTACGGGGAGCAATGCGACTTTCGAAAGTCAATCCGACCAAAGCCGCCGAGTACGTGGCCAAAGCCGTAACCGGCGGAGTGATGCAATCCAATGCCGACAATGCCATTATTCGCCATAATGCCGCTTTTACCAATCCGGTAGGTTCTCAGCTCAACGGCGGTCAATCGGCGTTCTTTTATTTAGCCGAAGATTTTGTGGATTTCTTAAGCAAAAACAACGATCCCCGTTTGGCGTCCATTGCCGTTCGTTACGTGGGGGCTACCAGCGGGGCACAACAGGTCGAATCGAGAGCCAATCGTACGCCTGCGGCGCAAATAGGTGCACCGCTCGGCTACGACAACACGACCATCAGTGCGGCGGTAACTGCCAAAAAATTAGCCAGTTTATGGGATTACAGTCAACTGGATCGCACGCGCATGGCCAGTCTCACGGCTCCCAGTTTTTTAGTGACCTATGCACAAACCCAATTTCTTTTGGCCGAAGCGGCTTTTCGGAAATGGACTGCCGGTGACGCAGCGACGTTGTACTCCAACGGCATAAAAGCACACATGCAACAATTGGCCGCCTATGGAGCAAGTACTTCCATTGCCGACGCCGCTATAAACACCTACCTTCAGGCCAATCCGTTGACGGCAGGAAAAGAATTGGAGCAAATCAATACGCAATATTGGGTGGCATCTTTTCTGATCGGTCCCGAAACATGGGCCAATTTCCGCCGCAGCGGCTATCCGGTGCTGACACCGAATACTTATCCGGGCAGTGATTTGAAGACGGAGCCTTTTATTCGTCGGTTAACCTACACCGATGCTGAATTGAATGTCAATAAAACCAACGTCCAACAGGCGATAAGCCGACAGGGACCTAACCTTTTGGATACCAGAATATGGTGGGATAAGAAGTAAAACTTCCAACGGTCCCCCTTTGTTAGGCATGAAAAATTTGAAAAAACGATTAAAAGAAGGGGAAACCCTTCACGGATGCTGGTTGAATTTGGGCAGCTCTCTCACAGCCGAAATTGTAGGATTGTCGGGGTTTGACTGGGTACTGATCGACTTGGAACACGGTGCCGGCAGCGAAAAAGAGGTATTATCCCAATTGCAGGCCTTGGAAAGTACGCCCGTTGCTGCCTTTGTGCGGGTAGAAAGTGCCGATTCGCCCCGTATTTCTCGGGTATTGGATATGGGGGCTCAAGGAATCATGTGCCCGAAAGTCAACAATGTGGCTGAAGCTCAAAAAGTGATCAGCGGACTGCATTATCCTCCTTTCGGGAATCGAGGCGTGGCTAAAATGGTACGAGCCACAGCTTTCGGAGTAAATTTTCAGAATTATTATGATGCCTCCCGGGAAACCCTTTTGGGCATTGTACAGATCGAAACGGCCGAAGCGTTGCATCATTTGGACGAAATCGCTGCCCTGGAAGGGGTGGATGTACTGTTCATCGGACCGGCTGACCTTTCTATGGAACTCGGGATTTTCGGACAGTTTGACCACCCGGTTTTTTTAGATGCCTTAAAACGAATCAATGAAGCCGCTCAAAAAGCAGGTAAATCGACCGGGATTTTATTTTTCAATGCGGATGATTATCAAAAATACCATGACATGGGCATACGGTTTATCGCCTGCGGAGCCGATGCCACTTTTGTGGCTGACGGTGCCCGAAATATGGCCAAGAAAATGGCATCTTTCCGAGCCGTCGTGTCTTAAAACGGATTTAAAATGGATTTTAGGTTGATTTAAATAGTTGATAAATAGTAAAATCCACTAAATCATTTTTGCATTAACACTCAAGTAATTGTGCAGATTTAAAGTAGATTTTAGGTTGATTTAAATAGTTGATAAATAACAGAATCTACATAAAATCAATTAAATCTGCATTAATAATCAGTAGCCGAGTTATCGCTTTCCGACGTTTATCCACCCACTCCCATCCCTAAACCTTTATTTGAATGATTGATCCGCTTATTATTCTGGCCGTTGGTGTTCTTATTGTCGTCGGTGGTATCATCGGACTGAAACTGCATCCCTTTCTGGCACTGTTGTCAGCCGCCTTGGCTGTAGCATTGCTTACCCCCGCGGAAGCGCTGGTGCAGTTTTATGTATCCAAAGGCAGCTCTGCCGCAGAGGCCTTGAAATTAGCCCATAAAAGTGTCGGTGAACGAATGGCCACTGAGTTTGGTAATACCTGTGCTAAAATCGGTATTTTGATAGCGATGGCGGCCATTATCGGAAAGTCGATGCTCGACAGCGGTGCCGCTGAAAAAGTAATTCGTGCGATGCTTAAATTGACCGGAGTATCCAAAGCACCGGTGGGGTTTATTCTGAGCAGCTTTTTCTTAACCATTCCGGTGTTTGTGGATACCGTTATTTTTCTGATGATGCCCTTGGCCAAAGCCATGAGCATGCGCTTGGGGAAAAACTATTTGTTATTGGTATTGACCGTCATAGCCGGATCTGTCATGGCTAACTCTTATGTGCCGCCGTCGCCGGGGCCTTTATTTTTAGTGGGGGCACTCAACGTGCCTATCGGATTGATGATGGTATGCGGCACAATTTTGGGACTTTGCACCATTACGGTGGGTTATTTTTATGCCGTTTGGGCCAATAAAAAATGGGCAATACCGCTTCGCGATGCTCCGGATGCTCGTTTGGAAGATATTTCAGCCATTGCTAACAAAGAGGACAAAGACCTGCCACCGCTGGGTTTAGCCTTATTACCGGCCGTTTTTCCGTTGATTACCATTTGTATCCGTTCAGCCATTGAAGCTTTTGCTACCCCCAAAGTGCCGTTAACTTCTTCTCCCTTTTTAAATAAGCTATTGGATGTTGTTCTCTTTTTCGGAGATAAGAATATTGCCTTATTTACGGGAGGGGTATTTGCATTATTGGTACTTGCCCGCCAAAAGAAGACCATAAAGGCCGGAATGACGGCCTTTGTACAAACGGCTTTAATGAGCGGAGGCGGAATTATTCTAATTACAGCGGCAGGTGGTGCTTTCGGCGGGATGCTGCAACAAACAGGTATCAGTACTCGTATTGCTGACATGACCAAAGAGTATCAAATGGCGTTGATTCCGTTGGCTTTTTTTATTACGGCGATCGTACGAACGGCCCAAGGATCGGCCACAGTAGCATTAATAACTGCTTCGGGAATATTAGCCGGTATGGCTCAAAATGCCAATTTAGGGTTTCATCCGGTGTATTTGTGTCTGGCCATCGGCAGCGGAGCCAAATTAGTGCCTTGGATGAATGATGCCGGGTTTTGGATCATGTGTAAAACCAGTAATTTGACCGAAAAAGAAGCATTGCAAACCATCGCACCCATGCAGACCCTCATGGGCTTGGCAGGCCTTGTTTTGACAATGGTCGGGGCTCAACTCTTTCCGATGGTATGATGAATGTTCGTAAAAATACGGTAATTAAGACCAATGCGGCGGATAATGTCGGCATCGTTTGTGATGCCTTCGGATTACCCAAAGGAACGGTAGTTGAAGAGGAAGTGGTGTTAATGCAAGATATTCCGATGGGGCATAAAGTGGCTTTGGAAGCGATTGCCGAAGGTAAACCGGTGTTACGGTACGGACAAGTGATCGGTTATGCCGTTATGCCTATTCAGAAGGGAGAGTGGGTGGATGAGCGGAAGGTCAGTTTACCTCAACCACCCGATCTGGACAACCTACTGTTTGAAGGTACGACTCAATCCATTGAACCGGCACCGTTAACCGGTTTCACATTTGAAGGTTATCGTAATGCCGACGGCAGTGTCGGCACGAAGAATGTTTTGGGAATAACAACGAGTGTACAGTGTGTGGCCGGCATTACGCAATTCATTGCCCAAAAGATCAAGCAGGAATTATTGCCTCGTTATCCCAATGTTGACGATGTCTTTGCGTTCAATCACAGTTACGGATGCGGCGTGGCTATCAATGCTCCCGCCGCCATTATTCCGATTCGAACGATTCAGCATATTGCGCAAAACCCCAACTTCGGGGGCGAAGTAATGGTGATCGGGCTGGGATGTGAAAAATTGCGTCCCGAGCGATTGTTGCCGGTTTCCGACAAAAACACCGAAGCTTCCGTTCTCTATTTGCAAGATGAGGCGTTTGCCGGATTTGAAGAAATGGTGGAAGGAATCATGGAAATGGCCGACCGTCATTTAAAGAAATTGAATGCCCGAAGTCGAGTTACTTGTCCTGCTTCTGATTTGGTGGTAGGAATGCAATGCGGCGGCAGTGATGCCTTTTCCGGGATTACGGGAAATCCGGCGGCGGGTTTTGCGGCTGATTTGATTGTCAGAGCGGGCGGAACGGTGATGTTTTCGGAAGTGACCGAAGTACGGGATGCAGTGCATTTACTGATTCCCAGAACTTCAACGCCGGAAGTTGCCCAAAAGCTCAAAAATGAAATGCAGTGGTATGACGACTACTTAGAAAAAGGATTGGCCGACCGAAGTGCTAACCCTACACCGGGAAATAAAAAAGGCGGCTTAAGTAATGTTGTTGAAAAAGCATTGGGGTCGATTGCCAAATCGGGGACAAGTCCTATCGTTGATGTGGTAAGCCCCGGAGAAAAGATACAGAAAAAAGGACTGAATTTCGTAGCCACCCCTGCGAGTGATTTTGTGTGCGGTACGCTGCAATTGGCGGCGGGTATGAATATGCACGTATTCATCACCGGGCGCGGAACTCCCTATGGTTTATCGATGGTACCGGTCGTTAAAGTAAGTTCGAATTCTAAATTGAGTAATCGTTGGTTTGACTTGATTGATTTTGACGCCGGGCCGATTGCCTTCGGTCTCAAAACCATTGAGGAGATGGGGTGGGAGCTGTTTCAATTGATTTTAGACACCGCAAGCGGCAAAAAAAAGGTAGCTGCCGACCGATTAGGCATTCACAATGACTTAGTGTTGTTCAATCCGGGGCCTTTGACGTAGCAGAACCCCACCCCTAACCCCTCCCCTGTAAGGGGGAATAGAAGCTCCCTTTCCCTACAGGGGAAAGGGCTGGGGATAGGGGTTGAACGGTTTATATACATAACAAAAAAATTCAATTAGATATTGATAATATGGAAAAGGTAGGATTTATCGGACTGGGAATTATGGGGAAACCAATGGCTTTGAACTTATTGAAAGCCGGCTATCCTGTGTCTGTTTTGAGTACAAGCGCCGCCGCTGCCGAATTGACGGAAGCCGGTGCTACATCATACGCCACGGGTAAAGAATTGGCGGCTCAAAGCGATGTCGTTATCACGATGTTGCCCGATTCGCCCCAAGTGGAACAGGTAGTTTCCGGAACGGATGGCGTCCTGGAAGGAATTCAATCGGGCGCGCTGTTTATCGACATGTCGACCATTGCGCCGGCTACGGCAGTCAATATCTACCAATTGATGCAGGCCAAAGGCGTAGAAGCCCTGGATGCCCCGGTATCAGGCGGTCAGGTCGGAGCAATTGGTGCCTCATTATCCATCATGGTTGGAGGAAGCGCCTCGGCTTTTGAACGGGCATTGCCTTTGTTTCAGGCCATGGGTAAAAACATCGTTCACATTGGCGAGCCCGGGGCAGGCCAAACGACGAAAGCCTGTAACCAAATGATCGTGGGCATGACCATTCAGGCAGTTTCTGAAGCATTTGCATTGGCGAAAAAAGCCGGAGTGGATCTGGAAAAAATGCGGGAAGTGTTATTGGGCGGATTTGCCCAAAGCCGCATTCTTGATCTGCACGGCAAACGAATGATTGATCGTAATTTCAATCCCGGCTTTAAAATCAAATTACATAAAAAAGATATGGGCATCGCCCTCCAAACGGGCGAAGCGTTTTCGGTGCCGCTCAAAGGAACGGCCTTGGTAGCGGCCCAAATGGAAGCGGCCGTAGCGCAGGGAAACGGCGAATTAGACCACAGTTCGCTCCTTTTGCTTCTGGAAAAATAAACGGATTTTAAACACCATTCATCTCATTAATCACCTTAAACCGTGGCTTGCCACTTACTCACATGAAACGCAGCAATTTTCTAAAAGCCCTCACGGCGGGTTCCGCAGGAGCGGCTATTTTTGGGCCTGATCATGCCACAGCAGCGTCCAAACCGGTTCCGCCCAAAAAAGTACTCATGAAAGTGGGTTGTCAATCGGGCGGGACGAGTATTGAAAACCTGGAGTTTAAAGCGCGTCATGGGGTGTTTAATATTGATGGGGGTGCTCCTAAAATCATTCCCGGAAAGGGATGGGATTTGGAAGATTCATTGAAAAAACGGGAAGACTGCGAAAAGTACGGGATCAGTTTGGACGCGTATCATTATCCGTTGACATCGGCCGGAATTGATAAAGTTGCCTACCCAAATGTAATGCTGGGCAAAAGCCCCGAACGCGACCGTGAAATCGAATACCTCCAGCAAATGATTCAGGTAGCGGGAAAAACCGGTATCAAAGTGCTGAATTACAACACCACGATTTTGCCCGTATTGAGAACAGGAAAATACACCGATCCAAAACGCGGCAATGCGGAATACAGCGTGTGGAATTATGAAGAAGCGATCAAAAGAAATGACCCCAAAACCATTGCCGGCGATGTTTCGGCTGACCAATTATTTGAGCGCATTACGTATTTACTGGACCGTATTTTGCCCGTGGCCAAAGAATACAAAGTAAAATTGGCCAATCACATTGCCGATCCGCCGGTTCCCGCTGCCTATCGGGGCGTGATGCGTTGGAACAGCCCCGATGTTTTCAAAGGGATTCAACGGTTTGCGAAACTGTACGACAGCGAATACCACGGTTTTAATTTTTGTATCGGTTCCATTGCCGAAGGACTGAAAGATCCTAAAAACGATATTTACCCGATCATCAAGTGGGTAGGGGAGAGAAATCAGATTTTTAACGTCCATTTACGCAACATTAAGGGCGTTTTCAATCATTTTCAGGAAGTGTACCCCGACAACGGAGATATGGACTTTGTAGGAGTGGTCCGGGCTTTACGTGATGTAGGTTATTCGGGAATGGTCATGCCTGATCACGTACCGCATCACCATGATCCGGCAAGCGGTCTGCAAGCTTTTTCGTTTTGCTATGGGTACATCAAAGGGTTATTGCAAACCGTTTCCAATGAAGTATAAGGTTTAAACGTCTGACTTTTTTCTTATGCCGCGGCAGGTGTCTCCACTTGCCGCTAACTGCTAACCTTCCATATATATGCATTATAAATCCGGCCCGCGAATCAAAGAAATTCATATTACCCCCATCGCAGTAGTTGACCCGCCTCTGCTGAATGCAGCGGGTTTACACGCACCTTATGCGTTGAGAACGGTCATGGAATTAGTCACTGAGGATCATATTTCAGGCATCAGCGAAATTCCCGGAAATAGTGACATTGACGTCGCCTTAAAAGCCGCCGCCGAACTGTTGATCGGCAAAGATGTATTTCAGTTGAACGAAATACGACAGGTATTGGAGGAACGTTTCGGTATGGAAAGCACTGCTGACCGGGGAACAAGACCGTGGGACCAGCGAAAAGTAGTCCACGTTTTCAGTGCGGTGGAAGTGGCTTGTTTGGACATTATCGGTAAAGTGACCGGAAAACCCATTGTGGATCTTTTAGGCGGAAAAATGCGTGACCGAGTGCCTTTCTCCGCTTATCTTTTTTACAAATACGAAGGAGCCGGCGGGGAATTGGCCTTTGATACAGACCCCAATGCCAAAGGTTGGGCGGCTGCACGACAAGCGAGCGCACTCAATCCCACTGAGATCGTTGCACAGGCAAAAGCCATGTGTAAAGAATTTGGATTTCAATCCATTAAGTTGAAAGGCGGGGTGTTTGAACCGCGCCAAGAGGTCGATGCCATGTTTGCTTTGTTCGATGCCTTCGGCCCGACAGTACCGCTTCGGATAGACCCTAATGCCCTTTGGACGGTAGAAACCTCCATTAAATACGGTCGTGAAATGGAACCGATCCTGGAGTACTTGGAAGACCCGACACGAGGACAGGAAAATATGGCTATGGTCCGAAAAGCCATTAAAACACCGTTGGCCACCAACATGTGTACTACTTCCTTTGAAGATATACCGAGCAGTATTGCCCGCGGCTCGGAAGACATCATTTTGAGCGATCATCATTTTTGGGGCGGATTGAGGGCCTCTATGACCCTTTCCGGTATCTGTGATACATTTGGTCGAGGCCTTTCCATGCACTCCAACAGTCATTTGGGAATTTCATTGGCAGCCATGGTTCACTTAGGAGCCGCTTTACCCAAAATGACCTATGCCTTGGATACACATTATCCGTGGCAATCGGATGAAGTCATTGTGGGAGGAAGGCTTCCCTTTGAAGAAGGGGCCGTGGCCGTCCCGCAAGAACCCGGTTTAGGGGTCGAACTTGACCGTACTGCCTTAGCCAAACTCCACCAAAATTATTTGGCGTGCGGCCTGACCAAAAGAGACGACGAACCGGAAATGCAAAAAAAAGTACCCGGTTGGAAATTTAAGCCGGTACGTTGGTGATTGTTTGCTTTGTACTTGACCCACGAACAATCAATTCTGTTTTCAACACCCGATGTATCGGTTGCCGGTCTGAGACATCGGCCTCGATTTGATCTAAGAATAAGCGGGCCGCTTGTCTGCCGATTTCCCACACCGGTTGTTCGACGGTGGTAAGCGAAGGCTCAATAATAGCGGAAATGGGGTCATTGCTGAATCCGACAATCCCCAATTCCTGCGGGATTTTTATACCCCTGCTTTTCGCCACTAACACAATCTCAATGGCAGTGGGGTCATTGATGGCAAAAATGGCGTCGGGCGGTTGAGGTAAGCTTAAGAGATAATTGGCATAAATGCGCGCTTTTTCTTCTGTCAGATCGTAGTGAATGATCAGATCATTATCAATCGGCAACCCGTGTTTTTGTAAGGCATCCAAATACCCCTGCATGCGCAATCGGCTCACTAACAGCGATACCGGCCCCGCCAAATGGGCTATACGCCGATAGCCCTGTCGGATCAAATGCGCTACTGCCTGAAACGCCCCGGCATAATCATCTACTATAACTTGGGGGGTTTGGAGTTCCGGACAAACACGATTAAAGAAAACCAACGGCACTTCTTTGCGCATTACCGACCGAAAGTGATCAAAATTGTTGGTTTGGGTCGTTACCGATACCAGCAAACCGTCCACCCGGCTGTTCATCAAGGCTTTTACATTAGCCACTTCTGTTTCATAAGACTCATCTGACTGACAAATCATTACGTTGTATCCGGCTTTAGAAAGTACTTCCTGCGCGCCCATAATGACCGCCGGAAAAAAATAATGTCGGAATTCCGGTACCAAAATGCCGACAATATTGGTACGGCTTTTTAACAACGCATTGGCCAACGGGTTGGGTTGGTACTCCAATTGCTGGGCTAAGTCCAAAATCATTTTACGCGTTCCTTCGTGAATATCAGAATGGCCCCGTAAGGCACGAGACACCGTCGATTTAGAAATTCCCAGTTCATTAGCAATGTCTATGATGGTTACCTGATGATGCCTTTTGGTTAAAGAGGAAGACGGTTCCGGCAGCGTAAAATGGTACGTACAAGCTTTGCAGAAATAACGTTGTTTTCCCCGTACAATGCCTGACTTCTGGACAAAATCAATCTGACGACACTTGGTGCATTTGATCATAATAAATTGTACTATTTTTATTTTTGAATGCTTAGTGCAGAAAAATACTTCCCAAAGCTTATCGGTAAAATAAAGGGCTTGACTTGGGTTAATTACTACTATCGCTACCTGTTTCGGGAAAGTTCCCGATAGTTTTTGTGGATAAAATTCAATTTTTTCCGTTGATTATTTAAAATCAGACCCTAATTTCAGTCAAAATCGTCTGAAAAGCACTTCATGAGGTGTTATACAAAACGATGATTCAAATCCATGAAATTTGTATATTTTTTATTTCTTAAACCTGAAATTCTATGCCGGTAAAATTACGATTATGGCTACTCGCTTTCGGGCTCCTGACCCGGGTATATGCTCAGGATACCGTAATTAAAGGTAAACTAAGTGATGAGACAGGAGGCGCTTTGCCCGGTGTCAATGTGACAGTTAAGGGTACGCAAAGAGGCGCAGTTTCCGACGGCGAGGGCCGTTACCAATTGACGGGGGTGCCTTCAACTGCTGTTTTGGTGTTTTCCTTTATCGGCTATTTAAAACAGGAAGTACCGGTCAACAATCGTTCAACGATTGATGTGACCCTGTTGGCCGATGTAAAAGCCCTCAACGAAGTGGTAGTGGTAGGTTACGGTACGCAGCGAAAAATCGAGACAACGGGCTCAATCGCTTCCGTGAAAGCAACGGATTTGGTACAGACCCCCGTAGCCAACGTGGCACAGGGTTTACAGGCGCGGGTTTCGGGAATTCAAATCAATCAAAACTCGGGCGCGCCGGGCGGAAACGTCAGCGTGCGGATTCGGGGCACGAACTCCATCAACGGCGCTTCAGAACCTTTGTATGTCGTAGACGGAATTCAGATATCCAACGGCGGCGGGATCAACGATGTCAGTCCGCTTTCGACCATCAACCCCAACGATATTGAAAGCGTAGAAGTATTGAAAGATGCTTCTGCATCAGCCATTTACGGAGCAAGGGCTGCGAATGGTGTGGTGCTGATCACGACCAAACGCGGTCGCAGCGGCGGCACACGAGTGACGTTTGACAGCTATTACGGTACTCAAAAAGTGACCAAAACCCTGCCGACGCTGGACGCTGCTGAATTTGCGCAATTGGAAAACGAAGTATTTAAAAACAGTTATTACAAAGACCCGGCTTCGTTGGGCGAAGGAGTCAACTGGCAAAACATCATTTTCCGTCAGGCACCGATTCAGAACCACCAATTGTCCATCAACGGCGGCAACGATAAAACTCAATTGGCGATGTCGGCCAACTATTTTAATCAGGACGGTATTATTATCAATTCCAACTTCAAGCGCTATTCATATCGTTTGAATCTTGACCACAAGATCAGCAATCGGGTGAAAGTGGGAACCAGTATTTTGGGGAGTTATTCGGTCAACTCAGGCGTGCAGACCGGCTCAACGAGTCAGGGAGATGCCGATGTAGTGACGGGCAGTATTTTGGGAGCGGCCATCGGCGCACCGCCGAATTTGAAACCTTACCGCCCCGACGGCAGTGTATTTCCATTCGGCGAGCAGGAAGACGGACGCTATCGAGAGGTGACCAATCCGCTGGGAATTGCTTCGGTGCTTAATCAAACGGCCTTGAAACGCACCTTGGTGAACCTTTATGGTGAAGCCACTATCCTGAAAGGGTTGACGTACCGTGCGTCGTTCAATGCCGATTTGCAGAACAACATTGCTGACCGTTATTCACCGCGTTCCATCATCAGTGTCAAAGATCTGAACGACAATTCGGGTTCGGGCTCTAAGTCCAACTCCAACTTTCTGGGACTGTTACACGAAAGCATTCTGACCTATTCTCAAACCATTGCCGAAACGCACAACCTGAAATTTACGGGCGTATTTGCCTCACAGGCCGAGTTTTCCAACGCTAACTCCATCAGTGCGTCGGGCTTTCCCAACGATGCTACCCAAAACGAAGCGGTGCAATTGGCGCTCAATCGCACGGTCAGCAGCAGCCGCAGCAAGCAGCGGCTGGATTCGTACATGGGTCGTATCAATTACGGTTATAAAGACAAATACTTTCTGGATTTGACGGCGCGTGTCGATGGGTCGAGCCGTTTCGGAGCCAACAATAAATACGGATTTTTTCCCGCAGTTTCGGTAGCCTGGCGTTTGATCGAAGAGTCGTTTTTGAAAGATGTTTCGTGGTTGTCTGACCTTAAATTGCGGGCGAGTTACGGAATTACGGGAAATGCCGGCGGTATTTCACCGTATCAATCATTAAGTACGGTTGCCGCTACGGGAAGTGACTATATTTTCAACAACGCGTACGTAACGGGCATCAACCCGACGGGTATTGCCAACCCTGATTTGCGTTGGGAAAAATCGACCCAAACCAACATCGGCTTGGATGTGAGTTTGCTCAACAACCGCTTTAGTCTGATCGTGGATGTGTATGATAAAAAGACCAAAGACTTGTTGTATATCAAAACGTTACCGCTCTCGTCGGGCTATGGCAGTATTACCGGCAACTACGCCTCGCTTGAAAATAAAGGGATAGAGTTTGCCGCCAATGCCCGCATTTTAGACGGGCCGTTGAAATGGAATGTGTCAGCCAACCTGACCCGCAATCGCAACAAAGTACTTGATTTGGACGGCGGAACCACGCAGGAACGTTTCATTACGAGTTATACCGTTCTGAAAGTAGGCGAGCCGTTGGGCTTGATCAAATCCTATGTTTTTGACGGAATCAACCAAACCGGCGAAACCATTTTACCGGGCTACGACGGTCGTTTGGGCGGTCATAAGATCAAGGATATCAACGGTGACGGTACCATTACTTCGGCGGATCAAATCATTACGGGAAATCCTAATCCCAATTTTATCTTCGGTTTTTCGACCAATGTTACGTTTAAAGGCTTTGATCTGAGCGCCTTTTTGTCGGGTTCGCAGGGCAATGATATTTACAATTTGAGTCGCCTGTCGTTTGAAAATCCCTTAGGACAACGCAATTTGCTGAAGGGAGTCGTAAATCGGTGGTCGCCGACCAATCCGAGCAATCAATACGTAAGTGCAGCGCAGGGCGGACGTTTGCCGGTGAGCAACTATTACGTAGAGGATGGCTCTTATGTTCGCTGTAAAAACATAACGCTCGGCTACACCCTTCCGTCTATCAAAGGTGTGCAGAACATACGCGTCTATGTATCGGGAAATAACCTGTTTACCGTAACTAAGTACAGCGGCTTTGACCCCGAAGTAAATACCTATGCCGGTTCCAATACGGTCATTGGGGTAGACAACTTTGTGTATCCGCAGGCACGCTCTTTTCTGGGCGGCATTCAGGTAACATTTTAGTCAAAACCTTTCAAAAAGAATCAACATGCAAAAATATAGTAAACTAATCGGCTTGTGCTCAGCGCTTTTGCTGCTCAATACCGGCTGCGAACTGAACGAAACCATTTATTCGTCTATTTATACCGAGGCTTTTTATAAAACGGCCGCCGATGCTGAAAAAGGGTTGGTAGCCGTATATGACCCGATCGGCGACATGGGCGTAGGACCCGCATTAACCATCGTTTCCGATTTCAGTGCCGATCAATGCTATCCGCGGGCAGTGGTCGGGCGAAACACATTGACCCTCTTTGCGTACGATGCCAATTACACCACGCAGCGCACCGCCGGGCGGGCAAATGAATCGCCTCAACAGATTTGGGCTTCTTGCTATGACGGTATCGAAAAAGCCAATTGGATCATCGAAAAAGTGCCGGTAGCAGTGATGGATGAGACACGCAAAAAGCAGATCATCGGAGAAGCACTTTTTCTCCGGGCGTTTTACCATTGGAATCTGGCTAAAAATTTCGGCGATGTACCTGTTAAAATTAAACCCAGTACATCGGAAGCCGAAGCTACGATTGGAAAAAGTCCCAAAGCCGATGTGTATAAGCAGATTTACAGTGACTTAGATCAGGCCTTGGCGGCAGGATTACTTTCTTATCCGGCGGTAGAAAAGGGTCGTCCTTCCAAAGAAGTGGTCAATGCCTTGTACGCCAAAGCGGCTTTGTACAATGAAGATTGGCAAAAAGCCCTGCAAAAAGCGCAGGAAGTCATCAGTTCGGGTAAATATTCACTCATGCCCGATGTGCGGGATGTGTATCGGTATGACAAAGAAGATGCGGCTCGTGTTGAAAACATGTGGGCTTTTGAAGTGGCACCGATCTCGCCCGGTCGTACGCATCAGTTGACGGGTCTTTGCGGCCCTCCCGGCAACGCCGGCGTGGACTATGCCCGCACGTCGTTCGGGTCGATGTTTGCTTACCAAACATTTTTCGATTCTTTTGACCCTGCCGACAAACGTCGTCAACTTTTGGACACCACTTACGTTAATAGAAGCGGAGCCGTTGTACCTCAACGCAGCATTACGCCCATTACGACACAGGGGGTGTTGATCAAAAAATACCAAGACCCTAATACGATTGTAGGTCAAATTCCCAATATCCCCATTTTCCACCTGCCGGATATGTACCTGATCGGGGCCGAAGCCGAAGCGCGTCTGAATGGGGCTACCTCTGTAGCTTACGGTTTGGTCAATACCATTCGGAAACGAGCCGGGTTGCCGGATCTGAAAGCGGGTTTGGCCAAAGAGGCATTTATTGATGCGGTCTTGCAGGAGCGCTCTTGGGAGTTTTTTGCCGAAGGCGATCGTTGGTATGACCTGACCCGGACGGGCAAGTTCCTGACCGAAGTGCCCAAAGCGGTAAATAACGTGTATCCTACGCGTACACCTACGGCCAAAAACAAATATTTTCCCATTCCCCTCGACGAAATCAACGCTAATCCTAAATTGGAACAAAATCCGGATTGGAAATAAAATACACCATGAGTGAGGATCGGGGCGAACCGGTCTGCGGTTCAAAACCTTGCCGACGTTATCTATACTTTATTCCTCATTTTTTAATAATAACGGGTAGATGCAATTTAAGTTAGTAACTATCTTCTTTTTCGGTTTTTGGGTTGATACCTTCAGTCAGTCCTCCAAACCTTTCGTGTTGGAAAACTCTTCCGTAAAAATGCGTTGGGAAAACAGCCCGCAAGGCTGGCAACTCAAAAGCGTGTCGGTCAGGAAAGGCGCCGGTTGGGCAATGCTGCAAACGCCTTCGGGCGAAAGCACCTTGTTGTTCAGTGCTGAAAAACCTAAGACCACCCCCGATTCAGTTTTTACCTCCATTACGGGGGCCAAGTTTCCCGAAGATGCTTACCATTACCAAACCAAACAATGGGCCGAAAGCACTAACCCTGTTTCCTTGAATACGGCGGGTACGACCTATCATTTTTTTGCCAAAACCGGGCAGCAAACGGCTAAAAATCAGCTGCGGTTTGAACAGGAAACGGACGTGGCCAAGGTGATCTCAGAATGGAGCTTTGACCCGAAATATCCTACGGATGTTGTCGTAAAACAAACATTTACGGCCAAAAAACCGGGCTTTTATTCCTTGGCTACCCCCACGATAGCGGCAGTGAGTGAGGCTGATATGGCTTGGGCTTCGGTACCGGGTTACTTTCAGGGGAACTACCTGCAACCCAATTTTGCCTTGGCCTATGCCTACGGTCACGGAGTACCGAGGCTGCCGGCGGTGTATCGGGAACGGTCGGCGAGTACATTAAGCCCGCTGGTTTCAACCAAAAACGGAGTCACAATTTCGGTGATCCCTGACCCTGCGTTGTGTCGTGACCCTTGGGCCGACGATAAAAATACCCATCATGATTGGTTTATCGGGCTTTCGCACATGAACCGTAAATCACAATTGGCCCCCACGTTGTACTATCCGGTATTGGGGGAGCCGAAATCAGAACTCAAAGCGGGGGATGTTGTGATCTATTCGTTTCGTTATAGTCTGACGGACGGAGATTGGTTCAAAGCGGTTAATCATGCTGCGTATGATATATTTCAGCTAAAAGAATCCCTTGTCCTTCGTCAAAGCAAACAATCGCTGACCGACCGTATCCAAAAAATGCACCGGTATTTGACAGACCCCAAAACGTCGCTTTGGAACATTGAGGAGTACAAGGGAGTGCAGATCGGAGCGCAGTCTTATTTGGGAGGGGTTGTGGGCTCACAACGGGATGCCATGAAAAATTCCGATTACGGGGCTATGTGGATGTTGGCCCGAGCGACGGGGGATACCCTGTTGACCAAAAATGTGCTGCCTTATGCCCTGAATTTCAAGTTTATGCAACAGATCACAGAGGAGGGTTTTTTTAACGGTGCCCTGGCGGGACAGTACTATTTGGCCAAACGAAAGAAGTTTACCGAAGAGTGGGGCGAAGTGGTAGAGCCTATTGCGGTGACGTATTATACTATGCTGGATTTGGGGAATATTCTGCTATTTGAACCCCAAAATCAGGGATTGAAAGACCGCTTGCAGGCCGGGGCAGAGTGGTTGCTGAAAAATCAAAAACCCAACGGTAGTTGGGCCGTCGCGTATGATCGCAAAACAGAAGAGGAAGTCTTTCGGGATATTCAGGATGTACGGCCTACTTTTTACGGACTTATGGTGGCTTATCGCATTTTAAAAGACCCTAAGTATCTGGCGGCAGCACAAAAAGGAGCCAATTGGTTCGTCAAAAATGCCGTGGAGACCGGCGGTTTTTTGGGTGTGTGCGGCGATGCCCGCTACGCACCGGACTTTGCTACGGCTCAATCGGCACAGGCATTGCTGGACTTGTACGACATGACCCAAAAACCGGAATACAAAGAAGCGGCGATCAAGGCAGCTAAGATATACACAATGTCGGTCTACACGCATCCTATTCCAAACCGAACCCTGAAAACGGTTAATAATCAACAACGCGAGGATTGGGAAATCTCTCAGGCAGGTTTGAGTTTTGAACACGGCGGTATTTTCGGTTCGTCCAATTCACAGGGTCCGATTCAACTGGCAAGTCATGCGGGATTGTTTATCCGGATGTTTCAGTTGACCCATGAACCTATCTTTGCCGACATGGCGCGGGCGGTAGCGTGGGGACGTGATGCTTTTGTGGACCCCAAAACAAGTGTGGCGTCGTATTATTGGCAGGCCATGAGCCGGGGCGCAGGACCGTATCCGCACCATGCTTGGTGGCAGATCGGTTGGCTGACCGATTATTTGATGGCAGAAGCCGAACTGCGTTCCAACGGACAGGTGAAGTTTCCGCGCGGTTTTGTGACGCCCAAAGTTGGCCCGCATCAAAGCTATGGCTTTGCGCCGGGGACGATCAACGGACAAAAAGCAAATTTGTTGATTGACGAAACCCTCGTAAAAGTGGATAATCCGGCCATTGATTATATTTTGGCTGAATCGGAAAAGAAGGATAAAATTTTTGTGGTATTGCTGAACAATCGTGCGCAAGGCACGGATTTTCAGATAATTGTAAAAGGGAAGTCAATAAAGAAGCAACTTCCGGCTGTTGGATTTGAGGTAATGACGATTGAGAGATAATCTGAAAAATGTTATTTTTTTCTAACAGGTAAAGGTGTTTTTTTTAATAACTCATTGGCCTGTTCCAATTTAGGCGCAGTCGCAATTTTAAGAGTTTGATGGATTTTTTCCCATTCTTTATCGCCAAGAGCTGACTTAGTTGTTTTCATAAAGCATAAATTTTAAATGAAAATTAACACTTATTTTCGGCTTATCCAAAACGCATTGTAGTTCTTATTTGGTACAAAGGGTATCCATGAATCATTCCAAAGACCTAAAATGTCAAACGTTTTTGAAATTTCTTTCAGCTCATGGTTGATTGCCATTCGATAAAGGCGATTTCGAGCCGAGGAATTTCCAAAGAAAATAACATTAGAATCAGGATATTCATTTGTGAATTCAAAAATAGCGCAATAGATAGTTGCTAAAATTTTACGAGTGTCACCATTGTCTGAAATCGCAGAAAAATCCATTTTTCCTGACAATGGATTTAAGTCGCACAAAGATAAGTTGTAGGTAGTAGCTGATTCTGTTGGCTCGAATAGAATTGCTTTTTGAATAATGCCTTTTACTCCAATGCTTTCAAATAGGTAAATAAAATGTTTACTGTCGGATTGAAAGGTGTAAGAAGGTAAATTCATAAGATAAGCAGGCAAATTAAAAACGTAAAGTAAGTATTTTATGAGTGTACCTCTTATTTTTCGTTCATTGGGGCGGTTCAGAAAGAGCAAATTTTACAAATATATTTTCAAGAAAACTAAGCAAAACCGGTTTGAACTCAACCATTGATACCGCCGTCATCTTCGTTTTCTCGGCCTTTGTGCTGGGAATCGGGATGTTATTTGCCCGTACGGGTCGCAATCTCAAATCGTTTTTTGCGGGAGGAGAAGCCGTGCCTTGGTTTATCGGCGGACTGTCGTTGTTTATGTCGTTTTTCTCAGCGGGGACTTTTGTCGCATGGGGTTCCATTGCGTACAAACACGGTTGGGTGGCCGTTACGATTCAGTGGACCATGTGTGCGGGGGCGATTGTGACAGGGTTATTTTTGTCACCGCGCTGGCGAGCTACCGGCAATCTCACCGCAGCGGAATTTATTCGAGAACGTCTTGGGGAACGCGTTCAAAAGACCTACATCGGCATCTTTACGTTGGTCTCCGTCTTTATCAAAGGCTCCGTACTGTATCCGGTGGCCAAGCTGGTCAGTGTTTCGTTAGGTTTTCCGTTGATCGAGTCCACTATCGTATTGGGTATTTTTATGATTGCTTACACCGCTGTGGGCGGGTTGTGGGCGGTGATGGTGACCGATATCCTTCAGTTTGTTATTCTGACTGCCGCCGTTTTTATTCTTTTGCCGCTTTCTTTGACGAAAGTGGGTGGCTTTGAGCGCTTTACGCAAAACGTGCCCGATGATTTTTTTCAGTTGTTACACGGAGAATACACCCTCGGCTTTGTCCTGGCTTTTGTCTTCTATCACATAGCTTACATTGGGGGTAACTGGACTTTCGTACAGCGCTATACGAGTGTTGACAGCCCGAAATCGGCCCGAAAGGTAGCCTTTCTTTTTGCTGCCTTGTACTTGGTCAGTCCGATGATCTGGATGCTGCCGCCGATGATCTACCGAGCCGTCAATCCCGGACTTACGGGGCTGGATACGGAAAACGCCTACCTGATGATTTGCCGGGCCGTATTGCCGCCCGGACTGCTCGGATTGATGCTGACGGGCATGTACTTTTCGACTTCCGCCAGCGCCAATACGACCCTCAACGTAGTCTCGGCTGTGTTTACCAATGACATTTACAAAGGATTTATTAATCCGAAAGCATCGGATAAACAGCTCATTAAAGTAGCACGACTTTCTTCTTGGGGATTTGGATTGGGTATGATCGTCATTGCCTTACTGGTACCGGCCGCAGGCGGAATTGTAGAGGTGGTGTTAAGTATTTCTGCCATTTCGGGAGGACCGCTGTTAGCCCCGCCGCTGTGGGCTTTGTTTTCTAAACGAATCAACGGAAAAGCAACTTTTTGGATCACATTGGTTGGTTTGTCAGTCAATTTGTTCTTTAAAGTGCTTTCACCGTGGCTGTTGGATTTCAAACTGAGCCGAGCTGCGGAAACGATAATCGGTATAGGGTTGCCGTTGCTGTTGCTGCTCGGTTATGAGCTTTACGCCCGTTCCAAAGGAATCATTGCTGAAGAATACGAACAATATCTTGCTTCCAAAGCCTTGCGTAAAGCACAAAAAATGGTAGAAGGCGACGAAGAAACGGTGGATATAAAGCGGCAAAACCGGTTCGGAATGCGGGTCATTGCGGGTGCCTTGGTATTTGTGGCGGCGGTATTAATGCTGTTGAGCACCTTGGCGACTTCGGGCGGAGTTGTAACGGCGGTTATTGCCGCAGTCATTTTATTGGGGGCGTTGATTCCTTGGCGCGCTGCCCAAAAAATAAACATAGATGCCCCGAAGGAGACAGTTAATTACGGTTAGAAATCTTTCATGAATGATAGTCAGTCGCGCTTTGAACCTTAACTTATGAAATTAACAGGTCTGTTTTTGCTTTTGTCGCTTTCGGTTTTTGCCCAATTTTCCATTCGCCAATCGGACGCAATTCCGTTACACGGTCAGTGGTCGTTTGCTATGGATACGCGGGAAATCGGAGAGTCAAAAGGTTGGTTTAAAAACAATTACAATGTCAACGGCTGGGATAAGGTCACAGTTCCGCATTGCTTTTCGGTGGATCCCCGCTATCAATTTTATACCGGAACCGTCTGGTATCGAAAAACTTTTCCTTGGCAATCTGCGGCCGGTAAGCGAGTACTGCTTCATATAGACGCGGCGTATTATGCCTCCTCTTTTTGGCTCAATGACCGGAAAATCGGCTCCCATGAGGGAGGCTATACTCCGTTTCATTTTGACATTACGGATTTTCTGACTGCGGGTGAAAACACGTTGGCAATATCGGTCAACAATGATACGTGGCAAACGGGCAGTATTCCCGGAGCGAAAGACAACGGCAATGCCAACGACCCGTTCATGGGCTGGATCAACTACGGCGGCTTGATTCGTCCGGTTTACCTTACAGTGGAACCGGAAGTATATTTGGAAAATTTGAAAGTAGAATCTCTACCGGATCTCACCGCCGGAACGGCGACAGTGCGCCTTAAAGCCCGAGTTCGCAATGCGTCCCGCCAAAGCGTTTCTCCCAAATTAGTAACGACCGTATCGTTTGAAAATCAGCCCATAAAACTGACTTGGAAGACCAATGCAACAACCGTTGCCGGAGGACAAACGGCCATTTTAGAAGCGGAGACCGAACTTAAGGCCGCAGATGTAAAGCTTTGGCAGTTAGACGATCCTCGTTTGTATCGGATTCAGGTATCCGCGGGCGGAGATACCCTTTCGGCGCACTTCGGTATTCGCAAAGTGGAAGTCAAAAATGCGCAATTGCTGCTCAACGGCCAACCGATCAAAGTGGCCGGCGGCAATCGGGTAGTAGATTACCCCGGTTTGGGCTCTATGGAGCCGGATTGGTTGATCGAAAAAGACTTTCGGATGATGAAGGAAGCCGGGATGGAATTTCACCGCCTGACGCACTACACCCCGAGTGAAAAATTTTACGATTGGGCGGATCGCTACGGCATGCTCATCATTGCCGAGCCGGGCAACTGGCAACTGACACCCCGCCAAATGGACAATGACACCATTCGACGGAAGTTTCAACTGCAATTTCGGGAAATGATGGAGCGCGATTGGAATCACCCGAGTGTGATTGCTTACAGTGTCGGCAACGAATATTTATCAGAAACCCCGTCGGGACAAAATTGGACCAAAGATATGATGGCGTACGGGCGAAATCTTGACCCGACGCGCCTGTACACCTTTGCTTCGATGCGCCTGAATATTTTGCCGGCTAAACCCGAGGACGAGGCCACCCAATATTGTGATTTTGTCTCTACCAATACCTACGGAAACCACGCTAAGGTGTTGGATCATATTCATGCACTGTATCCGGACAAACCGATCCTTATCAGTGAATGGGGGATACGAGCCGATAATGCCAAGGGTGAAGCCGGGCAAGTAGCCCATTTGGAAAGTGTCCTCTCCGAGATTCGCAAACGACCCTATGTAGTGGGAGCCTCTTGGTGGACCTACAATGATTACCAAAGCCGGCATGTGGGTACGGCCCCCAATGGCTATCGTCCGTGGGGATTGGTGGGGCCCGAACGAAACCCAAGACCGTTGTACGCCGCTCATCGGCGCGAAATGGCACCGGTGGTGCTCGAAAAGGTGCGTTTTCAGGCGGGAGGGCAGGGAAAACATACCTTAGTAGTCAGAGTGAAAAATCGTGCCGACTTTCCGGCATATTCTCTGAAAAACTATGTCCTAAAAACCAACGAAACCACCGTGCCTATTCCGGACCTGCAACCCGGGCAAAGTCTGGAAATCAATATACCCGTGACGGGATTTGAGAAAAATGCTGAAATTAACGTCCTGAAGCCTACCGGCTTTTCGGTGATCACCGAAATAGTTGAGCTGAAATAAGGGCTGATGCTCACACTACTGAAAAGTGGATAAGGCAAATACCAACGGACCATTGATAAAACAATACGACGGATAAGTAAACAAACGCATGATAAAAGCAGAAGCAACCGAGAAAAGAAGTGCTCATCAGAAGACGCTCGATGCCGATTTGGTCGTGGTAGGAGGAGGGTTGTCGGGATTGTGCGGTGCCGTAACCGCAGCTCGGGCGGGAATTCGGGTGATATTGGTCACCGATCGGCCGGTGTTGGGCGGTAACTCGTCGAGTGAAGTGCGGCTGTGGGTCTTGGGCGCTACTTCTCACATGGGAAACAACAACCGTTGGGCCCGGGAAGGCGGCGTCATTGACGAATTGCTGGTGGAAAATATGTACCGCAATCCCGACAGCAATCCGTTGATTTTTGACACCATATTGCTCGAAAAAGTAGTCAGTGAGCCAAATATTACGCTGTTACTGAATACCTCGGTGTATGAATTGGAAAAATCGAACCGGGATACAATTTCAAAACTTTTGGCTTTTTGTTCCCAGAATTCGACCCGGTATACGTTGATTGCCCCGCTGTTTTGTGATGCCTCCGGCGACGGAATTCTCGGCTTTTTGGCAGGGGCCGCTTTCCGAATGGGGGCGGAATCCAAAGAGGAGTTTGGGGAAAAATTTGCACCTTCTGAGGCATACGGCGAATTGTTAGGACACAGCCTTTATTTTTATTCGAAAGATGCCGGAAAGCCGATTCGTTTTGTGCCGCCCGGTTTTGCCCACGATGTCACGCAGAAAGTCCCTAAGTTTCGGTCGTTCAATACCAATGAGTTCGGTTGTAAATTGTGGTGGATCGAGTACGGCGGACGATTGGACACTGTTCACGATACCGAAACCATCAAATGGGAATTGTGGAAAGTAGTGTACGGGGTCTGGGATTATATCAAAAATTCGGGGAATTTTCCCGAGGCTGAAAACTTGACCTTGGAATGGGTGGGTCACATACCCGGAAAACGCGAAAGTCGTCGTTTTGAGGGAGATTATCTGTTGATTCAACAGGATATTGTAGAGCAACGCGCTCATTATGACGACGTTGCCTTCGGAGGGTGGTCCATCGACCTGCATCCGGCCGACGGTGTCTTTTCCGAAATCGGTCAATCAAGTTGCAATCAGTGGCACAGCAAAGGAATCTACGGCATTCCGTATCGATGCTATTATTCCCGTAATATTTCCAATCTTTTTCTTGTCGGGCGAATCATCTCGGCCAGTCACGTGGCCTTTGCTTCTTCCAGAGTGATGGCAACGAGTGCGCACGGCGGTCAGGCAGTGGGCATGGCAGCAAAACTGTGCCTTGAAAAAGGATTGTTGCCGCGTCAACTTTCGGAGCCGCAACATGTTGCGACTTTGCAGCAGGAATTATTAAAAACCGGACAACATATTCCGAACCTGCGCCTGCAGGATCCCGAAGACTTGGTGCAAAAAGCCACCATAACGGCAAGCAGTGAGTTGGCTTTAGAAGAATTAATACCTTCCGGTGAGCCGGAGCGTATGGAGTTTGCCGTAGCCCAAATGATTCCGATCGACAAACGCCTTAACGACGTTAAATATAAGACAATTATACACCCTTATGCCGATGAACCGACTGACTTACAGGTAGAATTGCGCATTTCCGGCAAAGCAGCCAATCATACCCCGGAGGTGGTGATCGGTCGTAAGACTGTTTCTTTACAGAAAGGTCGTAACTGTGTGCCTTTGGAATTTGAGGTATCGGATGGCCAACCGGAAGCAATAAATGTCGAGCCAAGAGGTACCGAGGGGTATGCTTTTCTTACTATCCTGAAAAATGAAAAAGTAAGATTGCTCTACTCCGACCAACGCATTACGGGGCTTTTGTCGGTATTCAATACGATCAACGAAGCCGTGTCGAATTACGGAAAACAAGAACCCGTAGAAGATATCGGGGTAGATACCTTTGAGTTTTGGTGTCCGCAACGGCGGCCGGCAGGCCGCAATTTGGCCCTGAAATTTGAACCGTCTTTAGCCGTATTTCAAGCCCGAAACATTCGAAACGGTTTACAGCGCCCTACCGACCGGCCAAATGCATGGGTAGCTTCCCTTGAAGACAAAGCTCCTTATCTGTTACTGCAATGGGCTGAACAGCAAACGATCGGAGAAATTGTACTTCATTTCGACACGGATTTTGACCATCCGATGGAAACCGTTTTGATGGCGCATCCCGAAAATGAAATGCCGTTTTGTGTAAAGAACGTGCGGATTTTGAATGATAAAAATGAAGTAATAGCTGAAATTTCGGATAACCACCAAAGTCAACGAAGAATTTTGCTGAAGCAGGCCGTTCAGACCCGGGCAATCCGAATTGAAGTAAATCATCCTTCCGAAAAAGTCAATGCTGCTTTGATGGAAGTCAGGTGCTACGGCGCATGACCGGATGTTTGGCCTTTGTGAAGGGATATTTCGTTTGATTATCAGTGTTTTACGATTGTGTATTTTGCCTAAAAGCGAGCGAATTTTATCGTTCGCTTTTTTTATGAATAAAACGATACTGTTGAGTACCGGCACGGGTTTTTACGAAAAGCCGTGTTATTCAACCTTTTAATACAACACATTAAAAATCGTTATTATGAAAACAAAATTGATTTGGGTGTCAGCTCTCATTATGGTATGGGGCTTCACCGCTTGTAATACGTCAAGTAATGATGAATCACGGGAGGCGGCAAAAGATTCAACAGAAGCCAATATTGAGGCAATGGCCCTGTCTGATTCTGCCGCAAATGCCATGAAAGACGACGCAGAGTTTGTCATGGAAGCAGCCGACGGCGGTATGATGGAAGTAGAAATGGGCAGATTGGCAGCCGGCAAAGCTATATCCGCGGAGGTGAAAAAATTCGGTCAAATGATGGTGGACGACCATAGTAAAGCCAATGATGAATTGAAAACATTGGCGGCTCAAAAAAATATAACATTACCGACTTTGCTGACGGAGAAGCATCGAAAAATGATTGATGACCTCAGCACCAAAAAGGGGAAAGATTTTGATAAGAAATACATGGATATCATGGTGGATGACCACAAAGAAGATATTGATAAGTTTGAAAAGGCGGCCGATAACAGTAACGATCCTGATATAAAAGCATTTGCCTCCAAAACACTGCCTACGTTGAGGCACCATTTGCAAATGGCAGAAGCCGCCGAAAAGATGACGAATAAACTGTAGAAAGTAAATAGACTGATTTAGATTTTATTGATTTTAAGTAGATTTAAAGAGCCGGGTTTCAATTAAATCCTTCAAAATCAATAAAATCCCAATTTGCTCATTTACTTAAATCCATAAAGTGATTTTGTTCAACTTTTAAACGATAAAGCCATGCCTTGGACTGAAAATGATTATCCGGTTTCGATGAAGAATCTCACGAAGCCGGTTCGCGACAAAGCCATCGAAATTGCCAATGCCCTGTTGGAAGATGGCCGAGAGGAAGGAAGCGCCATTGCCATTGCTACTTCAAAAGTAGAAGAATGGGCCGAAAACAGAGGCAAAAAAGTGAAGAAAGAAACGGCTTCTAAAAAGTAAGCCCGATTTTAGCAGCATTCCCGATAGGACACTATATATTCCGTATTTGACACAGGGTCTTTTATCATTCAGCACGATAATTGGCCCTGTTTTTTTTCGATAACCAAGGAAATCGGGAATTCTTACCTCATATACATTTTGCCGGCATACTTTTTTCAAATTCGATAGCAGACAAACACCTATAAATATTCAATAGTCATGAAATACGAATATGAAGAAAAGACCTTAGTGGGCATCTTGCAGGACTTGCAGGAACGCGGTTATACCTTTGATTTCGGAAAGGAAATGACCGAAGAGTTTGACCGAAAAGTTACGTTAGCCAATAAGCGTTACATGAATCCAAACGCTGAAAACGAACATCAGTTGGTGGATTTATTCGTTCGCGAAGTACACCGGCTGGAAGGAATGTCAGATCCGTCTGATAATATGATCGTATATGCCATTGAAACGGCGAAGGGATTGAAAGGGTACTTGGTCAATGCGTATGGAGTCTATAATGAGGAAAAACAAGTAGAAAAAGAGGCAGTTACCCCGCAGGAAGTTTCCTCAGAACAGACCTATGATAATAACAAAACCCCCGATGAATCCTGATGCAGGGAATTATTCCGTTCAGAACGCGGGAAGAAACATAAGATAAGATTCCGCCCGCCAAAAAATTTCGATACGCCTGTTGAGTAGAACCGAGGATAGATGCTCGTTTATACTTAACAGGCGTTTTTTTGCCGTTAAACCGATCATCAAAACACAAAAAACGATTCCGAAATGAAATATAGCTTACGTCATGCCCTTTCTGTCTTTGCTTTAGTTGCCGTCAGTAACGCGATTCTTGGTCAGCAGGCTCCCAATACGCTCTCGGCGGCAGAAAAAAAAATGGGCTATAAATTGTTGTGGGACGGCAAAACAACCAACGGTTGGCGCGGTGCTGCCTTAGAAACTTTTCCGGAAAAAGGCTGGAAGATCAGTGACGGTGTCTTAAGCGTAGAGCCGTCGGAAGGAAAAGGCGGAGATATTGTCACTACCGAAGCTTTCAGTAATTTTGAACTGAGCGTCGATTTTAAACTCACCGAAGGCGGCAACAGCGGTATCAAATACTTTGTTGATCCCAATTTGCCAAAATCCGGTTTGGGGCTTGAATTTCAGGTATTGGACGATGACAAACACCCCGATGCCAAAATGGGCCGCGACGGAAACCGCACGGTCGGGTCGTTGTATGATATGATTCCGGCAGCCAAAGATAAACCCGTTCGGAAAATAGGAGAGTGGAATACGGCCAAAATCGTATCGAAAGGAAATCACACGGAGCATTGGCTCAACGGGGTAAAAGTGGTAGAGTACGAACGCAACAGCGACGAATATCGCCGCTTGATTGCTCTCAGTAAATACAAAGATATTCCTAACTTCGGCACCGGTGAAAAAGGAAGGATTTTACTGCAATTTCACGGTGATCAGGTATTCTTCCGTAATATAAAGATTCGTCAATTATAATCCTTCGGGCAAATAGACATCGCTTTAGCGTTCCATAAAAAGCGGGGAACTCTCACAATAGAGGTTTCCCGCTTTTTATGGATGCCTGTTTACCCCCTTCCGGTTGGACGGCTGTTCCTCTCCGAATGCTTCTTATTTTTAATACCGAAATTGCATTTTCTATTTTTTCGGGTCGAATACTAAAAACCGAACAGCCTGTCATTGACTGAAAACGGCTCCTTAAATAGTATAATTTTTCTCATATTCTTTATAATATTTATACCGCGCCTCTTAAAACTTACCGGAATAAACAATGATTCTGAGAAAGAGCATTTAAATCGTAAGTTAATATATACTAAACATTTAGAGTGAATTTTGAGGCAAATTCTTCAAAATTTTGGGAGAGGTATTTTTATTTAATCGTTAAATTTACGATTTTACCTCAAAAATTTATTGTCGATAGTAATATATTGCAGCGGCTAAGCAATTTTAAAATAAGTAAAAAATTGTATTTATCCAAGTAGTACATTTTTTCGTTTCGGAAGTAGTAGGGATACATTTTTCCGGATGTCTAAACCTAAAACCCGTGACGGTCAAAGTCACATTGTTTCCACCAAAACCATTTCTACGAATCACCATTTTTTATACAAAAGTCCAAACAAACCTCGCCGGTCAGACGCTGAAGGTATCCCCGGCAACTTTCCGCCCCTACGGTTGCGCTACGCTATCACCGTGCAAAGCACGGTTACTTGTTTCTTTATCCTCCATTTACTATTAACACTAACTCTAATCAAATGCGAAAACAACTATCTTTTTACAGGTTGATGAAAAGCAGAAGTCGGTTTGTACTGTTGACAGGCTTTCTTTTGTCATTCATCATGTTAACAGGCTTCGGAATTTCCGAAGCATCAGCTTCAACCCCTCCGACACACCGTTTGAATGTAATAGAAGTCACCGGAACTGTCACGGACGAAAACGGGGCCCCGCTTCCCGGTGTAAACGTTATTGAAAAAGGAACAATCAGCGGATCAATCACTGATGCTGAAGGAAAATTTAAATTATCGGTGAAAAGTGATAAATCGGTTCTTTCTTTTTCTTATATCGGTTATATCGGTCAGGAAATAGAAGTAGGCACAAAAACCTTCTTTGCTATTCGTTTGACCACAGATACCAAGATATTAAGTGAAGTTATTGTTACGGCTTTGGGGGTTAAACGCGAAGAAAAATCGTTGGGTTATGCTGTACAAAAAGTAGCCGGCCCTTCTTTGCAAACTGTCAAAGGGGTAAGTGTGGGTACATCGCTTACCGGAAAAGTTTCGGGTTTATGGGTACGAAACAGTACAGAATTCAATCAAATGCCTACGTTAACTTTGCGTGGTGAAACACCACTTTTGGTTATTGACGGGGTCCCTTACAACAACATTTCACTCAACAATATCGCCCAAGACGATATTGAAAGCATTGACGTTCTGAAAGGTCCCACGGCTTCGGCCTTATACGGTTCGCGCGGGGGAAGCGGTGCGGTTATTGTTACTACTAAAAAAGGCTCGGCCAATAAAGGGCTGACGGTGACCGTCAATACCAACAACATGTTCAATGCGGGCTTTTTGATGCTTCCGGAAGTACAACATTCGTATAGTGCGGGTATCGGCGGGGTTTATGACCCTACCGACTACGTATGGGGCCAAAAGCTTGACATCGGTATAAAGGCAAATCAGTGGAATCCCATTACCAAACAGATGGAAATGCAGGAATTAACCTCAAGGGGACGAGACAATTTCCGAGATTTCTTAGTACCGGGAGTGATAACAAATAACAATATCAGTGTTTCGCAGACGGGTGAAAACGGCAGTTTTCGTGTTTCGGTAAACCATGTTTATAATAAAGGTCAGTACCCTAACCTGAAATCTAATTCCTTCAATTTTACCTTAGGCGGTGAAATGAAAGTGGGTGATCGCTTTAAACTGTCCGGTCAAATGGGTTATAACAAGCGCAGTGCCCCCCAAACTACCGGTGCCGGGTACAGCGACCAAGGCTATATCTATAATATCCTGATGTGGATGGGACCGGAATACCGACTGTCAGATTATAAAGACAATTATTGGTTGATTCCGGATGTACAGCAAAATTGGCACTATAAAGCTTGGTATGACAACCCGTACTTTATTGCCAACGAAAAGTTGTGGGGTGTTTATGAAAATAAATTGAATGCAAACCTTACAGCTACTTATAAACTTTTTGAAGGGGCTAATTTGATTGTACGCCCCGGCTTTGATTTGTACAGCAATGATGAAACCAAACGCAATCCGCCAAACATTCTGTCCAATCGGGGATGGGATACCCCGGGGTTGTACTCGATCAACAAAAGTACCGGGTGGAGTTTCAACGGCGACGCTTTACTCACTTACACTAAAACCATCGGTGATTTGGGAATTGACGCGTTGGCCGGGGGAGCTATTTATGCCCTGCAAAACAACAACCTTTACAGTGCTACCAGAAGCGGTATTTTGATTCCCGGTTACTATTCCCTTAATAACTCTGTCGAACGACCTAACGTAAGCGTGGGAGCTAATGCTAAGCAAGTAAACAGTGTTTACGGTAAGTTGACTCTTTCCTACAAAAATATGCTTTTTGTGGATGCAACCGGAAGAAATGACTGGAGCTCAACCATGCCCAAAACGTCGCGCTCGTACTTTTACCCCTCTTTGGGCGGAAGTTTTGTGATTAGCGAAGTATTAGGTGATTTACCCTCTTGGCTTGACTTCTGGAAACTGAGAGGCTCGTGGACCCTTTCCAAATCCGATTTAGGGATTTATGCTACCAATCAGTCTTACAGTACAACCATCGCGGCTTGGAATGCCTTCAACTCGGCGGCTTATCCTACTACCATTCGCAGCGCCGATAATATCCTCCCCGAAACAAATCGTACCTGGGAAATCGGAACGGCGGCCTATTTCTTAAAGAAACGATTGAAATTGGATATCGCCTATTTTGACAAATTCAACTACAACCGACAAACCAACGCCAACGTATCTTCTGCTTCCGGATTTGTGAATACCTTAATCAACTGGGATGAAACGTTGGTGAGAAGAGGACTGGAAGTCAGCTTGGAAGCGACTGTTCTTAAAAAGAACGATTGGCAATGGGATGCGATTGCCAACTATTCTTATAACCACCGCTACTACAAGGACTTAGCGGCAACTTCTGCTAAAAATTCATGGACAGTCCCGGGCGGACGGGCAGACACCTATACCGATCGGGTTTGGTTGACCGACCCCGCCACCGGAAGCCTCATTCACCGGACTAACGGTCTGCCGCTCCTCAGCGATTACAGTTATTTGCGAGGATATACTGATCCTAAATTCTTGTGGGGGTTTGCCAATACTGTTAAATACAAACAGTTCAACCTGATGGTCAACTTTGACGGACGCGTCGGCGGGGTATTGAACAATTACTCCTCTTACAAAATGTGGGATACCGGCTCACACCCTGATTCAGATAATCAATGGAGATACGATGAAGTGGTAAACAAAAACAAATCGTTTGTCGGAAAAGGAGTCGTTGTGTCATCCGGAACGGTTACGTTCGACAGTTACGGCAATATCACTAATGACACTCGGGTGTTTGCGCCAAATGAGGCCAAGGTGTCGTACCAAGATTATTCACGTTCTTATGGAGATGGTACCCGCGGGATCACAGACGCTACTTTTCTGAAATTAAGAGAAGTTTCTCTGGGTTACAACTTGCCTGCATCGTTGGCGAAATTCATCGGTGCCCGTTCGGCTTCCATCTCAGTAACCGGACAAAACGTATGGATGTGGACCAAAGCCTTCCGTTTTGCCGATCCGGATAAGGCAGATGATACACAACTCACCTCGCCTTCGGTTCGATATATGGGGGGAAATATCACTTTGACCTTCTAAGGAAACAAAGTTCATTGACTATCTGTCCATCACATTTAACTGTATTTTGTATGAAATCAAGTCAAAAAAAATATTTACTTTTCGTATTGACCGCTTTAACCTTAGGCAGTTGCTCCAAATTTGAAGAGATCAATACAAACCCGAATGCAGCAACCAAGGCCTCCGCTCCCATGTTGGCTACAACGTTGATTTTGGATATCTCCAAAAATGCCTTGGGAAGTATCTCTTCCATGATGAACGGAAAGTCCATTATTCGGATGGAATTTCCCGAAAATGCCCAGTATAATTACCTCGGAAGGTCAAGCTTTGACGGTCTTACGGTATTGAACAACGTGGAAAAAATGATTGAATTGTCTCCCGAAGGAGCCTATAAGAACTCTTATACTGCCTTAGGTAAATTTATGCGGGCTTATAAGTTTTTTTGGTTGTCGATGCAGGTGGGCGACATCCCTTATTCCCAAGCATTATTGGGAGAAAAAGGGACGCTGAACCCCACCTATTCCACGCAAAAAGAGGTAATGGCCGGCGTATTGAATGAACTTGAAGAAGCTGATAAGCTGTTTGCGGCCGGTATAAAATTTGACGGTGATCCTATTTATGGAGGAGATATCACAAAGTGGAGAAAATTTGTGAATACATTTGAGCTTCAGGTATTGCTCCATTTGTACCGCAAGACCGGGGAGGCTGATTTGAAAGTCAAAGAAAGATTTAGTACCATCGTCAGTACAAAACCGATTTTCGAAAGCAACAACGATAATTTTCAGTTGACTTATGCTGACCTTGCCGGACAACGTTATCCGTTTTATAAGCAGGGCAATACCACCCGCTTATATACGATGATGACCGATGTTGTTGTCGATAAGCTGAAAGCGTTGAACGATTACCGGTTGTTTTATTACGCAGACCCTTCCCCGGTCAGAATTGCCGCGGGAGCTGCCGCAGACAGTTGGGATTCCTACGCCGGTTATGACCCTTCTATGGTATATGCAGATTTGAGTGTCATCTTTGCTAAAAAAGATTATTCAAACGTTAACAGCCGATATTTGGAATTGGCTAATGCCGAACCCGTGTATGTTCTCAGTTATGCTATGTCTCGATTTATGTTAGCTGAAGGGGCCGTGCGCGGCTGGATTCCGGGTTCAGCAAGCACCTATTACGCCGACGGTATCAGAGCAAGTATGAAATTTACGGCCGGTTATACGCCTGACAATGTACTGTTCCACCATAATCGGAAAATGACGGATGCTTATATTGATGCGTACATTGCTTCTGAAACCGTAAAATTGAAACAGGAAGCAGATGCACAGGTACAACTTGAGCAGATCATTACGCAGCGTTATTTGAGTACTTTCATGCTGCATGCACCGTATGATGCCTTTTATGAAAACCGTCGTACAGGATTCCCGTTGTTTAAAATTAATCCTAAGTCGAATCTGAACGTACCGAATGATAAACTTCCGATTCGGTGGGCTTATCCTCAAAAAGAACTGGATTATAACACTTCCAACGTCAACAGTGCTATTCAAAGCCAATATAGCGGCAACGATGACTACAACAAATCCATGTGGATTCTTCAGTAGCGATTACTTTTTTTAATAAATGGCTCGTGTGTAACTCACACGGGCCATTATTGTATCAGAAAAGAAGCTGCATCGAAATAAATATCCTAAAACTTTTGCTTCATTTCTTCATGTTGCACAAAGGGGAACAAGGTATAGAAGCCTTAAGTACCCAATCACAACTACTTTCTGTTATTCGTTATCTGTTATCCGTTATTAGGGCATTGATCATCAATGGATTGAGATAGACAGATAACGGATAACTAATTTCAGATAACTACTTATTTCCAGATAGATTGAGCCGAATACAGTTCTAAATTTTTCACCTCGATACGATTGCCCCGAAAAATAAGCCCGTCTTTATTGGTTGAAACGGGTTTTCTTTCGAGAGAATAGGAGTAGGCACCGTTATCAATGAATACTTCGATCGAAGTGCGATCTACGTAAATATCAGCGGTAATTTCCATGGAAGTCATGTCTTCCGGTGAATAAAAGACCCCGTTAACTGAATTGGAATTTAAGTCATAGTCTAGTACCCGCTGTCCGAAAAGAGAAAGCCCCGCCCCGGTAGCGTGCGACAATTTAAGGGTTGTTTTTAACCGGAATCGGTCTAACGAGGGAAATGATTTTAATTTTTCATTGGCTTCCTCTGCCGACAAGGCACTCCATTGTCCGAGGCGGTCAAACAACGGCTCCGTTTCCTTTATCGGGACGCTGAAAAGCCGTATTCCGTTTTTGGTAGTGCGTAATTGCAACTCAGTAGGCAACAACATCATGTGGTTAAAAGGCATGTCGGGTTGCTGAATGCGCCCCCAGCCGATTTGGATACGACGGGTATCGCTTTCGGGCAGGTTGGTAAACGTTTGGGCTGCATAAATACTGCCGGTTGTATAGTAATATTTACCCGATTCGGGTCGGAAAGTTTTTCCGTCAAACGAGCCGATCATATACGTTGCCGAAGCTCCGTACATTACCCATTTCGTTTTGTTTTTATCCCCGTCTATCGGTAGCTCAAATAAGTCAGGACATTCCCAAAAGCCCGTTACGTGGCTCCGATAGGTCCATTCTTTCAGATTTTGGGAGGTGTAAATCGAATGTCCGTCACGTTCATTGAGCACCATGACCCAGTGCCTTCCCGGTTGATACCAAAATACTCGTGGATCGCGGGTATCTTTACTGTTCCATTTTGCTTTTGAATCAATCAGCGGATTTTTGCTGTATTTTGTCCAAGTGCGTCCTTTATCCAAACTATAAGCCATGCACTGCACTTGTTTTTCCGGGTTGTCCACCGTAAAAAAGGCAATCATTGCGGGAATGTTCCCTCGATTAAACCCGGCAGTATTGGCATAATCAATCACTGCTGATCCGGAAAACATCGTCCCCATTTTATCAGGTGCTAAGGCCGTCGGCAATTCTTCCCAGTGAACCATGTCCTTACTTACCGCATGTCCCCACGACATATTTTCCCACTCTCTTTCATAAGGATTATGTTGGTAAAAAAGGTGGTATTCGCCGTCGTAATAAATCATACCGTTAGGGTCATTGATCCAGCCTCGGCGGGTTGAAAAGTGGAACTGCGGCCGGTTTTTTTCTTGGTACAGTGAATCCTGACCGGCAATCAGATCGTCCTGATAAATATTACGTAATCCTTCCGGCTTACCTTCATAACTGATAGTTACGGTTTTTCCTAAGTGCATCGACATGTCGCAGAATACCCAGTAATCGACTTTGTCGGAGGCCAGGCGTATATTAAATGACCGTTCGAGGGTATCGTTTAGTTTAAATTGCATAATTGCCCTGTTTTGAGATTGAGAAACCGGCAGATTCAAATACCGTTTTGTCATCTTTAAGGAAAGGGATTGGGCCGAAAGGATATTGCCCGCAAACAGCAACGGGGTCAATAAAAAAAGTATTCTGTTTCGTTTCATTTGATGCAGGCAGTTTTTGAGAGTAAGCAGGCAAAAGTACGGTTATATTTTCACCAAAAAGCCGGTTTTTTATTGATACCTCCCTGCGTCCGGCAATCACTGCAATCCGTACTGCCCGTAATATACCATGGTTTTTGCCGGCCCGGAATGGGAAATTCAAGTAAAATCAAATGGGAGGATTCCGTAAACATTCTGATGGCTTCTACATCAGGCAACGTATCAATAGGTACGCATACATTCTCCAACAAAGTCAACCTTCCCAGATTTTCCGTAATAAATAATCGTTTTTCTTGAGTGGAAGAAGCACTGAAAAAGCCGAAAACGAGGTCATTAGGGTGACTTACGCAGCGAATGTTCCCTGTCACTTGGGAGGGTTGGACGTCAAAAAGCCCCCCGGTCACTTCCGTGGTTTTGCTCATGGACGTCCAGTATGTAAACTCCTCTTGGGATAATCCGTACTGCTTGACTAAAATACTGTATTTCCGTCTCAATTTGCCCGTAGCGGCCGGTATATAAGTAATAGGAACGTCCTGAATGACATCCTTACTGAGTTTTACCGATGAAGCCAGCGTAATTTGAGCGGACCTTACAGTCGTCCAGCAGGTATTTATATCTTCAGTGCGCGGTTTAATGGCCTTGCCGATGACTTCAAAGCCGGAATACAACGGTGCCTGATATTCCCACGTTTCTTCAAAACTCCACCGGTAAAAGCGAGTAGCGTTTAAAGGGTCATGGGTGTTTACATAGATTTGCGCTCCGGCCTTGGCGGGGCTTAAATGATAAACCACGCTGTCGATCGGAGGAGTTTTGATCACCGGGACATACTGTGAGAAATATTGTTTTCCGTCTTTTGTTTTGATTGAAAGCCGAAAGTTCTCGTTTGGGGCGTATGTAAAAGCATTTAATAGATAAGTTCCGGGGTGGGTTTCCACAAAGGTAGCCAGGTTGCCTTTATCACCTTCAACTCTGACAACGGCCTTTTCTTCAATGTCCGGTGTCTCTTGGGCGCTTAGGCTCTGTGTCCGACTCAATTTGATTTGACTCACCTCCAAAGGGGTGCAATTCAAAGATCCGTCTACGACAAGATAAGACTCATTGTTTGTGATTTCAGGCGGAGTATAGGGTTGAACACAACTGTCAACTACATCTGTCAATAAGATCAAAACTAAAAAACATAGAAATCGGCGGGGAGTTTTCATGGCTTCCTTTTCGGGTGTGATACGTTCTGTTGGACAGGCGTCTTTTTAAAAAGAAGAGGGGCCGCAAAAACTCCTTTGCCGAAAACAATATTGCTTACTAATGGGAACGTATCAATTACGATACGCCTTGAAGTGACTCAGCCAACTAAGCCTGCCGGCTATCTCCGTTAAACAATGGTTCTTTTTAACGGGTCAAAAAAGTATTCCGGTATGCACAGGTAAGCGCTTCGCCGGTTTTTTTTGAGTTTCAGCTACTCGATTCGGTAAGAGTTTTCCGACTTTTTTTATGTCTTTTTGCTGTAGCTTTCTCCTCAAATACCGCTTCAATTGGGATAGTAAAGGTTTTTAGTTTACGAGTTTTAAATGCCCTTTTTCTCGCCGATAAATAGTTGACCAAAGATTTTTCTGAGTAAAAATTTGGATTCTTGTGAGAGGCTCTCCTACCTTTGGCGCGTTCAAATAGCCGAAGAAATAAAGCTTCGGCTATTTAAAATCCCTAATAATATATATATTCGATAGAATATAAGTAATAAATTCCGCCACTAACAAAAACCACATCTTATGAAACATGTCCTAATTGTAATTTATTCTATGGGATTAATATTTTTAATCCTCACTTCCCACGCCCAAAACACCCCCATTATTAATGCTACCCTGTCAGGAACAGTCATTGATGCGCTTACAAAAGAACGATTAGCGGGAGCCTCAGTGTCGATTAAAGGTACCACCAACGGATCTGTTACTGATGCCAACGGCGAGTTTCGTTTGATTACCGGACAGAAACTGCCGTTTACGCTTGTTGTATCTTATTTGGGCTACAAAACGATTGAAGTGATAGCCAACGAATCAAAAATAGAAATTCGCTTAGAGGCAGGCTCCAATCAACTGGAGGATGTGGTCGTTTCATCCCGCCGTCGGCAGGAAACAGCACAGGATATTCCGATTCCGATATCAATTATACGCGGGACTTCGGTAGAGGATGCCGGAGCTTTCAATGTCAATCGTTTGAAAGAATTAGTACCTACTGTCCAATTGTATGCCTCCAATGCACGAAATACGACGCTCAATATTCGCGGTTTGGGTTCTACTTATGGTCTTACTAATGATGGAATCGACCCCGGAGTAGGTTATTACGTAGACGGAGTGTACTATGCTCGTCCCGCTGCTACGGCGCTTGATTTTATCGACATTGAACAAGTGGAAGTGTTAAGAGGTCCTCAAGGAACCCTTTTTGGGAAAAATACCACCGCCGGTGCTTTTAACATTACGACCCGCACCGCAAGCTTTGACCCGGGAGCCAATTTTGAGCTCAGCTACGGTAACTATGGTTATATTCAGGCAAAAGCGTCGGTGACGGGGCCACTGAGTAAAAAATTGGCGGCTCGGGTTTCATTTACCGGCACTCAGCGCGACGGAACTGTTTATAATACCCGTACCCAACTTTATATCAACGACATTAATAACATCGGAGTACGGGGACAACTGCTTTTTACTCCTTATGAAAAAGTAAAGCTCACGCTTATCGGTGATTTGTCGGATCAGAAGCCAAGCGGTTACGGGTGGCCCGTGGCCGGGGTAGTTCCTACCAAACGTGCAGCCTATCGTCAGTTCAATGCGATTATCGCTGACTTAAATTATAAATTGCCTTACACAAGTGCTTTTGAGCGCATTGTGGATCATGATACCCCTTCCAAAGCGGATAATCATCTCCATGGGGTGTCCTTAAATGCGGATATTAAGATCGGAAACGGGACACTGACCTCTACTTCGGCGTGGCGTTATTGGAAATGGATTCCGCTCAATGACCGCGATTATTTGGGATTGCCGGTCTTTACGATTTCGTCAGGAAACTCAATTCATGATCAATGGTCGCAGGAGATACGTTATTCGGGAAAAGTGTCTTCTCATGTCAGCGGTGTGATCGGAGTATTCGGTTTGTGGCAGGATTTAAAATCAGACCCGGTTCAGACCGAAGAAGCAGGTTCGGCTCAGTGGCGTTTTGCGCAAAACTCAACAAGTACCCTTTGGAAAACACCGGGTCTGTTTGACAATTTCGGTATTCGTACCACCAACCGAATTAAAAGCAGCAGTTTGGCCGTATTCAGTCAGGCAGATATTGCTTTGACTGAACGCATCCACGTGTTACCGGGTATTCGTTACAATTTTGACCGAAAAACGGTAAACTATAAACGAGAGGTCTACGGCGGATTGCAAACCACAGATGCGGCGCTGTCAGCCCTTAAAAACGGGGTGTATACCAATCAGGCTTTTGCTACCGAAGTAGCGGAAGGGAATTTCTCCGGGCAGTTGTCCTTGCAATATAAAGTAGGTAAAAAAGTCAATGTCTTTGCCACTTATTCTGTCAGTTATAAACCGATTGGGGTCAACGTAGGCGGTTTGCCCACGGCAAACGGGCAAGTGTTATTAGATTTAGCAAGCGTAAAACCCGAGTTTGTCAATCATAAAGAATTGGGTATAAAAACACGACCTACCGCCAACTCTCTATTGAATTTGGTCATCTATCGCACCGATATTAAGGATTACCAAACCCAAGTGCAAACGCCTGAGCCGGGAGTGAACCGCGGCTATTTGGCCAATGCGGAGAAAGTACGCGTTCAGGGCTTTGAGTTAGACGGAAATGTGAGAGTGAGCAGTCATTTGAGCCTGAATGCAGCATTGGCTTATACGGATGGCAAATACATCTCATTTATTAATGCCCCGGTGCCTTTAGAAGAAGTAGGGGGAGCGCAAGCTTTTAAAGATATTTCGGGAGGTCAACTGCCGGGTATTTCCAAATGGTCGGGTACTTTGGGCGGCGAAGCAACAACAAGGGGGACGCTCTTGGGGCTGAAAGGTATCTATTTCTTGGGCTTGGATGGTTTCGGTCGTTCTTCATTTTCGTCAAGTCCCTCACCCTCGCTCTATTTGAATATTGACGGCTATGCCTTGTTTAACGGCCGTATCGGTTTCCGAGCTTCCAACGGTATTTCTGTTTTCCTTTGGAGCCGTAATTTGGGTAATAAAAATTATTACGAGCAATTGTTGGCCGCGCCGGGCAGTTATGGTCAATACGCCGGTATTTTGGGTGATCCGAAAACCTACGGTATCACTCTAAGATATACGTTATAGAAACGGCAGAGTTTGAGGGGGAATACAATACTCCCTCAAACTCATTTTGAAAATCAGCAATAAAAAATCCGGCCTATCGCTATTCTTCCGGATCGCCGGTGTCACCGGTGTTATGCCCGACTTTCTCGCCCTCGTTAGTTGGCGGAATATCTTTATCTGAATCATTTACCTGTCCTAACGCGTCGGATGTACTGTTTTGTTGCGTTGTAGCAATGTCGGTATCATTCCCTAAATCATCGGGACCGGGTATGTTTTGGTCTTCGTTTTGCATGGCTTAATGTTTTCTAAAATATTGCTTTGATTCTGTTTGTTTTGACAACTTCATCGAATACTTTCACCATTCATAACTTAGTTCTCCTTTCTTTTTTGATTGGTGTGACTGTTTTTATAAGTTATACGATACAAAAAAAGCCATGCCTGCCGGAACCCGGTTTCTACTTGGGGAATTTTAATACCAAAAATGCGAATGGAACATATCGTTGTAGAATTTTCCATTATTACTTGCGATAATTGAACCTTGCGATGGTGTTATCGTGCAGCATCGGTTGCAACTCCCGATTCGG
>JAXLVD010000028.1:0-85312 GCA_046329125.1 Spirosomataceae bacterium | reverse complement strand
CGGGTAAGTACTTCGGGTTCTTTTCGTTGAAAAATCCGATCAGCAGTTTGACCGGCTCTTGTGCCGTAAACGTGACAGACGTACGAGCGCTTTGCAATTGCGCTTTGGCTAATTGTAAACCCTTCAAGGCTTTCAGTTCGGGAGCTACACCGCTGATGACGGCCGACGTATCAGCAAATACCTGTTGTCCTTTTTCCACAGAATAAGTGCTCACCTGCGGGTTTTGCATCGTAACTGTTGCCGGCTGTAATACAATCAATTGCTTGGTTTCTTTGCCCGTATTGGTTTTTAAGGAATCAATTTTTCGTTTAAATGTATTCAGTTCTTTCTCAAAAACAGGCAGCATTTCTTCCCACGTTTTGTAGGTACCGTTCACGCCGCGCATGGGTATTTTGCGCTGTTGGGTTTGCATACTGTTGGCGTATAGGTAGGTATCTTTGGTCAAATCAACGAGTTTTGTATAATGACTCACACTTTTTTCGAGGTGAGGCAATGCCTTTTCCAAATCACGAACATCGTTTGAATACTTAAACCGCAAGACCGCCAACGCTGCCCGCGCTTTTTCAGCGTAAAAATTCGCCATTGCTTCCTGACAATAGACGTCGTTTTTCAGCCGGGCAAATTCTTCCGAATTCTGAGTAACTCCGCTTGCTGCGCGGTTAATAGCTTCCACTGCTTTTTTTCCGTGAGCCACTACTTCATCCGCTACCAAAACGGGGGTTTCTCCTATGTGCGATTGATTGTTCCATTCCTTTTCCGCGTATTCGATAATCATCTCCCCTTCCGGGGCTTCCGACTCATACATCAGCGTAAAAAGCCCATAGCGGAACGGGTTGATGAGTTGCGTCATGAGCATACCCAACGTCAAAGTTTGGCGATTCCCGTCGGTAATTCCGTAACGGCGCAGCAGTTTAGGTGAGATCTCCCCTGTTTGTTCATAGGCCTCCAGTACATCTTTGCCTTTCTCCAACGGCAAACCGTATTTTTCAGCCAATTGATCGCTCCAGTAATTGATTTCCGCCGTGCGCTCCCGTTTGGAATTCCACGCATATCGCGCCCACGTTTTGTACCAGATCCAATCGCGGTCAAGTTGAAAAAGGCGTTTCTCTGCTTTGTCTGCCGTATAGGGCCAATCCCAATACGATGCCTGAGGGTATAAATGCAATCCGTTAGCTTCATAAACGGTGTGCATGGCCTGCACCGACTTCTGAATAAAATCAGCTGAACCGTAACGAAAAGGCTCTAAATTGGCCAGAATATGGACGTTTTCAACGTGTACGGTACCGATTCGACTCAAACTGCGGTGTAAATCAGCCCATTTGCCGCGGGGTGTATAGGTCGTGAGTGCTTCGCCGTTGTACTTTGCCATGGTGTACAGGTTCTTGTACAGCGGCAATGCGGCTTTCATCACGCGCGGGGCATCGGTATCATGGGCACGTAATACAATGGGTGGTTCCGTCGTTTTTCCCAACGCTTTAAGGCCGTCCTGCACGCCGGGAATAATGGTTTTGGTGAACCAATCCACATCGTCCTGCCCTTGCCCTTCCATGGCTTCGCCCAGCGTAATCAATAAACCTACATTGGGATATTTTTCGACAAAAGCAGCGATGGATTGGCGGGTATAGTCGGCTATCAGCGGTACAATAGGACGATTGCGGTCTTGGGTTTTGATACCCTGTTTTTCGGCAAAAGGCTTAGAAACAATGATGTTGTAAAACATTTGAATCACCCAAATACCGCGCTTGTCAGCCTCGGCCGTTAGGAAATGAAACATTTCTTCATTTTTTCGGAAAGTCGCTTCGTCCACTTCCATCGCATAAGGGTAGTCTTTCAACTTCACCAACGACGCAAAGGGATGGCCGTTCCACAAGTACAGCGAATTATAACGGTTCTCGACCATCATATCCAAGTACTTTATCCACAAAACTTTATCGTACAACCACGGAAAAGTTTCGGGCGTGTAGGGATATTCATAGACATCACGTCCGGGCAAATAGTAAGGTTTCTGAACGCCGATACACGTACCGCGCAATACCATCTCGGGTTGGTCTTTGAGGGAGATTTCTTGCGGTAAACTTCCGTTTTTCTTTACCAACTCGGCCACTTCCAAGCAACCGTACAACGTTCCGGAGGCATCTGAACCGGCAACCAGAAGCGGTGTTTCGGCTTTTTTAAGCAGTTCGAATCCTTCTTTCTCTGCTTTACCGGAAAGGGTTAATCGTTCTTCGTCAGCAATTTCCCTGAAATTAGGGTTGGAGGACAACCCAAGCACAATTTGTAAGGAATTCTTCGAAACGTTTTTATTTAAAGTCACTTTGTAACCTGTTTCGGACAAAGCCGTTTTCAATTTTTCTACCCCAAAACCAATCCTAACCTGCGGGTCGGTTACCCGAATATTTACTGTTTTTTGGGCATACGTAAGAGCAGTACAAAACAGAGTAAATACCCAATAAATCACTGTTCTCAGAATAATAGAACGCGGATAAAACGGATATACTAACGCGGATTTTACGGATGTAATCCGCATAAAATCTGCGTTTCCGGAGGAATCGGTGTCATCCGCGTTCCATTTATTCAAGGCAAATTCCATATTTCTTTAAAAGGATGTTGTTTTCAATGACTTTATCACAAATACGGCCTCAGGATCAACGGCGCTGCTGTTAGGTAAATCATAATTTTGATCGGTCGGTGTGTCGGCATCAGGGAAACGACGCACCTCCCCTGTTCTGAAAACCACTCGCTTAAACGAGGCAACGGGAGCAAAAAAGACCTTTGCTCCCTTACTTTGTCCGTTGACAAACACATTAAAAATTCGTTTACTTGGGTCAAGTTCCAACCGAATTTCGTAGGATTTACCTGCTTCGTATTTCATAATGCCCGAATTTCGGTAGCCTACTTTGGCCTTTAATTCGCCATCGGAATCAAAAATTAACCGCGTTGCGGCACTTCCTTCGGCATCCTGAAACTCTATATGCAGCCGCCCTTTATCGGTTTGTTGAGGGATTACCGTAAAAGTGACCGCTACTTTTTTGCTTTCCGGAAGGATACGCTCAGCTTTGGCATAATCGAAAGCATCGCTGTCGCGCAGAACCAAATTTTTGGAACCGTCGGGCGCTTTTTCAATTTGTACTGATGCCCGAAGCGGGCTGAAGATATTCCAGTAGTTGAGTTCCTTCTCCGCGGGCAAATCGTTAAAGACGTCGTTGACGGGCGTTTTGACATCCTCTGTAATCGGAACGGGAATTTTTGATACCCAAATATCCTCTTTGTTCATGCTGTAGGTCACCCATAGGTTTTTGTCAGGCGGTGTGCCGTTGCCTTCTTCGATACCGCGCACGTATTGGGGGCCGTAAGATTTATAATTGCCACCGTAGCGCATGGACGTAATTTCGCCGTTGACCAGCAACAGATTATCGTACGCAAGGCCGTCTTTACTCACCGACACCGCCAATGGCCAACGAAATTCGGCGGGGTTATAGACCGTTGCATACTTGCCGTCTGCTGTTTTTTGTCCCCAAATTTTGGCATTACTGTTCACAAATCCGGGCGCACGAAGCGGGTTGTACAACCACGTTTTACCCTCATCTTTACTGATTGAGGACAACGCGTGTTTCCACAACCCCACCACACTCCCATTGGGCAGGTGATAGTAACTGAAGGCTTTCAATTCCCGTTTGAGCGGAATCAAAGGGTCGTCGCGGTCGGCTTCTTCGAGCCACTGCTGCATCATTAAGGGGCTGGCCAATAACTCATTACAGGCTTCAATAAAACCCGCATTATCAGACTGAGTATATTGCGGATAGATTGATTTGCCTTTGTCCCAGGAAGCATTGTTCCGAATGAAAAAAATATCACCGAAGTTACCGTTGGGGTAAATTTCCCGCACCACACGCCCAATACCTTTACCGTCATTAGGGTCGTCTTTGGCATCCATCGCAATGCCGTAATAGCCCAGGGCTAACAGTCGATTTTTCTTTGACACAAAAAAGCCCATTCGCTGGTGCATCACGGCGTACAGGTCTTTGGCTACGCCGGGATAGTCCGTTTTTTTCCAGCCGTCGGGAATTCTGTAAGGAGGAAAAATCAACATAGGCGTTGTCCAATGGTAACCGTCTTTGGAGGAAGAAATCAGCGTTGCGCCCGGCGGAACGTGTTCCCCTACGGGATTGCTTAGGTAATGCAGGTAAAACGTGTTGTTCCAATACGCCAACATCGGGGCGTGGTTGTAGGTCCAATTCAACGCCGTTCCGTTTTTATTTTCGCGGTCTGCCCTGAATACCTGAATGTTATGCACGCCTACCGCCGGACTCAATTGTCCGTGATGATAGTCCACATTGGATAGGGTTTTTCCTGTATAGCGGATGGTGTCTTGGGCTTGAACGGTAAGGTTCATTAAGCCAACCAATAAGAAAGACAAACGGTGTTTATATTTCATCCTGTAATAGATTTATCATTGCTTCTCCATTAGTGAAATGTGAAGCTCACATTAAAAGCTATTCGTAACTCGTCATTCGTACTTCGTCATTCTTACAACAGTCCTCTCAAAACCTTCTTTTCTATCTCTGCTCTTTCGGATTTGCAATCCGGAAGCCAACTGAAGCCGATTTGTAATCGGCCAAACTCTTACTTCAACAATGCTTTTAACACTTTCTTCTTTGCTTTAAAAATCGTCCCGTGTTTATGACCTTCAGGTACGTTGATTTGGGAAGACACGTCGGTAAAGGTTTTAAAATCCTTCGTTCGAACAGCATCGTAGCGTTTGTCTTGGTAGGTGTCAAAGTAAATCAACCATTCGCTGCCTACTTTAGTAACCGACGGCCCTTCGGTAAATTTTTTAGTGAAAGGGGCAGATACATTTTCGAAGGGGCCAAGGGGAGTTTTGCCAAAAGCCGCTTTGATGTTTCGCTCGGGTCTTGTGTTATCTTTCAATACCAATACGTAATCGTTTTTTTGCCGTTTTACAATCACCGCATCTATCACACTGAAACCCGGATCAAGGAAAAGTTGAGTGGGGGTAAACGTGTTAAAGTCTTTGGTAGTGGTGTAATACATGCGGTGGTTGTTGTCTTCGTCTTCTGCGCCGCGAGCAAAACGATACGGAATCGTTGATGCCCAAATGATAATGAACCGATCGGCCTCGTCATCATAAAACAGTTCGGGTGCCCAAACATTGACTGCGGTCGATTCGTGGGCCATGACGGGCAAAAACCGTTGTTCGGACCAATGAATGAGGTCTTTTGAATTCGCGTATCCAAACCCTTTGTCGCCTTTCCAACTGCTGGTCCACACCAAATGGAAGGTTCCGTCTTTTCCCTGAACGATGGAGGGGTCACGCATTACTTTTTGGTTACCGATTTCGGGTTTCAGTAACGTTTTATTCAAGTCTTTCCAGGCATATCCATCGTCACTGTACAGTATTCGCAAGCCTTCATTGGCCGGTTCGTGAAAGGAAGTAAACAGCCAAACGTCTTTTGCACAGGAACTGAGAATGACAGCGCAGAAGAAAAGATAGAATAGGTGTTTCATTAAGGTGTGTTATCCGTTAATTGGTATCGGTTATCCGTCGTTTCAGCCATAGAATGTTGGAAGCGTTGGATGGGAGTTCTATTTTACTTCCTGCTTTAACTGTTTCATTAGAAGAAGTTACCACTCCCGTTTTGGGGTTAATATAAGCAACCGAAAACGTACCGACAGTTTGAGACAAATCCAATTTTACAGTTTCGTTTGATTCTTTATAAATTACAAATCCTGCTTTTTCATTTCCCAAAACCCATTGATCCGATGCCTGACTCGCCATTGGTTTCATCAGGGAAACGTCTTTTAAAAACTGAGTATCGGCAACGGAAGGAATAGAAGCCAAAGAGCCTCCCGCCATCAAAACCGCCCAACCAAAGGCGTCAGCGTTATCGGCTGCGTAGGTTACGGCTTTGTCAGGGTATTTTTGACGGTATTCACTCACGGCACGATATACCTGCTCAAACGAAGTCTTTTTGGGGTTGAGCAGTCGCGCATGTTGACGCGGTGCGAGATTTTGCCCCCCTGCAGGTGCATAAACAGTACCGTTGGCTTGGTAATGCCAATACCGAATATCAATCAGATCAACCGTTGAAGCGCGACCGGCATCTGCCAAGATCGCATCCTGAACATCTTTGGTAGTGCTCAATCCTACAATGACTTTCTTCTTTTTTTCCTGCTCCCATTCCTTAATGGTATCCAGCCAAAACTGCACAAAAGGCAGCGGTCCCGTAAATTCAGCCCCTATGAGTTGAATGACTCCCGAAGTCGTGGCAAAATTGTCGAGACATTGCCGAATATAAGCTCGGTGCAACTGCCGACGAACGGGGTGTGTTACGTCGTAGAATTGCTCAGCCATGAAAATGCGCTTATCTCCTGCATACGGAACCGGTTCGGGAAAGCCGGTGGCATTCAGGTTGTTGGCAGGCCGCCAGGGAAAATCGGCGTAGTGTGCCCCGGCTTCAATGATATTGTGTTGGAAATAGTTCTGATGGATCAATAGTAAACCTTTTCGGTCGGCTAAATCCGCAAACTGCCTGAGGCGCTGCCAATACCATTGGTTGTACTTAGTCAAATCGTATTTACTCAGCCCATCCCAAGCGGTTTCCTTACCGCTTCGGGCAAAAGGAAGTTCGTAAAAAGGCGCCCATACTTCGCCGTCCATGCGCCGAATGCGCTCGTGGTCATCGCGGCGGCGATCGTACCAAAGGCCGTAGTTATGATCAAGGGCCAAGATATTATTGGTTTTCATCCACTCACTCACCTCCGCTAAGTCGTCGGTCAAGCCACGCCCTGTCATTCGAGGAACGAAGCGGGTCAAATGTGGCTTGGCATTTTCCAATCCGTGCGGCCGAGCACTGCCATTCCACCAAGGCACCTCCTGCCGTTTGCCCGTTTGGAGAAGACTGCCCCGAACCAATAAGCCGTTTTTTACCTGCAATGTCGGCAAATCCTGAGAAGGGATAAAATCGGCTTTACTACCGATTTGCTCCACTGTTTTTGCCGAAGATTGTACCGAAATCGGCTGTCTTTCGGGCGCTTTTTGAATAAATTCAGCCAAGGTCAAAGCAGGTTGCCGAGCCAATTGGGTCAGAGCCATCGCTACTTCTGCTTTAGGACTGCTTGAGGCTTCTGATTCAACGGGCATTAAAATCGCTCGTGCCTGAACCGCTTCTCCCAGACGGGCGATCAGTTGGGCATAATATAAACTTCGGGGGCGAATGTGTTCATTGGACATCTCCCAATGTCCATCACCGGTAAACTGCGCCCAGGTGCCGAAGGCCCAATTTTGAGCCGTGGGAGGGCGCGGGCAATCAACCCTCGCCGCCGTACACTGCCAAAAAACGCTGTTGGCGGCTGTCCATCCGGCCCCTTGTCCATCCTGTCCGCGGTTGGCAAAACTTAGTGCGTGCCCATCCACATTCACAATATCAAACAACACTCCGGAAGCCCAACTGTCGATGGTACCGCTGAAACTGTACGGCAGGTGCGACTCGCATTGCACAAACGCATTGGGCCCGGCCGCACAGTACCCCACTGCAAAATCGTGGTAGCCGTTTTCGGCATACAGACGTTGAAAAAGGCACTGCTGTCCTTGAGTAAAAAAGGTATAACGGCGCTCTCCGCCAATTTCCGAAACAGGTTCTGATGCGATGCAATCTTCGACCGTGACCCGACGGGCCGCAGACAATACACTCACCGCTGCTCCGGCAAAATGCCGGAACACTACCTGACGTACCCACGCATCCTGTACGTTGTCCAGTGAAATGCCGACCCAGCGATGGTCTTCGTCTTTGGGGTTATTGACATCGTAGGCCGACACCAATCGCAGGTTTTCGATACCTATCTTCGAGATGCTGTTTTGTTGTCGGTAAACCTGTACATTGCCCCCGCCGCAGGCTACGTCCAAGGCCGTTGTCAAAGGGGCATCCAGGGTTAACTCATTCCCTGAAACAGCCGTAATCGTTCTGTTCCAATAGATGTCTCGTTGTCCTGCTTTCCAACCCAACGCCGTTACTCCTCCGCCGAAATGGTCGGTACCAAGCGTTTGAATCCATTCTTTGGTCGAGGGTCGGTGAATCCGGATAGCCTCTCCTGCTTTTAAACCGGAAGCGTCCTCAACGGTCAATGCCATCGCATTGACGGGAACATAGGCATTGGTCACTCGCAAAGACGTCGTCGAAAGAGAGCTTGGGTTGCCGATCACATTGATCAAATGGTCGCGAGATACCCCGGTTCCTATCACCGTTGTCCCGTTTTCAGTCATACCGCTGCCACGCAGCACAACTCCCGATGCCTTAATCGTCAATTGACCTGCTACCTCAAACGTCCCTTTGCCCAACAAAACCGCGCCCCTCCATCCGTTTTTGTCTAAAGGCAGACCCGATACATAATCAATCGCTGACTGAATACGCAGGGTAGCATCGCCTTTTAAGGCAGGAACCACTACCAAAATCGGTACGTCAGGGATTGCCTCCGTACCCGCTCGGTAGCCACAGTAGGAAAAGTCGGGAACGCGGTTACCGAGCGAATCGGGCGTATAAAGGAGTTGCCCCCGGTCATTTTGGTAAACAGGGGGTTGCTTTTTGGGCACTTTGTTGGTTTGGGACTTACTTTCAAAACCAACAAATAATGCAAGCAAGCAGATAAAGAGGGCTTTATGCAAAGAAAAAGGGAACAAAGCGCTTGGAATAATTAGAAGATTTTTACCACAAAGAACTCAAAGAATCACACAAAGATGGTGTCATTTGCAGATACTTTACGCATTAAAGACTTTCCAAGTCCGGGCGACCCCGTTTTAAAACTTGGAAAGTCTCGCTTTTTCCTTAGGGCATTACCTGCTTTACAGGAACGACGCTGTTGAGATAATCTTCAATATTGGTATAACCGTCTTTGTTTTTGTCAAGACCGGCATCCGAAGGGTCGCGCGGGTTAAGGCCGTTTTTCGTTTCCCAAGCGTCAGGCATTCCGTCCTTGTCCGAATCTACATAGGGAGTACCTTTGTATTCCGGATAACCGCCTACCTGAGCTATATCTGTTATGATTCCCTGCTTGTAAGAGTCAATCGGTAAACGACGGTGCTTAAATTGCGTTTCGGGCAATTTTACGTCTTCTTTATACGTAATTTTTCCCGTTCTCACTTGCTCAATGACGCGTGCATCGACCGGGTCTCTTTTGGGAAGCGTTGCTCCGGCATTAGCCAGGACATAATCATGTGCTTTTTGCGTAGGCATGATGGTCATTTCCGGCATAGGCAAAGGCTGATTTACTTTAATATCAACCGTGTATTTGTCGGCATTTTTAAAGTTCTCGACCTGTACACCGCCGTTCCAATTGTCTTTGGTAATGAGATCGTTCCCCTCCATGACATTGCCGTTCACATACGCCCTTCCAAAGGTCAGATAGCCTAATTTGCTGCGTCCCGATTCGGGCTTGAGAATACGGTAACCAATGGGAGAATCTTTGGGAGTCAACGGCCCGGGCTTAAAATAGTTGTTGACAATGTTGTACATGGCGCGGTAATCCCCACCGTCCACCGAACGGTGTACCCAATTAAAAACCACGTTATTCACAAAGTTGAAAACCCCAAACCAACCGATTGAAGGGTTGCGACCGGCGTTGTCGGCCCACAAGTTACGCATAAACGTACAGTTTTCGCCACCCAGTGTGCTGCCAAAGGCATGGTTCCACGTGTCGAGTGCTTCAGAGAAAATTGAATTTTGAATGGTGATGTTAACGGTCGGAAGTTTTTGTTCAATAGCACCGGTGCTATCGTTGTACATGTGGCGGTACATCGACATATTTTCGTCTAATCCCCAACTGGAAGAAACGTGATCAATGATGATGTTACCGATCGGATTACCGCCGATGGAGTCGTCACGGCGTCCGACGTAAGTTTCACCCCGGCGAAAACGCATGTACCGAATGACTACGTCGTGGGTATTGATCCAAACCGATTCGCCGGCGACACAAACACCGTCGCCCGGTGCCGTTTGCCCGGCAATAGTGACATAGGGGGCGCGAATGATGAGCGGTGTTTTCAAACGAATGATACCCGCTACGTTAAAAACCACCGTGCGGGCTCCGCCTTGCTCACAAGCCTCGCGAAGCGTACCCGGACCGCTGTCTTCCAAGCTGGTTACGACGTACACTTTACCGCCGCGTCCGCCAAACGAGAACGCACCGCCGCCCTCTGCTCCCGGAAATGCCGGAATAGATGCCTGCGGCAGGTCAACGGGACGAGCCGCCCAAGGAATATAGGGTTTGCCTTCGCGGGCTTCTTTTTGAATCGTGGGCCATGCTTTCTGCCAAGCGATATTGGATTGATGATAGGCTTCTTTCAGCATATCATCACTTGCTTTCTGAACATCCGGCGGAATTTGCGGGTATTGGGCTGACACGGTATTTTCCGCAACGAAGAAGGCGGCCGCTATTAACAGTGGTGTGAGAATGATTTTTTTCATTTTGTTTATTCTGATGAAATATGAGTGGGTTAAGCTATCAGTCAAGAGTAAAGACTTCTTCGCCATTGCTCTTGACTAAACCTTCACGTTGTCCTGCTGAAAGCATCTGTTTTCTCTTTTAAAAATGCTTCTTCTGCGCTTAGAACAGACCCTTTCAGGGTGACAAAACAAACGGCTTATTGCAATGGATCGAAACCGCCTCCCCATGTATTGTTTTGAATCAGTTTGGGGTTGTTGTCAATGGCCGATTGCGGAATGGCAAAGAAATAATATTCCGGCTTCCAATTGATGGCATATTTTGTATCCAATTGTTTTGTGACGATCGTAAAATAATTGGTGTAAGCTACATCCAAGTCCACATTATCGCGGTTGGTGGCAAAATCGGCAGGAACACCCGTTGTTCTGAGGTTGATGGTCACACCGGTTCTTCTTTTACCGTTCAACGTTTTTTCGATCAGTTTCCAACGACGCAAATCCCAAAAGCGTTTGCCTTCAAAAGCAAATTCAAGTTGGCGTTCGTACAAAACAGTCTCAAACATCTCGGCACGGGTCATGTTGGCTTTCAGGCCGTATAAACCATCCGTACCGGCTTCGATACCGGCTCTTTTGCGAATGGCTTTCAATTGGGTATACGCTTCATCCAAATTATTGATACCGCAAGCGCTTTCGGCCAAATTCAACAATACTTCGGCAAAACGAATTTCGATCCAGTCGGTGCCCGAATACTGCACATCGCTCACACCGACAGTAGGGTTAATCGCTTTTCGAGTATAAAAACCGGTATTGGAAGCTTTGATTTCCACCGTTTTACCGCCGGCAAAATACGTCCAAAGTTTGTAAGAGGTATTTCCGTTCAATGGCCAGTTTACGCCGTTATACGCAATGGTTTTATCAAAACGAGGATCCCGATTTTTGTAAAATAATTGGTCAGAATAGGTGTATTTGGTTGATTCTCCCGCTTTTTTACCGTCTTTCATCGGAAAGGCTTTCACCATTTCCCACGAAGGCTGATTGGAGCCGCCGGCCGTACCCGCATAGGAGGGACGCGTACTGTTGTCGTAGCCGTTGTTTTTCTTAGTTTGGTCGCCCGTAGAAGTATTAAACCCGGTCAAAAAAACCGCCTCGGGGTTATTCACTTCCTGAAACCACAATTGGTCGAAAGACGAATGAAGTCCGTAACCATTCGCTGTCAGCAAATCATAGGCTTGCTTGTTGGCAGTATAAGAGGCTTGCCACTTGGCCGCATTATCGGTAGGGTTAAATTCGGGGCTGGCCGCAAAGAGCAACGCGCGACCTTTGAGTGCTGCTGCCGCTCCTTTGGTAATCCTTCCCCAATCAGAAGAGCCCCATTTGCCCGGCAAAAATTGAATGGCTGAGTCCAAATCACTCACGATCTGCTTGTAGGTATCTGTAGTGGAATTACGGGGTAAAAAGGCCAAATCGCGTGCTTCTACGCCAACGGCCTGCAACGGTTTCAGTACCAAAGGAACTCCGCCGTACAAACGAACCAAATCAAAATAACGCCATGCTCTGAAAAAGTAAGCCTGCGCATTGAGACGGTTTTTGGTATCCTGAGCAATGGTACCCGCGTTGACGTCATTGATAAACATATTGATGATGCGTATCTTGGCGTAGTTGTTGGTTGTGTTCAGGGCGGTTCCGAAATCCGTTACATCATTGAGTACCAACGTTCCTTCAAAAAACTTGCTTTCGCCGTAAGATTCATCCGATAAATCGGGTCGAGTCCCCCACGTACCGCCCCAAGTCGGCAGGTTTTGATCATAGATATAATCGAGATTCATACGGGCCAACACCGAATCTTTAAAGATCAGGCTGCCGTTGACCGAGCCCAAGTCGGTTTTATCCAGCACTTTATCGCAACTTGCCAATCCAAGCAGTGCGAGTACGCTGAGGGTGAAAATAGGTGCTAATTTCATTGTTGTCTTTTTATGTGTTAAATGTTATCTGTTAATCCGTGTATCCGTTATTTGTTGATTATCTATTGATAGAGAACAACTTGTAAAAATTTTGTTTGCCTATTACAGATAACGAATATCCTGCTAACTCCTCCTCTGAACTTACAATCCAACGTTTAAGCCCAATGAGAACGAACGTAACGTAGGATAGGCATCGTAGTTTCCGGAGTACGTTTTGTAGCTGTACGGATTGTAGAAATTGAACGGATTGACGGCTACCAAATACACTTTCAGGCTGTTCAACCCCAACCGTTTAGCGGCTTTGGCCGGCAATCCGTAGGAAATGTTAAAGTTGCGCATACCTGCCGACAATGAATTGACAAACCAAAACGCAGAAACCACATTATAAGCGTCTTTGTAATAAGGGCTTGGATACGCCGCTGACGTGTTTTCCGGTGTCCAGTGATCGGCCCAAAATTGCGGGCGATTGGCCGTCAATGTCGCCTGTGAGCGCGCCGTTGATTCGACTACTGACTGACCGCCGAACGATGCCCCCATTACTGCAGCTACCGTCAGGTTTTTGTAAGAAGTACTGAAATTCAAGCCTACACCGTAGTGGTTATTGGCTTTTTTGGTTAGGAACTGTTGGTCGGCGTCCGTGATCTTACCGTCGGGGGCCGTAAATTTGCCGGTAGCATCTTTCGGTCCGCGAATGTCTTCGTAATAAAGCATTCCCGGCTTAGGCGTTGCACCGAAGATTGTATAGCCCGGATTTTTTGCTAAGAAATTTTCTACATCCTGCTGGGTTCTGAACATCCCCAAATAGTTGTAGCCTTGTACACCCATGTCGGTTGACTTTCCTATGGGATCCTCATAAGTGCCTATTTTACCTTTGTCCACGTCAACAATCAGTTGTTTGTTATCGCTCCAAGACAAAAAGCCATTGACCCGATACGACCAATCATTGGTGATCTTATCATTCCAGCCCAAAGAGAATTCATACCCGAAGCCATCTACCGAAGCGTAGTTTTCAGAAGGAAGTGTAGCCCCTACCAACAACGGCACAGAAGAGGTCAGTGCTGTTAACATATTGTAGCGGTGGTCATAGAACGCATCTAAGTTCACCGACAGGCGATTTTGCATAAATTGGGCATCAACCCCGATATTGTACTTGGTATTATTGTCCCAACGTGCCTGACGGTTGGCCATGGCATTGGCAGGTGAAATAATCAACGGTCGGTCTGCATTACCGCCGAAAACAGCCCCTTTTCCGGTTTGGATAGAGTAACTGGTTAACCAGTTATAAGGCTTGGTGGCGTCGCCTCCCATGAAACCCAGCGAACCGCGCAGTTTTAAGAAATTAACAAATGAAACATTGTTTTTAAAGAAATTTTCATCGGAAATCACCCAACCGGCCGATACCGACGGGAAGAAACCCCAGCGATATTCGGGCGCAAAGTTGGTCGATGCATCGTAACGAGCGGCAATTTCGAGCAGGTATTTGTTGCTGTAATTGTAATTGATACGACCGGCATACGAAAGATTTCCCGATTCTGACTGGGTTTCAGAGGCCGTTTGCGTACCGGTGGCATAGCGCATATTCGGTAAGCCGCCGATAATGACACCTTCAGCCATGGCAGCTACGTTGTCGTAGTTAGTTTCTGATTGTTCAAAAAATGCAATAGCCGAAACGTGGTGCCGGCCTAACTGCCGTTCATAATTCAAATAACCGTTGAATTGATAGGTATCGTTAAAACTCGGATTCATACGGACCCGATCACCGTTATTCATGGTGACGGTTCTTAAAATATCTCCGCCGTAAATGTGTTTGTTTTGACCCAACATGCTGAAAGCATACACGTTGTATTTTGTACCGTACTGCTTCCCGAAGCTGTTATCAAGGGTTTTGGCAAACAATACCCGCGCTTTCAGACCTTTGATGAAAGGTATTTCGTAATCAATATTAGCCGTAACGTTCAGCCCCGTGTTGCGGGTACGGGTGAAATTATCGGAGTTTTGTACTTCAAAAAAGTGGAAGGCATCTACGGTATTGACGTTGCCGGCATTGGAAAGCAACACGGGTAATCCGTTGACATAAGGCGGATTGAACTGCGGTGTATAGAGCAAGGCTTTCATGTCGTTTTCGGCATTTTCACCACCTTGTTTGAGGTAATACATACGTTTGTCGTACAGATCCCCACTCAGCGAAAGACCGGTTTTCAATCCTTTGGCGACCACAATATCCGCACTGGCCCGGAAGGTCCATTTGTTGGCGTTGATATTGTCGAAATTGGCATTCTGAGCATTGTAAGTAATCCCGGCAAAATAAGTAGCACGCTCGGTTCCGCCGCTGACGTTGAGCGCATGGCGCATCACCGTAGAAGGCTGCCAAGCCATTTTCAGCCAATCATAGTTGTTTTGCTTGAAATGATCCAACTCATCCGGCGTATAGATCAGCGGGTCAGTGGCCGCCTTTCCGGCCGCCAAATTGATGTCATTCAGATAAACCGCCTGTTCGTAGCCGTTCATCATTTTGGGTAACATGGCCGCGTCCGAAACCCCCAACGAGCCGCTGTAGCTGAACTTCGGAGCGCCGGCTTTTCCGCGTTTGGTGCTAACCACAACCACCCCTTGGTTGGAACGTGCCCCGTAAATCGCCGCAGCGGCATCTTTCAATACCGAAATTGCCTCTACTTCCGATACATCCAAGAGGTTAAAATCATCTTCTGTACGTACTACGTTGTCAATCACAAACAAAGGCCGCAAGGTACCGCCGTCTTTGGAAAGAATGATCGGGTTACGAACGGTAATTTGAGCATTGTCCCCCGGACGGCTTGTCCCGCCCGAAACCCCAACGCCCGGCATCTGCCCCTGCAACGCCGCCGACAAACTTCCTACGGGTAATTCTTGGATCGCCTTCATATCTACGGCAGCGACCGCCCCGGTCAAACTCACTTTTTTCTGAGTACCGTACCCGACCACTACGACCTCACTGATAGAGGCAACGTCGTCGTCGAGGGTGATATTCAGTGTCGTTTGACCGTTCACCGGTATTTCGCGAGGCTTATAGCCCACAGAACTGATCACCAGCGTTTCATCGCCTTTCGGCAGGTCAAGTTTAAAATTACCCTCCCCGTTGGTGACGGTCCCGACCTTCGTTCCTTTAATGATTACGTTGGCCCCGGGCAGGGGTTCGCCGGCAGCATCTTTTACGTTCCCGGACACAGTTACGGCAGCGAGGTGCCGTCCGACTCCGTTTGGCTTTTCGGCATAGGCCCCTACTGCCAACAGTAAGACGATTACCGGGGGCAGAATCGCTTTGATCCATCTCTGACAAAGCGGTCGGCTGGTTTGTAAAAAGAACATCATAGCATTGAATTGGTAAAAATTTGGGTTTAAAAAGTTAATAATCAGCATCGTAAAGGCTATTTTTTGGTAACAATTTTAACCTCACCCCTAAATTCCCTCTCCTTTCAGCAGAGGGGACTTTGAAATATTCCCTTCTCCTGAAAGGAGAGGGGGGAGGCAAGGAGGTGAGGTTAGCTATCATTTATTTTTTTGCCGCTTGCGCTTCTTTGATCCGTTTTTCCCATTCCTGCCCGGCTTTCTTCATGTCAATTCCCTGAGCCGACAGATAGTTGTTGATCTTGCCTTTGTATTTGCCAAACCAAGCGTGTTTTTTCTCCGACGATTCGGCATCCATGGCGTGTTCGCGAGCCTCAGTCAGCCAAGCCAATATCTGTGCTTTTTGAACATCGGTCAGATCCGGCAGCATTTCCTGATAACCGCGGTAAGTAATCGGCAATACCCCGTACGTCATACCGTCTTTGATTTTTTCGATTTGTTCTGCCGATACTTCTTTGCCCAATCCGGCTAAATAATGGGAATGGAGTTGGTCCAATTTTACGTTGGCATCGGCCTCCAATTGTTTTATTTTTTCCTCTGAAGGTGGCGAAAACTCTTTTTTGGCTGATTTCAGTCCTTCATGAATGCTGTTGAGTGACCGATATTGCTGTACAATCAATGCCTGAACTCTTTTGAATTGCACGGAGTCAGTCAATTGAAGAGCAGTTACAATTTTTGCGGCACGTTGGGTGATCGCTTGGGTATAAGCGGCTTCTTTATCATCGGTTTGCCCAAAAGCAAAACCGCATAGAAGCACCTTAATGCTGATTAATTTCAAAAAATGTCTCATAAGAATGGTGTTGTTATCGTTTTTTTAAATTTTCATCAAATTGATACATGTGCCCTTTCTGGGTCGAAAAAGAAATGACTTGGGTGCCGTAACGCAACCGACAGGGATTTCCCGCCGTGGAAGTCACTTGGAGGCTTGTCAGTTTTCCGGCTTTCCAACTGAAATTCAGTTCAAAACCGCCCCGTGCTTTAATGCCCCGAATTGTGCCTTCCGGTACATCAGCCGGCAACGCCGGCAACAGGTCAATGCAGTTGGTATGGCTTTGCAATAACATCTCAGCGATACCGGCCGAGCCCCCGAAATTGCCGTCAATCTGAAAAGGAGGATGAGCGTCAAACAAATTGGGGTAAGAACCGCCCGCACCCGAGGCCGGCCGCAGTAACATTTTCACCATTTTCAGGGCGTGTTCCCCGTCTTTGAACCGTGCCCAAAAGTTGATTTTCCACGCCAAACTCCAGCCGGTGCCTTCGTCGCCGCGATAGATCAGCGATTGCCGCGCGGCTTTGGTGAGTTCGGGCGTATCGTCCCAATTGATCTCATTGCCCGGGTGTACCCCCCACAGGTGTGATACGTGGCGATGCTTGTTGGCAGTATCGTCTTTGTCTTCCAACCACTCCTGCAATTGCCCGAATTTTCCGATTTGATTAGGGGCGATCTGCGCGTATTGGGTTTGGAGCGTTTTTCTGAAGTCGGTATCTGTTTTTAAAAGTTCCGAGGCGGCGATACAGTTCTTATAAAGCGAGCGAATAAGCTGATGATCCATGGTCGGGCCGGCCACTAATCCGCCGTTTTCGGGCGAATTGGACGGTGTACTGATGAGCCAACCTGTCTTCGGGTCTTTCACTAAGAAATCAGTAAAGAACAAAGCGGCCCCTTTCATTAGAGGATAAGCCGTTTTTTGCAGAAAGTCAAGGTCTTGAGTAAACAGATAATGCTCCCACAAATGTTGGCTTAGCCAAGCCCCGCCTGTTACCCAAATCCCGTGGTTGGAAGCATTGATCGGCGTAGTGTTTCGCCACAGATCGGTATTGTGGTGCAACACCCAACCGCGAGCGTTGTAGTGCGTTTTGGCGGTTTCCGCTCCTGCCTCTGCCACTTCTTTTACCATGTGCAGCAACGGCTGATGAAGTGCTGACAGGTTGAGCAGTTCAGCCCCCCAGTAATTCATTTCAGCATTGATATTGGTGGTGTATTTACTGCCCCAAGGCGGTGCCAGCAGGTCGTTCCAAATCCCCTGCAAATTGGCAGGATAAGTGCCGGGACGAGAGCTTGAAATCAACAGATACCGTCCGTATTGTACATATAAAGCCATGAGCGACGGGTCGGTGGCCTTGCCGAATTGACTGAGACGTACATCGGTAGGTAAATTTGCATTTTTGGTCGGGCCCAAATCAATGGAAAAAGGACGATAATAGGTTTGGTACTCCTGAATATGAGCCTGACGGATGTGACCATACGCATTATTCCCGAGAGCGGCCATGGCTTTTTTACAAAGTGCGCCAGGATTGGCCGATACATCCCGGTAATTAACAAAATTGGTAGCTGCCGACAGATAGAGCGTTACTTCATCGGCATTGTCAATCATCAGTTTACCGTCTGCTACGGTCAATTTACCGTTTTTAGCTTCTGCCTTCAAATAACTCTCGCCCTTCAATGCACCGTTTCTTACGTTGACGGCAAGGGCAATACTTTGTTCGTTGAGTTGCCGCACCGTAAAATCTTTGTGCGGGCTACTGAGAACAGCGTCTAAACGGATAGCTGCTTTCCGGTCGGCTTCTATCCGAACCACCATCACCTGCTGCGGCTGACTGACAAAATAGGTGCGGGTAAAATGAATATCGTTGGCCGTAAATGACGTTTGGCAAAGTGCCGTATTTAAGTTGAGTTCCCGACGATACTGACTTACCGGCCCTAATCCTTTAAAATTCAGCAGCAAATCACCAAAGGGTTGATAATCGGCCTGATAGCGCGGAACAGCCGGTGGATTTTCGTCCTGAATCCTGTATTTCCAAGGTTTGCTTAACGAGACAACCGCTTTGTTTTCTCCTTCCGGATAAATACCGATAGTGCGTGAGGCCTCTTTGTAACCGGCAATGCCCCCTTTATCAAAAAAGTTAATTACCTGAACAGCAATGGTATTTTTCCCTGCTTTCCATACATGGGCAGGAATACGGTATCGGCGCGGTTCTAAGCTGTTGGTCGTTCCTACCAATTGTCCGTTAACGTAGGTCAAATCATAATCACGAATCCGGTTCAGGTCTAAGATCAGTTCTTTTCCCTGCCATTGAATAGGCAAGTCGATTGCCGTTCTCAACCAAACGGCTCCGTCTAAGCCTTCAAAGCCGGCAGTTTCCCAGCCTTCATAAGTCGGCACAGGCATCTCTTTCCAAGAACTGTCATCGTAATCAGCCAAGGCAGGGTTCCCCAAAAAGCCTTTCAAAGCCAGCGTATTGGTTATCCATGCTTGTTTCTCTCCTTCCCGACTTTTTACTCCCATAAAATGGGTTTCGGCCAGTTGCTCTGCTGCTTTTTGGTTTCCCTCAGCCAACAATTGACGGATTTCGGCTAAGTAATTTGCCGCTCCTTCGCGATTGGGGTTACGGGGTTCACCCGTCCAGAGAGTTTCTTCATTGAACTGAATTCGATCGCTTTCTACTCCGCCAAACACCATCGCCCCTATTCTTCCGTTACCGACAGGCAGTGCCTCGGTCCATTTCTCGGCAGGCGCGTTGTACCACAGCGTGTATTCCTGTGCATACACAACGGCCGACTGAAGAAGAAGGAGGAAGAGTAATTTTTTCATAATAATTTACGACTCCTGAAAAACAGATTTGACGTAACGCGTATTGGCGCTGAAATTCTTTTTCACATTGTGCGGTTCTTTGGCGTCGCGTGAGCGTTCGATCACGAGCCAGCCTTCCCACTTCATATCGTCGAGCGTTTGTTTTACTTTTTTAAGATCAAGGCGGGTATTATTTTCAAGCCACACACCGTCTTCGTCGGTGCAATGAATTTGGCAGATTCGTTTTTTGCCCAAGATTTTCAGTTCCCGACACAGGTCACGACCCGCCTTGAGCGGATTGGAAAAATTGAAATAGATCTGAACGTGTTTTGAACCTATGGCTTTGAGCAACTCCACCTCTCCTTTGGCGTCCAAGGCCGTTTCGATGCCAATAATGACGTCTGCTTTTTTCGCCATTTTTCCTACTGCCTGCAGTCGCTCTACAATGGCTGGCCGCAGTTCGGGATTTTTGACCAGATCGCCCTGCACGCCCAAAGGCAAAAAAGCCACTTTGACGTTCATTGCTTTCATGGTGTCGATGCAATCCTGAATCATTCGCTCGTAAGTAGGACGTGTGGCAAACGATTGGGCGTAAAAACCGGTCATTGCCAATGAACAGACGGTTAAGTTCAATTCTCCGGCCTTAGCCAAAAATTGTTGTCTGATCTCGGGATTAGCCAATTGATTATCAAACGTTTCACGATTCCCTAAGCCGCCCATATCTACCTCCAGCCCATCAGCGCCGATGTCTTTGGTTAACTGAAATGCCCCTAATTTTTGCCGTTTCAAAATCATCAGATCCACGACGGCGACTTTATAGGAGGAGGGGTGAGCCGCCCACCCGGCTTGACCCAAAGCCCACCAACCTGCGGTAAGCAAGCTGCTGTGTTTTAAAAATTGGCGACGCCGGATGAGCATACTTGGTACGTGTTTATGGTTGTCAGAGATAATTTCAATCTTTCGTGATTTCACCGGCTACCGGCGCTTTATAGCCTTCCACTTCAGGCCATTGTCCGTTCTTGATCGGCAGCAGTTTCAGCTTTCCGGGGTCAACCACCGCATGTTTGATCCGTTGACGACGCCACGTATAAATCACATGAATCATTCCGTCGGAGGTCTGAATCACCGAAGGATACGAGTATTGGCTTATGGGTGAATCTTCCAAAATCACCGCAGCGGCCCATGCTTTCCCGTCTTTGGAAACCGACAAATGCAACGGCGTGCGCGGACCTTTGGCCAAATCGCCGGGAGGCAATACGTGGTTGTAGACCAATGCATGCCGCCCGTCTTTAAGGGTGACGGCATCAGTACCGGAGTTGTTGTTCGGAAGTCCGGATTTTACCAAAGGCGACCAAGTTTCGCCATTGTCCGTTGACCATGATTCCAAAAGCGCCCGGTCTTTGCTTCGGGCCAAAATTTGCAGTTTTCCTTTGCCGTGGCAGAGAATGCTCGGTTGAATCGCATTGAATGTTTTACCGTCGTTGATCGGTCCTACTTTGCGCCATGTTTTCCCGAAATCCGGAGTTACTTCAAAATGAATTTTCCACCCGTCGCCCTCGGTACTCGTCGGGCAAAAAAGGTTACCGTTTGAGAGCAGTACGGGTTTATTTTTGACAGGTCCTAAAAAACCTTCGGGCAACGCTTTGGCACTTGACCAAGTTACGCCTCCGTCAGACGATGTTTTGAGCCACCCTTTCCACTTAGCAGGGCTTGGGCCTATTTTGTAAAAAAGCATCAAGTCACCGTTCGGAATCTGATACAGCACAGGGTTCCAACAGGCATAGCGAAGTGTATCATTGACAATACCGTTGGCCACATTGTGGGGGGCAGTCCATTTCCCGTTGACCTGCCGGCTTACCCAAATACAGACATCCGGATGGCGTTCTTTGGTACCGCCAAACCAAGAAGCTACCAATCCCGAAGGCGTTTCAGCCATTGTAGCAGCATGACTTTCCGGAAACGGGGCGGTTTCGAAAACGAACTCATCCACTGTCACCCCTGACTGCCATTTGGACAATTGCCCCCAAGTCTTTTGGACCAAAGTCAAACAAAGGATAAACAGAACCATCGGTGATTTTGAAAACGTCATGTTTGGATAAAAGCGCTTTAGGGGTTGTTAAGAACTTAATTGGGCAAACGAAAAAAAAATCACAAAAACAAAAATAAATGAAAGTACTGCCGCTGAATTTCAGTCAAAAGCTTGTCATTCACTATTTCAAACCTGCTTTCGGCCTCTGTTCCATCCGGTATTTTTTCTCAAAAAATCGCTTTTGTGCCATTTTAAGGGGTTTTTGTGATTTTTTAAGAAATCAGCACCCGAAAGGATAGGACAAGTATAGGTTTTTCCCGGAAAGTAACTCTCCTGAACTGTCTGCTTGGATAGAATTTTCCCGTTATTTTTTGGTAACTAACCGGCAAAAATCAAAGAAATCGGCGATAGGAGCGGAAGAAGCGATTAACGAAAATTTTACTTTATTTTCGTTTTGAAAACTTTATTCAAAAAAGTCGTGGTGTGCTCCAACACGGGTTCAAACCAAGGATGAAACAATACAAAGGTGTGAGGAGCTTCCGGGAAGGTATGTACTTCGGAATAGACAGACAACGCGTCCAGTTTTTTACGCATATCATCCCGGCCTGCGTGCATACGAGCGACCGAGCTGTTGATAAAAAGGATAGGCGGGGTATTTTTATCGGTATGATTCAGCGCACCGGCCTCCTGCCAAAGGTCGGGATTTTGGGTTTTGGAATAGCCAAACCAATAGGTTGCCGCCGAGATAGATTTACTGTCGTCGCCCTCACCGGACTCGGGGTGAATAAATGCTAAGGTACCGTCCAAATCAACAATAGCATTGATCTTGGAAGAAAAAGAAGCATTACCTAAGTTTCCTTCAAAAGTGGGGAGGTTGTTGGTGGTTCCCAACAAAGCGGCCAATTGCCCGCCGGCCGAAAACCCTAAAGAGGCAATCCGGTTAGGGTCAATGCCGTACTTTTCGGCGTTGGCCCGCATCCAACGAACTGCGGCTTTCAGATCGTGTACGGCCGCGGGATAAAGCGCTTCGGTTGACAGACGGTATTCGGCCGTCACGGCTACGTAGCCGCGTTCAGCTAATTTTTGCGCCAACGGAATATGTTGGGAGCGATCGCCCGAACGCCAGCCTCCGCCGTGAATAACCAATACTGCCGGGCGCGATTTGCCTGATTTTGTCTTAGGATAAAATACATCCAACTGCATGTCGCGCGTACCCGTGTGGCAGTAAGTGATATTACGTTCTTCCCTTACCGTAGCCGGAAGCGGGAACTCCGCAAGGGAAGCATTCGGAAATTGTTTTTGGATTTGTAAAAAAGCTTTTTTCGTGTTAAAAGAGGTATCTTTTATGGGAGTCAGGCCAAAGGTGAGGAAAGGAGCTTCGGGATTCCAGCCGTCTTTGCCACCCAACACTTGCTTTATCGTGTATCTTTCGGCTTCTTTTTCCGTCAATTGTTTCGACCAAGACACCCGTTTTTCCGGGTTGGCCCCCTCTCCTTCAGATCGGTATTCGGCGTAATAAGCCGTCTTTTCCGCATGAGGTTTATCCCAATTATGCCAGCCTTCCGGCTTAACCACTTTCGACAAATGACAGTTAAGGAAAACCGTTTGGGCATAATCGCGCCAAGGCCTTCCCAAATAGACGCTTGCCTCCGGCGAGGCTCCGTCTAAGGTGCATTGATTGAATACATAGCCGAAAGCTTGCCCCTGCGGAGTAGAAGCTGCCGTAAAATAGCCTCCGCTCAATTGGGAATAAATGGTACAATGTTGGAAGTAGGCCGTGGCCCACCCGAAGATAAAATCCACCGTACCTTCAATGTAGCAGTCCTTATAATATTGACGCGTACCTTCTCTTTTCGGATACAGCGTATCCTGAAAACCTAAAAATCGACACCCGATAAAGCGAGCTCGGTCGCCGTCAACTAACATCGCCACAGCCTGCCCGACGGGTCCGGCAGAGTTGGCAAAAGTAATATTGATCGCGGTAAAATCATGAGCCACAATGCGCGTAGAGGTCGAGGTGGTTGTCCCCAATTTAACTCCCTGCGCGTTGATTTTTCCCGAATAATCATCGTAGGTCAAAACAGTATTCTCCGCCACCTCTCCCATGAGGGTAACGTGGTTTTTGGTGGAATCAAGCGTGAGTTTTTCTTTATAAATTCCTTGTTTGATACGGATCAAAACAGGTTGGGTATTGTTCAACGGAACGGCATCAAAGGCGGCTTGTACGCTTGTAAAATCACCCGAACCGTCTTGCGCTACCACAAAAAGGGATTTAGAAGGCAACTTTGCCAAAACACTTTGACCAACAAACGAAAATAAAAGCAAAAAACAGAAAATTTTCATGCGCTCAAGCTCTTTCAAAACCAAATTATTTTTCCCATTTTTTCACCCACTCCGGATATTCCTTCGCTAACAGTTTAGCGGGCCAAGTACCGTAATAAGCATACCCAACGCGACGTTCGTTCTCGATTTCGGCTAAACTTGCTCTCGGTACACTGTCTCGCCCGGTAAAGAAGGGTTTATTGGTATCAAGGTCATAAAACCGTGCCCAAACGGTTGAGTTCGGGTCGGCTACCACAATTCGATCGCGGCCTTTGGGCTGAGACGCGTCTGTAATGTCCTGCGTTTTAATTCCCACTATTTTTGAAGCCTCCAACCACGCAACGGCCGCCTTGATTGATTGCCGAATTTCGGGTGACGGGTTTTCGATGGCCATCAGAAATCGAATAATTCCCACACTTTCATTACCGCTCAGCGAAGCCAACTCAAAAGCGCGGGCCTTAGCCGGAAGCAGCGTTTTTCGGTCGTGTTGCGCACACCAAGCCGTAAGGACTCCTTTTCTGACATACTGTGTATTCAGGATACAGCCGATTCCCTTGGCCATTGCGGCTTTGGCGCGGGGAATCAGGGCTTTATCCACTGTCTCAAAATCCTTCGTACCTTCCGAAACCGACTTCATGATCCACATCACGTCCATCATAGCGTTGTCGTTGTACGTGATATGCTTATGATAACTGCTTGAATCAGGATAAAATTGCCCCCACCCCCCGGCCGCATTTTGTGCTGTCAAAAGGTAATTGATTCCGTTTTCAGCCGCCTTCCGATAAGCCGGGTTGTTGGTCTTTTTATAGGTCGAAATTAACGTATTGATTTCCCGCGTTGTGGCTTGATCGTCAATAGTGGCATCCAATTTATTCTTTTCGGAAAGCAACGTCGCTTTTAAAGACTCCGACAGGGTTTTCGTATAATTGATAGCATCTCCACCGGGTTGCGGCCAACCGCCGTTGTTTCGTTGGTAAAGCAGCATTCGTTCCGCTACGGAGTCTTTTACGACTTCCTGCACGCTACCCGCTTGGGGAAGGTAAGCTCGGCACTGCAAAAATGTACAGGACAATAAAGCCAAAAATAGAAAGCGCATTAGAATGTCGAATAAAATTTTTATGGTTTGGAAACAGCATGAACGCATTCATAAAAAAACCTATGAGGTTTGTATGCCCCCATAGGTTTTCAAGTGATTAATACCCCGGATTTTGTTTCAGTTTTCCCTGATACGCATCTACCGTAGCTTGGTCAAAGGGGAATAATTCACTTTTGCCGGTGACAAAGAACCGGGCAATACCGGCATGGAGTTGAACCCCGTCAATGAGGTTGGTTGTCAGGTGCTGACGCCAATCCAAACGCGTCCAGCCGGTCGCTGCTGTAGTCGTCGTGTTGGGTTTGTAAAAGGAGTTCTGCCACTGAATTTCTTCTCCGTTGTTTTTCCAGAAAAGGTACTGGGGAATATTCGTATATGCACCTTTGGCATCGCGAATATCTTGGATTTTTTGACGGGTCTCGGCAATTTTTTGAGCCAGCAGATTCCAACGAATCAGGTCAAATTTACGAATGCCTTCACTGCCGAATTCTAAGTAGCGCTCGTTAACAATAGCATTGAAAAACCCCTCTTTGTCCGTCGGCGTTTTGCCGATTTTGCTTTCATTTCCTTTATAGGCTCTCTTACGAACTTCTTCAAAGGCAGCGATGGCCGCAGCCGTGGGGCTTCCGCTCAATTCGTTTTCTGCCTCTGCAAACATCAGCAATACATCAGCGAAACGAATCAAGGGCCAATTGTAACCCACATTGAGCGCCGTTCCGGGCAATAAGGGGTTGCGCCAATCTTTGCGGAATTTTCCATCCGTAAGTTCCCCCAAACGGCGGGGCGATTTAAGATTAGTTGCCGCAATAGCATACGTCGTTACAGTTACATCGCGACGGGTATCGGTGGAATCAAAAGAATAGAAATAATTGGGCAACACCAACAGACCGCCGCCGCCCGTTCCGTAACGTGACGCGGCATTGACCGACGGGCCGTTGTAGTTGCCCATACGGCTGTCGGAGTTGGAGTTGGAACCGCCCGCCCCTACTTCAAAAATGATTTCACCGGCCGGGTCATAAGTAAACGAAGTCAGTTTACGCCAAATATCCTCAAAACTCGGGTTGAGGGTATGCTCTCCGCGTTTAGCCATAAGGTCGGCACATTCGTCACGGGCAATTTTGAGGTAGGTTTGATAATCGGCATTCCGCTCCAATTTTCCGTTGCTGCGTAAAGAATAACCGCCGCGGAACATGGCCAATTTAGCACGAAGCGCTTTAACGGCCCCCTTGGTCACGCGTTCGTTACGTACCGGGATCTCCGTACGCCACGGGACGAGGTCGGTTGCCGTTTTCAGATCTTCAATGAGTTTGGTATAAGTTTGGTCACGATCCGATTGCGGAATAAACAGGTCGGTTTGTTTATAAGCCGGCGTAAAAGGAGCCGGTACGTCGCCCCAATTGCGGAGCAATTCAAAAAGAAATTGGGCTCTTAAGGTCAGTACTTCTCCGTGCAAACGACGCAACTCTTTCTTATCCGCCTCACTGCCGTTGGCATAAAGTGCCATTTGCGGAATTTGTTCAATGCACAGATTGGCTTTCTCAAGACCGCGGTACAATTGCAGAAACGGATTGCGTATCTCTGTATTGGTCAACAACAATTGGTACCGCCCGATACCCCGCCGACCGTTGTCAATATTTCCCGACACAATCATTTCATCGGAATCATACGGATAATACATGTTGATACGAATGCCGTAACCATTATCACCCATGAGTTCATCGTACACACCGATCACGGCGTTGGTGGCATTGGCCACGTTAGAAAAGGCATCTGAGATACTGATCTGCGACTTTGGCTGTACCTCCAAGTATTCTTTGCATCCGCTCACCATCAACAGGACAGTAAGAAAAGGAATGGCTAAAACGGTTATTTTTTTCATAATTTTTAAGCCCCCTTACCCCCGAAGGGGGAACTTTTTATGATTGCTTCATACTTTGGGAGGTACTTTTGTAAGTATGAACTTATTTATCAATAATTTCAAAGTCCCTTCTCCCGAAAGGAGAAGGGATTTAGGGATGAGGTTAAAACGTCACGTTCACTCCGAATACCCACGTTTTAGCCCGAGGATAACCTGCAAAGTCAACCCCTTGTGTCAGCGGGTCCGAACGGCGTGTGTTTACTTCCGGATCATACCCCGAATAGTTGGTCAGCGTAGCTAAGTTGTTGACCGTTGCAAACGCCCGGAAACGGGAAATTTTGATTTTTTTCAATACATCACTCGGCAACGAATAGCCTACGGTAAGGTTGTTGACGCGTAAAAATGACCCGTCTTCTACCGCCCACGAGTGCAGCCAATAGCGCTGAACGCGTACCGGTGACCAAATAGTGGCGTTAGCATTCAGCGCCGCCAAGGCCGTCGGATCGGTCACGACCTGTCCTTGGTCGTTGACATTAGTCCAGCGATTTTTCATGAACTCCAACATATTCAGGCTGGGGAAAGCTCCATCTGTCATTTCGATTTTATTGGCGTTGTAAATGTCATTGCCTACTACCCAATTGAGGAACAAACTCAAATCAAAGTTTTTGTAAACGATTTGGTGGTTCCATCCGCCCATAAATTTAGGATTGGCATTTCCGATCACCGTGCGGTCTTTATCGGCCGTGATGAGGCCGTCACCGTCAATGTCTTTCCATTTCAACATGCCGGGCTGCGGCGTTCCGTACACGGAGTTTACCGGAATACCCGGTTTGATGGTGTAGGTATTGGTGGTGGCATTGAACGTAAAATCATCTATTTTATAAAATCCGTCCGTCACAAAACCGTACATCAAACCTACCGGCTGTCCTACCTGTACCAAATAATCATCAGTACCGTCCGATCCTTGCCAACCGGAATTTCGAGTCAACTGCGAAACGGTTCCCAGGCTTGTTACGGTGTTTTTGTTGGTTGAGATATTGAAACTTGAATTCCAACTGAAATCTTTCTTCTGAATCAGATACGCATTCAATTGCAGTTCAAGCCCTTTGTTGGTCGTAGAACCCAAGTTTTTGATTTGCGATGAATATCCCGACGTAGGCGGAATGGCCACGGCCAGAAGAAGGTTTTTACCGCTGTTTTTGTAGGCATCTATGGATACCTGAAAACGATTGTTCAAAAACGACAGGTCAAGACCCACGTTTTGCGATACGTTTGATTCCCATTTCAGGTCTTCATTGGCCAAAGCCACGGGGGCATAACCGGGCAAAACAGTATGGTTCAAGGCATACTCTCCCGTTACTCCGTACAATTGCTGATACAATAAGTCGCCGATACGGTTGTTTCCGGCGACACCATACCCGATGCGGAGTTTACCGTCGGTCAATACTTTGTTATTTTTCAGGAAATCTTCTTTTGTAAAACGCCAAGCCACGGTTCCTGAAGGGAATACAAGCGCCCCGTTGGCATACTTGAATTTTGTCGAACGGTCTGAACGCAGGGAAACCGTAGCTAAATACTTGTCGTTATAGCCGTAACTGACCCGACCGAATAAAGAAAACAGGCGGTTGGGAGGTGTTTCGTTGGAGGCAGGCCGAGGTTGTGCCGCCCCCGATGGTGCCGACCCTAAACCCATATTCGCCAAAGCTTGTTCGGCCGAAATGTCAGTCGGGAAATAACGCGTCTCAATAGTGGTGCTTTTGGCCGCATTTTGGTAGAGTTCCTGGCCCACGATCACGTTCAGGTCATGCCGATTGTCAAACTTTTTGCTGTATTGTAAGGTATTTGAGTTGTTGATAGTAACGGCATTTTGTTGGAAAATAGAAGCGACGGGTTGGGAAGCATAATTGCGGGCAGTACTCGTTATTTTGCTCCAAAACGAATTATTTTGGGCGTCGTTGTTGTCAATACCGACCGTCGTTTTGAACGTAAGGTTCTTCATAATTGCATAGCTGGCATACCCGCTCAAGTTGATGGCTTTGGTATAGGCTTTACGGTATTCGGCTTGCGTCATCAAGACCGGGTTTACCAAGTTTCCCGAAGAGATATAAAGGTTCTCGTCAAAATCATCTACCTCGGGAGTAGCCGCAATCAACAACGGACGGTACTGTACCGAGTGGCGAAGGCGATTGGTGGCTTTGGTACCGCTGTTGGTAGTTCCGGCACCGCTTATGGTCTGATTCAAATAGCGGACGTTCAAGCCGAGCCGGAATTTTTCTGAGGCTTTGTGGTCCATTTTAAACGTAGCCAAATACCGGTTAAAACCTGATTCCAACAAAACACCGTCTTCTTTATTGGCCGTCAGACTGAGGTTGTAATTGGTATTGGCGTTGCCGCCGTTGATTGTCAGGTTGTGATTTTGATAAGCAGCTCTTCGGCCGAACACTTCTTCCTGCCAATCGATCGGAGTAACGGTTTTGTACTGATTGATGTTTTCCCAAGTACCATATTGATTGGCGAAGCTCTGCTCGTCGGTAACACTGCCGCGACTTCGTTCGTATTGCCAACGAACAAAATCGTAAGGACTCATCACAGGCAATTTTTTGAAGATTTCGCGGAAGCCTACGGAACCGTTGTAACTCACCGTTGTTTTTCCGCTTTTTCCCGATTTGGTCGTAATAATGACCACACCGTTGGCACCGCGCGCCCCGTAAATAGCCGTAGTAGAGGCATCCTTCAATACGTCAATAGTTTCGATGTCTTGCGGCGAGAGAAAGCTGAGGGCATTCTCCACTTGAATTCCGTCTACGATGTAGATCGGTGAATTGTCCTGCGTAATAGAACCGCCCCCGCGAATTCGGATTTGAATATCAGCCCCGGGTGCGCCTTCAGAGGTGGTTACCCGTACCCCGGCCAACCGGCCCGTAAGGGCTTCGGCGGCGTTGGTTAACGGAATATCTTTGAGTTGTTTAGAACCTACCGATGAGACTGACCCCGTCAAATCACGACGGTTGATAGCTTCCCCGTAGCCGATAACCACCACCTCTTCCAGCATCTTTTGATCCGGATTGAGCGACAGGTTGATCTCGTTGCGGTTGCCTACCGTAACATTTTCGGAAAGATAACCTACAAAGCTGAAAATCAGTACGGCATCATTTCTGTCGGGAACGTTGATCGTGAATTTACCCTCGTTGTTAGTGGTTGTTCCTACAGCACTGCCTTTGACCAAAATGCTTACTCCGGGCAAGGTTTCCCCGGAACCGGCATCGGTTATCGTTCCCGTCACTCGGCGGTTTTGCGACCGCGCAAAGGACAGGCAACCAAGCAACAGAATAAAAGTAAAAAGTTGTTTTTTCATTTAAATTGGTTCGTTAATTGGTGGAATCATTTATCGTAAAGAAGGAATTGCCATTAAATCCATATCGGTAAAGTCTTTGTTTTCGCCCGCCATTCCCCAAATAAAGGAATAACGGGAGGTACCGCAGCCCGAATGAACAGACCAAGGCGGCGAAATGACGGCCTGGTGATTGGCCACCCACAGGTGGCGGGTTTGGGTAGGTTCGCCCATGAGATGCAATACGCCCTGATTTTCAGGAACATCGAAATAACAGTACACCTCCATACGACGATCGTGGGTATGCGACGGCATGGTATTCCAGACACTGCCCGTTTGCAGTACCGTCAGGCCCATTACCAATTGACAACTTTGAATACCGCCTTCGTGAATGTATTTGTAGATGGTACGATGATTGGAGGTTTCGAGTGCCCCTAAATTGACCGGCGATGCCTCTTCTTTGGTAAAAGCTCGGTTGGGGTATGTATGATGTGCGGGGGCCGACAGCAAAAAGAAACGAGCCGGAGATTCGACACTTTGACTGCTGAGAGTAACGGTTTGGGTACCTTTTCCCAAATAAAGGCAGCCTAATTTATCTAAGTCAAACGACTCGCCATCGGCCGTTATTACTCCTTTGCCCCCCACATTGATAATACCCAATTCGCGGCGTTGCAGAAAGAAATCAGCCTTCAGCGCTTCGTACGTTTCCAAAGTTACCGGCTTACCGACCGGCATAGCACCGCCCGTAAGCACCCGATCGTAGTGGGAGTAAACCCATTCGATTCGGTTGGGGACAAACAAGGTTTCGATTAAGAAATTTTCGCGCAGTTCCTCCGTATTCATTTGTGCCGTTTCTTTGCGGCTGACTTCGTGTCTGATTTGCATAAGAGTCTATTCAAAAACGATATATTACAAGATAATTTAATTTTAATTTTTTTTAGAAAGTTATTCTCTGAGCCACTTGAAATGTTCTGATTTGCTTATTAAGAATTAATCAAGTTTAATTCATTCGATTAGTACATTACAAATAATTTCTTGACTTTTTTTATGCAATCGTTGTCGGCAACGTTGCCGAAATCTATAATTTTCAGATTGTATTGATTTTATTTGAGTTGGTTATTAAAAAATTGTATCTTCACCTCCCCAAACGAAGTTCCTGCCAGGGGGGTACAAAAATTGTACAAAACCAATAATACACCGTGGAGATAATTACCATAAAAGATATAGCCAAGGCGCTTAACCTTTCCACTTCGACGGTTTCGAGAGCCTTAAGGGGTAGTTATGAAATCAACACCGAGACCAAAAAACTGGTGATGGAATATGCCGAACGAATGAATTACCGGCCCAATCCGATCGCTTTAAGTTTAAAAGAGAACCGCAGTCGTTCGATTGGGGTCATTGTACCCGAAATCGCCAACAATTTCTTCTCGCAAGCCATCAACGGCATGGAATCCATCGCTTACAATCGAGGCTATCATGTGGTCATTTCACAAAACCATGAAACGTACGAGCGCGAATTGGTAAGTACGCAATATTTAGCCCAACGGCGAGTGGACGGGCTGTTGGTATCACTGTCAGGGGAGAGCAACGATTTAGAACATTTTAAAGAATTGCAATCCAAAGGATTGCCCATTGTCTTTTTCGATCGGGTACCGCAGAATTACATTACGCACAAAGTCACGGCAGATAATTTTGCCGGTGCCTATCAAGCGACCGAACATCTTATTCAGCAGGGTTATCACCGGATTGCCCACCTGACCAGCCCGTCGTGGCTTTCCATTACCTACGAACGTTTGGAAGGGTACAAGAAAGCATTACAACATCATGAAATTCCCGTGGAGGAGAGTTACATTAAATACTGCAGCCACGGCGGGAGGATCACTGAGGAAGTTGAAAACGCCGTTTTGGAATTGATCCGGTATCCCAATCGACCCAACGCTATTTTTGCTGCAGGCGATCGTCTTACTACGACTTGCATGTCTTTGGTCAGAAGAGAAGGATTAAGAATTCCCGAAGATATTGCCATTGTCGGATTTACGAACCTTCCTACGGCTCATTTGCTCAATCCGTCGCTCAGCACGGTACTTCAACCGGCTTACGAAATGGGGCAGTTGGCCACTGAATTTTTGATTGATTTGATCGAGAGTCCTAAAACGACCATTCGTTTTGAAACCAAACGATTGGATACTCACTTAGTCATTCGTGATTCTTCCATGCGGGCCGGGGCTAACTGACAAAGCATTGACAGCCTTTTGTAAAAATCGGGTTTGTTTGCTTATTTTTAGGCAAATCTTTTCCTGATGCTTCGTTTTTTACTTCTGCCTCTTCTTTCGCCGTTTTTTTCGGTTGCCCAAGTCCGCGATACCATCACTGCTTTCCCCAAAGATTCTCTCGTTTTTGTCCGTACCAAAGGGGCGATGGCTTACCTCAATTACGGCTTAGGCGAAGACCGTCTGGGCGGGGCCAAAATGGGTTATTTGGATTCTTTGGTTTTACTGAAAGTGACCGGTAAATACAAAGATCAATATCGGGTTCGATTGACCGATGCTCTCACGGCTTGGATACCCCAAAACCTCACCCGGCGCGATACAACCGTCAACCCGCCGCTTCAATATCTGACAGCTTCGTGGCGCGTATGGGGAGATGAGCGCTGCGATTACGTCACACTTGCGTTGACCGAACGGCTTCCTTACCGAAGCGTGCAGGAAATCGAGCCTTCAAAAATTGTCGTAGATATTTTCGGGGCCACTGCCAACAGTAATTGGATTACGCAACTGCACAGTGCCAAAGAAATAAGGCACGTTGAATACGAGCAGCTCACAGATGATCTGTTTCGCATTACGATTTACCTGCATCATGCACAGCATTGGGGCTATGCTATTGGCTACCAAGGCCGTCGTTTGGTCATTCGTGTCAACCGACAGCCTGAAAAATTAAAACTCAACCGACTTACGATCGCCATAGATGCCGGCCACGGCGGGACGAACTTGGGCGCACGAGGGCTTCGCTCCAAACAATGGGAGAAAGACTTAAACCTCAGTATCGCTTTGCACCTCAAACGGGAATTGGAGCGCAAAGGCGCCACGGTTTTAATGACCCGCACGAATGATACGTTGGTCAATAATTCTGACCGAGTGGTTGCTTTTCGTCAACTGAAACCCGATCTGCTTATCAGTATTCACAACAATGCCGCCGGCGACACCACTAAAACCAAAGGAACGAGTACCTATTACAAGCATCTCGGCTATCGTCCGCTCAGTCAATCCGTATTGAAGCGATTACTGGTGCTGGGACTTGAAGAATACGGCAACGTCGGGCGTTTTAATTTTGCCCTCAACAGCCCGACCGAATATCCTAATGTGTTGGTAGAAGGTGCCTTTATGAGTCACCCGAATGATGAGGCTCTTCTGATACAAGATGATTTTCGCCGAAAAATGGCTAAGCAAATAAGAAAAGGGGTGAACGATTGGCTAAAGCAGGTGAAGCGGAATAAACAGTAGGTGAATTGGTTTGTTAGGTTATACACAACCCCACCCTAAATCCCTCCCCTTTCAGTGGAGGGACTTCTTGCAGCTCCCTTTCTCCTGAAAGAGGCCGCGGCGGCGGACCGCAAGGGCCGGGGATAGGGGTTAAAACGATAGGTACAACTTTGTAAACCAATTCAAGTAGGATATAGGATTGGGTTGGTGGGGAGGGCACCATAGCCATCAGGCTAAGAGGCATTGCCGCGAGATCAGAGGTTGATACTAAGCGACTCAGGGGCAGCGCCCCGTAATACTACACTAACTACTATGGGGGTACTGCCCCTTTTTTCTTAACCTGACGGCTATCGTGTCGGCACAAATAACTCTAAGATACTTCAAATCATTTTCCCAACACCGAAACCGATTTCAGGTACTCGCGTGGGGTCAATTTGGTCATTTGTTTAAACTGCCGATTAAAATTGGAAAGATTGGCGTACCCGCACACAAAGGCAATTTGACTGATGCTTTGGGTCGAATCTTTCAGTAAGCGACAGGCATGTTCAATGCGCACTTCGTTTAGTAACTGAGAAAACGTTTTGCGTGTGTGTGTTCGCAAAAAACGACAAAAAGCATGAGGGGTCAAGTTAGCGACATTGGCCACATCATCAAGCGTCACAACGTTGGCGTAATTGGTCAGAATAAAATTGAACACATTTTCCAAACGTTGGTGATCTACGGGCTTATTGGGCTGCTTGTATGCCGTTCCGGACAGTCGTTCGCAGTCGGGCGAAAGCGTGAGACTGTCTAAAGCCTGTAAGAGCAGCATGAGCTGTTCAAAAGGGCGCAGTTCGTTTATCTTCTCAAACTGTTCGGTGAGGGCGTTAGGCGTTGTATACCTCAGTCGGACACCGTGCGAGGCTTCTCGGAGCAATTCGGCAATGTGCAGTAATTCGGGGGATTTGAGAAAAAGTTCTCCCAGCATTTCCGGCTTAAAAAAGAACGAATAAGCGACAGCGCGCTGCAAGGAATCCGGGGCAAAGTATTCGGCATCATTCAACAATACATGCGGCACATTGGCTCCCAACAGCAACAGATCATACGGCTGAAATCGGTCTATTCGGTCGCCTGCTACCAAGGTTCCCGTCCCTTCTTTGATAAGGGTCAATTGCAATTCCGGATGAAAATGAAGTCGTTGATAAAAGTGTTTTTCATCATCCGTTTGTACTCGGAAAGAGCGGTCGTCTACGGTAGGTACCCGAAACAAAAGTGCTTTCATTTGCCCAAAGAATAAGTCACGATCACGGGCTGATGGTCAGAAGTATCCGGTTCGTTCAATACCTGATAATTTGTTATTTTAAAGCCGGAGGATGGATGGGTCCAAAAATAATCAATTCGCTTCCCATTGCCCGGATAGGTTGCTGTGTCTGAATTCATTCCTGCATCTTTCCAATATTTGGTGAGCGCTTCCAAGGTATGATCACCGGGAGGGGCATTGAAATCCCCGCCCAAAATGACAGGATAAAGGCTGTTTTGCAGATTTTCGTTAATTACTGCTGCCTGTAAACCCCTATTCAATGCCGAACGATGATCTAAATGCGTATTACAGAAACGGATGTATTTACTGTCTGACAGCGGAATCAACGCGCACATCAATTGGCGCGACTCCGTAGAATCGGGATTGGGGAGTTTCAGTCGTTGCACACTTTCAATGGGATATTTAGACAAAATCCCTAAGCCATATTTTCCTCCCTGAAAATCAATGGATTTGGCAAACGCTTCGTGATAGCCCGACAATAAGGACAGGATCCGCATCTGATTCAGTTTGCCGGAACGCACCACGCCGCTGTCTATTTCCTGCAAAGCCACAAAATCCGGTTTGTGCTGTTTCAGCAACTCCACCACACGATTCAAATTGGTCTTTCCCAAATTATTCTCCCCGTGGTGAATATTGAACGTCATCACTTTAAAGACTGTCGGAGCAGGCTTTGATTTCTGACCTTTGGCGGTGAATCCGCTGATCCAACAAATCACCAAAAAAAAACTATAATTGAAAACTTTCACCGGCAGATGCTTTTTATACAAAAAAACGTTAGTATTCTAACAAAAACAATACTTCTCCCATGAAAAAACGTGATCTATTGACTTATTTCTTCTTATTAATTTGCCTTCATTCGCTCTCTGCCCAAACCCAAAATACTGACTCTTCATTTTATAAACCGCTTGACTCTTACCAACTTAAACCGATTACCATTGCCGCCAACGGTCGTTATTATTACGGTGGGCAGCGACTTCGCAGCAATTATTCAATGGAAATTCCTTTCGGAGAACTGGATGACCCCGAAGTCAATCGTTATTTCAAAAACTCACGTACGATACGTACCGTAGGCTCGGTCGTATCGGCATTACCCGGCATTTATTATTTGGTAGCCGGACGTAACAACGGCATAAGCCGCCAAACGTTTTGGGCGACGTATTTGGGTGCTATCGGGGTGTCTTTAACGGCCAACCTGATCGCTAATGTTCAAATGAGAAAAGCAGTAAACACTTACAACAGTCGCTTGGTACGGCCGCGATTCGGGCTGTCAGTTCAGGAAATGCCCAACAACGCCTTGGCCGTTGGCATGGGGTTGAAGATTGGCATGGGGAACTGATAAGAGGATTTCTGTTAGCACACAGCTTTTAACCCGGTCTTTAATCATCCTGAACTGTAAACCGTAAATGAATTGGTTTACAAAGTTGTACCTATCGTTTTAACCCCTATCCCCGGCCCTTGCGGTCCGCCGCCGCGGCCCCTTTCAGGAGAAAGGGAGCTGCAAGAAGTCCTTCCACTGAAAGGGGAGGGATTTAGGGTGGGGTTGTGTATAACCTAACAAACCAATTCACGTAAACTCTAAACTCTAAGCTAAACCTTTTGAAACTTTTCCCGCTGAGCCACGTACAAACCGGCCACCACCAAGGCAGTACCGGCAAACGTATGCCAAGAAAGCGGTTCGTCCAAGAAAAAGGAAGAATAAGCAAAGCCGAAAATAGGGCACAGAAACAACCAAAGCGAGGCGGTCACGGCATCGGTTCGTAATAAATAAAACCACAATTGCAGCGACACAATGGATACCGGTACAATCAGCCAACCTACGGAAGCCCAAAATTGAAAATCAAATTGAGTATGCTGCCAATCGGCGAAATAAAGCGTAAACGGTAACAGCGTCAAGCCACCCATGAGTACTTGCCAGCCATTGAATACTAAATTAGGCAACTGCCATTTTACGCGGGCATAATACACACTCGCGGCGGAAACCGATACGACTCCGGCTAACAAAATGACAAGCCCGCGCCCGGTAGCATAGCTGTTTTGGAGCAACGGCCAAGTAGCTAAAGCCGCCCCGGCCAATCCCAAAATCACCCCAACGGCTTCGTACCATTTCAGTCGTCGTTGCAACCAAATTGCTGACAGGACAATCACAAACAATGGGCCGGTAGCCGTAGACAAACTGCCGATACCGGCCGATACTTCCCGCATTGAGATCACAAAAGCACTCAGATACAGCGTGGTATTAAGCAACGAAAAAAGGAAAAGTTGGCCCCATACGCGCCCTCGGGGCAGAGGGTTTTCAGATGATACGCCATACGCAAATCCTAACATGAGCCCGCCGGCCAACAAAAAGCGTACATTGGCTAAAACAAGCGGGTCTGCCGAACGAATCCCGATTTTAGTAGCCACTGACGCCGAAGCCCACAGCGCCGCAAAAAAGGTTCCTATGAGAATATTTTTCACAATGAATCAGATTGATTGTTTTGCCGGAAAGCCGGTAAAATTCAGCTATCGGCAGTTTTGTCTGTATTGGTCTGAAGCATCTTTTTCGCCCAACGCCTCCCCTTTCTTCCAAACACGGCACGCTTCCCCTTTTTGATTGTTTACCAAAAGCGCTTGCCCCAACCAATAGTGGATTTGGTCCGTGGCCGGACTCAGCTGATAGGCCTTTTGAAGCGCGGCCAAAGCCTCTGCTTTTTGATTGTTTTTCAGGAAATACAGCCCCAAGTTTCGATAGGCATAGCTGTTTTGAGGGTCTTTGTCCAGTGATTTATCAATCAATGCTTTGGCCTCGTTTTGTTTGTTCTGAAGCAGCAACACATATCCTTTGTTATTCAGATAAATCGGGCTGACGGGGTCAAAATCCAGAGCTCGTTCGATCAATTTCAGAGCTTGGTCCAATTGATTATTGCGAGCAAAAATCAGCCCTAAATTGTTATAAGCACGCTCCTGTTGTGCGTCTAATTTCAGGGCATTCTCAAAATCCGGTTGAGCGGCTTTAAAATTCTTGGTTTCAAAATAAGTCACTCCGCGATTGACAAACGCTTGGGAATTTTTAGGATTCAGGCTGAGCGAACGGTCGTATTCGGCCAAAGCCTGTTCGTAATAGCCTTGCCCGAATTTCAGATCTCCCCACTTCAAGTAATAATCGGTCGAATCTTGATAGGTTTTTCGAATTTGTTCCAGATCAGCCGCCGCCGAAACAAAGTCTTGATTGTCAATCAACGCTCCGGCTCGGTTAAAATAGGCTTCTTCAAACTTCGGGTCGATCTCCAGAGCCTTCGTAAAATCTTCAAGGGCCTTATCCCGCTCTCCGCTTCTTAAATAGGCAATGCCGCGGTTGTTATGCACATCGGCAATATCGGGTTTCTTTTGAAGCGCCTCTTCATAATAACGAACAGCTGCCGGATAGTCTTTTTCTGCCAACTTCAGGTTGCCTTTCAGAAAAAATTGGGAGGCTTCTGTATCGGCTTGACTCGAACAGGAAATCAACAAAATTGAACTGCCGAACAAAGGCAGCAGGAAAAATAAACGGGCAAATTTTGTAAAAACAGGAAACACTGTGTATTGACTTTGAGGTACCGAAAGGACTATAAACGGTGCAAAGATAAGGCTTCCGGTCGCTTTTTTTATGACATTTCGCATTTTACGTTTTCGGCCGATTATTAGAAAAATTACATAAGCTGCCCTTGCTGAAAAGGGCTCGGCAAGTGACTTATATTTTAACTGGAAAAAAGTTTTTAATTTATTGATTTACAGTATATTATGAATATAAAATACAACAGCATTCAGAAACTTCACAAGCCCCGTTTTTGTTCTATTATTGTAGTAAAACCTTATCGAAATAATACAAAAATCCATGATAACAGAACCGGTAAACCAATTAATTCAAACCGACGAACAATGGCGGAAGTCTATTCCTGCGCAGGTATTTTTGAATCACTTTCGAGGCATAGATTACCACATTCGTCACACTGCTCCGTTGAAAGATGTGGGCAAGTTGTATTTTCTGCAAAGCTTTCGCCCGAAGCGCGAAGACGCCCGTTTGGAAGCCACAAAAAAATGGCTTCTGAACGCTTGGAATGCCGAATATACGCTGCGCAGTACGGCAGCTAATCCGGATGCCAACTACCAAAAACACGCCTTGCACTGGACCTTCCCGCAGGCCTATTACAGTGTACTCTACAGTGCCAAAGCGTTTTTAGCCATTCAGGGAATCAATGTAGCCCTCGAAAACGGTGTAGGTCAAATCATCAATGGTTACGTAGTAAAAGGTTGGTACCCTAATGCGGTCAGTTTTTATGCCGACGGGCCGTTTGGTCATTATTCGTTGCATTACCTGAAAGACAACGACGAACCGGCACTGATTCAACCCATTGATACGCCTAAACAGGCAGAAGCCCATATTGTACAGTTCCTGAAAACGACCCGCAATTTGCGCGCCCGCGCTTTTCGTCAACGGCTGCAAGCCAATCCCGGCAAAGCCTTACGGACCAAATCGGGGAAGGTCTTGACTAAATTCGGCACGCAACATTGGGAACAAGTGGCCAAAGGTATGGGCGTAACCACTTATTTTGACATGATAAGCCGATTGAGAGTTTCGGCTACACAAAGGGAGTTGGAGCGTTTTGTAGAGGCGGATATTGATATTCCGCAGTTTCATCAATCACTGCTGAATATTGTCAAGTATTTCAACTTTGTCCACGAATGTTACATCGTGAAGGCCATAGGGATGGAGCAATACCGGAAATGGATCGGAGAACTGCCCGAATACCTGCGCGAAGGGTTTGTGAAACAACGATTGGAGCAAGGCATTCAACCGGTCATTGCCTCACTGAAGACAAAAGCGACAAGCCGATAACTAAGAAGAATTTCCGACCGGGGGATGCCCTCGGTCGGATTTTATTTCGCCATTGTCAGTGTCCTCACTGACAATACTTTCATCGTTGTCGGAGTCAGCGCCATTGTCAGTGTCCTCACTGACAATACTCACTCTTTAAAATACATCGTCGTCATCATCGTCGGCATCCGGTCCTGAAAACATACTGCCGAGCAAATCTTTGAATTGAAGGCCGCGATCCAAGGCTTGTTTACCGATCAAAGAATATTCCGCCATACCATGCAGGGCAAATTCCATCATAAAGAGTTTCTCTTCCCGACTCAGGCCGCGGTGAAAATCATCCACTAAGTCATCCAGCCCCTCAATGGTCCGCAAACGAGCCTCGTATTCCCGGTTAGAGAGGTCGCTGAGAATATCCATTTCGTTTTCTCCGAACCAATCCTGAATTTTTTGAAACGGATTACGCGCGCTCTTTTTCTTTTTAAGTGTTTCGGGATTGGGGAAATAATTCAAAAACTGCGTTCGTACAGCTTTGCCGATCAGGTTTTGGGCTACAATCACCGGCCCTTCTACCTCACCTTCGTAAACCAGTTCTACTTTACCGCAAATCGCCGGTACAACCCCGTATAAATCCGAAATACGAACGTACGTATCTTTTTCATGATTCAACAACACCCGCCGTTCAGCGGCAGAGAGCAGGTTTTCAAAGGCGGCAATGGTCAATCGCGCCGACACCCCGCTTTTCGCATCTACATATTCGCTTTCGCGCGCTTCGATTGCCACTTGTTCTACCAGATCTTTGATGATTTCGTTAGTTTTTACCATGCCTTTTTGTTCCGTTTTTACAATGGCCTCCTGCATGGTAATTTTCTTGCCGGTCTCCAACGTTTTCGGATAATGCGTCACGATCTGACTGTCGATCCGGTCTTTCAATGGCGTCACGATACTGCCGCGATTGGTGTAATCTTCGGGATTGGCCGTAAAAACGAACTGAATATCGAGCGGCAAACGCAATTTAAAACCTCTGATCTGAATATCGCCTTCTTGTAAAATATTAAAAAGAGCTACCTGAATACGCGCCTGTAAATCGGGTAACTCATTGATAACGAAGATACAGCGATGCGAGCGAGGAATCAATCCAAAGTGAATCACGCGCTCATCGGAGTAAGGCAATTTGAGCGTTGCGGCTTTGATGGGATCCACGTCACCGATCAGGTCAGCCACGGACACGTCGGGAGTAGCCAGTTTTTCAGTGTATCGTTCGTCGCGGTGCAGCCAAGTGATCGGCGTTTGGTCGCCCTTTTCGTTAACCAGATCTCGTGAAAAACGAGATAAAGGTTGCAACGGATCGTCGTTGAGTTCTGAACCTGCCACCGTCGGGATGTATTCATCCAAAAGGTTGACCATTAAACGGGCAATGCGGGTTTTGGCTTGTCCGCGTAACCCTAAAAGATTAATGTGGTGCATGGACAAAATCGCCCGTTCTACGTCGGGAATGACCGTATCTTCGTAGCCCCATATTCCCGGAAAGACGGATTCTTTAGCCCGGAGTTTGTCAATCAGATTGTCGCGAAGTTCCTGTTTAATTGACTTGGGTTGATAGCCTGCTGCTTTTAACTCACCAAGGGTGTGGATTTGGAGAAGTTGTTTTGACTTCAAATCACGATAGGTCATGTTGTCAGAATTGGTTTGTTTGGGTATGTACGTAACAGCCGTAAAGAGGGAATAGTTTTGTATCTAATCCCAAATGTTTGGAAGTTTAAGTTACTGAAAAGCATTTTTTATGAAAAATAAGCACCAAATAAGGCTACAGAAAATACCGTATTCCTCTTTTGACGTTAAAAGTGTTTTTACCTTTGCAGACCTTATCCCTTACTTATCCTGTGTTTTGGTCTAAAAATTAAAATCCTGTGTCTTCAAAAACTTTTTTCTGTATTGATGCCCATACCTGCGGCAATCCGGTTCGATTGGTAGCCGGCGGAAGTCCTGTATTGGAAGGGCGCAACATGAGCGAAAAACGTCAACATTTTCTCCGGGAATACGATTGGATTCGCAAAGGACTGATGTTTGAGCCCCGCGGTCATGATATGATGTCGGGCAGTATTTTATATCCGCCTCACGATCCCGAAAATGACGTAGCCGTATTGTTTATTGAAACCAGTGGATGTTTGCCCATGTGCGGCCACGGTACCATCGGCACAATCACCATTGCCATCGAACACGGTCTGATTCGCCCCAAAACGCCGGGAATCGTTCGAATGGAAGCCCCCGCAGGATTAGTGCTTATCAGCTACGAACAGACAGGCAATAAAGTAAAATCGGTAAAATTGGTCAATGTGCCTTCGTATTTGGCCGTCGAAGGCATCGAAGCCGAATGTCCCGACTTGGGTATGCTCAAGATGGACGTAGCCTACGGGGGAAATTTTTATGCCATTGTAGATGTACAGGAAAATTTTCCGGGACTGGAGCATTTCAAGGCGGAACAACTCATCGGTTGGGCACGTACGTTAAGACAACGGATCAACGAAAAATATACGTTTGTCCACCCCAACGACCCTACGATCAACGGTTTGAGCCATATTGAGTGGACCGGGGCTGTGATTGACCCTGCTTCTTCCGCCAGAAATGCGGTGTTTTACGGTGATAAAGCCATTGACCGCTCTCCTTGCGGTACGGGCACATCAGCACGAATGGCACAATGGGCCGCAAAAGGAAAACTGAAAAAAGGCGACACGTTCGTTCATGAAAGCATCATCGGCAGCAAATTTATCGGGACGGTAGAAGATTATGCCAAAGTAGGCAACTACGATGCTATTGTCCCCGGTATTCAGGGCTGGGCCAAGGTATATGGGCTGAACACCATCACCATAGACGATGAAGATGACCCTTACGCTCACGGCTTTCAGGTGATATAAAGCCTCCTACCCGGTGGAGAATCAGTAGGTTCGGGGTGTAAGCACCCCGAACTTCTTTTGGCGCATTTGTCCTTTGCCAACTTGCTTTCGCCTTTTGAACACTACTCCGGCGTCACATACGCAGCAGTGATCCCTCCGTCAACAACAAACTCGGTTCCTGTCACGTAGGAAGACTCATCGGAAGCTAAAAACAAGGCGGCATAGGCCATTTCTTTGGCTTCGCCGAAACGGCCCATCGGGATATGTACCAAACGGCGTTGTTTTTTCTCTTCTGTATTCAGAAATTTCATCAAAAGTTCCGTCCGCAACGGCCCCGGGCAAAGGGCATTGACCCGAATATTTTCGCGGGCGTGGATCACGGCTAACTCACGACTCATCGAAAGTACTGCTCCTTTACTGGCCGTATAGGCAATTTGCGGCGTAGCGGCTCCCAATAAAGCCACGAAAGAGGCCGTATTGATGATACTGCCGCCGCCTGCCCGGCGAAGCGCCGGAATGGCATATTTACAACCGAAAAACACCCCTTTTACGTTGATGCTCATGGTCAGATCCCATACGGATTCTTCCGTAGTGACGGCATTGTCATCATCACTGTGCATAATGCCGGCGTTATTGAAAACGATATGCAGTTTACCGAAGGTTTGTTCGGCCACGGCCACCATATTTTCGCAATCAGTCGCTTTGGATACATCTGCCCGAACATACACTGCTTTACCTCCCTGATTTTGAATAAGTGCAGCAGTGTCCTGACCGGCCGTATCGTTTACATCCGCTACCACAACGGACGCACCTTCCTGTGCAAACAATAAAGCTGTTTCGCGGCCAATACCGCTGCTGCCGCCCGTAACGAGGGATACTTTGTCTTTTAAACGCATAGTTGTTAGAAATTTATCACGCCGAAAGCGTCGATTGGATTAAAATTGGATTGCTGTGGATCAGAGTCGCATGGGGGCCGGTATCATTCCCATAAATGCTTTGTACACTTGTACAGCCCCTTCCGGAGCCGGAAATTTGGCATCCCCCCAGATTACCTTCTGTTCTTTTTTACCTTGCTTATAAATAATAAAATAAGACGTTCGACCCGGGTGTTGAAAATTTAGTTGCTCAAAATTGACGTCCTTGAGGGATTTGAAAGCTATTTCAATGTTTTTTTTGCTTTGCTCGCCCAGCACCTCCCATTCTTTCGCTGTACTCATGCGGCGATAGATGCCCCCATCGTCCAGCAATCGGTATTCTTTTTCCAAGTTTCCGATGGCTTGACCAACGATCAATTGGCGGCCTGCAAACGTAAAGGGATGTTTGGAGACGGCATAAGGAGTCAGCTTGGTATTTTCCTGCGAATAGCTTAGCAAAGATCCCAACAGACAAATACAAAAACACAGTTTTCTCATTAACAACAGCAATTTGACAGTTCTTCAAATTTTATGATTCGCATTACAACACGAACTGACGGACAGGAAATGCAATTTTGATAGTTTGCATTTGTAACGCAAACTGACGAGGCGGGCGTTTGTAACACCCAATTATAAAACCTTCAACTCCTCCAACGCCAACCAAGCCATTAACCCCGGTCCGATTTCAAGGGCCGCTTCATCAATATCAAAAGTAGGTGTATGTACACCCGACACGATCCCGCGTGCTTCGTTACGCGTCCCTAAACGGTAAAAACAAGCATCAGTCACTTGGGAATAAAAAGCAAAATCTTCGCCGGCCAACCACAAATCTAAGTCAATGACATTTTCAGCTCCCATGTATTCGATGGCTGCGGCCTTGGTGCGACGCGTCAACTCCGGATGATTTTTCAGGAACGGATACCCTTTTCTGACTTCCACTTCACAACTTCCGCCCATGGCTTCGGCAATGCCTTGGGCCATTTTGGTAATCCGCTTCCAACCTTCTTCGCGCCATTCTTCATCCATACAGCGAAATGTTCCTTCAATATAGACTTCATTAGGAATCACATTGGTGGCACCGTTTGCTATCACCTTTCCGAAAGACAATACCGAAGGCGCCGCCGGTTTACGATTGCGACTGATTACCTGTTGCAACCCGGTAATGATATGCGACGTAATTAAAATAGGGTCGATTAGCGTATCCGGCATTGCCCCGTGACCGCCTTTTCCTTTGACGGTCAGGTATAATTCGTCAGTACTTGCCATATACATACCCTCCCGAAATCCGATTTTTCCTACCGGTATATTGGGGGCTACGTGCTGCCCTAAAATACTCGCAGGGGAAGGGTTTTGCAGTACACCTTCTTTGATCATTAATGATGCGCCGCCCGGAATTTTTTCTTCGCCGGGTTGAAATACCAATTTGACCGAACCTTCAAATTCATGCCGTAATTCGTTCAGAATACGCGCCGTACCCAATAAGGATGACGTATGGACATCGTGCCCGCAAGCATGCATCACGCCCGGATTCTGAGATTTATAGGGCACGTCGTTGGCCTCTACAATAGGCAATGCATCCATATCTGCCCGCAAAGCCACTACCCTGCTTTCCGGATTGCGTCCTTCGATCAGTGCCACAACCCCGGTATTGGCCACGCCTTCTTGCGGAGTCAGCCCCAGTATTTTTAGTTGATTCGCCACAAATACGGCCGTATTAAATTCCTGAAAAGACAACTCCGGGTGAGTATGTAAATGTCGCCGATTCGCCACCGCAGCTGCTGCATGGGCTTTAGACAAAGCTTTGATTTTTTCCAACATTTTAAATAGTCTTAACTTTGAGCAGACAAAACTACAAAATAGAAAGCGGATGACGCAGATCCGGCGGATTTTCGCGACTAAAATCTATTTTAAAACCTGCTTCCGTACTACCCTCAATTATGAAAATAGGACTATTCTTCGGCTCATTTAACCCCATCCATATCGGCCATCTTATCATTGCCAACACCATGGCTACTGCTACCGATTTAGAACAGGTCTGGTTTGTAGTATCACCTCAAAATCCGTTCAAAAAAAACAAAAGCCTTTTGCACGAATTTGATCGTTATGATATGGTGGAAAGGGCTATTGCCGACAATGCCAAACTGAAAGCTACGGATATTGAATTTTCGATGCCCAAACCGAGCTATACAATCGATACGCTCACCAAATTGCAGGAAAAGTTTCCGCAACATACCTTCCAATTGATCATCGGAGAAGATAACTTAGTACAGTTTAAAAATTGGAAAAATTACGAAGCTATTCTGGAATATTACGGGTTATACGTATATCCTCGGCCCAATGTGGCTCCGCATGAATTTTCCCAACACCCGGCTGTCCGATTTATCTCAGCACCGCTGTTGGACATCTCGGCCACTTATATTCGTGACTGCCTGAAAAACAATCGCTCCATTCGTTACATGGTCTCCGATGTCGTGGAAGAAATGATTTCAAGGAAGAAATTTTATATTTGACAATCTGCTTTGAAATACCTTACTTTGCAGCGATTTTGAACCAAACTTCTCAGAAAAATGTCAGAGATTGCAGAAAAAGTAAAGAAAATTATCGTTGACAAATTGGGCGTAGATGAGTCAGAAGTGACTGAAGAAGCCAGCTTCACCAATGACCTGGGTGCTGATTCGCTCGACACGGTGGAATTGATCATGGAATTCGAAAAGGAATTCAACGTTTCTATTCCGGATGACCAAGCCGAGCATATTGGTACGGTAGGACAAGCGATCAAATACCTCGAAGAAAACGTTAAATAAGCATATTTTTGTAATTTACAGATCCATTTTATGATTCTAAAACGAGTGGTGGTAACCGGTATGGGTGCTTTGACTCCCATCGGAAACACGCTGTCGGAATATAAAGAAGGGTTGTTTAGTGGGACCAGCGGTGCCGGACCAATCACCCGATTTGACGCGACCAAATTCAAAACCCGCTTCGCCTGCGAAGTTAAGGGGCTTGACATGGCTCAGTTTATTCCACGTCAGGAAGCCCGTAAAATGGATCTTTTTACACAATTTGCTGTAGTCGTTGGCGATGAAGCGGTTAAAGACAGCGGGCTTGACTTGGAAAAAGTCAATCTCGACCGCGCCGGAGTAATTTGGGGTTCGGGTATCGGTGGACTCAAAACCTTTGAGGAAGAAGTCCTCAGCTTTGGAAAAGGCGACGGAACTCCTCGCTTCAACCCCTTTTTTATTCCTAAGATGATTGCTGACAGTGCCTCCGGCATCTTGTCTATGCGTCACGGCTTTCGCGGTCCGACTTACGTCACCGTTTCGGCCTGTGCCTCTTCCAACAACGCCATTATTGACTCCTTTAATTATATCCGCCTCGGCAAAATAGACTTCTGTTTGACCGGCGGCTCTGAAGCAGCCGTTACTCAGGCAGGCGTTGGCGGGTTTAATTCTTTAAAAGCGCTCTCGGAGCGGAATGACGATTATCTGACGGCTTCTCGCCCGTATGACCAAGACCGTGACGGTTTTGTATTGGGAGAAGGCGGCGCTGCCTTGATATTGGAAGAATACGAACATGCCGTAGCCCGCGGGGCTAAAATTTATGCCGAGATTATCGGCGGAGGTATGTCGTCAGACGCTTATCACATTACGGCCCCCCACCCCGACGGCATCGGTGCTTATCTGTGCATGAAAAATGCCTTGGAAGACGCCGAGATCTCTCCCGAAGACGTAGATTATATTAATACCCACGGTACATCCACCCCCATCGGAGACCCGCAGGAAATCAAAGCCATCGAACGATTGTTCGGCGAGCATGCTTACAAACTCAATATCAGTTCGACCAAATCCATGATCGGACACTTGTTGGGCGGAGCCGGTGCCGTTGAAGCAGTTGCTTCCATTTTGGCTATTCAACATGAGATGATTCCGCCTACGATCAATCACTTTACAGATGATCCGGAAATCAATCCCCGATTGAACCTGACGTTTAACAAAGCCGTGTCTCGTCCCGTTAATATCGCCCTAAGCAATACTTTTGGGTTTGGCGGACATAATACTTGCGTGATTTTTCGTAAATTTGTAGGATAAAACTCATCCCCATTGCCTACGGTATTAAACCCCCTCATTAATTTCTTTAAGCCGGGCAATCTGTCCCCTGAAAAGAAATTCAGAAAGGCCGTAGAACTCATCATCGGCGAAAAACCTTCGAATATGGAGGTTTATCAGTTGGCTTTTCGCCATACCTCCGCCTCCAAAGAAACCAACATCAAAGGATTCCGCGAATCCAACGAACGATTAGAGTATTTAGGTGATTCGGTGTTGGGGATGGTCATTGCCGAATATCTCTTTAAAAAATTCCCTTACAAAGATGAAGGTTTCCTGACCGAAATTCGTTCGCGGATTGTGAATCGGGAAACCCTCAACGGCATCGCCCGCAAGATCGGCTTGGATCGTTTGATCGAATTTGACGGCAATCGCCGCAGTATGCCGCACAATTCTTCCATGTACGGCGACGCCCTCGAAGCCTTAGTAGGGGCCGTTTATCTGGATAAAGGCTTTCGCTTCACTCGCCGCTTTATTACCAAAGAACTGCTTACCCATTATGACTTGGATGCGTTGATCAACAACAACGCTAACTTCAAAAGCCGCCTCATCGAATGGGCGCAGCGCGAAGGCAAAGAGGTCCGTTTTTCGATCGTACAGGAAAACGGCAGCCGTCACTTCCGCGAATTTATTTCTCAGGTGACGTTAGACGGCGAAGTATTTGCTACCGGCAACGGGTATTCCAAGAAAAAAGCGGAGCAATCAGCTGCCGAAAAAGCCTGTGAACAGTTGGAATTGAAGTAACTGAAAATTACTCAAAACATAAATCCGAATCGTAAGGCCATGCGATTATAGACGCGGTCTTCCCACTTGGCAATTTCGCTCCATCCCAAAGGCTCGGTGACTTTTGCGTGTTGTCGCTTGTAGGTCAGTGATAATAATAAAGCACTTCCCGATTTAAAGCCGAATTTCAGTCCCAACCCCGGATTAAGCATCATCCCTCCTTTTGTATTGTAACCGGTAGCGTCTGCATGAAGCCAATTAAAGCCATAGCCTGCGTCTAAGGTGCCGAAAAGTGCTACATTTTTCTTAGAACGCGCTAAGTCATACCGTACTCCTCCCGCAATGGGCGTCAATAACGCTGTATTGTACCAATCTATACCGGCCGTAAGCCCTAAAGCCAAACGGGGCTTTAATTGTACACCGTTAAACGTTTGTATCGTTAAACTCAACCGGTTTTCTACTTGCTGCGTAGTAGGTGAACTCCAACGAATATCATACACCACTCGCCCGAAAAGCCCGCCGATTTCGGTCATGTTGACGTAATGCGGCTTATGTTGGGCTGTAGTGGTGAATGAGTAAATGAGCGAATGAGCGAATAGTAAAGCAAGAAATAAGTTTTTCATTGCCCCGAAATTAAATATAGATGCTTTCCCCATGACAAAGTGCGTTTAAATATCTACCCGTTTTACCGGAATTTTACTCAATTGACGCAAATTGGTTGGGTCAGAAGTATCAAACTGATAGAAGCCGTCTTTGCCGATCATCAATAACGTTTTTCCGGAAAGCGGAATTACATCGTAAGCATCCATGCCCGTCAGGTGTTGGAGTTGCTTGACATCAAAATCGTTCGCCACATTCAACGATTTAAGCCCGTGGGTTCCTTCGCAAAGAAATACATTCGGGAAGTCAACCCCCAAGCCGTGCGGGTTTTGCATAGGGTACGATTTGAGCAAACGAGGGCTGCGCAGATCAGTAATATCAATGACATCCATTTGATTAAGCCCTCGATTACAGGTAGTACCCGAACGAAGGGTAACATACGCACGATTGTCGGTAACCGCGACCGGGTCACAGGACATGGCATGTTGAAACACCGACATTTGTTCCGGCTTTTCGGGGTTACTGTTGTCATAGATAAACATGCCCGTAGTAGAGCCGATAAAGAGCTTATCTTTATAGGGGAAAATGGTCTCTATTCCTCTTCCGATGTTGATTTTTATGCCACGGCGCGGCTTTTCGGGGGTACGAATATCAAAAAGCTGCATTTCATTTTGCCCCACTATGTATAAATAATTAGAATACAAGGCAAAACGGGCCATGGACCCGGCCTGCCCTTGGCTGTTAGGGTTAGCACTGCTTGGAGCAGATGATTGCAAGGCACGACTGTCTAACGCAGCAAAAGCCACGCCTCCCCACCAAGAACCGTTGCCGCCGTTTTCACAATCGGTTTTGACGGTTTCGGTCACAATATCTACTTTTTGGTCATTGATCGTCCCGGTCAAGGTATTAATCCCCCACCAAGCCCCGTCGAATTGTCCGGTTGTAAAAACGTCATTTTCACGACCAACTTCCTTAATAGCTAAAGGGTTGGAGATGTCCAAAGCCACCAAGTCCGAATAGCTGTCGGCATAAAGTACATTGCCGCGTACCGCCATATCGCCGTTACCGGGAATTTTGATAAAAGAAATGATCTTGGGAGCCGCCGGATTGGAATTATCCACTACGTGCAACCCTTCCTTCAATTCGTTGATAAACAAATAATTGCCCTTGGTATAGATTTTACCCGGATTGATCAATTCACGAGCGACCTCGGTACGAACTGATTGGCGGATTTCAATCTGGGAAAGGGTAACAGAAGTATACCGCTTGTATTTGCGGGTTTCTGTGCATCGGTCGGTACAGGACCACTGTAATAAGCCAACCGAAAAAAGAGAGAGTAAAAGTGTTTTCTTCATGGCAAGCGTCAGAGTTTTGGTTTATTATTACTAAGACGCAGGCCCCCGGAAGAAAGTTGGAAATCAAAGTTCAAAAATTTCAGATAAAACGACCGTGAAACCTTCCAGTACATTTTCTCCTGATAATTGTTGGGTAAAAGCCACACTTGCCGTTTCCCCATTACTGCGATAGATGTAGGTTTTTTGTTTTGAAACAGAAATCAACCACGCCAAGCGAACTCCATTGGCTACCCATTTTTTCATCTTGGATTTCAACTTAGCAAGGCTGTCGGTATCTGATTCCAGTTCAATGATAAAATCGGGAGCTAAATAAGGAAAAGAGTGCTTTTCTTTTTTACTTAATGCTTCCCAACGTTCAATACGAACCCAAGCCAAATCAGGAGCACGCATAGAAGTATCGGCCAGAAAGAAACCACCGCTCGAATCAAATACTTTGCCCGCTTTTGTTTTTCGGTTCCAAATAGAAACCTCCGTAATAATTTCACTATTGTTCGCACTTGTAAGGCCGTGGGCAGGTGACATAAGATGTATTTCTCCTTTTTCGTCGCGTTCAAGGTTTAAGTCAGGGTTGGCCAAACAAAAAGCTACCAATTCCTCATCTGAGAATCGCAATTTGGGCGGAAAATGCAGGGAGAGAATCATATGGTTTTACGTTTTCTCAAAAATAACAAAAATTACCGGCCTCGCCACCAACCGCGACTCCATATCCGTTCGAAACTCCACCCTTTCGCTCGCAGCAGAAGCGGAAGATAAGCGTGGGATTCTTTGGACGAAACAGCCTGTTGATACAGATCGTCGTCGGTTAAAATAACGCGTTCATATCGGTCACCGTTTTTGACGGTCAGGTCAGCAAAAGGAAGTTCTCGGCGGATAATCGTCGAGTCCGGATCGTCACCGGTGACAGCCGCTACCTTCTGTGCCGCTTCTGCCACTTGGTTTTTCAATAACCACTCCGATCGGTATTTTTCTGCCACAAAAGGTTGAGGTACATAGCGACCTTCCGAAACCTCTAAGGCATACCGGAGGTATTTTTTCAACAATTGAGGCCCTTCATGCAGCGAAGCCTCTACCTGTAACTGATCGGGATAGATACTTGTCACTACAAACACTTTATACCGCGCTCGGGTAATGGCTACATTCAGTCGATTTTCACCACCCTGCGCATTGAGACTGCCGAATTGCGACCTCAATCTGCCGCGTGCGTCGGGTGCATAACCAATGGAAAAAATAATAATGTCACGTTCATCCCCCTGCACATTCTCAATATTTTTAATAAACAGCCCGTGCGGCGTACCTGACCTAACTCCCATTAGGGAAAAAGTTGTTCCCCCTTCGGGGGTTAGGGGGCTATCCAAAAGATTTTCAATCAACTGCTGTTGCGGTTGGTTAAAGGTTACGATGCCTACCGAATTGTTTGGGTGGGTAGTTTGAAGTTCCTGAAGAAGCTCCAGTACTTTTTCAGCCTCAGTCCTATTTCGATTATTCTCCCAAACACCCTCCACTTTAATGTACTGAATAGCCGGTTCAGTTGAGTTAACATCTTTGAAATCAGGTAAAAGTTGTAATTTATTTTTGTAAAAATGAAGGTTGGAGAAATCAATCAAGTCCAACGAGCGGCTGCGATAGTGGCCTTGCAACAAGGTTTCCGGTAAATAATGTTTGGCCAGATCCAGTAATGACTCCACTTCCAAAGCGGCTTTTTCTTCCTCATTCTCCGCTTCGTACCGTACGCGGTATAAATCGTAAGGGGTTAACTGCTTGCTGTCACCGACAATGACGGTTTGCTGCGCCCGATAAATGGCCGGAATGCCGTATTCCGCATAACATTGCGAGGCTTCGTCAAAAATCACCAAATCAAACAGACCGGCAGTGAGAGGAAAAACAGCAGACACCGTTTCGGGTGAGGCCAACCAACAGGGAATCAGTCGGAATATCTCCTCCGAATGTTGGTCCATGAGTTTGCGAATCGGCCAAATTTTACGCTTTTTAGTTACCTGATGGTGTAATTCGCGGTAAGTAGTACGATTTTGAAGCCGATTAAAGACCGCATCTTTATAGGTTTGTTCGCGCAAATGAATCAATAAAATTTCCCGACTCAGTTCTTGCTTTCGAACAATCGCTTCCTGTAATTCCTGTTCTAACTGACTGATTTTTAAGGAAGAAACCGCACGCAGGATTGGATATTTATCTTCCAAATAAGCCAACCAAGCCAACCGGAGTGAATTCTGAAATAACGTTTCCAACCTCATTTTTCCGTCCGAGAAAGCCGTCAGTTTTTTTACGACTTCGCTTTCTGCTCGGGTCAAGCTCTCTTTCAGCGTATCCGCTTCTACCAATACATCAAAATCACGATCAAGCGACATTTTCAAGAGAGAAACAAATGAATTATCGGCTACAATTGCGTGAATTTGACTTTCAGTAAGGTATTGCTGCCAAGACGAATACTGCTGCGCCGTTTGCTGACCCAACGCCATCAGTGCTTTGACCACTTTTTGAAAACCGTTATAGGTAGCTTGACGGGTAGCCGGTACTGTCAAAAATTCAAAATGTCGTTCAAGTTTTGTGTGCGCTTTTTCGGCTTCCGCAAAGTGGCTTAAAAACTCCTGTAAGTTAGTTTCAGAGGCACTTTTCGTTTCGGTATGTAAAGGGATACCTATTGTTTCTTCCATCTCCTGCAAAGCGCTTTCCCATTTTTGACGATTTTGAAGCATTTGACGAAGTTGATACAAATCACCGAGTTGCAGGGTCAGTCCATATTTTTCAAGAATCCCTCTGAAATACGCCTTGTCACTGTAAAACAGCCATTGAAAGAAGGATTGACGAGCCACAATGAGTTGGTCAAGGCGACTCGAAAAGGAGCGTAATTCAGAAGAAGACAGCTCATCGCCCACCATTTCTTCTCGTTTCAGTTCTTCGACGGTTTTTACCCATTCCCGAAATCGTTGGTTAAACGACTTCGTAAAAAATCCTTCCGAACGTTTTTTAAAAAGCTTCCATACGGTTTCGTTACTAAGCGATTGCAACCACTGATGAATGGCCTCTTTCTGTGCCTCTATAGCCAACAATTGCGGCGGGACAAGCGCTCTTCCCAACCATTGCTCAGTGTCGGCAGCTATTTTTTTACTCCGGTCCGCCACATCGTCAATCCTTTCCCGAATGAGCCCGATTTCCGGAAAACCGATGGTCCTAAAACTGACTCGGTCGTACCAAGGGTGAGCGGCAGTAATGTGATTTTGGTATTGTTCACACCGATTCAGTTTCCAAATAAAGGCTTCTAATTTGTCACTGAAATCAAAAGACCGAAATTCCGGCAAGGAGATATAAGGCGCTGAAGGACTGCTTGTCAAATACAGTTCTTTGGGTGAAAGTCCGCAATCGAAAACATCAAACAAAGCCAATTTAAACTCTTCCAACTCCGCCGCAGTTTGGTCAATGACCCGGCTTGTTTGCAAAAATTGGCGTTCGGGCACAATCGCATCCAAGCTGTAATTGAGCTTTTGATACGCTTCGATATTCTCAATCTGATTGGCTAATTGAGCATATAGAGCCGCACGATCATTTTTAAAGTCATGCACCAAGGCCACAAAAGGCGTAAAATCGACTTGTTTGAGTCGTTCATGCACCACATCCAAAGCGACTCGCTTCTGGCATACCAACAATACCCGCTTACCGCGTGCTGCAAAATCAGTCATCAAATTGGCAATCAACTGTGATTTTCCCGTTCCCGGCGGCCCCTGCACGACCAACGATTCGCCGTGTTTGACCCGGATTAAGGCTTCTTCCTGCGAGGCATCTTGGGGAAAAGCGGTAAACGTATTTACTTCACTGCTTCGACGCACTGTACCGGTGCCGCGAATTTCGGGAGTCGGGAAATCAAAAATGCCTGCTTCGCTCTCCGGTTCGTCTGCAGACAGGTCAATTAAACTCTCATAGTCGGGTCCCAAATAGCTTCCGGCCTGCGGAAAGATGCCTAAAACTGCTTCCGGATACAGCTTCAATTCCCCGTTTCGTTCGAGCAGATCGAGATCCGGCTTCGACTGACTTTCAAAATACTGCAATTTGTCCTGAAAGATATCTTGATTGAAATTGATCTCCAACGGGCTTTCTTTCAATAATTCGTACAGTTCTGTTCGAAAAGCAAGCGGATCGCGACTGAGTTCATCCAAACTTTTTTCGAGCAATTCATCGGGGATTTTCACTTGATTAAAATGACCATAAGCCAGCAAAAAACTGCGGTTAAGTGAAGCAGGCTCATCGCGACGATGAAGCAATCGATAGGCTCCCTGTCGCGCTTCAGCGGGTTCGTTAGCATTAAGGGTAACGGAAAAAAATGCCAAAGGCGCATGAATGACCGTGCCGTCCATGAGTTTTCCCCGAACAAACGGATAGGCTACATACAAATCCTCCGACCCGCGCTCTTCCTCAATAAAGCGTTCGGTACGGGCTATTTTTCCAAGCCGTTTGCTGATTTCATTAACTTTTTCCGAACGGCTGTCTAAGACAGGACACAGTTTCAGCGATTTTTTCTGAGAAAGTACATCTTTCAACAAATCAAAAGCAGACCGGTTGTCCGCAAAATCCAATTCCTGCCAATCTAAAAACTGTTCCGCAGGCAGATTTGTCAACAGCAAAGAACGATTTCGAGTACTTAAATTGGTAAGTCGACGAAGGTATGTTTTAAGGATTGCAGCGTTCATCAGCGTCTGAGTACAATCAAGATAGAAAATTTAGAGCAAATCGTTAATCGTCTCCGACAATTTCTCCTAAAAGATGTATGCCACGACGCTTAACAAATATAAAACTCTTTGTTTGAGTTAGTATAACTTTCCCGATATTTGCTAACAGTAGGCTTTCGGCCCGCACAGACACGCTCTGAGGCAGCGCCGGGACACCTGAATTCATCAAATGCTAAACCAATATGCAGATAGTACAACAACTCCTTTTTGCAGCAGCTTTAGGCATTACAGCATGGCTGATCGCAAAGCGCGTGGGAATTATCCGAAAGACAATTCAATTGGGAAAGGCCGAAAATCGAACCGATCGCCCCAATGAACGATTAAGCACTATGATCCGAGTAGCGTTCGGGCAAAAAAAGATGTTTGATCGCCCCATCGTGGGTATTATGCACTTTGTGATTTATGCCGGTTTTTTATTAATAAACGTCGAAGTACTGGAAATCGTATTAGACGGTATCTTAGGAACTCACCGCCTTTTTGCGCCGCTGTTAGGTGGTTTTTACCTCGGTCTGATCAATTTCTTTGAGTTTTTGGCAGTAGGCGTTTTGACCGTATGCGTAATTTTCCTGATTCGCCGCAATATTACCAAAGTAGAACGGCTTCAACCTGCACGTCATCGCGAGTTGAACGGTTGGCCGGTCTTAGACGCCAACACCATTCTTACTATTGAGATTGTATTAATGTTGGCGATTCTGAGCATGAATGCCGCCGACGGATTACTCCAAGAGCGCGGCGCAGAGCATTATACATTGGTGGGAGGCTTTTTCTTCAGTACCTTTTTGCAGCCCATTTTTGCCGGCTTATCCGACGGGGCTTTGGTAGCTGTAGAGCGAACAGCGTGGTGGGCTCACATTTTGGGCATCTTCGGTTTTGTGTTGTACGTTACCTATTCCAAACACCTGCATATTTTTCTGGCGTTCCCCAATACCTATTTTGCTAACCTTACTCCCAAAGGAGAAATGCCCAATATGCCGGACATTACCAAAGAGGTTAAGATCATGCTGGGTCTTGAACAGCCTGACACCGCAGAAGCTCCCGCCGAGATCGGTCGGTTCGGCGCTAAAGATGTAAATGATTTGAGTTGGAAAAACCTGATGGACGCTTACTCTTGCACGGAATGCGGACGCTGTACTTCGGCTTGCCCGGCCAACCTGACCGGCAAAAAACTCTCACCCCGCAAGATCATGATGGATACCCGCGACCGTTTGGAAGACGTGGGGAAAAATATGCTCGCCAACGGCGGCGAATTTAAAGACGACGGCAAAAGTCTGCTGGGAGATTATATTTCGGAAGAAGAGATTTTGGCCTGTACCACCTGTAACGCCTGCGTACAGGAGTGCCCCGTGCTGATCAATCCCTTAGAGATCATCCTCCAACTGCGCCGCTACAAAATCATGGACGAAGCACAGGCCCCCGGCTCTTGGAATGCCATGTTTAACAACTTGGAGACCAACCAAGCCCCGTGGAAATTCTCGCCCGGCGATCGTTTCAATTGGGCTGATAATATCAAAAGCTAAAGCAATTTTCACGATTAGGTAAAACAAAAAACGGGGCAGTAAACTGTCCCGTTTTTTTTATTCTTTGAGTAAGTTTATGTATTGCACCTTAGTTCGTCAAAATTTTAAGGAAACTAATCACTGAATATTCTGTTGAATACCGTTTTTAACTTGCTTAAACCATTTTGCGACTTGCTTTTCAGCATTTGAGACGCTTTCGGCGTTTCTTACTCACTGTTTTATCCTTAATAAAAGCACTGAATGAAGAGAACACTTACGCAAAGAACTGTACGAAGATAATCCTTTTTTTCTATTCTCCAAAATGTTTTCGAACTTTTACGAGGGCCGACCCGATCACTTGGTGCATATCATAATAACGATACTCAGCCAAACGCCCGCCAAAAATCACATCAGACTCTGCTTCGGCCAATTTGCGATATTCGCGCAGTAAGCGATCGTTTTTATCGTCGTTTACCGGATAATACGGCTCTTGACCGGGCGTCCACTCCTGCGGGTATTCGTGCGTAATGACGGTTTTTTCTTGAGTTCCGAATTCAAAGTGCTTGTGTTCAATAATACGCGTGTAGGGCGTTTCACCATCCGTATAATTCACTACTGCGTTGCCTTGGTAATTAGGTGTATCCAGAGTCTGATGCTCAAAACGCAAGCTGCGGTATTCCAGATATCCCAATTTAAAGTCGAAATATTCATCCAGTTGACCGGTGTACACTACCTGTTTGGCTAAGCCTTCCAGTTCGGCTCTGTTTTTAAAAAAATCAACTCCCAATCGAACATCACTGCCTTCCAACAACTTCTCGTTGAGTTTGTTATACCCTCCGATCGGAATTCCTTGGTAACGGTCGTTGAAATAATTATTATCAAAGGTAAAGCGCACCGGTAAGCGCTTAATGATGAAGGCAGGCAAATCCACGCATTTCCGCCCCCATTGCTTTTCGGTATAGCTTTTAATGAGTTTTTCGTAAATATCCGTCCCTACTAAAGAAATCGCCTGTTCTTCCAGATTCTTAGGTTCTTTGATATTTGCCGCAGCGATCTGTTCCCGGATTTTTGCCTGCGCCTCTTCGGGGGTACGTACCTTCCACATTTGGTAGAAGGTGTTCATGTTAAACGGTAAATTATACAACTCTCCGTAATAATTGGCTACGGGAGAATTCGTATAGCGGTTGAACTCCACAAAGGAGTTGACATAATCCCAAATTTCTTTATCGTTGGTATGAAAAATGTGGGCACCGTAATAATGGACATTGATCCCTTCGGTATTGAGGCAGAAGGTATTTCCTCCGATATGGTTACGGCGGTCGATGACCAAGCACTTTTTTCCTCGTTTGGTGGCTTCATGCGCCCATACATTCCCGAACAGCCCCGCACCTACTATTAGATAATCGTACATTTTTGTGTGGTTAGCAGTTTACAGTCCATAGTTTACAGTCCACAGTCCATAGTCCACATTAATTTTCCGGTGGCTATCGACGGTCAACTGTTGACTATCCGGTGCAAACCGCGGTTAAAGTCTCCAATAAGTTATTTTTTCGTCGGTATTTTGATACATTCCCTTCAAGTCCATCAGAATAGGTGCTTCGTTCATAATAGAATTAAAATAACTGATCTTCAGCAGTTTATAATCATCATGCCCTACTGATACAATGACCGCATCATACTCCGTCGAAGGTTTGTCCATCAGTGTCAGACCGTATTCATGTGCTACTTCGTTAGGGGATGCGTATGGATCAACAATGTGAACATTGATCGAGAAACTCATCAATTCTTTCACTAAATCAGCCACTTTGGAATTACGAATGTCAGACACATTTTCTTTAAAGGTAATTCCCATGACCAGCACTTTGGCATTCTGAGGGCTTTTTCCTTTTTGAATCAACATTTGCACTAACCGCTTGGCGATAAAAGCCGGCATTCCATCGTTGATGCGGCGCCCGCTGTGAATCACCTGCGGATCATAGCCTAACTTCTTTGCTTTGTATAACAAATAGTAAGGATCTACTCCGATGCAATGCCCTCCTACCAAACCGGGATAGAGTTTGATGAAATTCCATTTTGTACCGGCCGCATCGATCACGTCTTTGGTATCAATACCCATGCGATCAAAAATAATCGCCAACTCGTTCATGAGCGAAATATTCAAATCGCGTTGGGTATTCTCAATCACCTTAGCCGCTTCGGCCACTTTGATAGTAGGTGCTTTGTAAATACCGGCCGTAATAATTTTGCCGTACACCTGCGCAATCTCTTCTAACGCTTCTGCATCACTGCCCGAAACGATCTTCAGAATTTTGTCAATGGTACGCTCTTTGTCTCCCGGATTGATACGTTCGGGCGAGTATCCCAGTTTAAAATCCTGCCCTAATTTCAGCCCTGACTCTTTTTCCAAAATCGGTAAGCAATCTTCTTCCGTACATCCGGGATAGACCGTAGATTCATAGATGACGTAGTCCCCTTTTTTCAGGACTTTCCCTATAGTTTGAGAGGCGCTGATCAGCGGTTTCAAATCGGGGACTTTGTAATCATCTACCGGGGTCGGTACCGCAACAATAAAGAAATTGGCTCGCAGTAAATCGTCCGCGTTGGAAGTAAATGTAATATCTTTTCCGTCAAAAGCCGAAGACTCCAGTTCCTGTGAAGGGTCTTCGCCGCGCTGCATCATGGCTACCCGATTTTGATTGATATCAAAACCGATAACGCGAAAATACTTGGCGAATTCTAAAGCAATGGGTAAACCTACGTAACCTAAGCCGATAATTGCTATCTGATTTTCTTTTCTGAGAAGTTCTTGGAACATTTTATTTTTTAATCAGGTCGCAAATATAGCATACCTACGGGGTGAGTACCAAATGAAAAGACCTTGACGTTCAGCCAAGGTCTTTTCTTATAAATTTATCCTTTACGAATTAAGGCATCAATTTAAGTTCTACGCGGCGGTTTTTCTTCAAACCTTCTACCGTTCCGTTATCCGCAATCGGTTTAAATGAACCGTAAGCATCCACCAAAATACGATTCGGATCTTTCAGACCTGCCTGGGTCAAGTATTGCTTCACGGCATTCACACGGCGTTCTGATAAGGCTACGTTGTAACGGTCAGAAGCGCGACGGTCAGCGTGACCGGCCATTTGCAAACGGCATTGGGTCTTATTCATTAACTCGACCACTTTGTTGAGCAAGTCGTAGAATTCAGGTTTGATAATCGCTTTGTCAGTATCAAACAATACGTTGGCAAAAATCTCAGCACAAGCCATTCCCGGAAGGGCATCTTTAACGTATTTGTCAAAGTCAATTTTTTGGCCGGCACCCGTTACGATACTTCCAGCAGGCGTATTAGGCTCTTTATCGAAGTAGTCAGACACACCGTCATTATCTGTATCAATCAACAAACGCGGATCAATTTCTTTAGGCTTGTTGGCTTTGGCGATAGAATCGATTTCGGCCAATGAAAGAATTTTAGGCGGCTTGACGAGCAATTTAGGATCGGTATAACGCAGGTGATAAAACCCTTTACCGGCATCCAACGCATTAAAATCATACGCCCATTTACCGTTTTTCTTTTCTACACGGAGCGGATTTTTACCCAACTTGTAGGTAAGACTTACGGCAAAGAAACCGTATTTATCCAGGGCTGAGTTGCCTTTAGGCGTACCTAAGAAGCTGTTAGCCGTACCGCCTTCGTACAAACGACCGCCTTCACCTCCGTCATAAATAGCCGAAGGGTCTCCACCGATAGTGGCATCCAACTTCTCGGTATTGACATTGTTCAAACGGAAATCTAAGCCCAAATCCAAGTTTTTCGTCAACTCATACGAGGTAGTAAAACCCACCGGAATCACCCACTCCTGCGTATAAGCCGATGCTTTTTTATTCAATTCGGTGATATTGTTACGCAACGTCGGCGAATCATCCGAACGACGCTGAAGCCGTCCGGAACCTAAAGAATAAGCTGTTGATCTGAACCAAATTTGGCCTGCACCGGCATACACGTCCATTTTCCAACGCTTCATTTTAGTAGGACCGAAAAGCAATCCTTTAATATTTACCGTACCTGAAAGATCGGCTTGGAAATAATTAGCGTTAAAGTAAGATTGATAGATACGACGTTTCATCCCTTTCAGGTTTCCGCCTCCTACATCCAATCTTGCCCCGAAAAGGTAGGTAAGTTGCTTACCGAGTGATAACCCCACGTGCATCGTACCGCGCTCAGAACGGCTGTCAAAGTTATTGGTCCCTACAGGCCAAAAATCATACTGACGCAAGTCACCATAAAACTGGCTGGCGCCTACATAAGCACTTACAGACCAAGTGTTCATCTTGTAAGGGCCCTCGTAGGGAGCTTTCGGATTATACTGTGCCTGAGTCTCAAGCAAGCAGAATCCTAACAATAAGAACGTGATAAGCAGAGATACTTTTTTCATAATAAACTTAATTGTAATGTTGAATAAGGGGGATACGTTTCTCTTCAATCTATAAAACTGCTACAGCTTCTATTATCGCAAAAATAGTCTTTCCTGACCAGATTCGCCAACAAAAGTAGAGATTCAATTTTTATTTCAAAAATGTTTTGACTGTCTAAAGAAAATTCTTTTCTGCCAACTTTCAAAGGCGTTGCGTAATTTTTTTCAAAATCTCCATCTTCCACGGAGCAAATGTTCCGGCCATGATTTGCTCGCGCGCTTGCCCGACGAGCCACAAAAAAAACGTCAAATTATGCACACTGGCTATCTGTGCTCCGAGGATCTCTTCCGACTTTACCAAGTGCCGTAAATACGCCTTCGAATAAAACGTACTGACATAGCCTCCTAATTGTTCATCGATCGGACTGAAATCATCTTTCCATTTCTCATTCCGGATATTTACCACCCCTTGCGTAGTGTATAAAATTCCGTGCCGGGCATTGCGGGTTGGGAGTACACAATCCATCATATCTATGCCCAGAGCAATACTCTCCAAAATATTTTCGGGCGTTCCTACGCCCATCAGGTAGCGGGGTTTGTCCGCCGGCAATATATCACATACCAATTCTGTCATTTCATACATGTCTTCTGCCGGCTCTCCTACCGATAGTCCGCCGATAGCGTTGCCTTCTCTTCCCATGCCCGCAATGACTTCTGCCGACTGTTTTCGCAAATCTTTGTATGTACTGCCCTGCACAATCGGAAATAGGGTTTGACGGTACCCGTATCGGTTTTCTGTCGCATCAAATCGGTCGCAACAACGCTGAAGCCAACGATGCGTCATTTCCATAGACCGACGAGCATACGAAAAGTCACAGGGATAGGGGGTACATTCGTCAAATGCCATAATAATATCTCCGCCGATACGGCGCTGAATATCCATGACGTTTTCGGGCGTAAAAAAGTGGGTAGAACCGTCAATATGCGATTTAAAGGTTACCCCTTCCTCCGTAATTTTTCTGCCGGTACCTGCCAACGAATACACTTGATACCCGCCGCTGTCGGTCAGTATCGGTTTATCCCAGCCGTTAAAACGGTGAATCCCACCCGTTTTTTCCAAAATATCCAAACCGGGACGCAGGTACAAATGATAGGTATTGCCCAAAATGATTTGAGCTTTGATATCGTCTTTCAGTTCGCGCTGATGGACTGCTTTTACTGTACCGGCCGTACCGACAGGCATAAAAATCGGAGTTTCGATCACCCCATGGTCTGTATGGATAATTCCTGCGCGGGCTTTGGTGGCAGTATCTTTGGTAATTAAATCAAATATCATTGAAATTGAGTGGTGAATAGGCTTCAGATACTTATTTTTTGAATTTCTGCACAAAAATAACGGGCTTTATCGGTTTATCCGGTTTTGAGCATTCTGTATCACAAAATCACCCCTTATATTTGCGAACTTTTTGTTATTGCATGGATATATTTTACTTCACGGATTGGTTTTCACATCCTGTCTTAAATAGTTTATCGGGTCTGCTTGCCGTACTCATCTCGGTACAATTGTACTATATTTTGTTTGTCTTTACGAGGTTGCTTTTCAAACAATCGCCTGAGCCTCCTGCTCATTTGCCTGCGGTGACGGTGGTCGTATGTGCGCACAACGAATTGGAAAACCTGCGGGAGTTATTACCTATGCTCAACGAGCAGGATTATCCGGTCTATGAGGTTATTGTAATGAATGATCGTTCGTGGGACGGTACCGAAGAATTCTGCGATACGGAGGCTAAAGCCTTCACGAATATCCGGTTTATGCACATTGAGCAGGAGTATGACCACGTCACCCCCAAAAAATACGCTATCACTACCGCAATTCGCCATGCCAAGCATGAAGTGATCCTACTGACAGACGCCGACTGCCGTCCGACAACCGACCAATGGATCAAAGGGATGGCCTCTCATTTAATCGGCGACAAACAAATTGTGTTGGGGTTCTCTCCCTATCAAAAGCGTTCCGGTTTTCTCAACCGTCTGATTCGTTTTGAAACGTTTTACTCAGCCGTTCAATACCTCTCTTTTGCCTTAGCCGGCCATCCTTACATGGGCGTAGGCCGAAATCTGATGTACCGAAAATCATTATTTTTACAGAACAGAGGGTTTTATACTCACTTACGTATAACGGGAGGGGATGACGACCTGTTAATGAATGAAATCGCCAATGCTCAAAATACAGCCGTTTGTTTAGACACAGATGCCTTCATGGTGTCCATCCCCAAAACTTCTTGGCACGAGTGGTTTCGGCAAAAGAAACGTCATTTGTCAGTAAGCAAGCACTATAAATCTGCCCATAAAATTCGTTTGGGACTATTGTCCGGTACTATGGTAGTGGCTTGGATGTTGATTTTAGGCTTAGGAGCATGGTGCGTTGCGGTCTTTCCGAAATATCAAGGTCTTTTTATCATAGCGGGCGGCTTGTTTGCTTTTCGTCTTTTATGCCAATGGTTCGTTCTCGGCATAGCCACTCGAAAACTCTATAAATCGCCGGGTTGGTGGGCCATTCCGTTTATGGATTTTATTTTGTTTATTTATTACGTAAGTATGTCCTTTGTGATGTGGACCAATCGTCGAAAAAAAATAAGGTGGAGATAATGCCCATGGAAATCATAAAAAAATATTTTCCCAAATTAACTCCTGTTCAACTAGACAGATTCGGGCAATTAGGGGAATTGTATGCCCATTGGAACGCACAGATCAACGTCATCTCCCGACAGGATGTAGAAAATCTTTACTTGCGGCACGTGTTACATTCATTGAGTATAGCCAAAGTTGTGCAATTTCGGGAGTTTGCGAGTATTTTAGACGTAGGCACGGGTGGCGGTTTTCCCGGCATACCTTTAGCCATTCTGTTTCCGGAGGCCGAATTTCATTTGGTAGACAGTATCGGCAAAAAAATCAAAGTAGTGGATGAAGTAGCGAAAGCGCTTCAATTAACCAATGTACGGGCCGAACACTGCCGGGCCGACCAAGCCGACGGCGATTATGACTTTGTGGTTACTCGGGCCGTTACCCGCATCGCTCCGCTGTATGATTGGATACGCAACAAAATCAGTCATAACCACGTTCACCCGTTGCGCAATGGCGTTTTAGCATTAAAAGGCGGGGATTTAGACGAAGAAATGGCTGAACTCAAGCGCAAATACCGTATCTTTGAGTTGCATGAATTTTTTGAAGAAGAATTTTTTGAAACGAAGAAAATAGTTTATGTATCCGGCGGCAATTAGCCTTACCGACCTTACCAATTGTCAAAACAATATGAATGAAGTATTCAAATCAAGCAGTCTCAAAGACCCGGTTCGCCCCAATGAAGTACACTTGACCGATAAAGGTGTCAGCTTTAAACTGAAAAAGCTGATTGGGGGCACCGAGCAATTTGTATTTTACAGCGATATATCCGGCGTAGAGATTGACAGCGGAATGTTTTTTGCCACGATTCGGGTGATTCCGCGGGCAAGGCCGGAAATTGTGATCGAAAATTTCACCAAAGGCGACGCCCAACGCATCAAAGAATTGATTTTAGAGCGGGTATAAGCTGCTGATTGTAAGCAACAAATAAAAATTTTCACCTTTCGATTCAAAGCTCAAAAGTGAAATTTTCAAAAAAAACCTTGCTTGCAATCCTTTAAACTTCTACTTTTGCACCACCAAAATCGGAAACGATAGCGGTGGCCCTAAAATCCTAAATAGCTCACAAAGCGTTTGGCGGTCGGTTAGAGCATCTGACTGTTCATTGGAAATCCAGGCAAAATAACACTCCCGAATAGCTCAGTCGGTTAGAGCATCTGACTGTTAATCAGAGGGTCGCTGGTTCGAGCCCAGCTTCGGGAGCCTCAAAATCAAGCACTTACGAGATAAAACTTGTAAGTGCTTTTTTATTTGCACAAGATTTGCACAAGAAATTGGGAATCAAAGGATCAAAGCCAAAAGTTGTGGAGGAAATATATGTTTCGGCAAAAGTTCATTATCAAATGAGGATTCAAAGTGTGTTAAAAAAATAAAAAAGCAGGGTTTAAGCCCTGCTGCAATTTCACTGCCAATTACTTATAAGCATTAATCGAAAATTGGCACTTTAGTTAGGACCATGGTTTTCACCTTGCTGGGACTGAATCCGAAAATAGTATGTTTTTTGAAAAATGATATTATTTCCGGAACCCGGAACCCGTGTTGCCGGGGCTGGACCCTCTCCTTTTTTATCATAATAGGTAATGACTACTGTATATAGACCTTTTTTAAATCCTACATCATAGACATTGACGCCATTAACTTCGTAATAAAAACCATAATTTGGATGATTTAGAGCATATAATTCCGTGAAACCGTCACGATTAGCATAATTAAAGTAAGGTACATTGTTTTCATGAGTATTGTAAGATTGGTCAGCTCCAACTTCGTGTTTACAGAGTATATAATAATTAATAGATCCTGTAGTAGGCAAACAGGTTTCTACCAGCATTGTCCAATAGCGCGGGTAGGTTTTGTTGACATTTTCAACATAAAAAATTGAAGGGTTACTAACAGTACTGTTTTCTAAAGCAGGACCTGCATCTACCGTAACAAAATTATTGCTCCAAGCCATTTTGGATACGTTAGAGCCCGGTTTAATTCCTGATATGGAAGAACCAATATTGATAATGGTCAAATCGAATGTAGGGTTATTGGGGTCGCAATTGGTAACAACATTTTCGGGTTCTTTTAGTATAGGGACATTGGGAGTGGTCGAAATCAGCTTACCGGAATTATCTGTCGGGCATGTTGAAGAGTTATAATTATAGGTAAAGCTCTTCAATAATTGGCCATCGGTGTCTTTAATTGTAATCGGACGCTCAAAATCGTCATAGGTGTAAGTTGTTGCCTGATTATTTACATCCAGCATCTCGCTGATACCGACCAAAGATTTATAATTATATTGCGTTATCTGCTGGGTATTGTTGCTGCTTTTGGTTTGTTTTTTCAGTAAATCACGCTTTCCGTCTTCATCGTACCACTCAAGCGCCACATTAGGCCCGGTACGTTGGGAATAACCATTTATTCTTCTGCTTCCGTCATACGCATATGTGATTTCAGTGTATTCCGTATCAGTGGATTTTTGTTGAGTTTTTACAAAATCCGGTACGTGAAAACTATTCTCCGTTTTATATTGCGTATATTTCTTACTTGTTTGTACAAAAGTACCCATTGGGTCCGGAGCAATTGAGATTTTCTCTTCCATTATTGGTCTTACATAATAGTCGTTCACCATATTGCTGTTAGGAATATTATAGGAGTACTTATACTCCTTTTTAATCACTTGTCCTTTACTGTCCGTAAAAGATTGAGAAGCCAATTGTTTGTATTCATCATTCCCATAAAGGTATTGAGTGACTGTTGAAACGTAAACATTTGAATTATAATTTGTTGCATCATAAATACGCTCTTCCGTCTGATTCAGTTTGATCCATTCATAATTCACCTTATACATGACCGCATGAAAATAATCGGAAACTAAAGGTAAGGCTGCCAGTTTTATTCCTCGTGTATATCCTAAATTCGAGGAGGTATAATCGTTGATTAATTTACTGACTGCATTTCCGTTATCTTTATAAACCGTGCGTTCAGCTAAATAACCGTTAAGTGAGTAAATGGTATTGGGTACCCCGGCCAACGACAAAGAACCTGTTGTGGCAATAGGAACATTGTTTGAATTACCGCCCGTAAAAAAGCTATAGGTTTGATAATCATTGCCTGATAAATAATTAGGACAACCCGTACAGGAGGAAGAACCTATACAATTATTTTCTAAATTAAAGTAAAAGGTGGCGGAATTTGATTCCGGTACATTCTTAAAAATATAATCCGTTCTTCCATTCTCTCCGTTTAACCCTTCATACTCGCTTACAGTCGTATAACCTACATGGTTTCCCTGCGCACTGCTGCCCATGGTATAATAACTGCTTGAGCTCACACGGTGGGCACATTCTGTATTAGGAGCACCATTAGGACTGGTATAGTTCTGCGAATTAGACGTATAATAAAATATCCCGAACATTAGCTTACCACCTGAATAGGTATATTTTTTTATAATATTCCTATTGGCATCCAGTGCGTCATGGTGAGTTATTTTAGTTACGCGAAGGCCTCCTACCGTATAACTGCCGAATGATTGGTTGGGATCATTCAGTACGACTCCGCGAATTGTAAGAGAACCGGTGGTTATCACATTATTGACATTGTGGGGCTCATATTCAAACTCCGAATACCCACCAGTTGGGTAAATTACTTTGGTGAGAATACAAGCCTTCATATGAGAGTCGGAAGCATTACGGTCAGTTTGTCTCTCTGCAATAGTTGATCCCTGATCGCCGCCGTAAGTGTAATGCCAATTTCTGAAAGGGGCTCCTATATTGTTAGCAAATAAAGCTTCAACGTAATGAATCAAGTTAGGATTCAGATCTTTTCCATTATAAAATCCCCAGTGGTCAATCCCATAGGAATCCTTATCAGGTAATTGGGTGGTGTTATAAGAAAAACTGTGGGCCGGTAAACAATTACTGCCGGCTTTTTCTTTAACGGAATCCAAGCGGAGTCGCTTACTGATATAGTTTGGTGCTCCTGTACCACTGTTAAAGTAGTCATGTGAGAGTTCAAATCGTTTCACCTCATTAGCCTGCGCTGTTCTGTCTTTGAGGATGATCGTTACTAATCTTTTGCCGTTTGCGTATAAGTCATCCCGATTGTCATAGCCAAAATCTAAAGTTCCGTTACGGAAGGTAATTTTAGACAATAACATTTGTCTTGTATCTGTTTGAGTAAGCGAAAATATACTTTCCAACTCCTGACCGATACTGCACGAAGTAACCGTCTGACTACGGCTTGCCAATTGGCTTACCCAGCCATTATGGGTATATTCAAATATAATTTCATCGCCTGTAGCGGAAACAATTTTTGTTAAATACCACGATGAAATCGTGTATTTGTAGGGAATTTGCTGATTTTGACCAATCGTATATCCATACGTATTCACAAAACCAGCACTGTTTGGATTGCCAATAGTACCGGTACCGCTTCCGCGTTTAACTTTCCCGCTGACCCAAGGGTCGTACGTTTTGTACTGTTGTATTTCCCGTTGGGCAAATTGATATTCTGCCCCATCACCAAATTTGATGCTGAATCCGCTCATTCCTGTATTATCATTGCTGATCAGCTTTATTCGGGCTACTTCGTGCGATAAAAGTCGAATTTTAGCCACTCCGCTTTCCAGCGTCTCGATAATGAATTTACCGGTTTTACCGCCTACATTATAGGAAAAAATGTCAGGTTCGCCATCGTAAATAGATTGCGACTGACTATTAGCAATGGAGGAAAGTACGGAATTGGAATTATTGATGGTAGCATATGTGTATTCTCCTTTATCGTAATAGCGATTACAGGTTACCCCGGTACTTCCGCTACCGGTAGGCAACCCAAGCGAAGTTTGAAAAAAACCGTACTTTGCCGAATTAGCTGTCACGTCATTACTGCCGTTCCAAACCACGGGAAAATCATCATTGCCGCGAATACTTTTAGTAATGACACCACCGGCAATCAAGGACCAGCCTAACCCTACCGAGGACGCTTCTTCTTCTACCCGTATCCCGCCGGCATGGTAGCTAAGGGCTATGGGGACATTCAAATCGCGGGTTTTGATCTCATAAATGGGTACCCCAATGTTAGGCACCCCCGTATAATGGCTGACGGGTATTTCACCGTATTTACCCAATCCGGCAGCATTGGGTGAGGGGGGGACAGCCTTAGGCTCTAACTGGGCAAAAGCCTTGTGAAGTCCGAAAACTAAGCTTATAGATAAAGCAATAGCGGAAATACGACTATAAACTCGCATTTTAGTAATTTTTTAAGGTTTGTAATTGGAGTAGTAACTTTAGCTGAACGTACTTACTGCACCTTGATGAGTTTTAAACTTTTGTGCTCCTCGGTAATCAGTACTTGGTATTCACCGGTAGGGTAGTTAGAGAAATTGAGCGTGGTACTGAATACGCCCTTACTTTCTTTGAGGGGTTTAGTAAGCAACCGCCGCCCCGATAAGTCGGTGAGTTCGAGGGTAAGTTGGGCAGCATTTGTTTTTTGAGGACGATATACGATTTGGGTCTCCTCCCGTACCGGGTTGGGAGAGGCGGTCAATCCAATGGTTAAAACACTGTCTTTTACAATAGCTGTGGCCGAGGGCGCAGAGATAAGTTCTATATCGCCTACGTTGTTGGCTTTGTCAAAACCACCCGTCTGGCCATTTCTGTATACGGCTACGCCGCCTTTACTTTGCCCTGATTTAACATCGAAAAATCGTACACCGCCGTTGTTGTATTCATGAGTAGGTTCATGTTGGCTGTACAACACCTCATTGGTGGCGGGATTGTAGGCCAATCCACCCGTCCCTGCTTCGGGGTGAATCACGTTGATCCCGTTGGAAAAATGGTCTTCGTAAAAAAATTCACGTTCAGGATGTGACAACGCATAGTGGTTCTCATCCTGGCGTTCGGCTTTCAAAAGATCCCCGTAGGCGTTGGTCAGATAAAACGACCGGCGTTTAGGATCAGGCATACCACGACCTCCCTGATGGCCGAGCCGGTCCATGAGGGCAATGAGCATAGTTCCGTCGTTGGCAAATTCAATGTCCGACCAAACAGGCTGCGGATACGTCATCATGGCAGGTGCTGCGGGGTCAATGGTTTGGTCAAATTGATCGGTCCATGGATTCCAGTTCAGACCTTTGCCTCGCGCGTAGGTCAATGGAAAGGAGATGACTTCTTCCATCTGTTTCGTAGCCGTATTCAGCGCAAAGGCAGTAGCGGTGAGATGTTTAGCCTGTTGGGAAGTTTGAGCATCACATACCGTTCCTATGTATACTTTACCTTGATAGTACTTGACCGCAAAGGGACGCACTTCTCCTCCACGACAGCTTTGGGTAGGGAGCGAATAGGCCTGAACATTGGCTTGAGTGGGGCGGCTGCCATCAGCAGGTAAGTGCAAAGCATAGAGGGTACGATCATAAAGATTCATGACAAAGAGCGTATCTCCGTTGTCATTAAAATCGATACCGCCTAAGCTCACTTTGCCTATTTGCTCATACACTAAGGAATCACTGCTGAAAGCGGTAGGGAGTGTGGGCAAGTTGGCATGACGATCCGGACCGGTATCAATGCCCAGCGTTTTGAGGTCAAGATAGGGGTCGATTTGACCGTTGGCAGGGTTGAAGCGATAAATGCCACCCGTACCAAGCGGCCCGTAGGCTGAATGGCGTTTGGCCAAAGTCGCTATCCAGAGTTGTTTTTGGGAATGTTGGTAAGCCAGACCCCATACTGCGCCCGTTTGAGCAGCCGTAGCCATCCGTTGGGGAAATTGTTGTTGCAGGGAATCAATGCGATATAGTGTACCGAGGCTTAGCGAATCGGTGGCGGCAGTGTGGTTGCCATTAACGTAACAAATCACATAAGCTTCCTTAGTTTGGGCAGGTACACGCCTGATGTTTACCGCTGTAATAACAATCAATAACAAGAAAAATGGTTTCATAACGTTAAGTTTTAGAGGAACGCAATTGTTATTTCTGTTGCTTTATTTGACTGGCCGCTTTATACTTTGAAGAGGTTTTAGAGGCGCAAAAATCATTATAAAATACTTTGCTCTTTAGGGTAGGACGGTTAGCCGTTGCAAATCACAACAAGCTTTTTATGACAAGGGGTAGTTTTTAGGCATGCCCCGTGTTACAGACACTCTATTTATTTTCAGTACGTAGTTTTTCAAAGGAAGACAACGCACAACATTTTTGAATTTTATTTCTCACAACACTACGAGGAGCTACGGTTTTATGCTTATTTAATTTGACCCTTTCTTTTTTAAATTTTCAAGAAAACCATTTGATATATTTAGTAGTTGTATCTTACTTTCATTTGAAAATTTATTCGTCTTTAGATAAATTTTATTCCTATAAATAAGAGAAATCATATTGGCTTTCTTTTCAATCTTTATAGTTTCTTTGATTGTTTTACTTGGAAGTTTTTCACCTTGTAAATTGATAAATTTATACCAAATATTATACTTAGCTTCTAAAAATTTATTGTCTGTTTTGATAATGCTTCCCGCTGACAATATAAAGCCCGGTTCAGTCATAAATTGAATTGAATCACTTCTTAATAACAAATTGGTTGATGAAATTTTGACAAATGAAGTATCATTTTCAATGTAAATTGTTTCAAAATTCCCTTCTTTCCAATTGATTGTTTCTGGAATCCAAATACCATTGTAATTCTCGTTTGAGTTTTCACAAGATATTTGAAGAAGAAAAAAGAGTATTATTTTATATTTCATATTGTTAGTCATTTAATCTACTGAAACAGGTACTTCACCTCTTACATTTTTACCAGATCCACTCCAAAAATAATTGAATATACTTTCTGATTTATCACAAAGACAACCATGAGTCCAATTGTGTGGTTGCAGTTTGCCATGAAGATAATAACCATGAATTTGTTCAGAGTTTCTATTTACTTCTCCATCTGTTTCTAATAATCTAATTCTTCCACTACCATATGCACCTCCAACATCATACCCTAAATTTCCTTCTCTAATATATCTATTTGGAATGTCTTGTATCCCCATAAAAGCAACTGGATTATCTTTATTAGAGTTCATCTTTTGTGGACCTTTCGAGTCTCTTTTACTTAAATCCATAAGGTAATTTCCTGATTTTGTTGCGTTAAAACCGCTTCCACCTGTAAACCCAGTCGCTGTTATAAGTGCTCCTTTTTTAGGGTCTCTGTCACCCCACAATTGCAGTGTGCCAGTTGATGCACCCTCACTATTTTTACCTGTAGCTCTAAAAGTAACCAAATAATCAAAGCCTTTTTTTAAAGTAACTTCTTTACCTTTCGTATTTGTATATTTAGCAACATCGCCTTCTTGCCAATGCCAGCCTTTTTTTTCTTCTCCTTTTGCTTGATAGTAAAACCAATCCTTACCTGTCGGGTCAACTCTTGATATAGGATTGTTGTCCGTGTAATTATAGGGTGATGAACTCAAATATTTCTCAGATTTGGTATCAACTCCCCCCCATCGTCCAATCTGCGGCAAATACATCCTTGCTCCAAAATCCAGCCATCCCGTTACGCTTTGCTGCTCTTTGCCGTTAAAACGGTACTTGTTGGGAGTGCTGCCACTACGGTCTATGCTCAAGCCAAAAGGATAATAGTCGGTCTCAAGCAATACGGTAGCTGTGCGGTCTATGATGGTGCGTACATTGCCGAGATGATCAGTCAGATAATAGTGGTAGGTGTAGGTATCTCCGCTTACTGCTACTTGGCCATCAGCTGTGGCAATGCGGGTGAGGGCGTTGGATTGGTTGTATTCCATTTCACCTACGTAGCGCGTGGTACTGTTACCATCGTAATACTCTAACTTCGTGCCGTCTGCAGTGTAGGTGTAAGTCAGGTTGGCAGGGCCGGTTACGCTGCTTGGTAAGTTGAGGATATTGTACGTAATGGTTTTACTATCATAGCTCGTAAGGTTGCCATTGTTGTCGTAGTTATAATTTACTGTGCCATTAGGTTGACCTTGAGTATAGCCGCTTATATCATTTATACTACTTAGGCGGTTGCCATTGTAGCTATAACTTAGGTTATCAATGGTATTGCCGCCTGAAGTACGTTGCAGGGCTGTTAAGTTACCGTTCAAATCATAGGTAATTCCTTTTTCTTCATTGTTAAACCCACCCAAGCCATCAGCAGCCCGCAGGCGATTTACGCCATCGTAGGTAAATTTGTACCCCTGTACGGTACCGCCGGCTTGCCGCCATTTGAGTTCCGAAATGTTGCCGTTCCACTGCTGCGTACCGCCATCTAAGGGTTTACTGTAGCGAAGATCAATACCGAAGTTCTGGCCGCTGACGCTGTAACCGTTCATGGTGCGTAGCCACCCCTGTATATTATTTTTTATTTCAAGGCGTTCGGTAAACCGATTGCCGTATTCTTCGGAGTGGAGGTATTTTCTTCGGAGTTGGCCTATTTCATTATAACGCAGGGCATTAAGTACAATGTTGGTTTTAGGAATATCGTCTTTACTTACATAGTGAGTCGTTTGGAGAAGACGGTCGGCCTGGTCATACACATAGCCTTTACTGGTAATCATTTTACCGTAACTTGTGGTTTGAGTGATCAGTTCCTGAAGAGGCTTACCCGCAAAATCTCTTAGGATAGATCGCTTTTCTGTCGCATTGGTACCCAAGTTGTACAGTTGGCGTACGGTTTGGATGAGTCGGTATTTTTTGTCGTAATAATAGACCGTGCGCAGCATCGTACCGGTACCCAATACCCGCGCTTCCGTACTCGTCACCACTCCTTTTCGGTTGGAGGTTACGCCCGCTCCCACATAGCTGTTCAAACCCGGAATTTCCGCCGATTGGAACTCCAATCCCGTCCAACTGTCATACGTATCGTATTTTGTGGTAGTAATATCCGACCCTCCCTGAGAAGTCGAAGTAACGCGGTTAAGATCGTCGTAATTAGTGGTAATCGTTACACTGTTGGCATCGGTCAGGGTACTGATCCGATCTCGGCTGTCATAGGTAATGGTGGTTTGCCCACCGCCGGGCGTTTGTTTTTTTGTCAACAGCCCTCGGTCATTGTATTCGTACAAAAAAGCGTAGAGATTGAGACGTGTTGTGGAAAAAGTGCCCTGTTGGAATTCGGGTTGCAATACAGCTCTTAACTGCCCGAAGTTATCATAAACGTAGTAAGTATCCAGAATCTGATTATCGGTACTGAAACTGCGTTTTAGTACTACTTGGCCGTTTTTGTCTTTAAATTCATCCGTACGGTTGCCGTTTTGGTCAAAGCTCCGTACGACGGTGAGAACGTTAGCATTATAGTAATTATTACTGTAAGAAATATCAGTAAGGCTGCTTCCGCTCACATCATAACGTCTTACTTCATTAGAAACATTCAGCCCATATTCAAAGCGAACGTAATCTTTGTTGGTGACGGCCGGCCCGGGATTGTACTGCTTGAGTACTCGTCCCAAGGGTGATTTCTCGTATTCCGTTTCGTGGCTTACCCGTATATCGTCATTGACGGGGTTATCTTTTTCAAAGTTGGCGGCATTCCCGTAGTAGCCGGAAATCTCACTCGGGACTTCAGCTCGGTAGGCACCATTTTGATAGGAAGGATAGGGCAAGTATTGTTTGAAGGTACGCCCGAACGAATCGTATTCAGTATGCAGAAAAACATCTTTGGGGCCGTTCCCATCAGTTTTGGGAGCGGTATGTACCTGAACCGTTTGAATCAGGCGACCCAGCCCGTCAAAGTAATCAACACCGGTGGTAACTACATTGACATCCGTACTTAGGGAAGTCGTAGCTTGTTTGTAGGTACGAGTCGTTACATAATTTTGAGCGGAGGATTGGCCTAAAGCAGCGGCACAGAATCCTAACGATAGCCCTATAAGGACTATGGCAGGCCGGTAGATGTTGAGCATTACGGCTTAAATTTTTATGAGGAACGTTGAGTTTACTGATGGAAAGTTCAAAAGAAATAATTGGATTTCCAAACATTATTCCTTATTTTTATTTCAAAATTTTTAGAAATACCGGAACATTACCTATATATGTCCCCTGTTTTACTAAATGCTTCTTTATGTTTCCCTAACATGAAGAAATAGTAGCTCAACGTCATGAAACCCTTTGTTACTTTTTTATTTTTCTGTTTGGTGATTGCCGCCCATGGTTCGCACGTGGCGGGTGGACACTTGGAAATGCTGGCGTTAGACCAACAACCGGGTCGTTATAAAATTACCCTCAAGATCTATATTGACGAAACCAATTTTGATCCGTCGAGCCAAAACCCGGGGAGTTATGGAGTAGCTATACTTCGCAGAAGTGATAACAAAGAAATGATTTCTGTGAGTTTAGACAGGGAATCCACTATTCCCCTCAGTTTTGTCAATCAAGCCTGCGCCACTCAACGAAAACTGCGCTTTTTGGAGCAAACCTACACCAATACTTTCACTTTTAAACCGGAAGACTACGCTGATCCGGGAGGTTACTATCTGGTTTCTGCGGTATGCTGTCGCAATTTAGATTTAAACAATATCCTTGAGCCGGGTAATACCGGGCAGGTATTTTATGCCATTTTTCCTCCGTTGCTAGCAGACGGAAAACCTTTTCTGAATTCCTCACCTCAATTCGACCCGCTCACCAGTGAATACATCTGTATTAATACGCCTTTTACCTATCCCTTCGGAGCTACCGATGCGGATGGGGATGAACTGCGCTACTCATTGGTGACCCCTTGGTCAGGCTATGTCAAAGATGGAAACAGTTATGTCATACCGGCTACCGCTTATCCGCCTGTCCAATGGGCTCCGGGTTTTAGTGAGGGGAACCAACTCCCCGGCAATCCACCACTGAGGATCAATGCCCAAACAGGAGTATTATCAGTTACAGCCAATCAACTGGGATTATTTTGCTTTGGGGTGCAGGTAGAAGAGTACCGAAACGGGGTTCGCATTGGTTTGGTTCGGCGCGAATACCAACTCTTAGTCATTGATTGTCCGCCGACCATTCCTCCCGAAACGCCCATTACCGTCGAAAACTATCCACTCAATACCCCGGAGGTGACGATTTGTGAAGGAAAAACAGTACAATTGACCGCGATACAAGACGCAACTTGGCAATATCAATGGTTGCGCAATGACAAAGTCATCACAGGCGCAAGTTCTAACAGCTTGTCAGTCAATCAACCGGGCACCTATACGTTGGTTACTTCATTAAAAAATGAATGCAGCCGCTCACGAAAGTCACAATCCGTCACACTCGTTGTAAACAGTTCCGGTTTTCAATTGCAGACTTCCTCATCGATTCTTTGCCCTGACAGCACGGCGACATTAAATGCTTTGTCAGGAGCCGGGTTGCAATATACTTGGTACAAAAATGGCCAAAAGATAACTACAACGACACAACCGACTTGGACCAGCAAGGAAGCGGGTAATTATAGTGTTGTAGCAGTCAATGCTCAAAACGGCTGTATTTTTCGTTCGGATACGGTCTCATTGCGTCAAATCACATTGCCGCCGGTGACTGTCAAAATAGAAGGGGCCTCGAAATTCTGCCGGGGCGACTCTGCTAAATTGGTGGCCGAACCGGCCAATTTTTCAAATTATGCCTGGCATTACCGACAACAGGCGCTGCAAAAAAGTGCCTCAAGTACCTACTTTGCTAAAGAAGCAGGGGAATATTATCTGACCGTAACCGATGCGAATGGGTGTGTTAAAAATACGGCTCCGGTCCAAGTGGATACTATTGCCAAAATTCAACTTTCTTTTGATTCCATTCCTCCGTTTTGCGGTATTGATCAAAAACCGGTTTTATTAAAAGCCACTCCCGCCAACGGGTCTTTTTCCGGGGCAGGGGTCGAAAACAACTCATTCCATCCTAAAGCGGCAGGGGCAGGAACCCATCTGCTCACCTATCGCATTACGGGGACTTCCGATTGTCGAAGCGGCTCCATAACGCGTCAGGCGGTGGTTATTCCTATCGTTACCCCTAACTTACCGACCGAAATAGAAGTATGGCGCGGGGGAAGCGTTCAACTCAATGCCGACATCGGGCCGGGTTTCTCTTATACTTGGAGTCCTCCTGCGTTCATAGACGATGTTCGTTCCTCTAAGCCTAAGGTAAGTCCGGATGCAAATACCCAGTATCAGGTACGCATTTCAGGAGGGTATGGTTGCGAAATAAGCAGTAGCGTAAAGATTATCATCAAGCAAAAAATTTGGATTCCGGACGTCTTTACGCCGAATGGAGATGGGAATAACGATACATGGGACTTAAAAGGTCTGGAAGATTACCCTGATGTAGAGATCACCGTTTTTAATCGTTGGGGTGAGGTCATCTTTTATTCTAAAGGGTATCAGAAACCGTTTGACGGACTGCGAGACGGCAAACCTTTGCCGGAAGGAATTTACGCGTATAAGCTAAGTACAAATTCAGAGCCCGGCAGCATTTCAGTTTATGAAACTCGGGGCAGCATTTTACTGCTTCGATAGAGAGGCTATGAAATATCAGTTCATCATCCCACAACAACGCCGATAAGGATCATCTTTTGAGAGATTTACGAAGGACCGGGTAAAGAGTACACTTGGTTACCGGCTAATTTTTGATGTGCCTGCTGCAAATGCACCGGGTTCTCAGTGACAGATTGATGCTGATGTGCCGCCTCTGCATAAACACTCATCAGATATTCCGCCTCAAAATGTTCGTCTCGTACAATCAATGGAATGGGAAGAAAAGGGTGCTGGATACTTTCAAGCTCTTCCAATGAGACATAGCCTAATTCAGGAAAACCCATTCCTAAATCGCACAGGCCGTAGGCAATATCAGGTTCAAGAGGATTCAACTCACTCAACAGCCAAGTAGCGCTACCGGCAATGGAAAACAGTTTTATAATGGGCGGATGGTCATCACCTCGCTCTTTCATTACGTCCCTTGCGTTTTCAATCATTTTTTCGCGGAGTTCCTGCGGGATGAGTCTGCACATTTTGATATACCTATGGGTAAGAGGTGCCTACTCCTTGGTATATCCTACTTTTGCTTCCGGATTGAGTAGATTTAACTACCATTAAAAACAAATAAACAGGCTTCAAAAATATTCCTTTCCAAAAATTTGTCTATGAGTAAACCATCGTTTACCCATAGACAAAACTTTTCTTTTTTAGCTCCCTCCTCTTTCGCAACGCCCTGTATTTCAATCTCTTCTCAGCACCACTAACCGGATTTTAAAACAAATCTGTTCAAATATAAACGATGGTTAACCTGCGGACAGAATTGATTGTAACGGATTATGAAACAGGCAGTTGCGTATTATCGGGTTTCAACGCACCGACAGGGGAAAAGTGGTCTGGGGCTGGAAGCACAACAAATTGCCGTGAAAAACTACTGTAAGCTCAGCGAATATGAGCTCATCCGTGAAGTCATTGAAGTAAAATCAACCCGTAAATGCAGAGTTGGCCTGTTACAGGCACTTGAACTGTGCAGGGAGATGAATGCAATATTGGTAGTGGCAAGGCTTGATAGGCTGGGGAGGGACGTAGAGCAAATTGCCGGAATCGTTAAATCGAATGTAGAAATTATTGTGACCGATAATCCGCACGCCAACCGATTCACTATTCATATTCTGGCAGCGGTGGCGGAAGATCAGCGCCAACGCATCAGCGAAAACACGAAAGATGCTTTGAGTGCGGCCAAAAGACGAGGGGTTATCCTGGGAAAAAATGGAACAATGCTTGCCATCGCTAATAAAAAAGCCGCCGAAGAATTTGCTCAAAAATTGTCACCCCTTTTGAAACGGCTTAAAAATAAGGGAATTACCTCTGTGCGTTCTGTTTCTCAGGAACTGAATAAACGAGGCATTCCGACTTTTCGCGGGGCCGGCCGCTGGCATCCCAGTACCGTTTATATCCTGATGAACCGTTTAAAATAAATAAATCCATTCAACTTAACTTTTATCTGCGATGATTTCTACTGCTGAAAACAACCTCTTATTTGATGACCTGTCCGTACTGGAAAACAGGTTCGGCATTGGTTCTCTAAAAGTCACCTCCGTCAACGCCAATTGCGATTGTGCGGGAGATAGTAATCCCTCAACCCATAAAGACAGTGATACCGATCAAATCCCCGCAACTGCTCTTACGACCGCTTGATCAGGAGCATTTCTATGTCGTCAATTGTTCCTATCCGAATTCATTGCGAATTCTGACAAAGGATCAATACAAAATTCTTTCGGCGATAGATGGACAAATCCCTACAGAAGAGTTGGGTCATAGACTTGCCATTCCAACCTATACGTTAGAAATGTTTCTACAGATGTTGTCGGCCACTGAAATCATTCGGTTTGACCGCAATTTCAGTCAGCTACAACGACCTGATACGCCAACCTCCCTAAACTTTTGGATTCATACCACCAACCGCTGTAACCTCTCGTGCAGCTATTGTTACATTTCCACTTTGAATACCACCGGTGGCATGTCGGAAGAGGTAAAACAGCAACTGCTGAACAAGTTGGTAGAAACCGTCAAAAAAAGAAAAATTCGTCATGTCAAGTTTCGGCTGGCCGGGGGCGAGCCCTTGACGCAATTCAAATCATGGAAAGCGTTTATCCCCGAAGCCAAGGAAACATTGGAAACGCTGGGATGTAAACTGGAAATCGCCTTTATTACCAATCTGACGATCCTGACTGATGAAATTATCGCTTTTTCCAAAGCCTATACTGTAAGTTACGGGATTTCTCTGGACGGTTTGGAACATGATCATAATGCTGCCCGGAGATTCCGTAACGGAGCAGGTTCCTTTAAAACCGTTGATGAAAATCTTCGGACATTGTTGACACATGGGTTGCCGGTCTCGATCAACACAGTCGTAACCAATCAAAATCTGGAAGGTTTACCCGATTTGACGCGTTATCTGATTGCGTTGGATGTACCGTTTCGTTATTCCATTGTCAAAGGAGAAAACATTGATGCGGAGCGGCTGGAAAGATACCTGTCGGAGTCCTATGCAATCATGCGGGAAGCCATTCAAACAGGTTGGCAATTTTCGCGTCGGCATCAATTCTGTGACCTCAAACTCAATGAATTAGGTTTTCAGACCTGTGCTTCGGGATTTTCGGGCGGCGCTATATACGTGGATGGCACCTTAAATTATTGCCATGTTCATGCCGGGGATACCGCTCAACCCTCTTTTTCTATTTTTGAACATGGCATGGACTTGGTCGATATGATTGAGTTAGGTAGTCACTACGAAGACAAAAAATCGAAGGACTGTTCTTTATGCAAATACAGGTCTATCTGCACAAGCGGTTGCCCCATTTATAGGGTCAATGGAAAAGACCCGCAGTGCAGTATCTACCATACATTTATTCCCCAAATCTATGAGCTTCAGGCCAGGGAGCGGTTGAAATTGCTTGAGGATTACGGAATGATATAGGCATGAAAACGCTTTCCGGCAATTCGGGAAGCGTTTTGCTTTCAACGGCTTTTGGATAGGGCAGGTGTTTCTTGGCAATTACCATTTCATTGTTGGCTCTGCTGGCCACATTCTATCAGCTATATCTGCAACGTGTTCATAATGAGAAATCACTCAAACCCTTGGGTCAGATTGATTTGCTGGATCAAAACCGTCAACTGACCCTTTGGGTAGCCAATAACGGCATGGGGCCGATGATCATTGATAAGCTTACCTTTTTCAAAGAAGGTAATTCCTATACTAATATTGAAGATTGTCTTCAGTTGGAGACTCGCTCTTATCGACGCATCCTCATCAATAAATCAGTGAAAAAAGTCGTACTGCCTCATGCTTATTTGGAGGTATTTGCCACTGAATTTGAGCAACATGAAGAAGAGGCTCAAATAGAGAATGCCCGAAAGCAGCTTACACCCATCACACTGAAAGTGGATTATCGGGATATTTATGAGAACCACTTCACTCTGGAGAGAAATCTGGAATGGTTCTCCAGACACGTAAATAAAGAGAACCAGGATGATGGCCCGGATTCCGGGGTCAAAAGATAAATACTTCCGGTTTAGGCTGTTTTTCTGAATTATCCCCTTGATAAACAATTCTTATAATGATATATTTGCATGAATTTTAAATGAAATTTCTTGCATTTGGCAGTAAGGCGTGTTATTGTAAATTAGTGGAGGAAAAAAGATGAAGCTGGACGAGTTAAAACAACATCTGGAGCAAGGTAAGGTGTATCGTCGAAGTGACTTGACCAAATGGTCCAAGTCCGTGGATCGTCACCTGGACTTACTGCTGGAAGAAGGAATCCTGCAAAAGCTGTCCCAAGGGTTATACTATGTCCCTGAGCAGACGGCCTTTGGTAAAACTCCGCCCAATGAAGAAATCCTTATCCGCAGTTTTCTAAACGATGATCGCTTTCTGGTCACCTCGCCGAATGCCTATAATGGGTTAGGGGTTGGCACTACCCAGCTCTACAACCAACGGACGGTCTATAATCACAAGCGGCACGGGCAGTTCAAATTAGGCAATCGACAATTCGATTTTCGCATCAAACCTCATTTTCCGAAAAAACTGACGCAGGAATTTTTATTGGTGGATTTGGTCAATAACCTTGATTCACTCGCCGAAGACCGGGAGGCGGTTTTAAAGAATGTATTTTCCAAAGCCGGGACCATGGAGGAAGAAAACCTGCGCTATTCGGTGGCCGAGTACGGGAACACAAAAACCAAAAAATTGTTAGCGCCCTTATTGAATCAAACGGAGCTTTAAGCGCATGTCTTCTATTTATCTGCACGATCATCCCGATTTTGTCGGTCTGTTACGCATCCTCGAAGAGGAAACGCAAATCCTGGCGGGGTTGATTGAGAAAGACTATTGGATCATGCACGTTTTAAACGGGCTGAAAAAACAGGGCTTCGACTTTGAGCTTAAAGGCGGAACTTCTTTGTCCAAAGGCTACAAAATCATCGACCGCTTTTCGGAAGACCTCGATATCCATATAAAACCTCCAACGGAATTCAACATCAACGAAAACCCCAAAAATACCAATCCCCGTACCGTTGAAGCGCGGAAGAAATTTTATGATTGGTTGGCAGAGACGATAAAGATCGATGGAATCATTTCCGTTGAAAGGGATCATGCGTTTGATGATCCGGAGTATTATCGCAGCGGTGGAATACGATTATACTATAAAAGCCGAACCGACGCCATTGAAGGTGTTAAAGAAGGTATCTTATTGGAGGCCGGTTTTGACACGGTAACGCCCAATCAAAAACGCCTGATAAGCTCTTGGGCCTATGAACGAGTAAAAGACAATAGAGCGATTGAAATAATGGACAACAGTGCGTTTGATATTCTCTGCTATCATCCAGGATACACCTTCGTGGAGAAGCTCCAAACAATTGCCACCAAGTTTCGGCAGGAGCAAAATGGAGCTGCTGTTCGCCCGAATTTAATGAGGCAGTATTATGACATCGCACAACTATTAGATTATTCGGATGTGCAGCAGTTTATTGGAACACCTGAATATCATGCTCACAAAAACGAACGCTTTCCCGCCAAGGATAAAGAAATTCCAATCGCAGAAAATGAAGCCTTTCGGTTGAGTGACCCAACTCTAAGATCCCAATTCAGAAAGAGATATGAAGAAACGGCTTCGCTCTATTACAGGGGACAACCTGATTTTGATAGCCTGTTGAATAAAATAAAAGAATATATTGAAAAACTGTAATCATCAGCTGCACTTTGTTGCATAATATCTACTATTGCTCTGTCAATGCAACAAGGCTGACATTCTCAAGAAACATTTGGGTGCCTGCAAAATCAAAATATTTTTCTTTCAAAATTTCTATTTGGTATACAATTGGTAGGAATTGGCCCCATTTTGAAAAATCAAGTAAAGCTGAGTTTTCCCTTATGGCATTTTCTAAATGGAAATCAATATCAGAAAGTATTGTCTGTATTTGATTAAGTAATGATTGAATTTGTATTTGGCCAGTGGGAATTTCAAAAGAACTGCTATGTTCTTCGTGGGAACAATTTAAACCTGCCTTGTCAAAAAGAAAATTTAAACTTCGGTTCACTTTCGTTCCTTGAAAAGTAAAAAAAACCGCCTTCATTTCTTTGAAGATAATCGGTCGATCATCATTCAGACATTCGACCGGAAAGCGTGAGAAGTCTTTTCGCAGTTCTTGCAGCGTTTCGGCTGCAGCTTTATCAAGTTCCGGGTATTCGGTTAATTCAAACAAAATTTCAAACATTTTTTGCCTTATTCTTGGATGAATTGTCCCCCCTGTTCCAAAAAATAAAGGCTTTTTTCCGTCTTTTGCGGGCATCACTTCTATCTTTCCTGACTTGTGATCAACGTCGACTATTTTCCAAATCCTTGCTGCCAGCAATATATTTTCGTCAACCTTTATTTGGGGAGTAAAAGGAATTTCACCAATTGCTTTCCCTGCGTTAATCACTTTAAGATTTGGTTCTGTCTTAAACACACTGTAAAAATCTCGGGAGTTCACAATCTTTTCTCCTTCAATGCCAACGATCAATTCCCTTTCTACCAATTCAAGCAGGTCAGTTCTCAAAAGCTCGTCAATAATTTTTTCAGTTTCATCGGTTGGAATATTTTTAAACGCAAAATTTGATTGCATGTCGGAAACCAATGTAGTGCGTTTGCAACCTGAATTCTGTTTAATGACTGAAAGTAACTGATGAAGCAAAATGTCATACGGTCTTTCAGAAGTTAAAACAGGTTCAATGAATCCTTCCTGATAGAGCATCCAACAGGCAAGTGATTGAAGAAAACTCCATTTATTTGTTGTATATAGTACTGAAACACTTTTCTCTCCTTCCCGTCTTCCGCTTCTTCCGACCCGTTGAATTAATGAAGCGATTGAATGCGTGGCGTCTATCTGGACTACTTCATCGACAGTTCCGATATCAATACCTAATTCAAGAGTTGAAGTGCAGGAAATGCAAAAATTGTTCCGTTGATTGTTTTTTGCAAAATGTTCCACATACTCTCTCAACTCTTTGTCAACCGACGAATGATGTGAAAAGTAGTGAGGATGCCCGTTTACTTTTTCCGAAATCTTTTTGAGCTTGACCGCAATTTCTTCCGCCCGGCCTCTGCTATTGGGAAAAATCAACACTTTGTTGTCTTTGGTTTCAATGTAAAGGTCTTTCAGTAATGCAAGCGGTAACTCTGTAGTTTCTGCCGGAAAATGTCTGAACTGTGTTGCCATTTCTTTAGCTGTTCTGTCCAACAGTACTTTTGTATTGACTTCATCACCGGTCATGCGCTTGGCTTCGTTATAGTCACCAATAGTTGCAGATAAACCGACTATATTGAATTTATGTGTATTTATTTGTTGTAATCGTGAGAGAATTGATTTGAGTTGAACTCCTCTGTCGGTTCCTATGAAAGAGTGTATTTCGTCAATTACGATATATTTTAAGTTTGAAAATAATCCTTTCACTATGTATGGCGCATTGACAAACATTGCTTCCAGTGATTCAGGAGTTATTAAAACAATTCCGCGAGGAGCCTTTATGAGCTTTTCTTTTTGAGATTTTTTGGCTTCTCCGTGCCATTTGGTCACTTCGACGTCTAAATAGTTGCAAAGTTCTTCAATACGAAAAAATTGGTCATTTATTAATGCAATGAGAGGGGAAATGTAAAGAACCTGAACACCTCGGTCATTGAAATTTACTTTGGATAGAATGGGAAGAAAGGCTGCTTCTGTTTTTCCGGAAGCAGTTCGTGAGGCAAGAATGTAGTTCTCCTGTGTCGTAAGAATTTTGTTTATCGCTGCTACCTGTATAGGACGCAATGATTCCCACCGTTTATCTCGGATGTATTTTCTGACCGGTTCTGATAAGAGTTCAAACGACATTATAATTCTTCAATAATGTCAAGTGATACTTCATTTGGCCGTTCATCTTTGATTTCAATATCACCAAACAGTTTCTTTTTGTCTGCATTCGGATTTTGGCGAATGATGCTTAAGATGTTTAAAAAATCACGAATTACTTCACGAGGCGTTAAGAATTCATTTGCTCCGGGCTTGTTGAACATTTCTTCCATAAACAAATAAATATCTTCATCTGTAATCTCAAGATTTATCTTGTAATTGAAGTCAAATACCGCCTTTAACTTTTTCAGCAATACAAAAACTTCATTGTGGTCAAGTGGCAACAAACGGATGACCGGCTGGGCAAAATCTCTCACCTCAAGCGTTTCAAATTTATTTGTTTCCAATCTTGACTTTAATGCCTGATAACTGAATAGACCTCTCCGCTCATTTGCCAGAAAATCTTTAGTTCCTGCAATGTTGATAAACAGATTGGTTACTTTTCCCTGAAAGCAATCATTGTAGATGGTGAGAATTTTTTCGTAGTTTTTCTCCCTCATGACGGAGGTTGAAATCTTGTAAAGGTTTATCGCTTCATCAAGGTTTACCATGAATCCGCTGTACCCCATGCTTACAAACAAACGACTGAAGTTCTTCAGCATGTCGTAATAATTCAGGTCATTAATGATCTCGCGAACCCCAAGCTCCTGCCTTGCTTCTATCTTTGTTTTATATTCTCCTTTAAGCCACTTCAGTGCGTACCTTCTCAGCTGTTCATTATCCAGGATATAGCCTTCATAATATTTCATAATGACCAATCCAAAATCAAAGCCTCCGACATCGGTCAGTTCGTTTACCGTTTTTATAATATTATCCTGAATGAGTTTGAGATAACGGTTGCTTCTGATTTCGCCTAAAGGAATATTATTGTCCTGTGAGGTTTTTAAAACAATTTGCTCGATCCATTTTTCCAAAAGAGTTGACAGTGCTCCTCCTTCCGGTTTTGTTTGAATCGAA
>JAXLVD010000027.1:0-90134 GCA_046329125.1 Spirosomataceae bacterium | reverse complement strand
AAATCTCTTTTAGTTAAATTCGACCTTCTGCCTTCTGCCTTCTGCCTTTCCTTTACGCCTAATCGCAACAAAGACGTTTTGAGCACGATTTCGTCTAACGGATGCTGCGGCTTCTGTAAAAGCAGTTGCGTGTCCGAAATCAGTTTTGCGCGAATCGGCTCCAATTCGGGTATTCGGAAAGCGCCCATCAGTCGAGCCACATGGTAAATAATGGGAATGGTGCGCGGGTATTGGTGGGCGCAGCGGAAAGGTTCGGTCAGGTACCGATCAGTCTCAATGACTGAACGGATATAGGCCAAACTGTCACCATCGTGCTGATTGAGCGGCAATTGGTATTCGTAGATACAATACAGCATATTGCTCAACACACAAGCATCAAACTCAATGTACATATTTTTGCCAAACCACGTCGAATAGGCTTTTAAATGACGGTATTCGGGATACGTATTTTTAATTTGTTGCTTGCTGAGATTGGCGTGCAGGCTCAATTTTTCTTTCAGCCAAAGTAATTCTTCTTCCGTCGGCGATGAAGTCAGGTAGATCATCGCCGTGTCGTCTATATCGTCCGGAATTCGGAAGTGTTCAAAATGTCGAAACAATCGACCATGGGGAAAATGTCGGGAGGGCTTGGTTTTCCAGAAATTGTACGTTTTGAGGCCGTCTTTATTTTGGAATTTCGGGTAATTGAAAATGGCTTTTTCGGTGATTTGATCAATGGTTTTTTGACTTTTATCGGAAAGTAAATGCTTGATCTTCTGTAAAGTAAAGGCAATGACCGATGTAAAGAACACCGTCGTATCAGCACGGTGATAGCCCAAGTAGGGATTTGTTCGATATGCAGGAAACAGCCCTCGGTCAAAATAAAGGTCTCCTTCCGACTGCAATGCAGCAATACGCTCAATAAGATCGTCGGGTGTCATCATTGTTATGATTCAAGCCACGAATATCGTAAAATCATAGTTGTTGGAATAAAAAGAAGTGTAACGCGCTTGAATATCAATACTTTGAAAGTTTGGCACGAATATTGTTATGAGGTTATTTATCAACCTTAATCCATATGTCGCTATGAAAAAAGCAGTTACATTGATTGTTGGAATGCTGGTGGCGGGCATGAGCTGTGCGCAGCAAAGTTTTATTCTTTCCCATATTGACCACCGGGGTTTTATAAATCTGACGGGGGGAGTCAGTATGCCGGTCAAATCGCTGATGAAAGGCGATGAAACGGCACCTTCAGACGTGGTTGCCCTGCGCGGGTCGTCGTTACAAGTATCGGCCGGCTATCGCCTTTCGCGTCGGTTTGGGGTCATAGGTTCGTTTACCAATTGCCTGAATCAATCGGGAACGCAAAAGCTGGTGGACAATATCCAAAAAAGCCACTCAGGCGGTGATTGGACCTCGTCGGGCGGATCTTGGAATTGCTCTCATTTGATGGCCGGACCTTACATGACCTTTTCTTCGGGTCTTTGGATGATTGATACCCGTTTGGTGGGCGGTTATTCTTGGATTCAGCGCCCTTCTACTGAACTGAAAGGACAGTTTTTTGATGTACCGTTGACCATAAAAACCTCCCAAAATCGGATCGGTTCTTTTTCCGTGGGCGGAGGTATGAGCCTTCGCTACAAAGTGTCCCGTAATTTTGCCTTAGCAGTTAACGCTGATTATGTCAGTACTCGTGCTTCCTTCGATAACCTGACCAGCACGTTGACCATCGGCAATGAAGAAGTATCTGATAAAATTCGCGAAGTTCATCCGATCGGTTTGATAAGTTTGGGTGGCGGATTGAGCCTTTTGTTCTGAAATACGTAAAACGATTTTGTGTCATAGTAAAGCTGCAGAACATTCTGCGGCTTTTTTTGTAGTATTCTTCTTTTTTAAATAAAATTTTTTCTTCTAAGAATACTAAAAAACAGGATGCGTGTATTTTTTGTTTACTTTCGACCCAATGCTCAGAAAAATCATGCGACTGTTGTTTCTAATTCTTTTGGTACTGCTTGGGTTTAGCTGCCAACCGCCTAATCAAAAGAAGAACTATATCATTGGTTTTTCGCAGTGCACAGGTGGAGATGAATGGCGGCGGGTGATGCTCAACGACATGAAACGACAATTGGCCCTTTATCCCAATTTTCAGTTGGTGTATAAAGATGCGGCTAACAATACTGTCACTCAAATTGCTCAAATCAACGAATTACTCCGGCAGGAGATTGATTTACTGATTATTTCTCCCAACGAAACGTCGGCTGTTTTAACCGCCGCGATTGATGCTGTTTTTCAGCAGGGGATTCCTGTGATTTTACTCGACCGTAAGATCACATCCGAATCTTACAACACCTTTATCGGGGCTGATAATCTGGAAATCGGGCGAATGGTGGGGGAGGCTGTTGCTGCCTTACTTAAAAATGGCGGCAAAGTGGTTGAGTTTTGGGGGTTGGTCAGTTCGTCGCCCGCACAAGAACGGCACAAAGGATTATTGGAAGGAATGGCGAAAACACCTGCAATTCAAATTATCAAAGAATTGTATGGTCAGTGGGAACAAGATACAGCCCGAAAAGTAGCGGAGGCCAACCTTGAAGTACTGCGTAAGGCAGATTTAGTATTTGCCCACAACGACGTCATGGCACAGCGTGTTCAGCAGGTGTGCAAGGCGGCCGGTATTAGCCCATTGCCTTTATTTGTTGGGATTGACGGGCTTCCGGGCCCTAAAAGCGGTCTGCAAAAGATAGTGGACGGTACCTTAGCCGCTACCTTTTTGTACCCTACCGGCGGTGAGGAAGCTATTGAGGTGGCGGCACAAATTTTGGCCGGGAAAGCGGTCAAACGAGAATATATTCTAAACTCCATTCAGATAGATCGTACTAATATCAAGGCCATTAAGGCCCAAAGCGACAAGCTGCTGCACCAACAGCAGGACATTGAAACGTTGAATCAAAAAATCGGCCAATTGAATGATACTTATGCCAGTCAAAAAAATGCGCTGTATGTGATTGTCTCCTGCTTAGTATTGGCGGTTTTGTTAGGAGTTTGGGCTTTGTATCTGCTGAGAGCCAAACAATTGTCTAACAAACAGTTGGAGTTGAGAAATTGGCAAATCAACGAGCAAAAAAATAAAATTGAAGAAGTTTCTGTCAAAGCGCGGCAGGCTACCGAAGAAAAATTACGCTTTTATTCGTACATCTCTCACGAGTTTCGCACACCGTTGAGTTTGATTCTGACGCCTGTGGAAGATTTGCTGAATCAAAAAGCTATCTCGCAAAAAGAACTTAAGTCAGGTTTAGTGTATATTCAAAAAAATGCGCATCGACTGCTTCGGTTGGTGGATCAAATGCTTGACCTGCGCAAAACCGATGCGGGTAAACAACTTCTTTTGGCATCAGAACAGGATATTGTTCAGTTTTTGGGTGAGATCGTGACTGATTTTCAGCAAAAAGCCCACAAATCCAAAATTGATTTACAATTGATAACATCAACCGCCCGCTTACCGCTTTGGTTTGACTCCGAAAAGTTGGACAAAGTGCTGTTTAACTTGCTTTCCAATGCGTTTAAATACACTCCAAAGGGCGGATATATTCACGTACTCTTGCAGGAAACAGAGGAAAGCGCTCAAATCATGGTCAAAGACAATGGGGAAGGCATGACCAATCTCGAAAAAGAACACGCTTTTGATTTGTATTTCAGCGGGCAAAAAAAATACAGCCTCGGCACAGGGTTGGGTTTGGCTTTGTCGCGGGAGTTTGTCCATTTGCATCACGGCGATATCAAAGTGACTTCTACTAAAAATGATGGCACGGTCTTTACCATTTCATTGCCTAAAGGGGACGCCCATTTGATGGCCGATGAAAAAACGGTGCCCGAAAAAGCGGAACGTGCAAAGCAGCCCTACTTTGAAGAAACAGAGCTGTTGCCTTCGTCGGCTGTTACTCAGGAAATAAACAATGAATCAGCGTCGATTATCTTCATTGAAGACAACGCAGATTTGAGCTATTACATCGTTGAAAAATTGTCAAGTCTATTTTCGGTCAAAAATTTCACAACTGCCGAACGCGGTTGGGAGGGAATTTTGTCGTTCATTCCGGATCTGATTATTTGTGATGTGATGCTGCCCGGTATGGATGGTTTTGAGTTGACTCAACGCGTCAAGGAAGATTTTAGAACATCGCATATCCCTGTAATATTGCTTACTGCCAAAAGCCAAACCGAAGCCCTGATCGAGGGTACAAAAGCGGGGGCAGATGTCTATTTGACCAAGCCATTCAATACCCTTCACCTGACCGAGACCATCAAAACAATGTTGAACAACCGGGCCAAAATTCAGCGTCGTTTCAGTTCGGAATATGTATTTGCCAATGAAAATAAAAGCGAGAAAAAGTTTCTCAATGAGCTGACGGCCCGAATTGAAGCGCACATTGCTGATACGGAGTTTGGCGTCGAAAAACTGAGCACTGACATGGGAATGTCGCGCGTGCAGTTATATCGTAAAGTGCAGGCATTGTTGCAAATGAACGTCAATGATTACATTACCGAAATAAGAATCAACAAAGCCAAATCTCTCTTGCGGGATACCAACAAAAGCATTGCCGAAATAGCCTACGAAACGGGCTTTAATTCGCCCGCTTATTTCACTACGCTTTTCCGTCAGAAACAAAACCAAACACCTTCTGAATTCAGAAAAGGGATAGGAGTTTGAAAATCTGCCTGTTTTTTAGGACGCTTTCCCAAATGTCGAGTTATTATCCCTGCACGATTTCTGAAAAAAGAGGTAACATTTTTGAAAGAAAAGTAAAATGGAGTAAAATTAAATATTTGATAATCAATAAGTTATATGTTGTACGAAATTTATAAGTAATTGAATAAAAACAAAAATCCGATGCGAGCCCCTATGGCTACTTTTGACTCTTCAATCGCGGCAGTGCCTGCATTGCCACCATAAATTTCTAAAACCTTACGCAAATGAGTCGTCAGAACAGCATCTTTTTTTGGTCCATTACGGCCGCTTTGGGCGGTTTTCTTTTCGGGTTTGATACGGCCGTTATTTCGGGTGTAGAGCAAACTCTTCAACAGCTTTGGTCTCTTACGCCTTTTCAACATGGGCTTACGGTTTCCATTGCGTTGATAGGTACGGTAATTGGGTCGTTTTTTGGGGGGATTCCCGCCGACCGTCTGGGCCGCAAAAAGACCCTGTTTTGGATTGCGGTTTCGTATTTACTCTCCGCTTTGGGTACAGCCTTGGCTCACGATTGGAGTTTGTTTTTGGTGTTCCGCTTTTTAGGCGGGTTGGGCGTAGGCGCTTCGTCGGTGGCGGCCCCTATGTACATTACGGAGATCTCGCCCGCTCGTTCGCGGGGCAAGTTAGTGGCACTGTTTCAATTTAACGTCGTCTTCGGTATTTTGATCGCGTACGTTTCCAACTACTTTTTGCAGGATATTTCACAAGAAGCGTGGCGGTGGATGTTGGGGGTGCAGGCCTTTCCGTCGTTATTGTTTATCGTTACGGTGATCAATATTCCCGAAAGCCCGCGATGGTTGGTTTTGAAGCAAGGTAAAACCGCCGAAGCCCTTTCTATTCTCGAAATTATTGACCCTCAAACCGCCGAGCAAACCCTGAAAAATATTTCGGATACGCAAACCGACGTTAAGACCGCTAAGCCGCAGCTTTTTTCAGGTAAATACAAAACCCCCGTTACCTTGGCCATTTTATTTGCACTTTTTAACCAACTGTCGGGCATTAACGCCATTATCTACTACGCACCGCGCATTTTTGAGATGACAGGTCTGGGGAAAGATTCCGCTTTGCTGTCATCGGCGGGGATCGGTTTGACCAACCTGATTTTTACCTTGTTAGCTCTTAATGTCATTGACCGTTTCGGTCGTCGTAAACTGATGTTTATCGGTTCGGTAGGGCTGATTGTTACGTTGGGTTTGGTTGCAAGAGCCTTTTATTTGGAAGAGTTCGGCATGACGGTCCCTATCTTACTTTTTGTATATATTGCCTTTTTCGGTTTCTCTCAGGGAGCTGTCATTTGGGTATTTATTTCGGAAATTTTTCCTAATGAAGTACGGGCCAACGGACAGGCATTAGGCAGTTTCACGCACTGGATTATGGCAGCGATTGTAGCGTTCAGTTTTCCTTCCATTGCCGGTTATCTGGGAGGCGGTACTACTTTCCTGATTTTCTCGATAATGATGGTATTACAACTCCTTTTTGTTTGGAAAATGATGCCCGAAACCAAAGGCTCTTCGTTAGAAAAAATCGAACCTACTGTTTTTGCGCATTAAGATTTTAATCCGATAACCAACCACTATGCAAACCAACATAATTTGTTTTGGAGAAATGCTTTGGGACATTTTGCCAACGGGTAAACAGCCGGGAGGGGCACCCATGAATGTGGCGGTTCACCTTCAAAATTTAGGGCAACACCCACAAATGATCAGCCGTGTCGGACATGATGAATTGGGGAAAGAACTCCTTAATTTCCTTCGTGAAAAAGGAGTAAATACTGATCTGATCCAACAGGGAGAAACACACCTTACGGGTGTGGTTAAAGCCAACATAAGTGATAAAAATGAAGTCACTTACAAAATCGTACAACCCGTGGCGTGGGATTATATTCAATGGGAGGAAGTGTTGGAAACGGCCGTCGAAAAAGCAGATGTTTTTGTTTATGGAAGTTTGGCGGCTCGCAGTGCTGCTACTGCCGAAACACTTTTTCGATTACTTAATAAAGCCCGTTATAGAGTATTTGATGTAAACCTTCGTGCGCCTTACTTTGACCCAATTGTTATAGAACAACTTCTCAGTCAGGCCGATATGGTCAAGATGAATGAGTATGAATTGAGCAGGCTGGCAAGTTGGTTCTGTTCGGAAACGGAGGAAGAAAAGAGCATTGTTGAATTGGCTGAACGTTTTGCTCTTCAAACGGTATGTGTTACCAAAGGCGAAAACGGCGCTTTACTTTGGACCGATGGCGCATTTTACCGCAGCGGTGGATTTAAAGTGGTTGTTCAGGATACTATCGGCAGTGGAGATTCATTTTTAGCGGCCTTAATTACCTGTTTGTCAAAAGGCCAATCACCGGCGGAAAGTTTGCAGTTTGCCTGTGCTATGGGTTCATTGGTGGCCTCCTATCAGGGAGCAACTCCTTTTGTTTCTGCCTCCGAAATTCAGGCTTTCCTTATCGCTGACCCCTCGCTGCCCAAATAAGGATAAGGGCTGTATTTTACTGCTGTTCCCCAAAATAGGGCCTGATTTCAGAACGTGCAAAATAAATAGTAGCAGCCAAATCAGGTTGCTACTATTCTTTTTTAAACCGCGTTTGTACCGAAATCTGTACTTTTTCTATCAGCTACTTTTATCCCTATGAAAGCAATTTTTGCCCGCTATTGCCTGATTACCTCGCTGTTGTTTATCTCTGTTTCTTGTTTTCATCAGCAGGATCGGCATTACCGTATTGGTTTTTCACAATGTATCACCGGCGATAGCTGGCGCATAGAGATGAAGGAAGGCATGGAACGAGAGTTAGCTTTCTATCCGGAAATTTCGATGGAAATGAAAGATGCTCAAGGGAATCTGAACCTTCAAAGCCAACAGATTCAGGCGTTTATTGATGAAAAAGTGGACGTTTTGATTGTTTCAGCCAACGACAAAGATGTGCATACGCCTGTTATTGAAAAGGCATTTTTGTCGGGCATTCCCGTCGTTATCTTAGACAGACGGATTTCTTCTGATAAATATACGGCTTTTGTAGGGGCTGAGAATGAGCTTGTTGGGCAAAATGCGGGCAGTTACGCCAATACTTTGCTCGGAGGGAAAGGAAATCTGTTGGAAATAGCCGTTGCCCCCAATTCTTCACCTACCATCGGGCGGCATACGGGATTTGTAAAAGCATTGAAAAAATATCCTGATCTGCATTTTACAGAAACTTTTTGGTTTGGAGACAATTTTCAGGATTCATTGGCTACTTACCTGAATCAACATTCTTCTATTGACTTGATTTTTGCTCATAATGATAGATTTGCCTTGGAAGCCTACAAAGTTTGTCAGAAAATAAAGGCTTTGGATAAGATTAAAATTATTGGTGTGGATGGTTTGGCGGGTCCCGATGAAGGGTTGGATATGGTCAGTAAGGGGATGATCAATGCCACGATTCTGTATCCCACGGGCGGGGAAGAAGCGATTCAAACGGCCGTAAAAATCCTGAAAAAACAGCATTTTCGCCGAGAAAATAAGCTGTTTACAACGGTCATTACCCCCGAGAATGTCGGCATATTGCTTTCGCAAATCAAGAAGATCAAGCAACAACAGGAAGACATCAAGCGTCAATCTTTTAAAATAAAAGACCTGAACGATACCTACTCTTCCCAACGAAACAGGCTGTATTTTATCAGTGCCTTGCTGACCGCCGTTGTGCTTCTGGGTATTGTCCTGTCTTTGCTTTTACGGGAGAAACAACGGTCAAATCAAGTTTTAGCCCGGCAAAATCTGGAAATTCTCAATCAAAAAAACAGGATAGAAAAAGTCTCACAGTTGGCTGAAAAAGCAATTGAGGATAAAATGAGGTTTTATTCATACATCTCCCACGAATTTCGGACACCTCTCAGTTTATTGATAACCCCTACAGAAGAATTGCTTCGTCGAAAATCGTTTGAAACCAAAGAAACGAGAAGTACACTCCAACTCATTCTGAAAAATGCCGATCGCCTCTTGCGCTTGGTAGATCAATTTCTTGATTTGAGAAAATCGGACGCCGGAAAAATGGAACTGCAGGCCCGGCCTTACGATTTGGCAGCTTTCAGCAGGGACATTGTCCATGATTTTTCTCCGAAAGCAAAAACGAAACTCATTGATCTCCAATTTATTTGCCCGTATAAAGAACTGCCCTTTCGGTTTGATGCCGAAAAACTGGACAAAGTTTTGTTTAATCTCATATCTAACGCCTTCAAATACACGCCGGAAAGAGGATTTATTCATATTTCGCTGCTCAAAAACAAGGATACCCTTGTCATTACTGTTGCTGATAACGGACCGGGAATGACCGAGGAAGAAAAAGAACATGCCTTCGACTTGTTTTATCAAGGTAACAAAAATAATTTCTTGGGCACAGGTTTAGGTTTGGCACTTTCCCGCGAATTTGTCACCCTTCATCATGGCGATATTAGTATTGAATCTGAAAAAGGGAAAGGAACGACGTTTAAAATTACCCTTCCGTTTATTCAAACGCCTCAGGATGGGTTGGAAACTCCGGCGATCCGTTCTCAAAAAGTTGAGGCGGAGACTGTAGATACTCTTCAAAACATTCCCCACTCTACTTTTGAATATACGCTGGTGCTTATTGAAGACAATCCTGATCTGAACCGCTTTTTAAGCCAAAAATTAGCCCAAAGCTACAACGTTGTTGTTGCCGAAACCGCCGAAAAAGGGTGGGAAGAAATACTGACTCACTTGCCGGATCTGGTGGTGAGTGATGTAATGCTGCCCGGAATGGATGGCTTTGTACTGACCCAAAAAATAAAAAATGACTTTCGTACATCCCATATTCCTGTTGTTTTATTGACGGCCAAAAGCCGACTTGAAAACCAAATTGAAGGGACAAAAGCAGGAGCGGATGACTATTTGGTAAAGCCGTTCAATCAACAGTTGCTGGAAGAAAAATTGAGAAACTTAATGGAGAACCGAACAAAAATGAGGCAACGATTTTCCAATGAAATTTCCGTCGGCAATCAATTACAGAAAAACGAACGCCGATTTTTGCTGGAATTTGAAACATTGATTGAAAAAAATATGAAAGACAGCACGCTCTCTGTGGAGAAATTAAGCCGAGAATTGGGAATGTCTCGGGTGCAGTTGTTTCGTAAAATTTCGGCCCTGACCGGGAAGAATGTAACCGATTATATTGCCGACTGCAAGATCCGAAAAGCCAAATTGTTGCTCAATGATCACCGCAAAAATATCACTGAGATCGCCCACGAATTAGGCTTCAACCACCCAAGTTATTTTACTACTTTCTTCAAACAAAAAACCGATAAAACACCCACTGAATGGAGGAATGGGTGATAGTAACAATAGTTGAAACTTCTGTTACCATTTTTGAAATAAACTCTTTTTAAGGCGATTTAAAGTGTTGATTTTTAGGCAATTAATTGCCTGTAACAAAATTGCAAGTATTTGAACGAATACTGAATCAGCGTCTTTTTTCAGTCAGTTAGTTTTGTTCAGTTCAAACAGGATCCCCTAAAACTAAAGGGAAACCTGCATTTTATTTGTTAACCAATTCATAACGATGAAAAAAAATCTATTCGCCTTAATTGCAATGCTTATCTCATTGCAATCAGCCCTCGCGCAACGTATCGTAACGGGTATTGTTACGGGAGAAGACAACAATGAGCCGCTCGTAGGGGCCAGTGTTATTGTATCGGGTACCACTCTCGGTACCACCGTAAATGGGGAAGGAAAATTTTCAATTTCAGTTCCTGACAAAGCCACTTTCCTAAAGGTTTCATTCATTGGCTACACCCCCAAAGAAGTTTCCATTGACGGGATTTCTACGTTAAAAATCAGCCTTACCCCCGACGGTGCACTTGGAGAGGTGGTAGTGGTGGGTTATACTGCGCAGCGGAAAGAAGACTTGACAGGTTCTGTGGCGGTGGTTGAATTAAAACCCGTCAAAAACAATAGTTCAGGTAACCCTATGCAATCCCTGCAAGGAAGGGTAGCGGGTTTGTATGTTGAAAAAGATGGCTCACCCAACGGTTCCAACAGTCGGATTTTAATTCGCGGTGCCAATACCTTGGGTAATAACGATCCCTTGTATATTATTGACGGTATTCCCACTACCCGGCCGGAAGTATTTCAAAACATGAACCCGGCCAATATTGAGTCAGTACAAGTACTGAAAGATGCCTCTGCCGAGTCTATTTACGGAGCCCGTGCTTCCAATGGCGTTATCATTGTCACGACCAAAAATGGCGGGAATACTAACGGAAAAATAGAGTTTCAATTTAATAGCAGTGTTTCGGCACAGTCGGAGAAATCAATGCGGCTGAAGATGTTGAACTCTTTAGACAGAGGCAAGGCTTTGTGGCAAGCCTCGGTCAACGACGGCCAAGATCCTGCAGCCGGCTATGGGGATATTTACACTTTCGACTGGAATAAAAATTTCGCCAATCCCGTATTGAACAGTGTGTCGGTGAAACCGTTCGTAGGGGGAGACCCTAATACGCCTGCAGGCGATACCGATTGGCAAAATGTAATGTATAAAACAGGGATCGTGACCAAAAATGATTTTACAGCTTCTTACGGTAACAAAACCTCATCGTTCGAGATCAACTTAGGCCAACTCAAAAACACGGGGATGCTGCGCTTTACCAACTACGACCGTTTGAGTGGCAGCATCAGTGCTTTGACCCGTGCTTTTGACGATAAAGTACGATTTGGGGTCAATGTACGGGTAGCCAACTCCAACGAAACCCTCACGGCCCGCGACTTAGGTGGCGCTGCCACTTCCTTCTTGGCTGTTACTTTGGCTCCTACCATTCCTGTATATCAAAAAGACGGCGTTACCTACGCCGGAGCATCGGGAGCCGGTTATTCGGATAGAAATAACCCGTTGCACATGCAGGATCTGGCCAAATGGAACAATGCCAATCGGTTGAGCACCTTCGGGAATATTTTCGTAGAAATTCAACCGATCAAGAACCTGTTTTTTAAGTCGAATTTGGGTGCGGATGATGCCCGTTTTTTGAACAAAGTGATTACCCCTACCTTTTCGGAAGGAGCGTTTAACCGTACTACCAACAGCTTGCTGTTTGACCAAAACCATTATTTAAGCACGACGTGGTCAAACACCTTGCGTTACAATTGGGATTTGAACGACAAACATCACTTCAAGTTTTTGGTAGGGACGGAGTATATCAAAACGGATTTGAATTTCCAAACGACGAAGAAAGAAGGCTTTGCTTTACAATCCGAAGACTATTTCACCTTGAATGCCGGGACGGGCAACACCACCGTTTCGGGAGGCTCCACAGGACATCGTTTGTTATCACAGTTCGGTCGGGTTGACTACAATTTTTCGGATAAATATTTAGTGGCTGTCACCCTTCGCCGCGACGGTTCCTCCCGATTCGGGACCGACAACCGATATGGTATTTTCCCTGCCGCTTCGTTGGGCTGGCGGATTGACCAAGAAGAATTCATGAAAAACAATACGCTTTTCTCCGAATTAAAAATGAGACTGGGGGTAGGACGAGTGGGTAATCAACAAATCGGCGACTTGGCACGTTTCGGTTTATTTGATACGCGATACGGTACCACCCTATCCCAACTTGTGGGTGGTTTTTGGGAGCAATACATGAACATCGGAACGGCTTATTCTCTGTCAGGAGCAAATACAGGCACGTTGCCGTCGGGCTTTGTTCAAACTCAAGCAGCCAACTCCGCCCTGAAATGGGAAACAACCGACGAAATCAATGCGGGCCTTGATTTCACGATTCTGAACAACAAAATTTTCGGTTCATTTGACTATTTCACCCGCAAAACTTCAGGTATTTTGATTACCCCGCCCGTGGCAGCTACTTTGGGAGAAGGGCAAACGAAGGCAGTAAACGGAGCATCAAAATCGAACAAAGGCTGGGAGTTTGTATTGGGCTATCGCGGAACGGCTCAAGGCGATTTGAAATACAACATAGTAGCCAATTTCACCCATTTCAGAGATAAAATTACCGAATTGCCCGAAAACGTCCGCCCGGCTTATGCGGGTAATCTGGTAAACACCATTATCGGTCATTCGCAATTTGACATTTTCGGTTACAAAACCAACGGCCTTTTCCAATCTCAATCGGAAGTAGATGCGGCTCCCAAACAAGTAGGGGCCGGACCCGGCCGAATCCGCTATGTGGATATAAATGGCGATAATAAAATTGATGACTTAGACCGCACTTGGATCGGTACCACTTTGCCGGCACTCGAATATGGAGTAAGGGTTGATTTGACCTACAAAAAGTTTGACCTGTCGGTATTCGGATCAGGGGTAGCAGGTAGAGAAGGCTTTGATGTCTATACGTTATTCAACAATCTGATGAAAGGGAGAGAAAATGTAGGCCCGGGGGTATTCAACGGATGGACACCTCAAAATACCAATACAAAAGTCCCGGCCCTGACACTCAAAGACAATAACAACGAAGGGCGCACTTCCGACTACTTTATCGTAAGTACTTCTTATTTCAAAATGCGTAACATCCAGTTGGGATATACACTCACGCCTAAATCGGTAATTACCAGATTGCGAGTGTTTGCTATGGCCGAAAACTTATTCTGGTTCAAGAGCAAAAGCTATCAAAGCCCTGATCCGGAACGCATTGACCTTGACCCTATTCCGATTCCTAAAACGTTCACTTTCGGTATCAACGCATCGTTTTAATGAACTAAAATTTAATCTCCATCATGAAAAAGAAAATAATAACAACGGCTTTTGTTTTAGGACTCCTTACGTTCAGTGCTTGTGAAGATGCCCTTGATTATACACCTACGGGAGTACTTTCGTCCTCCGATTTAACTTCACCCACCGCTATTGAGGGCTTAGTGACAGCGGCTTATGCAGCCATTGGCAACGGGGATATGATTGGCCCTATTTACAGCAACTGGGTCTATGGAAGTGTTCGCTCCGACGATGCCTATAAAGGCGGAGGCGGTACGGGCGACGTGGGTGAAATCGACGCCTTGGAGCATTACAACCTCACTACCCCGACCATTGGGGCATTTGTGACACGTACTTGGCAAAATTTGTTTAAGTCTATCTCCAGAGCCAATGTAGCCCTGCGTGCGGTTAATACCCTTAGTGAGGCCAATTATCCCAATAAAAAGATACGGCTGGCCGAACTTCGTTTTTTGAGAGCACATAGTTATTTTACCATGAAATTGCTGTACAAAAACGTCCCCATTTTTGACGAAACGGCCTCCGAACAGGATATTTTAAAAGTAGCAAATACCCTCAGCAATGAAGAGTCTTGGAATAAGATCGCGGCTGATTTCCAATACGCTATTGATAATTTACCCAGTACCCAACCCGAGCTCGCCAGAGCCAACAAATTGGCGGCACAGGCTTATTTGGCTAAGTTGAGATTGTACCAAGCGTATGAGCAAGACAACAACCACAAAGTAACGAATATCAATAAAACCCGACTGCAGGAAGTGGTTACCCTCACTCAGGCCGTGATTTCATCGGGCAAATACCGTTTGAGTAGTGATATTGCCGAAAACTTCCTTCCCGAAACGGAAAATGGTCCGGAATCTGTTTTTGCGATCCAATTTACGGTCAATGACGGAACAACGGCAGGACGCATGAGTTATGAAGACGGACTCAACTATCCCCACGGGGCACCGCAATACGGCTGTTGCGGATTTCATGCCGGCAGTCAAAACTTGGTAAATGCCCACACGACTGATGCCAATGGTTGGCCCAATTTTGACACATTCAATGATAAAATTGCTGATTTGAGCACCCAAACGGTTGACCCCCGTTTAGACCATACGGTGGGAATTGACGGACACGTTTACAAGTATGATAATACGAAGCTGTTCAGTAATAGTTGGGTGCGTGATCCGGGCGTGTACGGCAATTTCCATACGATGCGTTTTCAGCAATTGGCGACGAGCGGCTCGTATTTCAAATTGGGGCCATTTATGGGTACGGCAAAAAATTACGATGTTATTCGTTATGATGACGTTTTGTTGATGCAGGCCGAAGCGTATATTCAACTGGGGCAACAAGCCAATGCTTTGCCGCTCATCAACCAAATTCGGGAAAGGGCTGCTGCAAGTACGGGCCGCCTCAAAAAAGCAGACGGTACTTTTGCCTCTAAATACAATGTGAAGTCTTATTCCGCTACGGGTTGGACCCAAGATTTTGCCTTCAAGGCACTTCAATGGGAACGTCGTCTGGAGTTTGCTACAGAAGGGTCTCGCTTCTTTGATTTAGTTCGATGGGGTATTGCCGAGTCTACCCTTAATGCGTATTTGGCTAAAGAGAAAGTTAAAAGAACTTACTTAACTACGGCAAAATTTACCGCAGGGCGGGATGAATACCTGCCGATTCCACAGGCTGAAATTACATTTACCAATGGCTTATATAAACAAAACCCGGGGTATTAAATAAAGCCGAACATAAGTTTTTCATAGGTTAATAATGATAAATGGCGGCAGTAATTTTGCTGCTGCCATTTTTATTGAAAATCACTACATTTGGCAACTTTCTAATGACACACGCATGAAAAAAACAGCTTTCTTATTGTCATTTTTCTTTTTCGTCGGGAGGGTCTCTGCTCAAGAGCCATTACAGGATTACCGCCCCCAGTACCACTACACCGCCCCTAAAAATTGGGTCAATGACCCGAACGGGTTAGTTTATTTGGACGGTGAATATCATTTGTTTTATCAATACAATCCTTTCGGCAATGTTTGGGGGCACATGAGTTGGGGCCATGCCGTGAGCAAAGACCTCAAAAATTGGGAAACCCTTCCCGTGGCTTTACCCGAATTTGATAACGGCGACGGAACCCAAACGATGATTTTTTCGGGCTGTGCCGTCATCGACAGTATGAACACGTCCGGATTTTTTGAAAAAGGATATACAAAAGGAATGGTGGCCATTTTTACATCGCATATTGAAGGAAAAGCGCAGCACCAGAGTATCGCTTACAGCAACGATAAAGGCCGAACTTGGAAACGCTACGACAAAAATCCCGTGTTGGATGTAGGAATGAAAGATTTTCGCGACCCCAACGTCATTTGGTATCCCGAAAGCAAGAAGTGGGTCATGACCGTGGTAAAACCCTTGGAATATACCGTTCAATTTTACGAATCGAATGACCTGAAAAAATGGACATTGTTGAGTGAATTCGGTAAACAGGGTGATATGACTAAGATTTGGGAATGTCCGTCGTTGGTCAAAGTTCCCGTGGTCGGTTCTGATGAATCCAAATGGGTCTTACTGGTTTCGAGCGGACATCGTCAGCCGGGGTATTTGGCTATGCAATATTTTGTCGGTGATTTTGACGGCAAAAAATTTACGTCCCAAAAGCAGAAGGAAATTTTATACGTAGATGAAGGCAAAGATTTTTACGCCGGTATCCCTTTTTATAATTTGCCGAAAACGCATAAAAAACCGCTGATGATCGGTTGGATAAACGATTGGGAATATGCGCGCGACATTCCCACCGGGGAAACTTGGCGGGGCGGTTTTTCGGTACCTCGGGAACTGTCGTTAAAAAAAACACCGGTCGGCTTTCGGCTTGCACAACAACCCGTGTTGTCGTTGAAAAAAACGGCTTTTACTATTAAAAATAAAGAAGTGAACGGGACGTATGAGGTTCCTTTTCAGGGGGATGTTTTCGATGTAACCCTTGAAATTCGACCGCAACAGGCAAAAACCGTGTCATTGTTGGTATTACAAAGCAAAGACGAAGCAACGGTTATTCGCTATGATGTGTCAGCGCAGGAGCTGTCTCTTGACCGGACTCATTCGGGTTTGGTTAACTTTCATCCGAAATTCGCAAGTACTGAACGTGTGAAAGTACCTTTGAAAGAAGGAAAACTCACGCTCCGAGTATTGGCCGACAAATCAGTGATTGAACTTTTTGCCCAAGAGGGAGAATTTGTAATGACCGATTGGGTATTTCCGACCGGCAACGAGGGCAAATTGGCTATTTCGGCAGAAGGAGGAAAAACCGTACTGACCGGCCTTGTTATTCATACCCCCTAACCCCAGGTGTTGAGGATTTTTTTCTACAAAAACCGCTCTTACGGCTTCTTTTTGGTCAATTCAACCGTTTTTGTCGCTCTTTTATTGCCGGAATACTATTTGCAAATTCGCTTTTATCATTTTAATTAGGGAAAGCCATGATAAAGGTAGCATCATTAATTCTGTTGGCAGTGGGGGCAATTGCTCTGGTATTTGGGGTGTTGGGTATCTTCGGAAAAGACTTGGTCAGTATCAATTCGTATGCGTTGGCTATCATCGGTCTCATTTTTTTTCTCTCCGGTACCTCTATGTTAAAACAGCGCAGAGATACCGATGAGACACATTAACAATTGCCGATCGACCCCGGATTTGTAGGGACTTTGCCGAGGCAAAGGACTCCTCTTTCTTTTTTTATTGCTTGTAAAACGGCAAAATCGTCGTAGGGATAGTATCATTTGGTGAATGGAAAGTAAACTATTTTAAAAATTAGCCGTAATTTTCGGCCCTACTTTTTACCGCACTAAATGAAAACCTTCCAAGTTATTTCTCCCGTTGACGGCTCTGTTTATTTGGAGCGCGAATACATTTCCGCCAATCAAATTGAGGCCATTCTGACAAAAGCCAAAACCGTTCAAAAATCATGGAAAAACGTTCCTTTGGCCGAACGAATCGCCATTTGTGAGCGAGCGGTTAAATATTTTTTAACTCATGCCGATGCCATTGGTGAAGAATTGACGTGGCAAATGGGGCGCCCCATTGGCTATACGCCCAATGAGATTCGTCGCGGATTTCAGGAGCGGGCCCGTTACATGATGCAGGCAGCCGACGGCGCTTTGGCTGATGTTTCGGTATCGGAAAAAGAAGGCTTTCAGCGCTTTATTCGACGCGAAGCGCTGGGGACGGTGTTTGTGGTGGCTCCCTGGAATTATCCTTATTTGACTTCAGTCAACGTGGTGATTCCGGCCTTGTTGGCGGGGAATGCCGTGATTTTAAAACACGCCCAACAAACCCCGCTTTGTGCCGAGCGCTACGCTGAAGCCTTCAAAGCAGCCGGCTTGCCGGAAGGCGTATTTCAATATCTCCATACCACTCATGACTACGTTGCTCGCATCATCGCCGATTCGCGCGTTGATTTTGTGGCCTTTACCGGTTCTGTATCGGGAGGACACGCCGTGCAGCGGGCTGCTGCCGAGCGCTTTATGGCTACGGGGCTGGAGTTGGGTGGAAAAGACCCCGCTTATGTGCGCGCCGATGCCCCGTTGGCCTTTTCTGTTGAAAATCTGGTGGATGGGGCGTTGTTTAATTCGGGGCAATCCTGCTGTGGAATTGAACGGATTTATGTGCATGAAAAAATATACAATGACTTTGTGCAAGGGGCGGTTGCCCTTGTAAATCAATACGTTTTGGGTAATCCGTTGGATGCCGGAGTACATCTCGGGCCGATGGTACGTACCTCGGCCGCGGAGTTTGTGCGGGAGCAAATTCGTGAAGCGGTCAGTCAGGGAGCGGATGCGTTGATAGACCCTTCAACGTTTGCGCTGAACCAAGTCGGAACTCCTTATTTGGCCCCGCAACTACTCGTCAATGTCAATCATTCGATGCGTATTATGACCGAAGAAACTTTCGGACCGGCCGTAGGCATTATGAAAGTAAGCAGCGACGAAGAGGCAATTCAACTCATGAACGACAGCGATTACGGCCTAACGGCTTCGGTCTGGACGAGTGATGCCGATGCGGCTTTGCACATTGGCAATCAAATTGAAACCGGGACTTGGTTTATGAACCGCTGCGACTATCTCGATCCTGAATTGGCATGGACAGGTATCAAAGATTCAGGGCGGGGATGTACTTTATCGGCCTTAGGGTATGAAGCCTTAACGAGACCCAAATCGTTTCATTTGCGGGTTGGAGGATTTTAAATTTATAAATTATAAAAAAGTTTTCTAATTGTAAACTAAAATTGTTTACTTTTGGAAAACTTTTTTATTGATAAGGTTTAGAAATAGGTGTGAGTAGGCTAAAATAGTTAAAGCCGATTTTTATGTTTAATGTTATAGCAAGCAGAACGCTGAACGATTACGCGAAAAAATATCCTGAAGCGGCTAATGCACTAAGAAAATTATATATCGAATTAGAAAAATCAGACTTTAGCAGTTTTAATGATGTAAAAGCGATTTATGGGAATGCGAGTATCGTTGGTGATAATAGAATAATTTTCAACGTTCTCGGAAACAAATATCGCCTGATAGTAAGAGTGAATTTTCAGCATAAACGTATGATGATAAAGTGGTTTGGCACCCATCAGGATTATGGCAAAATTGATGCAGCTACCATAGAATATAAGATAAAAGGATGATTAATCATATTTTAAAGTCGGAGAAAGACTATGATGAAAGTCTTCGCCGAATTGACGAGATTTTTGATGCAGCTCCCGGAACTCCGGAAGGTGATGAAGCAGAATTGTTGCTATTGCTGATTAAAGATTATGAAAAGAGATACCACCCTGTATTGCCACCCGACCCAATTGAGGCTATAAAATTAACTTTGGATGAAAAAGGACTTAAAGCCAAAGATTTGGTAGGTGTGATTGGCTCTAAAGGATACATTTCTCAGATATTAAATCGCAAAAAACCTTTGACGGCAGAAATAATGCGAATTTTGAATCGTCAATTGGGGATTCCTGCTGAAATTTTGCTTTCCTAATCATTAAGAAATGAAAATCGGCCTTTTAGAATGCGATCACGTGCGGGACGAATTTCGCTACATTGCCGGTGACTATCGTGAGATGTTTCCGGCCTTGTTTCTGCCGCTTGCTTCGGACTGGGAATTTGTATTTTACGACGTTGTTAACGGGCATTTCCCGGCATCGGCGGCGGAGTGTGATGTGTATCTCTGTACCGGTTCCAAAAGCTCCGTATATGACGATGAACCCTGGATTCATTCCCTCAAAGACTTCTTAAAAGAAATTTACCGCCTGCAAAAAGTGTATTTGGGCGTATGTTTTGGACATCAAATGCTGGGAGAAGCGCTGGGCGGGAAAGTCGGAAAATCTGCCGTGGGATGGTGTGTAGGGGTGCATGAGTTTTCGATAAATCAACCACTTGCTTGGATGGATCCGCCGCAGAAACGGGTGAATTTATTGATGATGTGTCAGGATCAGGTACAGCAATTGCCGCCCGACAGTGTTGTACTGGCTTCGTCAGCTGATTGCCCCATGGCTATGTTTCGGGTAGGGGAGCGGATGTTAGGAGTTCAGGCCCATCCCGAATTTCCGTTGGCTTACGAAGAAGCCCTCATGCGCTCACGCGTGGAGCGTATCGGCCCGGAAAAGACAGCGCAAGGATTGGAAAGCCTTTCCCGGCCGTTGCACAGTACGTTGGTCGCCAAGTGGATGGTTGAGTTTGTAAAGTCGGTTTTGTGAAGCCCTTTGAATCTGCTTAATTTGTCATACCGAAAGCACCCACGGCCCGTTCAGTAAAACGGCCGGGATTGGCCCGAAAGCCAAACGCGTGACAAAAAAATTAAATCAATGATAGTTGCCCAATTTCAAGTCAGTGAATTAGCGGGATTTCTCAAATACGGTATTTCGGGCCTCAGCGCCATTGCATTTATCTTGTCTTTTTATTTGCTCAGTCGCGAAAGCAGCCGCCCCAAACCACGAGCCGAGATGCTGCGTTCCATCCGAATGTTTATGGGACTTACGTTAGTGTTAGGAATCGTATCGGGTGTTGCCGGAATTATGAATCCTTCTAACCCGGAACCCGAGAAAAAGAAAACCCCACCCCAAAAAGCGTCTTTGGTTAAGAAAATCACAACTCCCCGTAAAATTTGGTCGATTGAAGTGTATTACGATGCCGGGGCCGAGCCGTTGGCCCAACAAATTGCCGATGAGTTAGAGGCTTACAAAGATTATGATGTCAAAACAACGCTACTCACTTCCTCCCGCAAAAAAGAATTGAAAATCACCCGAAGTCAAATTCGTTACGAATTGGTTGAAAAAGATACCGCTACTCAGCTTCAAAAGCGGTTAAATAAAGTACTGCCGCAAGACGTAACCCTGACGCTTAAACAAATTACTTCTTCTTCGCCCGATTATGTCAGTGTGTTTGTGTGTGATTAGTAAGTTATGCAGGGAGTGAGAACGACTGCCAATGGCAAAATTTAGTACTAAGTAAAAATCGCCTGCCAACGAATCAAATCATCTAAATATAACAATTGAATTCTGACACTTTGGTTTCGTATAATCTCTAACTGCTCATACAGTTTTAACAGATTATCCCAAACAAATGGGTCCCCGTAAACGGTTTTAGGTTTTTCACTTAGTAAAAAGGGAGCTATTCCTTTCGAAAGGTCAACAGTACCTATTTTTTCAGGAATCGAAAATTGATTGCTCTCCTTGTAGGCTTCCTGAATTTCAAGGTTAAGTCTATCTATTTCACTTAATAAAAATTTACCGAGCGAGCCGTCTTCCTGAGCGGCTTTCTGAATTTGTATTATTAATTCATGATATTCCTGAAACAATAGTTGGTATTTATCGGCTTCTTTGCCAAGCTTAAAATAGGTTTGATAACGTTCCAAAACCTCGGCTTCCCTGCCTTGTTTTTTAGCCTGCCCGTAATGCCATAGGAAGGCTTTTTCTTCTAAATTTTGATACAAAGATTCCTGTTGATTCATTTCAACTTTTAATGCTGAAAGGACAGTATCTATGTCTTCTGTCTCGTATTTTTGGCCGTCAAAATCAAAGGTTTTTACTTTTATAGACTTATTTTGAATGGAAATAAGTGTCTCATAATCTTCACGATTTATGAAAAGTTTATCTATTAGTTGTCGGTTTTTTGTGGTGAAAATCTCATCAAAAGATGGATATATTCCGGGTTGTTCCGATAGCTCTTTCGGATTAAAATCGTTAAGCCACCTGCGGGTATAAAATCCCTGATATTGTTCAGGAAGTTTCGCTCGTGCCTCGCTATCTTCAATGTGCTGCAAAAAGTCATTTTTTTCTACAAAAGACCATTGGCTATTTTCCTGTGCAGGTACACCTTCGTAAAGTTTTTCAGTTAGTGTTTTTTGCCATTTTTCTACTTCGTTGAACAATTGCCAAGGGGAGTCTTCGCGAAACTCAGCCTTTATCTGTACCGTATTGATATTATTCTCGCGCTCTGTTTGGTCAGGGTGCGAAGCCCATTGGTTTTTGTAATATACTCGATGAGGAGGGGTCATTTTCTTTTGAACATCCTCTGTCATTATGGGTAAATCATGGCTTAATTCAATATTCATTTCGTTAGCCAGGCGAGTCAAAAGTGCTGATTGAAAAGGATAAATATTGTCAGAGCGTTTTGATTCAGACACGAGCGAGTTTAAATGCTCCAGCGTTTGCTGATACGCTATGTCGCCAAAGCTTATTCTTCTCAGTGCTGAGATGGAAGCTTCATTGCCTACAGCGCTTACGGCCACCAAATCGGCATTGTATTCCATCTCTCTTGATAGTCCCATATAACGCTCGTTCAACAGTTCATAGGCTTTTCTCAAAAGGCCTCTGACCAAGTTAACCAGTCCGCGGGTCAGTTTGGCAAAAATACTCCAAAAACTGTTAGACGCAGCCCATTCATCAAGCATTCTGTCCCAGCTGTCATATTCATATACTAAGTTGTAAATGACTCTGTTTACCATATAGACATAGCTGCCTACTTTCATACTGCGCTGCGAAAAATGCCCAAATTCGTGAGCCATTATAGCCTTAAATTCGCTTAAATTTACGCAGTTGACAAGCCCCAGCCCAATTTGAAGATTTTTACGTACCGGCAGAAACAAACTCCAAAAGCTCGAATTGTAAAATACTGCGGCATTTACTTCAGGAGTAAGAAATATACGTTGAGGCTTAGGGGCTTGTACGTCCTCAGTGAGTTGATCAATAAATTCAAAAAGGCGGGGGTGTTGGTTGCGAGTAATTTCCACTCGCTGATTGTTCTCGTCTTTTTTGATTGAGAAAATGAATTTGAAAAGGAAAACAAAAAACATGAGCCCCAAACAGATAAGCCCCACTCCTAATACAATCGTAATTTTATTAATACTTAATGCCAACATCCACATTGCTGCTAATCCACAACAATAAAGTAGCCCAATTGCAAACAAAATGAGCAGCAGATAGAAAATAAAAAATAAAAAAATACCGGTTACAGTACTTCTAACCTTTGCAACAAATTGAGGTGAAGGATTCAAAAAAGAGTAATCCGCGATTTGGGGAGATTGAGGATAAAAGGGTAAGTTCATTGATTAATCAGTAAGGTTAAACGCAAGAAAAGGCAGGTAGAGAAATCATGAAAACATAGTTATTAAGAATAAGAGAGATAAGCAAAGAAATGTATGGATTTTTGGACATGTCTAAATGAGTGAGTTAGATTTTAACGCTTATTTGCTTTGTAGTGAACGTACTCATTAGGCGTTGTTAATATTAATCCCATGCCGCGTCTTCATTATTTACTTATTTGCTTACTATATTGGGCAATGGTTGGTTGTTCGCCCGAGCTTCCCGACGACGTGGCGGCGGCTTACCAAACTTTGCCCGACGAACTGGATTACAATCTGCACGTCAAACCCATTTTAGCAGATAAATGCTTTGCCTGTCACGGGCCCGATAAAGCCAAACAAAAAGCGGGTTTACGTTTGGATATTGCCGAATTTGCGTTTGCGAGCCTTCCCAAACATACCAATAAGGTAGCCATTGACCCGGGCGATTTGAAAGACAGTGAGGTATTTCACCGCATTCTTTCCTCCGATCCTGATTACGTAATGCCCACGCCCAATTCGCACCTAAGCCTGACGGCTCAGGAAAAAGCAGTTTTGGTGAAATGGATAGAAGACGGGGCCGAATACAAACCGCATTGGGCGTTTGTTGCCCCCGAAAAACCGGATGTGCCTGATGTGAAAAACGAAGCGTGGGTTAGAAATTCGATTGATCATTTTATTCTGAAAAAGCTGGAAACGGAAAAATTGACTCCGTCGAAACAGGCAGATAAAGAGACGTTGCTTCGTCGCCTATCGCTGGATTTGACAGGCTTGCCACCGACATTGTCCGAAATCGACGCTTTTCTAAAAGATAATTCGCCTGATGCTTACGAAAAACAGGTAGACCTTTTGCTGAAATCTCCGCACTATGGCGAAAAAATGGCAGTGGATTGGCTGGACTTGGCCCGTTTTGCCGATTCGCACGGTTATACCGTAGACCGCCTGCGCGATATGTCGCCTTATCGGGATTGGGTCATTGGGGCGTTCAACAAAAATATGCCGTATGATAAATTTGTGCATTGGCAATTGGCCGGAGACCTGATGCAAAAGCCAATGAAGGATATGCTGATTGCTACGGCCTTCAATCGCAATCATCAGCAAAACATGGAGGGCGGGATCATCGAAGAGGAATTTCAGACGGAATACGTGGTAGATCGCACCAACACCTTTGGCGATGCTTTTTTGGGACTTTCGGTAGGCTGTGCCAAATGCCACGATCACAAATACGACCCGATTTCGCAGAAAAATTATTATGAACTGTTCAGCTTTTTCAACAACGTAAAAGAAGCCGGACAAATTTCCTGGGACGATGCCATGCCTTCGCCTACGTTGCTGTTGCCTACCCCTCAGCAGGAGAAAATAGGGCAATCCATTAACACCCAAATCAAACGACAGGAGGCAATACTTGTCCAAACGAAAACAAATGCCGCAGGTAATTTTGACAAATGGCTGTCTGCCAACGGTCATCAAAAACTGACCGGGCAGGTAATCCCGCAAACAGGTTTAGTCGCGCATTTTGGGTTTGAAAATGACTTGAAAAATAGCCTCAAACCCACACAATCAGGCAGAATGTTGCGGGAAACGGGGGAGGAGCCTGTCACGTTTACTGACCGAGGTACAGGCAAAGCATTGGCGCTGAACGGAGACGTTTGGCTGGATTTGGATTGTGTGGGCGCTTATCGAAAATCGCAACCCTTCAGTGTGGGGATTTGGGTCAATATTCCCAAAAATCTGAAGGAAGGGGTCATTATTCACAAAAGCCAAGCGGAACGGTTGTACAATTTTCGGGGATGGCACCTGAATCTGAAAAACAACAAACTTGAACTCAATATGGCCCATACGGCTCCGTCGGATGCCATTACCCGCATCACAACGCAGTCCGTACCGCGCGATAAATGGGTTCAGTTGACCATCACTTACGATGGTTCTGCTCGGGCAAAAGGGCTGAGGTTATATCTTGACGGTAACGAGATGGCGATGGAAACGACCATGGATCAACTTCAAAAAGATATTTTGTTTCGATCCAAAGAGCAATCCGGAATTCAGGTAGGCGGTTGGTGGCGCGGCTGGGGGTTCACCGGCGGAAAAGTAGATGATATTACCTTTTATGATCGGGTATTGACGCCTTTTGAATTAAAACAATTGGCCCGAAAAACCGATTGGAACGCTGTTGCTGCTAAAACCAAAACCCAACTTTCGGCTACCGAATTGGCCGATTTAAAAGAATACTATCTGTCGGCTTTGGAGCCCGCCACTCTCACGGCGAGCCGGCAATTGCAGCAACTGCGAACTTCGTTGGCCGATTCGACCGAGAAAGTGAAGGAATTGATGGTGATGCAGGAAATGCCGAAACCCAAAAAAGCGCACGTACTTCTGCGAGGTAATTACGATGCCTTTGGCGAAGAAGTGTTTCCCAATACTCCCGAGTCTATCTTAGCTTTCCCCGAAGATTTACCCAAAAATCGTTACGGACTGGCGCAGTGGCTGACGCACGAAGACCATCCTCTGACATCGCGGGTGGCGGTAAATCGGTTGTGGCAAAATTTCTTTGGAACGGGTTTGGTCAAAACCACTGAAGATTTTGGAAATCAGGGGGAATTGCCCAGTCATTTGGAGTTGCTGGATTACTTGGCTGTTACGTTTCGGGAAAGCGGATGGGATATAAAGCAGTTGAATAAACTCATTGTGATGTCTTCGACCTATCGGCAAGATTCGCGCGCTACCCGCGAAGCACGCGAAAAAGACCCCGAAAATCGTTGGCTGTCGCACGGGCCGGCTTATCGGATGACCGCTGAGATGATTCGTGATAATGCACTGATGGCGAGCGGGCTGATGAATCCCCAAATCGGCGGTGAAAGCATCAAACCGTACCAACCCGACGGCCTGTGGCAGATCAACAGTGCCAACTACGTTGCTGATTCGGGCACTAAAGTCTATCGTCGCAGTTTGTATATTTTGGCCAAACGGGCCGTTCCAAACCCTACTCTTGCTACTTTTGACGCTACCTCACGGAGTTTTTGCGTGGTGCGCCGTCAAAAAACAAACACGCCGCTGCAAGCCTTAGTCACCCTCAATGACCCGACGTTTGTAGAAGCTTCTAAAGTGATGGGAGAGCAAATGACGAAAATCTTCGACTTAAAACAGGCAATTACAGTCGTTTACCGAAAACTGACCGGACACCATCCTTCAATAAAGGAAATAGACCTGTTAGTCGATTTACAACGGGCGCAATGGAAAAAATTCAAAGATAATCCGCTGAAAACCGACGGTTGGCTCGAAGCCGGACAATACACAACGGATGCGAAATCGGACGCGGCGCTCGTAGCGGCCAATGCCGTAGTAGCGAGTACCATATTGAATTCAGATGCAAGTTTAACGAAGCGATAACCCCCATCCCCGACCCTTCCCCCGGTTAGGGGAAGGGAGCTGAAAACTCCCCTCCTTTACAGGGAAGGGGCAGGGTTAACCAAATACCGAATATGTCACATCATCACGACGACGAATTCAGAATCCATACGCCTGATTTTCAGAAGTTGAACCAACAACTCGATCGGCGGCATTTCCTGACCAAAACTTCGTTGGGGTTGGGGGCGTTGGCGGTAGGGTCACTCTTTGGGGCGAAACATCTTTTCGGGGCATCGCCTAAAATAGCGGAAGAAAGCTCGGCCAATTTTGAAGAAGAAGTGTTGAAGGCTTTACCGCACATTGCCCCCAAAGCCAAACGAGTGGTGTATCTGTTCATGGCGGGCGGCCCGTCGCAATTTGAAACGTTTGATTACAAGCCAAAACTCTACGAAATGGCGGGGCAAAATCTGCCCGATTCGGTCAGAAAAGGACAACGGTTGACGGGGATGAGCGCCAATCAAAGTGCCTTACCCGTGGTACCTTCGATTTATAAATTTAACCAACATGGTAAAAATCAAACGTGGATCAGTGAATTGTTGCCTTATACAGCGCAGGTGGTGGATGAGTTGTGTTTGGTGAAATCCATTCATTCCGAGGCAATTAACCACGACCCGGCCATTACTTTTTTCCAAACGGGCAATCAACTCCCCGGTCGCCCTTCGATTGGTTCGTGGGTGAGCTATGGGTTGGGTTCCGACAATCACAATTTGCCGACTTTTATTGTCTTGGTTTCCAAAAATGCTCCCAAAGACCAGCCCTTGTATGCACGGTTGTGGGGCAATGGTTTTTTGCCTTCCAAACATCAGGGCGTACAATTTCGGTCAGGCAAAGACCCTGTTTTGTTTCTCAACAATCCCGAAGGATACGACGGGAAGGACCGTAAGGAAATGCTGGATTATTTGACCAAACTCAACCAACTTCAAAACGGAGCTTACGGTGACCCCGAAGTAGAGGCACGAATGGCGCAGTACGAAATGGCCTATCGGATGCAGACCTCGGTGCCGGAAGTAATGGATTTGTCTAACGAATCGGAGGAAGTATTTCAACTCTACGGCCCTGACAGCCGAGACGCCGGTTCGTATGCTGCCAATTGTATTTTGGCGAGGAAACTGCTCGAAAAAGACGTCAAATTTGTGCAGTTGTATCACCAAGGTTGGGACCAACACGGTGGTTTACCCAAAGGCATTGCCCATCAATGCAAACAGGTAGACCAAGCAACGGCAGCGCTGATTATTGACTTGAAACGTCGGGGTATGTTGGACGATACGTTGGTGATTTGGGGAGGAGAATTTGGGCGGACAGTGTATTCACAAGGCAAGCTTTCAGCGGATAATTACGGCCGCGATCATCATCCAAGATGCTTTACGATGTGGATGGCGGGAGCGGGAGTAAAGCCAGGAATAAGCTACGGCGAAACGGATGATTTCAGTTACAATATCATCAAAGACCCGGTTCACGTTCATGATTTTCACGCTACGATCATGCACCTGTTAGGGGTTGATCACGAACGACTTACCTATAAATTTCAAGGACGGCGTTTTCGTTTGACGGATGTGCATGGGAAGTTGGTGAAGGAGATTTTGGCATAAAACCTTTTCCATTCACTCAAAAGTTCAGGCCATTTTTTCAGGCCATTTTACATTTTTTAGATAGGCTCGCGCTTCGTCATTTTTTGCTTTTAGCGCTGCATCCAAGGTATCATATTTTTTTTCCTCGCGTGCTTTTTTGACTATTTTAATGCCTTTTTCCATAATTATTCTTTTTCTCAATCAAAAATGCCTCGTAGGCTTTACCTACTTCAAAAATTTCCGGTAAGTTATTGATAAAACCAAAAATAACGTATTCTCGTTTAAAATCCTTGTGAAATTTCGCAATGATAATACGGTAAAGCCTTGTTCGAGAAGGAGTACTGCCTTTGAAGAATACTTTTGCTCCTTCAAATTCCATGAAAAATATACTTAACGTCTGTACTACGGTAGCTAAAACCTTTTCCATATCTTGATTATTGCTTACCGCCAAATCACTTAGTTGACCGTTTTCGTCTTTATCAACCAACGACAAGTTGAAGATAAATTGCGTATCATCTATAAGTTCATAGGCAATCACTTTATGGATTAAATTACTTTCGCTGACACTATCAAATTCAAATAGCAGTTCGCGTTTGATTTTTCTGAATGAAAAACTCGGTTAGTCCATGCGTCAAATATAAACACTGCTGCAATAATCTCAAACAGTTATTTCTGCGCCAAAATTTACCGGTAACAATGGGAATGTGTGTACTTTTATAATCAATTGAAAATCTATTAAATGAAAAGCTTACTTCTTTTGCTGTTCTTTTTTTGTTGCCTTCAAATTGCCTTTGCCCAACCCCCAAAACTCCCCAGCTACAACGTCGTTTGGACTTCCCAAAGCAAAAATTCCTCAGAATCCATGCCGTGCGGTGGGGGAGACATTGGCCTGAATGTGTGGGTGGAAAAAGATGAAGTGCTGTTTTATCTATCCAAAAGCGGCACGTTTGATGAAAACAACGCGATGCTCAAGTTGGGGCGTGTACGATTAAAATTATCTCCGAATCCGTTTACGAATGCCCCCTTTAAACAAGAACTTCGCTTACAGGAAGGAGGTGTCAGAATAAGCAGCGGAAATATCCAAATCAATCTATGGGTGGATGTATTTCACCCTGTAGTTCATGTAGATGTGCAAAGTGCCAAACCCGTTAAAATTACAGCAACTTATGAGTCTTGGCGAGCCGAGGATCGATTAGTGCAAGGCACTGCGTTGCGGGAAAATTCGTACAAAGTAGCCCAAAAATTTGACGTCAAAACCTACAAAGACGACATTGGTTTCAGCAATGATGAAGTGCTTTTCTATCATCGAAATCGCAATGAGGCAGAAAGCGTGTTTGATTACACGGTGCGTATGGAAGGTATGGATTCGGTAAAGGGTGAACTCTTTGACCCACTGAAAAACAATACGTTTGGCGGAGTAATGAAGGGTAAAGATATGAAGCCGGCAGGGATCACATCGGGTAAATATGCCGATACTGAGTACAAAGCATGGGCGTTGGAAACAAGCAAACCCGTTCGTTCGCAACAAATGGAAATTGTCCTTCATTCTGCACAGACCGGCACGTTGGACGAATGGAAATCTGCCTTAAAAACAACCCAAACAGAAGCCGCGCAAAACCCAAAGGCCGATTTGGTGAAAACCCGTGCTTGGTGGCAACAGTTTTGGAACCGAAGTTATATTTTCATTGAGGGGCAAGACAGCACCATTTCACGCAATTATCAGCTTTTTCGCTATCAGTTGGGATGCAATGCTTATGGAAAATGGCCGACCAAATTCAACGGCGGATTATTCACCTTTGACCCGAGTTTTGTGGATAAAAAATACCCGCATACGCCTGATTTTCGACTGTGGGGTGGTGGGACGATGACGGCCCAAAACCAGCGTTTGGTCTATTTTCCGATGTTGAAAAGCGGCGATTTTGATCTGTTGAAACCTCAATTTGATTTTTACCTGCGTTCTCAACGCAATGCCGAACTGCGTTCCGAAGTATATTGGAATCACAACGGCGCCTGTTTTACAGAACAAATTGAAAATTTTGGCTTACCCAATATCTTTGAGTATGGCCTCAAACGCCCCGAAGGCTACGACCCGGGGATGGAGTACAACGCGTGGTTGGAATACCAATGGGAAACAGTGTTTGAGTTTTGTCTGATGATGCTCGAAACCGAACGATACGAAGGCCGCAACATTCAGGAATACGTGCCCTTTATTGAAAGTTGTCTTACTTTTTTTGACGAACATTATCAATGGCTTGCCAAGCAGCGCGGTACCAAACCGTTTGATGAGAAAGGACACTATGTATTTTATCCAAGTTCGGCCGCTGAAACGTTCAAAATGACCTACAATTCGGCTACGGTGATTGCGGCTCTGAAAGTGATTCTGACACGAATGCTGGAGCTGCCCGATGCGTACTTGGATGCCAAACAACGGGAAAAATGGACAACGATGCTCCAAAGAATTCCGCCCTTACCATTGCAGGAATTTGACGGACATAAAACATTAGCTCCTGCCGTGGCGTGGATGAGGGTACAAAATTCAGAAACACCTCAATTGTATCCCGTTTTTCCTTGGGGGTTGTACGGCGTGAGTAAACCCGATTTGGATATCGCCGTTAATACCTACCGGCATGACCCGCACGCGGTAAAGTTCAGAAGCCACGTAGGTTGGCGGCAGTACAGTATTTTTGCTGCCCGATTGGGTTTAACCGATGACGCTGCGGAATTGACCCGCCTTAAATTCAAGGAGTCCGGTCATCGTTTTCCCACTTTTTGGGGACCCGGTTTTGATTGGACACCTGACCACAATTGGGGCGGTTCGGCCATGATCGGGTTGCAGGAAATGTTGATGCAGGTAGATGGAAAAAAGATTTATTTGCTGCCCGCTTGGCCCAAAGAGTGGAATGCGTCCTTTAAACTGCACGCTCCTTACAATACTACTATTGAAGCGACCGTCAAAAACGGTAAAATTGAAAATTTAAAAGTCACGCCGGCGTCGCGAACAGCAGATGTGATTTTGATGAATAATGACTGATGGTATGAAAAAAACGATAGTGTACGGCGTGCTGTGGCTGATAAGTGTCTGTGTTCAAGCGCAAACTCCCTTACCGGATCCATTGCTGATGAACAACGGTCAACGGGTAAAAACGCCGAAGCAATGGCATACACAACGACGCAAAGAACTGCTGGAGTTATTTGCCGGTGAAATGTACGGACACTCTCCCAAGCGCCCCGCTGAGATGCGGTTTGAGGTGTTTGACGAGGATAAAAAGGCATTGGGCGGGAAAGCAACGCGTCGGCAAGTGGCGGTTTATTTTAACGACAAATCGGATGGACCGCGAATGGATTTGTTGATTTATATTCCCAACCAGGTAAAAGGACGCGTTCCTGCCATTTTGGGGCTGAATTTTTGGGGCAATCACGCCGTTCATGCCGATCCTGCCATCAGGATCACGTCAAGTTGGGTAGAATCCGGAAAAGGAAATCCATACGCCAATCTTTCCTGCGTGGTCAATCACCAAGCAACGGAAGCCTGCCGGGGTATCAATGCCAATCAATGGCCGATAGATACTGTTTTGAGTCGCGGTTATGCATTGGTGACGGCCTATCGCGAAGATATTGCGTCCGATGAGGTTAAAACCGGTCTGCAAAAAGGGGTACATACGCTGTATCCTGAATTACAAGCCAAAGGCGATAATTTCGGGACAGTTGCCGCTTGGGCGTGGGCGCTGAGTCGGGCCATGGATTATTTGGAAACCGATAAAGCCATTGATTCCGACAAAGTAGCCGTTTTCGGTTGGTCGCGTTTGGGAAAAGCAGCCTTGTGGGCAGGAGCCACTGACGAGCGTTTTGCGATGGTAATCAGCAACGAATCGGGAGCGGGCGGGGCCAAATTGTTTCATCGGGGCGTGGGCGAAAATATCCGTCGGCTGTGTACCGTTTTTCCGCATTGGTATGCCCGCAATTTTAAAAAGTACATGGATAAAGACACCCTTTTGCCTTTTGATCAGCATGAGGTGATTGCCCTCGTGGCGCCGCGTCCTGTTTATATTGCCAGCGCCGCAGATGACAAAGGCGCTGACCCGGAAGGCGAATTTGCCGGCGCCAAAGCGGCAGAGGCAGTCTATCGTTTTTTAGGCAAAGAAGGATTACCCACAGAACGGATTCCACCACTGAACACATCGGTGCAGGGACAAATAGGGTACCACATTCGAACGGGAGGGCACGATGTGACCTTGTATGATTGGCAACAATACCTGAACTTTGCGGACAAACATTTCAAAAAACTTCGCTGAAACCCCCTATGAATCTTTACAGAAAACTTTTGATCGGCTGCCTGATGTGTTGGTTAAGCCAAGCTGCCCGGGCCGAAAAAATTGATACGGTGGAAACCTACAGCGCTTCCATGAAAAAAAGCATCAAGGCAGTCGTTATTACACCCGATTCGTATGATGGCACCAAAGAGTTTCCGGTCGTGTATCTATTGCACGGTTACAGCGGCAATTACAGCAATTGGGTAAAATCAGCCCCTTCCGTGCATGAGGCTGCCGATACGTATCAAACCATTATTGTATGTCCCGACGGTGCTTTTTCGAGCTGGTATTGGGATAGCCCCCTTGACCCGACCATGCGTTACGAAACCTACGTTGCCAATGAATTAGTGGCATGGATTGACGGTAAATACAAAACCGTCAAAAGCCGGGCGGGAAGAGGGATCACCGGCTTGAGCATGGGCGGCCACGGGGCGTTGTATTTGGCGCTTAAGCATCAAGAGGTATTCGGAACGGCCGGAAGCATGAGCGGCGGGGTGGATATTCGTCCGTTCCCTAACAATTGGGATATGGCCAAGCGCTTGGGGAAGTATGCCGATGCCCCCGAAAATTGGGAAAAGAACACCGTCATAAATATGCTGCATTTGCTGACTCCCAACTCGTTAGCGCTGATTATTGATTGCGGCAGTGAAGACTTCTTTTATCGGGTCAATAACAACCTGCACGAAAAACTGCTGGAACGAAACATTCCGCACGATTATATCTCCCGTCCGGGCGGGCATAATTGGCCCTATTGGAACAATGCTGTCAATTACCAATTGCTGTTTATGAAGCAGTATTTTGATAAGCAGAAAAGCAAATAATCAGCATGTCGTTCAAACATTTTGTCCGCGACAGTTGGTTGACAGCTTCGTATTATACCGGCTTAAGTCGTTTGTACCATGCCTTGGCAGGGCGAAAACGGGGTATTGTTTCGTATCATAATGTACTGCCGGTAAGCGAGTTGATGCCTTATGATACCTATAACGTGGACATAACGGCCGCCGTCTTTGATCAACAATTGGCTTTCCTGAAAAAGCATTTTCGGGTGTTGCCCATTCAGGAATTGGAAAACCCCAAAGCAAAGGGTATCTTTTTGACCGTCGACGATGGGATGTTAAACAATTACGAAATTTTGGCACCGATTTTGGAACAACACGGCCTGACGGCTCTCTTTGCCGTTTGCCCGGCTATGATTGACGGTGAAATACCGCACATTTGGCGCGACCATCTGTTTTTGCTGTTGCACCGGGCTCAGGGACAAGCCGTTTTTCTTCCCACTAATCAATACCAAACTCCTATCCCGGTACCCTCAGACCCGGTAAGCCTTAATGCGTTGACAAGGCAGTTGAAAAAGTACGTTTACGACCGACAAATCGCAGATATTTATGGTTGGGTGCGCGCAATCTGTGAGAAGAATCATTGGCCTTATGGGCAGATTGGTGATGATCCGCTTCGCTATCAGTTTATGAATTGGGCTCAAATTCAGGACCTAACCAAGCGAGGTCATCGCATTGCATCGCATACCATGACTCACCGCGTTTTGAAGTTTTTGCCGGAAGTGGAAAAACAATACGAGTTGTCAGAATCAAAAAAGCGATTGGAGAATCAACTGAAAACACCGACCGATGTTTTGGTCTACCCTTACGGAAGCATGGCTGAGATTGACAAGGCTACAGTAAGTGCCGTGCAGGAAGCGGGCTATACAACGGCGCTGATGAACGTGCAAACGCACACACTTTCCGAACCACATCTCACTCAACCCCGTTTTGCCTTTCCGCCCATTGCGGATGCCGCCCATTTGCACGCCATTGTATCAGGCTATAAGTTTTTGTTTAGGTAAGAGATTTACTTAAATTTACCTTTCTTAAACCCAAAACAGCTATGTACAACTACTTGATTATCTTTGCCTTGGCAATCAGCTCAGCGGCCGCCCAATCCACACCTCAACAGGAAATCAACGAACATATCTGGTCACGATTTGTGGAGGCTTACGGCCATCAGGATGCCGAGGCGTTTATGAAAATCCATTCCGAAAAATTGGTGCGAATTCCGATTGGGTACGAAGTGGCTCGTTTTGACCAATACAAAGGACAGAATGAGCAGAATTTCGAGCATCAGAAAAAGGAAGGAGCAAAAATCAAAATTGACTTTACTTTCGCCTATCGTACCGTGACAGGTAATGTAGCTTATGAAATAGGTTATTACAAAGTAACGAATCAGAAAGAGGGAAGGAGCAATTTCTATTATGGCCTATTCAATGTGATTTTGCGCAAAGAAAACGGTACTTGGAAAATCCTTTCCGATGCTGATACGGGAGAGAATGTAACCGAGGCCAAATTCAATTCAGGAAAAAATTGGGATTACGTATTTAATTAAATGACCAATCTTCTGTTTTTACTGCTTTGTTTGGTGCTCGGGGCCGTTCTTAAAAAGGTTCCTGCGCTAAGCAAAGATGCCCCGGCAGTTATCAATAGTCTGCTTTTGTACGTTTGTTTGCCCGCGGCTACGCTGCTTTATACCTCAGCCACGCAATTCCATTCAGCCTATGCCTTGCCTGTTTTGATGCCTTGGCTTTCGTTTGCCGGTTCTTTTTTGTTTTTCCGCCTGCTCAGGGGCTTTATCAGGTTACATCCGCACAGTGAAGCAGTGCTTATCCTGACGTCGGGTATTCCCAGTGTGTCTTTTGTAGGTTTCCCTATCTTTGAAATGCTGTACGGTGAAGAAGGAATGAAAATCGGCGTTTTGATGAGCCAGGCAGGGTCTTTTTTGGTATGCAGCACTTTGGGGGTTGTTATCGCTTCCTATTACGCCAATACACAAACCAAAAAGTGGGCTTTTTTATTGGATGTGCTTCGATTTCCTACATTCATTGCGTTTTGTTTAGCCTTACTTATCAATTTGTCGGGTTGGTCATTGCCTGTACCGGCAACCGATTTGCTGAGAAAATTGGCCGCACCTTTCAGTATGCTGGCCTTGATTTCGATTGGAATGCAGATAAATGTTCAGGACAGGAATATTCATTGGCGGGCGTTGGCTTGGGGATTGGGTTATAAACTGATAGTGGCACCGGTCCTGATAGGTGTGCTTTTCATGATAGTTTTCAAACAAAAAGGAATGGTGGCCGAAATGTGCGTATTGGGTGCCGCTTTGGGTCCCATGAACACCATTGCCATCATTGCTGCCAATTACCGCTTAAACCCCGCCCTGGCTGCGCAAATGGTAGGATTGGGTATCCCGTTGTCTTTAGCGGTTATATTCCTTGTTCGAGGGTTACTCGTATTTTTTGGCTATTTTTGAAAATTACCCTTTTCTAATAAAACAAGGATTAATTTATTGCCTGTTTTCGACCGTTTATAAGCGATACCTTTTCCGGCATTCTAATGAAAAAATTATTTACTAACCTTACCTTCTGGGTTTTAACCGCTATTACGTTAGGGGTATTATTGGGGCATTATTATCCTTCAGCGGCGTTACAACCGATCATGGAAAAACCCGTCAAATTCAGTCTTTGGATTTCTGAATTTGAGATCAAAACCACCTTCAGCGAGTTTCTGAGCAGTCTTTTCATCAGCATTGTCAAACTTTTCATCAATCCTATCATTTTTGTCACCATCACCCTGGGCATTATCAGCATGGGCGATCTTAAAAAAGTAGGCAAAGTAGGAGCGAAAGCTTTGATTTATTTCGAAATAGTAACTACTGTGGCGCTCATTGTGGGCGTAATGGTTGCCAATATCATTCGCCCCGGAGACGGCGTGATTACCGACGCCATTCAGGGAGGGGATATTTCCAAATATACGAAGAGTGCTGATTCATTCAGTTGGTGGAAATTCTTTTGGGATAACGTCACCTTACAAGTATTGGTGGTAGCTATTGTATTGGGAATAGCCATCAGCGGCCGCTCCATAAGTTCTAAATTTGTGGCATTTTTGACCCCCATTTCTAAAAAGATATTTTGGGGATTGCATAAAGTAATGTTACTGGCCCCCGTCGGAGCCTTCGGCGGCATGGCTTTTACCATCAGCAAATACGGCATTAAGACGTTGCTCCCGCTCGGAAAACTCATGCTGACCGTTTACATCACTATGGCATTGTTTGTGTTTGTAGTGCTCTATTTTATTTTAAAATACTATAAGGTCAGCATTTTTAAGTTCCTGCGCTACATACGTGAAGAACTGTTGATTGTGTTGGGAACGTCGTCGTCGGAGGCCGGTTTACCTTCACTCATGGAAAAACTGGAGCGGATGGGCTGCTCCAAATCAGTAGTGGGGTTAGTGGTCCCCGCGGGTTATTCCTTTAACTTAGACGGGACGACTATTTATCTTTCTATGGCAGTGATTTTCTTGGCCCAAGTTTTCAATGTCCATCTCAACCTTAGCCAAATTTTGACCATTATCGGCATTTTGATGGTGACGTCCAAAGGGGCGGCGGGGGTAACCGGCAGCGGTTTTATCGTACTGGCCAGTACGTTGACCGCCATTAAGGTGATTCCCGTGGAAGGATTGGCGTTGTTATTGGGAGTGGATCGTTTTATGTCTGAAGCAAGGGCTATCACCAATTTTATCGGTAACGGCGTAGCCACGGTCTGGATCGCCAATAATGAAAAGGAGTTTGACCGTCAAAAAATGAACTACGCTTTCGGGCACGTGGAGAAGTTTGAAAATATCGAAACCGATAATTTAGATTAATGAAAATCTATTAATTTTGGAATATGTTCAGTTCATTTGAGGGTATTAAGATTTACTTGTACCCAAAAGATCATAATCCCCCGCATTTTCATGTATATTACGGAGAATATGAAGCAATAATTGCTATTCGTACTTTGGAGGTAATTGCCGGACAAATACCAAATAAACAACTTAAAAAAGTGATTAAATGGGCTGCAATAGTGCAGGAACAACTTCTAAATGAATTTATTCGCTTGCAAGCATAATGAGCCGATTAGCAAGAATCACCGAGATTATAAAAGTAGAGCCGTTCAAGGTTACATGCCGATGGACTACAGGAGAGGTACGCGTGATAGATTTTGAGATTTTATTTAAAGAATGGAATTTAAATAAACTTCAATTAGAGTGTCAATTGGCAGATTTTCAGGTATTTAAGTTTGTTTCTGTCAGTGGTGAAAAAACGCTTCAATGGGTCAATTTGCCTTATGAACATGCTTACTGGGATGAATCAGGGCATCAAACCTCTGTTTTTTCTCCTTTTTCAATGGACCCTGATTCACTTTACGAACTGAGTCAACCATTGGATAATTATCGGTTGGTACCACTTGGAATGGCTGTTTGATTAAACTTCCCGAATCATGATTGTGTGCGGAATGCCGTCTTCGAGATAATCTTCGCCCGTTGACCGAAACCCGAAGGATTCATAAAATTTCAGCAAATATTGTTGAGCTCCGATTTTAATGGGGTGCAGTCCGTAGAGCTTTTCACACTGCTCAATCGAATACGCTATCAGTTGTTGACCCACACCTTGTCCGCGTACTTTTTGGGAAGTGGCCACGCGTCCGATAGAGGTATATCCTTCATAAGATAAGCCAACGTCAAAAAGGCGGGTATAGGCCACCAAATCACCCTCATCATCAACTCCTAAGCAATGCCAAGCCACAAGATCCTTGCCGTCGGCATCCTGAAACGGGCAATTTTGTTCAACTACAAACACATCAATTCTGAGGGCCAATATAGCATAAAGTTGCCGCAGCGTAAGGCTGTCGAACGGAAGACATTGAAAGGTAATGTTACTCATGTTAGGGAAGTTTAATAACTTTGGCAAAGTTCTGAATCTTTGCCAAAGTTGACACATTTTCTCAATTTTCACACACATATTTTCCCGTTTCCCTCCGAAGAGAGGGGTATTTATAACCTGCCGGTTCAAGAGATACCGCAATGGGGGACATCCCGCAGAAATTGGGTTTCTGTAGGAATCCATCCTTGGTACGTCGATACGGAAAATTGGCAGGAAGAATTGGAAAGGATCGAAAAAATAGCAACCCGCGAAAATGTAAAGGCCATTGGGGAGTGTGGTCTCGACCGACTGATTCCTCTGCCGATTGACCAACAACTAATGGTTTTTGAAGCACAGGTAGCCATAGCCGAACGAATCCGTAAACCGGTCATTATTCACTGTGTCAGGGCTTTTAATGAGTTATTGGCTTGGAAAAACCGGTATAAACCGAAGGTGCCGCTCATCGTCCACGGATTTAATAACAAATGGGAAACGGCACAACAACTCCTAAAACACGATTTTTACTTTTCGTTGGGCACTTCTTTGTTACAAGCTGATTCAAATGCGGCTAAGATTTTACCGAATCTGCCCGTGTCCCGTCTGTTTTTGGAAAATGATGATCGGCCTATTCCGGTACAAAAGGTTTATGAAGCGGCAGCTGAGCGCTTAGAAATGCCGGTTTCTGTTCTGCAAAATCAAATTTGGACTAACTTTGCCACTGTATTTAAACGTTAAGCCCTTAGCAGTGAATTTCTGCTTTACCCCGGAAAGCTGTTGAATGAAACCCATTTACCCTAAACGATACCCTTATAAAAATGTCTGATTTAGCTTGGCTTTCACGCACGCGCCTTATGGTGGGGGACGAAGGCATCAACCAACTCCAACAGGCCCACGTCTTAGTGGTTGGATTGGGCGGAGTAGGCTCTTTTGCCGCCGAATTCATTGCTCGTGCCGGCGTCGGAAAAATGACCATTGTTGACGGGGACGTAGTGGATCCCAGCAATCGAAATCGTCAATTGCCGGCATTGGCCACCACCCACGGTCAATCAAAAGCGGATTTGATGGCAGAACGCCTGTTGGCGATCAATCCGGAATTACAGTTGGTGGTAATCAAGGAGTTTTTAACTCCGACCAAAGTGCGGGCTATCCTTAATGCCGATTCCTACCATTATGTAATGGACTGTATTGACAGCATTACGCCCAAATTAACTTTATTGGTCACGTCATTGGAATATAAATTTCCTTTGATAAGTTCTATGGGCGCCGGCGGAAAATATGACCCCACGCAGTTGAAAGTGGCGGATCTGTTTGATACCTATGAGTGTTTTTTGGCGCATTATGTACGTAAACGTCTCAAAAAATACGGAGTTCGTTCGGGAATAAAAGCGGTTTTTTCGACAGAAAAGGTACAGAAAGACTCCCTGATGCTGACCGATGGTAATAACTTCAAGCGGTCGGCTTACGGTACGATCTCGTATCTGCCGGCTACCTTCGGAAGTGTTTGTGCGTCGGTAGTGATTCGCGAGCTTTTAGGACAAAAGGTAGAATTGCACAAAAATCCGCTGAAAGAAATAAAGAAAAAACAACAGCAAAAGAAGCAGAAGAAGATGCAAAACAAGTAAATTTGAGCAAAGCAGGGACCTATGAGTTTTTTCTTAAATATTGATCACGACGCTAAAACGCCTAAATACAAGCAGATTGTAAAGTCAGTAATTGGCTCAATCGAACGCGGGGTGTTGAAACAGCATGATCAACTTCCGTCGATCAACGAGTTGAGTGAGGATTACTATTTGGCACGAGATACCGTCGAAAAGGCCTATAAAGAACTTAAAGCCCTGGGCGTCATTGATTCAGTAAGAGGGAAGGGGTTTTATATTCTTAACGAAAAACCTCGGCAGATTCGGGTTTTGTTGGTGATGAATAAACTGAGCGCTTATAAAAAAGCCATTTATGAGTCATTTGTGTCTACCTTGGGCGATCGGGGAACGGTGACCCTGCAAATCCACCACGGCAGCTTTCGCATTTTCAGAGATATTTTGAAAGAAAGTTTGGGGCAGTTTCATTATTACGTCATCATGCCTCATTTCTACAATGATGTAAGTACGACCTCCGTATTGGAAGCTTTAAAGCAAATTCCGGGGAAAGAATTGATTTTGTTGGACAAAGAAATTCCGGAGTTGATCAATGTTCACTCCGGGGTGTATCAGGACTTTACCAACGATCTGTACGGGGCGTTGGAATCGGGTCGCGATTTGTTGGAAAAATACAAAGAACTGGTGTTGGTATTTCCGAAGGATGTAAAATATCCGCCCGAGATTGTGCGGGGCTTCCGGAACTTTTGCGCTCATTTTCACAAAAACGGAAGAACCATTGAAAGTGCTTCTTCCGAAAATGACCTTCAGAGTAGGGCTTATATCGTTTTGGAAGATTCGGATTTGGCCGAATTGGTCAAAAAAGCCAAACTTCAGGGTCTTGTCTTAGGCAAAGAGGTGGGAGTGGTAGCTTTTAACGATACCCCGTTGAAAGAAGTATTGGCTGACGGTGTCACCGTGGTTTCGACGGATCATGAACAGATGGGATTCTCGGCTGCCAATTTGATTTTGGACGGAACCATAGCCCGAATCAAAAATCCGTTCGGGCTGATTCGCCGCGGTTCCTTATAAAAATCCTGTTATTAAATGAAACTTCTCAGCAAGTCGGGAAGCAATCCGAGGAAAAGAGTCAAAATGGTAGTAGCGATCAATACCAAGCGATAAAATGGAGGAACTTTGATTGTTCCCAATTCTCCTTCGCGCATGTAAGCGGCAATGATGGCCCGGAAGTAATAGTAGATCCCGATGGCCGACATAACAACGGCGACGACGAGTATCCACGTCAGTCCGCGCTCAACAATACCCGAAAAAACGAAAAACTTACCCCAGAAACCGGCCGTTAACGGAATACCCGCCAAAGACAACATCGAAACCGCAAGGACAAAGGCCAACAACGGGTTTTTCTTACCCAAACCGTTGAATGCTTCAAAGCTTTCGGCGGTTTCATGGGAGCGTACACCTGTTTCTTTGGCCAATACCATCAATACACCAAAGGCACTGATCGTTGCCAATGAATAGGCTAAGGAATAAAAAACAATGGCGCTTTGTGATTGGGTAGATAAAGCAGTGATACTCAACAACAAATAGCCGGCATGGGAAATACTCGAATAGGCCATCATCCGTTTGAAACTTTGTTGATACACGGCCGTAACATTGCCCGCCAAGAGGGTAAGTACTGTAATGGCTGCCATGGTGACCCACCAAAAGTTGTAAATGCCGGAAAAGGAGCCGGCAAGCAAGCGGTAAATAGCAGCAAAACCGGCAGTTTTCACAATAGTGGACATAAAGGCCGTAAAAATCGTAGGCGCACCGTCGTACACATCAGGAGTCCAAAAGTGGAAAGGAGCGGCGGATACTTTAAATAACATACCGATCAACAGCATCAAAAGTCCTACGTACAGCATCACTGACGGGTTATTGCTGGTTAAAACGTACGCTTTTAAGGCGGTTATCCCAAAAGACCCGGTAGCGCCGTAAAGCAGTGCCATACCGAAAAGCATGATTCCGGTCGCAAAGGCTCCCATCAAAAAGTATTTCAATGCCGCCTCGTTCGAACGAAGATTGCGCTTATCGCTACCCGTCAGTACGTACATCGAAACCGATAAAATTTCTACCCCCACAAACAGCATGATCAGGTTCTCAAATCCGATCATCATAATGGCTCCTACCAACGAAAAGATCATGATAGCGTAATATTCCGCAGGCTGAGCGGATTCGTCATCTATAAAACCGCGAGTAAGGGCAACGATCAAAAGAGCGGATAAAAGAACAATCCCCGAAAACGCCATCGTCAATTTGTTTTCGAACAACATGCCTTTGAAATACAATGAAGGTACATCATTCCAATGGATAAAATTGCTTGCGAAAACTAACGCTAACACGAAGAGAGTAGCCGGCAACAGGAGATTTTTTGATTTCTGAAAACCCAGAAACAAAACCACAAGGCCAAATATGGAGAGGAGTACGATTGGAAGCATTTTATTAATGTTTCAATTTGAAAATGTGTTAATTTGAAAATGTGATCGTTTTCAAATTAGTAATGAATCATTTGTAATAGGTTACTTACGGCCGGCTCGGTCAATTTCAGAAAAGAATTAGGATATAAGCCCATCCAAAACACCATCACTGCCAACGGCAGCAACACGGCCCGTTCGCTCAAAGAAAGGTCGGCAAAATGCTCGGTAAACGAAGATTTATTCCCAAACATGGATTTTTGGAACAAACGCAGCATATAAACCGCCCCCAAAATGATCGTTGTTCCGGCAATAGTCCCCAACCAAGTATTCAGTTCGTACACGCCGCGCAGCAATAAAAACTCCCCTACGAAACCGTTGGTCAGCGGTAAGGCCACACTGCCGAGCATCAGAATCATGAAATAGACCGTCAGATTGGGAGTACGTTGAGTAATACCGCCCAACTGCTCAATGTTGCGGGTTTTGGTGCGTGAGAAAATAATTTCGATGATAAAAAATAAACCTACTACGTTGATACCGTGGGCCAACATCTGAATCAATGCTCCCTGTACCCCGCTTAATGTTTGGGAGAATACTCCGGCTGACATCAAACCGACGTGCGCAAAGGAAGAATAGGCTACCAAACGTTTCATGTCGCGTTGCTGAATGGCAATGATAGAGCCGTACACAATACCGATCACAGAGAGGATGATCGCGGTAGTTCCCCACGCTTGCAGACCTAAGGGTAAAATCGGTAAAATGAAACGAATTACTCCGTAAACCCCCATTTTAAGCATAATCCCGGCGAGCAGCATGGTAGCCGGCGTCGGTGACTCGGTATAAGTATCCGGTTGCCAGGTATGAAACGGGAAAACGGGCATTTTGATGGCGAAAGCAATGAAGAACGCCCAAAATAGCCAATCTTGTTTTTGGGCATCCAAAGCCAATTTATAAAAAGCGGAGATCTCGGAGGTGTGCCCTTGCACAGTGGTAGTTTGATAGTACAAGTACACTAAGGCAATCAGCATGAACAAACTTCCGAAGATGGTATAGACAAAAAACTTGAAAGTGACTTTGATACGATTTTCGCCTCCCCAAACGGCTGCTAAGAAATAGACCGGAATCAGCGCCGCCTCAAAAAACAGGTAAAACAAAAAGGCATCAGTGGCCGTAAATACGCCCATCAACGCCGATTGCATGAACAAAATCAACGCGTAAAACGTCGAAGCGTTCTTGTAGGGTTGCCGAAAAGTGGAAAGTACGATAAGCGGGGTCAAAAATGCCGTAAGCATCACCAACAATAGACTGATGCCGTCGATCGCCCCGGCAAAAGAAATGCCCGCGGATTGAATCCAAGGATAGCTGAAACCGAACTGTTGGGTGGCATTGGGCTGGAATCGAGTATAAATGACGATGGCCAATACCAACTCAATCACTGCTCCGATGAGAGCCATTTGTTTGGCGTTGTTATTTTTTGTAAGTAAAGAAACTACCCCCGCCAACAACGGAATGAGTATAAGTGCAAGTGTAAGCATATTGGAATGGTCAATTTCAAAATTTTTGATAGCTGCCGGATTTTATCCCTAAAACCCTGCTTTATAGTTAACTGCGCAATTGTATCAGTTTTGACTTTATTGATTTAAGTAGGTAGTATCCGGTGAAATAATCGCAGAACAGCAAAATCCACCTAAAATCAATGAAATCTATTTGTCATAAATACTTAAATAAATACCCGCTTTACTTCAAAAAGAAATTCCAGGCCAAAACAGCTAAAATGCCGATTACCATGGCAAATACATAAAAGCCTGTTTCGCCCGATTGCAGCAATCGTAACCGACCCGCAAAGAACTGAACCAAACGCCCCGACCCATTCACGACCAAGTCGATCAAAAATTCACCGAAACTGTAGAGCACATCCGACAGTTTACGCATAGGATTGACAAACACCGCCTCGTAGGCTTCATCCACGTAGTATTTGTTTTGCAGTACTTTGGCAAAGCCCGTTACGTCTTTATCAGCGGCAGGGACGGTATTTTTACTGATAAACAAGTTGTATGCAAAAACGATCGCCAGTACAGCGGCTCCGACCGATACGCCCATCAGGATATATTCGGTAGAATGATCCAAATGACCTTCAAACAGCAAAGGATTGACCTGTTTGGATAACTCAAACAAAGGTGCCATAAAATGACTTAATGACTCCCCGCCGCCTAAAGCGTGCGGAATGTTCATAAAACCGCCTACGGCCGACAACACGGCCAAAATCATCAAAGGCACGGTCATCGAAGCGGGAGATTCGTGTAAATGATGTTCCTGCTCGTGGGTACCGCGGAATTGGCCGAAGAAAGTAACAAAGAACAAACGGAACATGTAAAAGGCAGTCATTATCGAAGTGATCAAACCGATACCCCACATGAGTTTGTTATGCTCAAATACATGGGCTAAAATCTCGTCTTTAGAGAAAAATCCGGCAAAAGGAATGATGCCCGAAATAGCCAACGTAGCGATCAGGAAGGTCCAATAAGTAACGGGCAAATGTTTTTTCAAGCCTCCCATATTCCGAATGTCCTGCTCATCTGACATGGCATGAATGACGCTTCCCGCTCCTAAGAACAACAGCGCCTTGAAAAAAGCATGGGTCATAACGTGGAACATGGCCGAGGTATAAGCGCCGACGCCCAGTGCCAAAAACATATAGCCCAACTGACTCACGGTAGAGTAAGCCAACACTTTTTTGATGTCATTCTGATACAAACCTATCGAAGCCGCTACGACGGCGGTCAACAAACCGATGCCTCCTACGACCCCCAACGTGGCAGGAGCCAACGAATACAGAACGTTGGAACGAATGACCATGTATATCCCGGCGGTCACCATCGTGGCGGCGTGGATAAGAGCGGATACCGGCGTAGGACCTGCCATCGCATCCGGCAACCAGGTATATAGCGGAATTTGGGCCGATTTTCCCATGGCGCCTACAAAAAGTAAGGCGGTAATGGTAATGATGGTCGTATCGTTCACGCTGAAACTGCCGTTTGCGGCTTTGCCGAACACGTCGAGGTATTCTACCGAACCGAAGGTTTGGATGATCAGAAAAATGCCCAGCAAAAAGCCCAAGTCACCGATGCGGTTCATAATGAAGGCTTTGCGGGCAGCGTTGTTGTAGTTAGTGACTTTATTCCAGAAGCCGATCAAAAGATAAGAACAAAGACCCACGCCTTCCCAACCGATAAACATAATTACGTAGTTGGAGCCCATTACGAGCAGCAACATGAAAAATAAAAAGAGGTTAAGAAAAGCAAAAAACTTTCCGAAGCCTTCGTCATGGCTCATGTAGCCTACCGAATAAATATGAATCAACGAACCTACCCCCGTCACGACCATCAGCATCAATAAAGAGAGTTGGTCGATCTGAAAAGAGAAAGGAATGTTTAATTGTCCGATCGAGATCCAGTCAAACAGTTTTACTGCCTGAGGTTGTCCGTCGAAGCTGTTCCAAGCTAAAATGGAGAGCGCAAAAGCCCCCAAGGCCGCGGCAGAGCCGATGATGCCGGCCAAACTTTTCGGAACGTGACGAAAACCGATTCCGTTGATGATAAAACCGAGGAGTGGTAATAAAGGAATAAGAATAAGTAAGCTCATATCAATTAATGACTCAATTTGAGAATTTGAGAACTTGAAAATAGCCGGTATTGTATTTTCAAATGTTCAAATTGACATAGGTTCAAATGAAAAAACTACCACTTTAATTTATTGAGGAAGCCAATGTCAATCGTACGGGTATTGCGGTAGATCATGACAATAATAGCCAAACCTACGGCCACTTCGGCGGCGGCTACGGCCATGATAAAAAAGACAAAAACCTGACCGACCGGGTCAGATTTGTAAGTAGAGAAAGCAATGAGCAATAAATTGACAGCATTGAGCATCAATTCAATACTCATAAAAATAATGAGGGCGTTGCGACGGGTCAATACCCCTACGATACCGATCACAAAAAGGGTTGTTGCCAACAGCACATAGTTTTGCAATGGAATTGATTGGACGACGTCGGGGATTGACGGTGTAGCTTGTGGAAACATAGGTAGTTAGGTCGAATGAGAAATCTTCGGACAAAGATGGTTCTTCAAAAACGTGGCAAATTTACTGAATAATCGTACTTGCCCAAATCCGAACTTCAAAAACTCTGTGGTTGAACTTTATTCATAAGTGTTTTTTCTTAGCGGATATTGAGAATGCAAGCGGTTGGAGGCTGTATCCTTAACAAGATGCTGATTCTATTTTTATCCGAATACCACACTTTACCCCTTGATCCGGTTTAATACTTTCGTACGAATTAACTGAATTTCATCTACTTTAAAGAGAAGATTACTGAGAACAAAGACTATTAAAGCAATCACAGATAAACTGAGCCCGATCAACAAACTGGTAAGTTTATTATAAGCGGTAAATGTTTGCCAATAGTCAGTAATGCTCCATACAACTGCGGCCCCTATGAAAAGAGCAAACGTAATTTTAATGATTTCGCGAGGCTCATAAAAACCGAAATGTGCCCGCTTCCAAACCCAAACGGTCATCATCGGCACAGAAGCCATCAAAAAATTGTGGACAAATAATTGAATAAGTATGCCGTTAAAACCCAATGATTGAATTAAAAAATACCCGATAGCAGCTGAAATGACGTGGATGATACTCCAAAAATAATACTGTAATTCCGGGCGGGTAACCGAAACGGCCAATTTTCGGAATATCATATAAGGTCCCGAACAGATCATGGCCGCAAAAAATACGCACAACAGTTCATAGACCCGCTGTACATCCTGTGCGTTGAACTTTATACCTCCCCACAGGGTCCAAATCACGTAAGGTCCGCCTGCCCAAAAAGGCAGCAAAATCAGAAAACCGATGAAGTAGGAAAAGTTAAGGTTTTTGGAAACGTAACTTTTCACTAACTGCCCGTTGTTTTGGGTAATGAAACGGTTGATTTCGTTGAAAAATACGGTACTTATCGGAATCAGAAAAATATTGGAGACTTTGCCGTAGATCAGTTCGGCGTAGCGATAAATCGCAAAGGTGCCGGCCGGCAGCAAGGACAGTGCCGCATTAAAAATGAAAGTGTAAATCTGTACACTGATCATATAAGTAGAAGTTGCCGACAATGTACGGGCCAAATCGCGTAAGGGAAAGTGAGGATTTCGAAACAGCCACGAATGCCGATATCCCAGCTGTCGCAGATAGTAAACAGTGGTAGCAAATTGAGCCAATACGCTGATGGTCAACGCCACAACCAAACTGAAGGCATTACCGTCACGCCCCCAAAGCAGCAGGATCACGATGTTGCATACCTGCGAGACCGTCGCCGTAAATTCTACTTTTCCGTAAATGTTTTCGGCGTTGAGCATTCCTTGAAACAAATTGGTAGCGATCTGAAAAGGCATCAAAAAGCCGGTGACGCAGAAAATTTGCCACACTTGGTATTTGGTAGAAGCCTCAAAACCGGGAACCAGCAGATTGACAATACCCGTACCGCTTGCCACAAACGCCAAAACCAACAAAAAAGCGATCCCCACCATATAATTGCTCAAGGTAGCCACTACCGACATCGCAGCTTGTGGGTTTACCTCCTTTTTGATACGGTGATAACGGGCAATGACAATCTCGACCAACTGTCCGGTATTCACAAAGCGCGATACGGTCGTCCCCAAGACAGTAGCGGCAAAAAAAGCTTCTACTTCCGGGGTAGTTCCGAAAAGGTACACCATCATGGTCGAAATGACTACGTTCAGAACGACGTTGAGCGTATTGAGGCTGAAAAGAACTCCGATATTTCGATAATCAAGTGACAAAGCAGGGAGAAAATGAATTTAGCGGTCAAAGATAGTGGTATTGGTTACATAAAGCACCGGCTTGTGGCCGGCTTTTAACCATTGAATACGATAATCTCTAAAAGACAGGACACAGTCGTAAGCCTCTGCCTCCAATCCTTTTTTGAAATAACTGCCTTGTTTCAACATAGCCATCCAACTGTTGCGGGTAGAAGCGGTCGGAAAAACGATATTTTTTTGACCGTCGGTCAAGACCAAATAGATGGCTTCTTCCGGTGCTTTGGGAAAATCCAATTGCGGCTCTTCAATGAGCCAATAATTCCCGCAGGTGACACCATCCGCCTTTTTTTCTTCATTGTATTGTTTTTCATAATCCCCTCGAAACGGAAGACGGCGGGCCGTTTGGAGTTGAGCTTTCAAATCATATCGAGACGGAACGGTATAGAGGCCGGTTCGATGGGCTTCCACGGCCGTTTGGCCGAAACGGGGTGTTCCGTCGGTCGTGTACACATCCAACCGGTTGTGCAAAAAATTGTGGTAGTCAGCTACTGTCCGCCATTCGGTAGTTTTGCGTAAGCCGATATCCCGATAAAAACTCAGCACCGTAATCATGCCCACCGCAGCCCAAGGAATGAAGACCAAACGGCGATTGACTCGGACGCCGAAGACGCGAAATCCCATCAACAGACTCAGGGCCACTGCCAAAGAAGAATATTGACGATAACGGCCTCCGATGATGATACCCATTCCTTTTTCTGCCCGAAACAAACCCACAGCCAAAGCCGTGAGGATAATAAAAACCATGAGCGAAAGCAGCAGCAAATCGGTACGTTCCCGGGTGTTTCGGTATTTTTTAAAAGCGAACCAACTTACCGTCACGACGGAGATTCCCACCAATAGGGCCATGATTTGTCCCGGTTTTCCGCCCGTCAATGCCCCGTAAGAACCCAAAAAGGCCAATACATTGAGCGGCAGCATCGGAAGATGACTCAAGGCAAACACTCCCGAAGACGGTTGTTGGCGAAGCAAATAAAAATAGACTCCGCTGCTCAAAAGGGCCATTCCTCCCCAAATAACGACTTGTTTCAGCGGTCTCTGTTGCAGCAACAACAGGAAAAGCCCCGTCGGCCAAATCATCAGCCCGTTGCCGTTGCTGAATAACGAAACAATCGCGAAGGGGATGGCCCAAAACCACGCTTTGGGATGGGAAAGAAGAAAAATCGAAAAGGTGACCGGCAGCAGTACCCAAATATTGGACCAAAGGGCCATCGTCCAAAAGGAAGTGGGAGAGTATTGAGGGTTTAAAAACACCGCCACTACCCACAAAAAGTAAATCGCAGACAAACGGGGGGAAGGTTGATACAAGCGGTAAAGTAAGCCCAACTGAATCAACAGCAAACCGTTGCCGAGGAGGAGCAACTCCCCAAAATGTATCTTCCCCGACAGGCCGTAGCTGAGCCAACTGACAAGACGGGTCATTGCCATAATGTGTTCGTTATGGGGCAGCAGCAATGATTTTATTTTGTCCGTGATTGGAGCCTCCCGGTAGTCGAGAATGTATTTCAGGATGGCATCATAATCGTCCAAATAAGGAATATCGACGGCGTACCGACAGACGTAGTAAAAATACCAACTTGCATACGCTGCGGTAAAAAGAAGCAACCAACGAAAGCCGATAAGAGAGGATTTTTGGGAGGGCACGAGGTATGTTTTTGAGGGGTAAAATTAGATGTTAAGTCGATTTGAGCAAATTTGAAAATTGCCGCCGTCGTCAGTGAGGACACTGACAATGGCTTTTAACCGCAAATGCCGTCGTCAGTGTCCCCACTGACGACAGGAAAAAATTGCTGCCATTGTCCCCACTGACGATCAAAACTTGCCGCCGTCGTCAGTGTCCTCACTGACGACTGAAAGTGTACTGTTTGTTCTCTGTCGTCGTCAGTGTCCCCACTGACGACTGAAAGTTGTACTGACAACCGAAAAATTACGGGTTCAACAAAAGGTCGGCAAACTCACGAACGGCACCGTCACCGCCTCTTTTTTCGAGCTGAATGATACCGGGTAAGTTTTTAACGACTGAAACCGCATTGGCCGGACAGGCTGCTATCCCTACTGCTTTCAACAGGTCCAAACAATTGATGTCGTCTCCCACGTAGGCAGTTTCAGCCAGCGAGATACCCATTTCGGCACAAATTTGTTGCGCAACGGCCAATTTTCCACCGTTTCGCTTACCTTGAAAAAGATAATCTGCTTTGATTTTGGCCGCGCGGCGTGCCACAATCTGCGTGTTTTCGGAGGTGATGATACCTGTTTTGATGCCGGCATTCCGAAGCAACTCAAACGCCATCCCGTCGTGCGTGTGAAATCGCTTGATTTCGTCGCCGCTTTCGGTATAATACATGCTGCCGTCGGTCAATACACCGTCCACATCGGTCAAAAATAGTTTTATTGCGGTCATATCAAGTAGGTAAATACTTAATTGCGGATCATCTGATCGGTTCGAAAAAAATGGAGTTCTCCTGTTCCGGAAAGATTTACTAAGAATAGTTGATACTCCTCTTTCGGAAGGCGACAGGTTGCCAATTCTCCCGCAAAACCCGGTTTAAAATAAGTAAAATCCCGAAAGAACTGACCGGGCTTTGTTTTAAGGGAGGTCGAAGGATATACATATACATAGTGCTCACTTTTCAGTAACCACACCCACATTTCCTCAGACTTCAATACAAAAGCCGGTCGGTCGGTCTCGACTCGGTACACCCGGAGGCAACGGGTACTGTCTGTAAGGGAGTCAATTTGTACGTCAGCGGTAATCAAAGGGGCATCTTGCGGGGGAGACAACCAACTTGAGCGCTTCTGTAACAAGGGGAGTAAGTCGGAGGCCAATAAATTTTTACGGAGGGTTTCCCGAAAGATTGCGGGAAAGGCCATTTGCTCTTGTTTTTCGACGTACAGGGTATTATTGTACTGCATGTTATAGGCATCTGTAAAAAAGCGCTGATTATCCATGTAGCGGTAGCCCCAATCTTTGTAGTAAGACAGTGCCCCGACCAACACACTCAATCCTAAGGTGCCGTAAAAAAGCCAATCGGCAGCACGTTTCGGATACAGATAACTGACAACGGTTAGGTAAACAAGGGCAACGGCTAACGCAGAATAATGCCGATAACGCCCCAAATACATGGCATCAAGTCCGACCGGTTCGGTGCGTAATAAAGCTACCGCTGCCCCCGTCAGAAGAATAAAAAGAAAAGACGAGAACCATAGAAAATAAGGAGAAGCGGCATAGGTCGATTTTTTGAATTGTAAAAAATGGATTGCCAAAACGGCCGTTGTCAACACAAAACCCAAAGCTAAAGCTGCCGTTTTCAAACTGCCTGATACGAAATCTCCGTAATTGCCGACAAAAATCATACTGCCCAATACCCACTTCAATGGATGGGTCTGAACCCCGTAATAGGAATCGGGAACACCTGACGACTTGGCCCAACCGTACAAGGCAATCGAAATAACGCTTCCTGTCAACCACAGCACCACCCGTCCTCGGTCGGCTTTTCGGTACAATAAAATCCCGAAACCGATAAGGAATACCAACAGTCCGTTGCCGTTGGAGAAAGTAGCGGCGAGAGCCAAAAGAAACGCTCCCCCGAATTGCCGCCATTCCTTCTTAGAGGTAATCAACAACCGAAACGATTCAACCGCTAACCACACCACGATCAGATTAGACCACAAGGCCATGGGCCACAGGGCTGTTTCCGAAAACTGTACCTGAAAAAGAAGAAAAGGAACCGGAAGAAAATACAGGGCAGGAAGTTTGGCTGTTTTGGACACCGCATAAAGCAACCACGCTACGCGTACCCAAAAGAGGTTTCCGAGTAAAATCATCATCGGCAGGTGCATGTGCCCCGTGGTAAGCACTTGCAGATAAGCGATGATTTTGGCCGGTAAAATAACGTGTTCCCGAAAAGGAATAAACAAAAGACGTACGGATTCGACAGAAAACGGAAACGCACGGTTGATAAAAGCCAGAATGGCAGGAATATCGTCTTCATTGGGCAACGACGTGCTGAAGCGCTGCAAATACCAAAAGTAAAAAAGGATCGGCAAACTGCCTATTGCCGCAATGACTGCCTTTTTAAACATAGAAACAGTGTTTTATGCCTCGGTTGAGCCGTTTTCAATTCGGACACAGTCCACCAAGTTCATGGTTTCTTCGGCTTTGCGAAAACCCGCAAGGTCATCAATGTCAATGGCATAGTCAAAGGGTAATACATAAGGCAGTATCGGGTACCCTGACATAGATTTTTTTTCCAAAATGACGTGAGGACGGATGACGTCCAAATTACCGATGTGCCAATACACCGGCGGCAGTTTTTGGCGCGGTTCGTTATAAAACTCCGGTAAGTCAGGATGGCTTAGCAGCGGTTTCATGGTTGAGGCAGCCTCATCATACACCCACATTTTGTAAGGAGTAATGGGCGAAGGGGTAATGGTTCGAATGCTGTCGGCGTCGGGCGTATTCCATAATCGTTGAATAGCTTCTTCGAGGTGCTGTACCGAACGGACGGGTGAGGTAGGACGCAATTGTACGACCAAATCAGGACGGTAGTTTTCATTTTCAATGAACCACCGCAACGCATGGTCAAACACTTCTAAATCGGTGCTCAGGTCCAGTGCAAATTCAGCGGGTCTGATAAACGGAACTTCGGCCCCGTATTTTGCCGCGATGTCGGCAATTTTTTCAGAATCGGTAGAAATGATGGTTCGGGTAACGGAAGGGGTGGCGAGGGCCGCCTTGATACTGTAAGCGATCAGCGGATGCCCCGCCAACGGCAATAAGTTTTTATTAGGAAGCCCTTTGCTCCCGCTTCGGGCCTGAACAATAGCCAATACGTTAGGTGTTGCCGACATAAAATACTTCGACGGATTAAGCGGTTTGGGTTTTTCGGTATTTCAATTTAGTACGTTGTTCGGCTTCAATGTCGAGAATTTCTTTCGACTTGTAGGTAAGCGCTTCGCAGATGCTGTTCAGATCACGAACCAACTTCTGCAAGCCGGCCGGTTCCAACGAAGCGGCGTGGTCAGTGCCTTTCCAAGTGCGGTCTTTCGTAAAATGACGTTCAATCCAACGAGCCCCCAAAGTATAAGCAGCTATGTCGGCCGCAATGCCGAGGTGATGCCCGGAAAAGCCGATTTCTTTGACTCGGTTTGCGTATTGGTCATACAATCGGTTGATTTCGAGCAAACAAATGTCTTTGAAAGGAACGGGGTAGCCCGAAGTGCAATTGTATAACACCAAACGGCTTTGCGCTTGACCGGTTTCTTCAAAAAACGCAACGATTGCTTCTATTTCGCTCAACAATGTCATACCGGAAGAGATATGCACATCGCCCTTGTATTCATCCCGCAGCAATCGTAACATTTCGTAATGGTTATTGCAAGCAGAGGGGACTTTGATAAAATCCGGTTGCAAAGCGATGATCTGCCGAGCTGAGGTAAGGTCCCACACCGACGTAGCATAACCGATACCGATCGATTCGGCATAGGCTTTAAGATCGGCGTGTTGCTCCCAACTCAACTCCAAAAACTCGCGATGCGCTCCGTAGGTATTTCCGTAGGCATTATACGGCACAGGATGAGGAGCGTTGTATTGTTCTTCGGTCAGGAGTTCGCGGGCGTTGCGTTTTTGAAATTTTGCATAATCAGCGCCGCAATTTTTCGACAATCGAATTAATTCCTTTGCGATCTCGAAGTCTCCCATGTAATTGCAACCGATCTCGGAAATAACGAGCGGTTTATGGTAGATGAAGTTGAATGCCATACGTTTACTTTGTATAATTACCTTTGTTTAGAAGCAAAAAGTCCACAAAGGTAATGTTTGATTTTGTAGTTTCAGATGCTTATTGTTTTGAGCCGGTCACCGCAACTGCCTGCAACCGTTGGTTGTGTCCTCACAACCAACCCCAACGAAAGCCAAAATAAACAGGAACTTTTTTATCTGATTCAAGTTATTTTTAACAGTCACCAACTTTACCCGTCAATCAACGCTCATTCTCTGTCCCAAAAATATGATTTCCCCGCTCTCAGAATTAACGGCATCTGCCCGACCGCCTCTCGGTAAAACGGGAGTTTTGATTGTCAACCTCGGTACACCCGACAGCCCTAATACGCCCGATGTACGCAAATATTTACGCGAATTTCTGATGGACGGGCGGGTGATTGACATCCCCTTCCTGCCGCGCTTTTTATTGGTAAACGGTATCATTGCGCCTTTTCGGGCTCCCAAATCAGCCAAAACGTACAAAGAGGTTTGGCTGCCGGAAGGCTCTCCGTTGAAAGTGTACGGGTTTGCGGTGGAAAAAATGCTGCAGGAGGCACTCGGCGACAACTACGTCGTAAAATTAGGGATGCGCTACCAAAGCCCGGGTATTGAAGCGGGCTTGACCGAATTTCAACAAATGGGGTTGACTGAGATCATCGTCATTCCGTTTTTTCCCCAGTATGCTTCTGCCACCACCGGCTCAGTGTACGAAGAAGTGATGCGCGTGTTGTCGAAGTGGCAGGTGATGCCGGCAGTAAGATTTGTTAATCAATTTTTATCTCATCCGAAATTTATTCAGGGATTTGTGCAAAATGCCCGAAAATACTTGGAGGGTCATTCCTACGACCACTACATTTTCAGCTACCACGGACTACCCGAGCGTCAGATCAAAAAAGGAGATCCGACCAAATCGGTCTGTCAGTTAGGCGCTTGTTGTGATTCGCTTCATGCCATGAATCAGCACTGTTATCGGGCCCAGTGCTTCGAAACCACCCGGCTGCTGGTCAAAGCCCTGAACCTTCCTGAAGGAAAGTACACCACCTGTTTTCAGTCTCGCTTGGGAAATGACCCGTGGATAAAACCCTATACTGAAGATATTGTCAAAGAGTTGCCGGCGAAAGGGATTAAAAAAGTACTGGCTTTTTCTCCGGCGTTTGTGGCAGACTGTTTGGAAACCACGCTGGAAGTGGGGGAAGAATACAAAGAATTGTTTGAGAAAGCAGGGGGCGAACATTGGCAACTTGTCGAAAGCCTGAACGACAGCCCTATTTGGGTAGAAACGTTGGTTGATCTGGTGAAAAACGCGTAGAAAATTACTCCTTTATAAATTTAACCGTGACTGTTTTGTCGGCAATCATTCGAATAAAATAAAGTCCCTGCGGCAAATTTCCGACGTAAAAATCGTGGGAGTGGGTCAGATACCGTTCGGTTTCCTGATACTCTTCCACGATTTTTCCTTTGATATCTACCAGCTGAAATAAAACTCTCGCGGGCTTAGACGTAGCGTAAGCGGCCTTTACGCGACTTCGGGCCGGAGAAGGAGACACCTGCAATACCTCCCTTAACTCGGGCTCAATACTTGTGATCAGACCGTTGCCCGGATATTCAAAAGGAGGAATCGGGATCGGGTCGCCTCCGCGGTCTGTTACTTCTAAGGTTACTTCCCGTTGGGTTTCGCTGATCAATACGCCGTCACGCCATTCTTCCACTATCACCGTATAGGCATAACTGCCCACTTGGATGGGGGCGTTCCAGGTAAGCTCCCCCGTTTGGGCATCTATTTTAAAAGTACCTTGGCGGGTCACTTCATTAGGATACCGATAATCGGAAATAGTTTTGCCGGTACAATTATCCCCCTGACGCTGCTTACTCACTCCTAAACGATACACCAAACTGTCTCCTTCGGCATCAACGGCGTTTACATTATCCGTATAGAGTTGTTTTGAATAGGCGGGTTGAGTACCTATGGGCGAGTTAAGCACCGGCGTGGTATTAATAATGTTAGCAGCAAACGTAGTTTGGAAATAGAGAGAGATATTACCGGTATTTAAGTTAGAAATGCCGGCGCTTCGGTTATCAATGGCAACCGACACCGTAAAAGTGCCGGGAGATCCATAAGTAAATGATTCGCCGTAGCTATTTAAAGAAACAGACGGAGCTACTTTGATTCGTGACAAACGCTTTGCTGTGATAGTTTTCCCGCTTTCACCCACACAGATCGTTATTTGGTTTTGACCTTCGCCGGCCAAAGCCCCGTTGACATCATCCATAAAAAGATTGACCTTGAATTGATACGTAAGGCTTTGAGAAGTCAAACGGGAAACTTGAATTTCACCTCCAAGCAGGTGGGTGGCATAAGCTGCCGGAAGCAGACCGAACAAAAACGCAAGTGTGGAGAGGTGTTTCATGGCGCAGTCGGGTTTTTATGACCTAAACGACTGACAATGAAAAGTTAGTGTATTTCAAGGGCAACTCTTTAGAGTTAAAAACCAACAACTGATTTTACCACTTAAGATTGCTTCAGCGGAGGTTGCCAAAGTTCGATTTTGGTACCGTCAGGGTCAAGCAGCCAACCGAACTTTCCGAATTCTGTATCTTGGGTTTCTTCAAAAACGGATACTCCTTCTAAGCGCAATTGCTCCAAAAGGCCGTAAAGGTCATCTACAATAAAATTGAGCATAAACGGCCGGTCGCTTGGAGCTAAATAGGTCGTAGTTTCTGAAAAGGGACTCCATACTTGATAAGCGTCCAAATTGGCCTCTTCCAACTGTTTCGGGAAAAATTGAGTACCCCATTCTTCCGCAGCAATGCCCAAATGTTTTCGGTACCATTCGCGCAAGGCGGCAGGGTCTTTTGATTTGAAAAAAATACCGCCGAGACCGATTACTCTTTTCATACAGGTAGATTTAGTGAAGTGGCGGTCGGTTTCAAGCCAGCCGACACGTAGGTTACGCCAATTTCTTTGCCAATAATTGATTGACCACTTTCGGGTCAGCACTGCCTTTGGACTTCTTCATCACTTCTCCCACAAATAACCCCATCAGGCCTTTTTTGCCTTTTTTGAACTCCTGTACTTTATCGGGCATGGCAGTTAGTACTTCCTCTACGATGCCTTCTAACGCACCGGCATCGCTGTTTTGCAGCCAGTTGTTTTGTTTAGCCGTTTCCAACGCATTCCGATTCGGATTTTCAAGTAAAATCGGCAGTAATTTCTGTACCGCAGTGGTATGGCTTACCTGATTGGTTTCCACTAATTTGATGACATCGGCCAACTGAGCCGGGGAAAGCGGGAATCGGTCGGCAGCAGCATCACTGTTTTCGTTAAGAAACGTTTTGACCGGGCCTAATACCCAATTAGCCGCTGCCTGATAATTTCCGCAAGTTGTGCCAAGCTCCTCAAAATACAAGGCTATATCTTTGGTATCGGTAAGAGTAGCGGCATGTCCGGCCGACAAACCGTATTGACCGGTAAATTTTTCAAACAATGCACGCGGTAAAGGCGGCATTTCGGCTTGGATTTTTTCCATCCAATCATCAGTAATAAAGACGGGAGCCAAATCCGGTTCAGGAAAATAGCGGTAGTCGTTCATGGTTTCTTTGACCCGCATGCCGTACGTTTCGCCCGTTTCGGGGTCAAACATTCGCGTTTCCTGCAAAATCGTTTCACCGTTTTCCACCATCGCTACCTGACGTCGATATTCCGTTTCTACGGCCTTCATCACGTTTCGGATAGAGTTCATGTTTTTGACCTCTACTTTGGTGCCGAAAGGTAAGGTTCCTTTGGGTCTGACCGAAATATTCAAATCACAACGCAACGAGCCTTCTTCCATGTTTCCGTCACAAATGTCAATAAAGCGTACCAATTGCCGTACTGCTGTCAGGAAAGCACCCGCTTCTTCTGCGGATCCGATGCAGGGGTCGGTTACCATTTCAATAAGCGGTGTACCGGCTCGGTTATAATCCAACAGAGTGTCGGTAGCTGCTCCGTCATGCACCGATTTGCCGGCATCTTCCTCCAAGTGAATGTGATGAATCTTCACGGTCTTTTCGACCGTTTTTCCCTCCTTGTTTTTGAAGGTGACCGGAATACCGCCCCCTACACAGATGGGCGCTTTGTCTTGGGAAAGCTGATAGCCTTTCGGCAGATCGGGGTAAAAATAATTTTTTCGGTCGAATATAGTGTATCGGGTAATGTCGCACCGGCATGCCAGGCCCATCCGTACCGCATACTCAACGGCTTTTTTATTGAGCTTCGGTAAGGTGCCCGGATGCGCCAGCGTGATTACACTGATATTTGTATTAGGGTCGTTGCCAAAGCGATTAGCGTCTGCCGCAAAAATCTTAGTTTCGGTCTGTAATTGACAATGTACTTCCAAGCCGATCACAATCTCATAGCGGGCAAGTACTTCGGGGGATATAGCAGTTGTTTCCGTCATACGCAGTTCAATGCTTAATACTGAATCTAAAAAGCATTTGCATTTTTCTGCAAACATAACTAATCTAAATAGAAAATTTTTTAATAGTATGCTTGCATACTATTTTTGTTTCCTCTAATTTTGTATGCAAGCAGAACAATTTAACAAATTCCTAAAGACCATGATAGCAGTAGAAAATCGCGCCGGTATCAAAGGGGGTGAATTCCTGATCAAAGACACTGACGCTTCTCAAGTATTTATTCCTGAAGAGTTTACCGAAGAGCAGCTGATGATTGCTCAATCATGCCGTGACTTTCTGGCTACCGAAATTTGGCCGCGTGTCGAAGAGATTGATAAGGCTAAGTCGCCCGATCTGATGTCTTCATTAATGGACAAAGCGGGAGAATTGGGTTTGTTGGGAACTGCCGTTCCGGAAGAATACGGTGGATTCGGTATGAGTTTTAATACGTCTATGCTCGTAGCCGAGGCCACGGGCGCCGGTAATTCTTTCTCTGTGGCTTTGTCTGCCCATACCGGCATCGGTACGTTGCCTATTGTGTATTATGGTAATGAGGAGCAAAAAGCTCAATATTTGCCTAAGTTGGCTTCCGGCGAGTGGAAAGCCGCTTACTGTCTGACCGAACCGGATTCGGGTTCAGATGCTAATTCGGGCAAAACCAAAGCGGTTTTGAGCGAAGATGGGAAAAGCTACATCATCAACGGACAAAAAATGTGGATCACCAACGGTGGTTTTGCCGATGTGTTCATCGTTTTTGCCAAAATTGACGAAGGAGGAAAAACAGACAAAAATCTGACCGCTTTTATTGTCGAAAAAACGTTTGGCGGTATTACCATGAATGAGCCGGAACATAAAATGGGGATCAAAGGCTCTGATACGCGCCAAATATTTTTTAATGATTGCCATGTTCCGGTTGAAAATATGCTCTCCGACCGCGGGAATGGGTTTAAGATAGCGGTGAACATTCTCAATATCGGACGGATCAAATTGGCGGTGGCGGCCGTGGGCGGTGCTAAGCAGGTAGCCACCCAAGCGGTACAATATGCCAACGAACGTAAACAGTTCGGGATAGCTATCAGTACGTTTGGAGCCATTAAACATAAACTGGGCGAAATGGCGATCAAATTATATGCCTCAGAGTCGGCTTCTTACCGTGCGGGACAGAATATTGACGATGCCATTGCGGATTTGAAAGAAAAAGGAATGACCGATGCTGAAGCCAAATTGAAAGCCTTGGAGCAGTTTGCCATCGAATGTGCGATGATGAAAGTACATGGTTCAGAAGTGCTTGATTATGTGGTGGATGAAGGGGTACAAGTCTATGGCGGTATGGGCTTCTCTGCCGATGCCCCTATGGATCGTGCCTATCGTGATGCCCGTATCAACCGGATCTTTGAAGGGACCAACGAGATCAACCGAATGTTGACAGTCGATATGTTGCTCAAACGCGCCATGAAAGGGGAAATCGACCTGATGGGTCCTGCTATGGCCGTAGCGAAAGAAATCATGTCTATTCCGGACTTCAGCACTGCCGATGAGGAAGTTCTTTTTGCATCGGAAAAGAAAGTGATCAAAAACCTGAAAAAAGCAGCATTGATGGTTGCCGGTGCAGCGGTTCAGAAGTTTATGATGAAACTTTCGGAAGAGCAGGAAATCCTGATGAATGTAGCCGATATGGCGATTGAAATCTACGCGGCCGAATCAGCATTGTTGCGTACCGAAAAGCTGATCGGTATCAAAGGAGAAGCGGCCTGTGCTTTACAAAAAGACATGGCACTGTGCTATTTGCACGAAGCGGTAGAAAAAATAAATGCCGCCGGTAAGGCTGCCATTATGGGCTTTGCCGAAGGCGACGAACTTCGAGTAATGTTAATGGGTCTGAAGCGATTTACCAAGATCGAACCCATGAATACTAAAACGGCCCGTCGCCGTGTAGCAGAAGCGATGATCGCTGAAAATAAATATGTTTTTTAAGTGTTCCGAAAATCAGAATCAACTCGCCGTCGGATGAGAAATCCGACCGGCGAGTTGGGTAAAAATTGCCGTAAAACTTATTAATCGTAACCTACAAGGCCGTATAATAAGTAAATTATAAAGAAGCCGTTTGTTGGTTGACAGACGGCTTCTTGCTGTATAATTTAGCCATTATTTTTTTATACAGCGATGAAAACCTCTTACCGGAATCTCTTTATTTTTTGCTTTTTATGGGTAGCCTTCTTCGTAGATACCCGGTCACAAAATTACACCCGTCAGCGCGATTTTGTCATTGCTCCTATGACGGGTATCGGCGGCATTATCCCATCGAAAGTGTCCCTTATCAGCGGTACAGCCGCCGCTCGCTCGGCTTGGCTCACCTCCTACCGCGGTGAGCTTATTTCCAAAGACGGTACCCTTACCCCGCACACCTACTATACCGGCCTGTGGGGCCTGGAAACGTACTTTCGTTGGAAAGAACGTCGTTCTGATAATCGTTGGGCCGTCGGTCTCAGTACCGCATGGCATCAGCAGGTCTTTAAACTGGAGCATCCGTTCTCGTTTTCTTTTAAAGGGTACGATATCAGCGCCACAGTGTGGAATGTTAATTATGCTCGAACCGGATTGATGCTTCGCCGCACGTGGATGAAAGAATGGGCCGGTACCTACATTCAGTTGGGCGGCTATTATTCTACCTTATTTTATACTCAGTCGCCTTCCGGTCCGAAGGGGTTGAAACCGTGGGAGGATGAATTTATGGAGCAGGGAAACGGCGATCGAACCAAAGCCTACAATATTCAGAAAGGGGTGATTCAGATCGTTCCGGAGATCGGAATGCAGTACGGTGAAAACCGAGGGATTGAGTTCAGTATCTCCTATTACCATCCGCTGCAAAATTTGCTTCAGATGGAAACCTCCTTTGTGAAGTCTAATCAGGTAATGGGGGTCAACCGAACGGATGTTTCGTTAGGAGTGGTCATGGCCAATATCAAATTACCGATTACCGTCAGCCGCGGGCGCGAAAAGGTTGCATCGGAGCCGAAAGTTTACGAGCCGAAGCCCGTGAAAGAACCCAAGCCCAAAAAGGTAAAAGAACCTAAGCCAAAGAAAATAAAGGAACCTAAACCTAAGAAAGAGCCCAAACCTAAAAAGATAAAGGAACCTAAGCCGGAAAAAACGGCTAAGAAAGCGGAGCCGGAAGTAAAGCCCGAACCCAAACCGACCGTAACGCCTTCGCGCTATGATGAGGCCGTGGTCAATCAGCCTTTGGTGATGGACAACATCTATTTTGAACTGACCAAGTCGGAGTTATTGGAAAGTTCCTATAAAGAGCTGGACCGCGTGGCCGAATGGATGTTAGCTAACCCAAGTGTTGAAATTCGATTGGAAGGCCATACCGACAAAATAGGTGACCCGGAGAAAAACCTGATGCTCTCCCGTGATCGCGTCAATGCCGTGAGGGAACACTTGATCCGAAAAGGGGTCAGCTCGGCCCGCATTGCTGCCAAAGGGTACGGTGATACTCGTTTGGTGTGCAAACCGAGCCCTTGCGAAAAGAATCGCCGCGTGGAGTTGGTGGTGACCAAGAAATAAATGACGCTGCGACGTTTTCTGAAGGTACTGCTAACCGTTTAGTAAATAGGCAGATACAAAAGCCGCTTGTGGTTTGGCAAGCGGCTTTTTCTATTTTACTTTTAGGTATGATTCCATAAGCACATGAAGACATACCTACTGAAATTATTCCTGATTGTCCCGGCAAGTTTAATTCTTGTTTCCGCTTTAAGGGCACAAAGCCACACGCGTCAACGGGATTGGGTCATTGCCCCGATGTATAGCTTGGGGACGGTTATCCCCCCGAAAGTTACTTTGCTCAGCGGGACAGAAGCCTCAAAACCGGCTTGGGGTGTTTCCTCTTACGAAGGAGAATTGGTCAGAGGCGACGGCACGGTTTACACGCGCAAATACCGTACAAGCTTGTGGGGGTTTGAAACGTATTATCGTTGGAAAGACCGTCGTTCCGAGAATCGTTGGTCTGTCGGATTAAGTACTGCCTGGCAGCGTCAGGTTTTTAAGTTGGAACACCCTTTCAGCTTTTCTTTTAAAGGTCACAATCTGGTTTCTACGGTTTGGAACTTCAATTTTCTGCGGACCGGTTTACTGTTGCGACGTACTTGGATGCGGGAATGGTCGGGAACTTACGCGCAATTGGGGGGCTATTATTCTGCCTTATTTTACATGAATACGGCTTCCGGGCGCGAAAAATTGACGGAAAGGGAGGGAGGCTATATGGAAAACGGCACCGGCTATCGGTCGCGCACGTATAATCTGCAAAAAAGCGTTCCTTTGGTCGTGCCCGAATTCGGAATCCTGATAGGGGAAAACAGCGGTATAGAACTAAGCTTAGCTTATTACCACCCGCTAACCAAGCTGGTTCAAACCGAGAATACATTTTACCGAAATAACCAAATCGCAGGCGTAAGTCGGGTAGATATTTCACAAAGCGTGATAATGCTCAATTTTAAATTGCCCGTCACCGTTGTCTCTCATCGAAAAACTGTATCGCGAGAACGAAAGGAAGTGGAATCGCCGCGGGAAGCAAAGCCGAAACGAGAGCCGAAAGTAAAGCGGGAGCGCCAACCGAAAAAAGAACGAACTCCCAAACCCGAAAAGAAAAAAGAACTCGAAATAAAGCCCGAACCGAAGCCGGTGCCGCCCGCTACGCCTTATGATGCAGCTTTGATCAATAAGCCGATGGTGATGGAGAATTTGTACTTTGAACTGACCAAGTCGGAGTTGTTGGAAAGTTCCTACAAAGAATTAGACCGTGTGACTGAATGGATGAAGGCCAATCCCGGCGTTGAAATTCGCTTAGAGGGTCATACCGATAAGATCGGAGATGCCGAAAAGAACCTGATTTTGTCTCGCGACCGAGTCAATGCCGTGCGGGAGTATTTGATCCGAAAAGGCATAAGTTCAGCGAGAATTACTACCAGAGGGTATGGAGATACGCGGTTGCTGTGCAAACCGAGTCCTTGCGACAAAAACCGCAGAGTAGAATTGGTAGTGACAAAACGCTGAGGCAGATGCATTCAGGCAGAAAATCGGACTTATCTCCAATCCTGATTTTTGTTGAATCAATTATTTGACGGTTTGAATGACAATGGTTCCGGTGCCGCCGCGTGCGCCGTAAACAGCACTGTTTCCGTATTTGACAGCCCCAATTTTTTGGATTTGTCGTACGGGCAACGATTTCAGTATTTCCATGACGGTTTCGGGATTATCGGTGAACACCCCATCTAATTCCAAGGCAGGAGTACTGTTGCCTTGACCCTCAAAACCGGCAAAATTTCCTGTAAAGGCAATCGAATAGTCACCATGGATGAAAGAGACGCGGAGCCCCGGAATACGTCGTAATAGCTCAAAAACAGAAAGCCCATAATCACTTTCCACGAGTTTGACTTCGTAATCCAACTTAACGAGGGGAGTTTGCTCTTGTACCTGCATTGTTTTTCCTCGTTCGTACTGAACCCCTTGGGAAGGCACCGGTACTTCAACGTTGGGTAAGGAGGGAAGCTGTGTGCTCAAACTGAGCGGAGTAGGTGATTGTCTTACCAAGGAATCTAAAACAGGAATATCCGAAGGAAGATAGTCGCTTGGGAGTAAATTAGCCAACCCTTCTTGTCCCCAGTAATCATAAAGCACCATGCCGTTGGGCGCAGTTATCCAACCGTTTTCATTGAAAGTGAGGTATTGTCGCGGTAAAAACAGTCGGGAGTATTTCTGCGGACGATCAAAGAAAATAGAGTTGGTATTATAACTGTTTAAGGCAAAAATGAAAAGCAGTGATTCCGATTGCAACAGGTATTGACCGGTTTTCTCGTCGCGATAGCAAATATCTGTCGCCTTGAGTTCTCTGAAATTCCGACTCGCTAATTCGCCGGAAAAAGGGATCCTGGTTCTGTACACTTCATTCATTTGCCGCACAGCGTACACTTCAAAACCGTTTTCAGTAAGTTGATTATTGGCAAGAGAGACAAGGAAATGACGAAACGAGTTACGGTAGGCCACATCGCGGGTTCTCGTTTGGCGCGATTTGATTCGGTCGTTTTCGGAGGGAATACTTTGAAAAAATTTGTTTCCGGAAAAAAACGTCTTTTCTCCGTCAGAGTGAAAGGATTCTAATTGAAATAATATCTTCAGCCCAAAGGCATTGTTTTGAAGGATAATAGGCTCAGTGGCCGTGGCTGTCACTTGCTTTTGAAGACTGTCATACCCCAGCCGGACGACTTCCGGGTTGAGAATAATACAGTCGTTGGTGAGCGGGGAATCTCCTTTTAATCCGCGTTCAAAAATTCGCCAGCGTTTTCTCCAATCCCGCTCCATTTTTGCCATCACTTTCACTTCGGCAAGCTTATTGGCGGAGGCAAGTTCAAGCGTATAAAAAGGAGTTGGCTTAGGAAGTTGTTCTATTGTTTTTTTTACAGAAGTGTATCCGACAAATGACGCTACCAACTCCACTTTTTTGAAACGGAGCGGAACGGAAAGGGAAAACGCGCCTTTATCATCAGCAGTGGTAACGATAGAAGTGTTGTTAATGTAAACCGTAGCAAACGGAATCGGGCTTTGGTTGGGTTCCTGAACTTTCCCTTTGATAACCCACACCGCGGGTTGGGCCATCAGAAATACAGGTGCAAGCAACAAACTGAGTAACAGCTTCATACAATCCGGTGTTATGATGATACATAAAGCGGAAAAGCAGAAACAGTTACCGGTATATTTTGATAATAAACGGATTGTTTTAGCGAAGAAGTCGCTCTACTACTTCCGGATAATGCCGGTGTTCCAATACTTGTACTTTGCGAGCTACTTCCTCGGGCGTATCGTCGGGAGTGAGGGAACATTTGCTCTGAAAAATAATGTCTCCTTCGTCGTATCGCTCGTTGACGTAGTGGATAGAAATTCCCGATTCGAGATCTTTGGCGGCGACCACGGCTTCGTGAACGAAATGACCGTACATGCCTTTGCCACCGTATTTGGGCAACAACGCCGGGTGGATATTGATGATCTTATTGGGAAAAGCCTGTACCATAGCTTCGGGAATCAGCATCATAAAGCCCGCTAAGACAATCAGATCAATTTGTTCATTTTGCAAAACTTCAATGATTTTTTCGGTTTCATAAAAGGTCTTTCTGTCAAAGAGAAGTACAGGAATGTGCAGTCGGCGCGCGCGGGTAATGACCCCCGCCTGCGGATTGTTGGAAAGAATCAGCGTTACCTCAATATCAGTACAATCGGCAAAATACTCCGCAATTTTTTCGGCATTCGATCCCGACCCCGAAGCAAAGACAGCAAGACGTTTTTTGGTCATTGGAAATAATTCATTGGTGGTTTAAGAGGACAAAGGTAGCTTTTTGTGGAAGCCGATGCTTTATAATCTGTCGGAAACGCATAATTTCGCAGACTTGGAAAGTCTTATCAATTTTTTCGGATGTGATTTTTGACTTATTTTTTCGCTATGCAAATCCTTGAAGTAGGCTCTGATTCTCACCATCAACGCGAATTTTTGATGCTGCCCGTACGTCTTTACAAAGGCAATTCCTGTTGGATTCGCCCGTTAGATAAAGATATAGAAGACACGTTCAATCCTGAAAAAAATAAATATTTCAAATACGGCGAATGTACCCGATGGATTGCTGTGGACCATGCCGGAAAGACCGTCGGACGAGTAGCTGCCTTTGTGAATCGAGACACTGCTACGAAAGGCAACGACCAACCTACGGGCGGTATGGGTTTTTTTGAGTGCATCGAAGACGAAAAGACTGCTTTTGCATTGTTTGATACCTGCAAAAATTGGCTGACCAAACGGGGGATGGAAGCCATGGACGGCCCCATCAATTTTGGGGAGCGCGACCGTTTTTGGGGACTGTTGATCCACGGTTTTGACAAAGAACCCCTTTACGGAATGGGGTATCATTTTCCTTATTATCAGCGTTTTTTTGAGAACTACGGGTTTCAACTCTATTTTGAGCAGCGAACCTTCTTGTTGTATATGCCCGAAGAGCGATTTATGGAGCGGGTCAATCGCGTTTTTTTTGAACGGGCGGAGCGAATTCTGAATCAGAAAAATTATGAATTCAGGTATATTGATAAAAAACAATTGGACAAATACGCCGAAGATTTTCGCATTATATACAATAAAGCGTGGGCGGCCAATTCGGGAGCGGAAGAGATGACTCCCGAGAAGTCGCGCGGAATCATGAAACGCATGAAACCGATCTTAGATGAAGAACTGATGTGGTTTGGGTATCACGAGGGCAAGCCCATTGCCTTTTTTATCATGCTTCCCGAGTTGAATCAGATCTTCAAATACGTCAACGGAAAGCTGGATTTGATCGGGAAATTAAAGTTTTTATACCATAAATGGATGAAAACCAATCATAAAGCCTTTGGCGTGATCTTTGGTGTCGTTCCCGAATTTCAGGGGCGAGGGGTAGAATCGGCCATTGCCTTATCAGCCTCCAAAGTGGCTTGGCGTCCCAATTATCAATATACTGACTTAGAATTAAATTGGATCGGCGATTTCAACCCGAAAATGATCCGTTTTGCCGAATTGCTCGGAGGTACCCCCCATAAATTGCACGCTACCTATCGTTATTTATTTGACCGAACGAAAGAATTCAAACGACATCCTATGATTTAGGGGAAAGGGTAGAGAGTGTAAAGAAGGGTGCCGTCGGTTGTGTCCTTCGCATAGACGTCAAAGGACTCAGGGGCAGTGTCCCGTAACAGTTAGCGTAGTATTACGGGGCGCTGCCCCGGGTCGCTTAATATCAACCCATTTTCTATACTTATCTCGCTGCGCTGCCCCTTAGCCTGACCGCTATGGTGCGGACACAAACAACGGCATGAGAGTGAATACGGGCGTTTGGTTACTGTTTGGTAAAATGGAAAAGCCAATGATTACCGAATTTGTCGGTCAATCGGCCGAAAGTAGCTCCCCAAAAGGTTTGATGCAGAGGCTCAAGGATTTCCCCGCCCGAGGCCAATCGGTTAAAGCAACGCCGAGTTTCTTCTTTGCTGTGGCAATAAAGACTGAGGGTTACGGCGTTTCCGTTGGTGCGATGCGCGCCGATCATATCTGACCCCAAGAGGAGCGTCGTGCCGTTTTTTTGCAATGCACCGTGCAAAATCAAATTTCCGGACTCCGAAGGCATTTGAGCTGCCATCGGCGATTCGGCCAAGGGTTGCAGGGTCAGGTCGCCGCCCAGACACGATTGGTAAAAGAGCATCGCTTCGCGGCAGTTACCGTTAAAATTCAAATAGGGGTTGATCTGTACCATGGGCTGAGCGTATCCGAATGAAAGGACAAACCTACGGTCATTTCAGCTAAAAAAGACTGTGTAAAAACGACAATTTGAGGGGTTGATAGCGACAGCGCGGTTGTTTATCTTTGCAAAAAAGACAAGCATGAAAAACGTAGTGATCTTAGTTCCTGAAATGGCCGTTCCGGCGGCGATCATTGACCCGCGCTATATGTTTACGGCCGTCAATGAGTTTTTCAGATCGCAAGGAAAGCCGCCTCTTTTTAATGTACAATTGGTGGGCCAGTCCAAGGAAGTGAAGCTGAACGACGGCCTGATCTCCATTCACGCTGACCTGCTGTTAAGTGAGGTCAAAAAAGTTGATTTAGTGATTGTACCGGCCATAGGCGGTCACTTGGAATACGCCATTAAGCGCAATCGGGAGCTGTTCCCGTGGATCGTGCAACAATACAAAAGCGGAGCGGAAGTGGCAAGTTTGTGCTTGGGCGCTTTTCTTTTGGCTTCGACCGGGCTGCTGAACGGGAAATCCTGCTCGACACATTGGCTGTTTGCCAACGAATTCCGTACGATGTTTCCCGAAGTGACCCTGACCGACCATAAGATCATTGTGGAACAAAACGGGCTTTATTCGAGCGGAGGGGCGAGTTCGTACTGGAATTTGCTGTTGCATTTGATTGAAAAATACGCGGGTCGTGAAATGGCTATTTTGGCTGCCAAATTTTTTGTGTTGGACATCGGCCGCGACAGCCAATCGCCCTTCAGTATTTTTAAGGGTCAAAAAATGCACGAAGATGTAGAAATCAAAAAGGTGCAGGATTTTATTGAAGCTAATTATCAGGAAAAAGTAACCGTCGATGAATTGTCGGACCGATTCGGTATCGGCCGTCGCACGTTTGAACGAAGATTCAAAAAAGCTACCAATAATACCGTCATTGAGTATCTGCAACGTGTGAAGATCGAAGCGGCAAAGAAGCATTTGGAACTGACCCGAAAGACCGTCAACGAAGTGATGTATGACGTGGGTTATAGTGATACTAAGGCATTTCGCGATGTATTCAAAAAAGTAACGGGTTTATCACCGTTGGACTATAAAAATAAATATAACAAAGACGCGGCCGCATAAAGGAGACTTGTTTTAGGGAAAAATAATACTTAGTTGTTATTTAGAAACAATGTTTGCCCCGATTGTTGCTAAAATAGTATCATAAATCATTAATCTAAAAAGAGTGAGACTGCCGGTGCCGCTGTAATTTTGCAGCCAATCTGTTGAAATAAGCAATCACCTTTCAAACCAAGGAACCAATGAAACCAAACTGGATTGGCGTATATCCCGCCGTTACGACAAAATTCTTTGAAGACGAAACTTTGGACTTGGCTACGTTCAAATTCAATATTGACGAACAAATCAAAGCGGGTGTCCACGGCATCATCGTTTGCGGTTCGTTGGGAGAAAACAGCACCCTCACTTATGATGAAAAATTGGCTTTGCTGACTGCCGCCAAAGAGGTGATTGCCGATCGGGTACCGTTGGTGATTTGTATTGCCGAAAACAGTACACGAATGGCCGTCAACTTTGCCAAACATGCCGCAGAAGCCGGAGCCAACGGGTTTATGCTGTTGCCTCCGATGCGCTACCCGTCCGATGACCGCGAGACGCTGCACTACATGCATACCGTAGCCGATGCCACAGATTTGCCCGTGATGATCTACAACAACCCATTGGCTTACAAGACGTTTGTGAGTATTCCGATGTTTAAGGATTTAGCCCAAAATGCTCACTTTGAATCCATGAAAGAGTCTACGGGCGACATTCGCTACATGACTGATATCATCAATGAATTGGGCGGACGTTTCAAAATTCTGTCGGGAGTCGATGATTTGGCTTTGGAAAGCCTTATCATGGGCGCTGACGGTTGGGTTGCCGGCTTGGTAGATGCTTTCCCGCGCGAAACGGTAGTGATTTATGAATTGGCTAAACAGGGTCGTATTGTGGAAGCGCGTGAGTTATATCGTTGGTTTTTCCCTCTGTTGCACTTGGATGTTTCCGCCAAGTTTGTTCAAAATATCAAATTGGCCGAAGTCGCTACGGGCTTGGGAACGGAATATGTACGTCAGCCCCGCTTGCCGTTGATTGGTGAGGAGCGTGAAAAAGTCCTGCGCGTGATCAATGACGCTTTGGCCAAACGGCCCACATTGCCTGCGATTTAAAATCTCTTAACCTCAGGGTATATTGAAAAGCACCGGGAGTACAAAAGAAAACCTTGGCGTTCTTGGTGCTTTTTCATTGTGAATTTTGCGGTTAAAAAATAGCCGGTTCGTTTTTATCAATGATTTCTTTTTCTTGAATCAACAAAATCGAGAACTAAGATTTCATGTCTTGATTCTATCACTGTGTAATACAACAAATAATAAGGTTTTACACGAAACTCTCTGACAGCCTTTAAAACTTCATGCCTTCTCCCTGCATAGGGATGATTGGCGAGTAATTCTGATATTTCTAAGATTTGTTCTGATAATTGTTCAGCTACTTTATCACCCCATTCTTCAAGCAGATAGTTTATGATTTCGTGAATTTCATCCTGCGCGGGGTCCGACCACTTTATTTCATACGCCATTCCCGCATCTTATTTTTAAGTTCTTCAGTAGTGATGCCCGGTGAATTTTCAGCCTCTTTCAGGGTATGGGATAATTTTTCAATGAATGCCGGGTGATTACTGTCAAAATGAATATCTCGACTTTCAAAAAACAGACTGATTGTAGCATACAGGTCTTCGATATCTTCGCTGTCAGTCAGAAGATCTACTTGCCTATGGATTAATTCTTTGATTTCCAATGCAGACATGGCTTTGTGCGTTTTTACAAAATTAACAGGTTTCTTTAGAATATATTGAGTTTCACTCATCCCTATCTTCATATTGCTTCGCACCGGCGCTGAGTCGCTGTTGGATGCGTTTACGCAGATGCTCGGGCGTCAGTACTTTCATTCCGTCGCCAAAACCCAAAATTTCTTTTTCCAACTCAAAATTGTGTTGGACGCAGATTTCAATGACAATGCCGTCACGAAGCGATTCCAGGGTTTTTTGGGAATGATGCAACGGCTTCGTTTCCACATACGGTGCGTGCTCGGCGCTTACCCAAATCTTTACTTTTTTCGCCCGCAACGTCGGACTGACCGTAACTCCGATTACATTTTTGTAAAATTCGTCCGAGGAAAGGTGTTCATTCGGGCGATACTCTGTTTCATCACTGAGCGTTGCCTCCACCATTCGGTCCAATGCCAAATGTAGAATGTCACTCTGCCCGTTTTTCACTCCTACCGCAAACCAGCGATTCTTAAATTCTTTGAGCCACCACACGTGAAAAAAGAATTGACTCGCCTCCCGTGCCCGAAAGGATTGGTAAGTCATATTTAAAACTTTCTGTTGAACTACAGCTTGGTACAAAATATCCAAATACGATAATCCGCGCAGGTTTTCATTTTTTTCAAAATCAATTACCGCCCGTTGGTGATGTTTGGCGGCATAGACATGGTCTTCCAACTTTTGAATGACCGAATTCAACTGCTGAAAGTGCGAAAATCCTTTAAATTGACGCAATACTTCCACCGCTTCATTCATTCGGGTAAGGTCCTGATCAGTAAGCGGAATTTGGGTAATGCTGTAACTGGGATCTTCGTAGGTATAGTATTTTTTATCAACCACGATAATCGGCGCAAAATAGCCCAGCTTATCACTGCGCATCAGCTGAATATCGGCCTGTACGGTACGGCGACTGATGCCTTTGTCCATCCCCTCATATTCATACATAGCGTCGGAGACTTTTTCAATCAGGTCTTCCAACGTCCATTTGCGGTAGCGATTGCGCAGGCAGGCGTCGATGGTTTTAAAACGGATCAGGGCATTACGGTTGACGGGCATAGGTATTTTCGATTTTCGAGGGGCGATTGTGGATTGAAAAACAATATTTCTCCAAAATTTCCGAAAATATTTTCATCTGCGCAAAAAGACTGCGCACTTGGGGCTAACCTTTGTATCGTCAAAGCACAAATAAATCATTATCAGCCATGAAATTTAATTTTTACCACCGCAAAAACGCCGAAACGCTCAACCACGAAGGAGCGAAAGCGTTTCGGCTGACGCCCGAAATGGAATTGTATTCAGCCGTGGCTACGACAATGCTGAGCGATATTTCCTACGAAAAAGCAGATGACCGTTTGGTACGTATCAAAGCATTGGTCGCCAAAGTGAATCCTGCCTTTGCGGCAAAATTGGCGGTCTATGTTCGGGAACAAATGTACCTGCGTACGGCTCCATTGGTGTTGGTCAATGAGTTGGCCAAAATCCACAACGGGGATGATTTGGTGAGCAAAACGGTGACCAAGGTGGTGCAACGACCGGACGAAATCACAGAATTGCTGGCTTATTACCAAGTGCACAACCAACGTCAGGGAACAAAAAAACTGAACCGTTTGTCAAAGCAGGTTCAAAAAGGGTTGGCTTCGGCCTTTAATAAATTTGATGAATATCAATTTGCCAAATACGACCGTGCGGCTCAGGTAAAACTCCGTGATGCGTTGTTTTTGGTACACCCTAAAGCAAAAAATGAAGCTCAGCAAACGCTGTTCAATAAAATCGTCAACGACCGATTGGACGTTCCGTATACGTGGGAAACTGAGCTTTCGAGCTTAGGACAGACCCAATTTGCTACTGTCGCTTTGAAAGCCGCCGCCCAAAAAGCCAAATGGGAAGAGTTGATTGACAGCGGGAAAATCGGATATATGGCTACCTTGCGTAATCTGCGGAACATGCTGGAGGCTAACGTCAGTGCGGCTCATATCGAAAAAGTGTGCGCCTATTTATCCAACGAAAAAGCGGTTCAGAAGGCGAAGCAGTTGCCTTTTCGGTTTTTAGCAGCTTACCGTGAATTGAAAGAGTTACCATCGGGATATGTTCCCATGTTACTCGATGCGTTGGAGGCTGCCCTGAAAGCAAGTGCGGTCAATCTGCGCGGATTTGATTCAGCTACAAGAGTCGTTATTGCGTGCGACGTGTCAGGTTCGATGCAAAAAGCAGTCTCTGTCAAAAGCAAAGTGATGTTGTATGACATTGGCTTGTTGATGGGAATGCTGCTTCAATCCAAATGCAAAAATGTCATCAGCGGGATGTTTGGGGATACGTGGAAAACCGTGGCTTTGCCGGGTCGTGCTATCTTAGCCAACGTGGATGCCTTTTATCGGCGTGAAGGAGAGGTAGGTTATGCCACCAATGGCTATAAAGTGTTGCAGGACTTGATTGCGCGTCGTTACATCGCCGACAAAATCATGCTGTTTACGGATACACAGCTATGGGACAGTACCTCTCATCAGCAATCCAAGGCCAACACGCTGAATACTCAGTGGAAAATCTACAAACAAATCGCCCCCGATGCCAAACTGTACCTGTTTGATCTGGCAGGTTACGGACAAGCGCCTTTGCGGGTAGAGACCAACGACGTATTTTTAATTGCAGGTTGGTCCGATAAGATTTTTGACGTGTTACAGGCGTTGGAAGATGGGCACAATGCACTTGAAAAAGTGATGAAAATTGATTTGTAAGAAAGTGGTCAAACCCGAAAGGGTTGGCCACTTACAAAATATAAAACAGGATGTCGTAGGAGTGAGATACTCCTGTTTTAAAAACTAGGGCAGGTGCCGTAAAACAGCGTTACTTCGTTTTCCCAACCTATGGTCGCTGTTTGTTTGTTGCCCTGTCACGGATCTTACCCCAACGGGTGTCGTAGAAAAGGGTTACTTCGATTGATAATCGGGCAGCCGCAGGTTCGAATCCTGCTTCCGCCTTAAGGCGGAATAGCTCAGTGGCAGAGCACCAAAACGTGCCTTTTTCGCTTGTTACCCCGTTGGGATAAATTTTAAAAGTATTATTGAATTTGATTTTTTACATAAAAGATTTTCAACGAGTGTCGTAGAAAAGGGTTACTTCGATTGAGGTTCGGGTGGTTGTAGGTTCGAGTCCTGCTTCCGTCATAAGACGGAATAGCTCAAATGGTTAGAGCACCAAAACGTGCCTTTTTCGCTTGTTACCTCGTTGGAATTTTTATTAAATTGAAAAAACTTTTCAACTGCGCAGATACCCTGCGCAGTTGTTGTTTTATTTTACATCGTCAATAAAACTTTCAAAGGCCGGGCCGCTGCGGTACCGTGTCCCCGTTTAAAACTTGGAAAGTTGAACCAACAAAACGATGAATATCTCTGAATTACAACAGCTCATTGCCGAGGATTACATCAAAGTGCAAAAGCACCCGTCGGCACCTTTGTATATTTATAACTATACGCCCAAAACCCAATACGACCGTGTTTGGAATGAATGGACATTGGCCTGTCGTGGCTTGATTTTGGACGAAGAATACAACATCGTGGCGCGGCCTTTCGGGAAGTTTTTCAACTTAGGAGAAATGGAAAACCAAGTCATTCCCAATGAACCGTTTGAGGTGTTTGAAAAACTCGACGGGTCTTTGGGAATCCTGTATTGGCACGAAGGAAAGCCGTTTATTGCTTCGCGCGGGTCGTTTTCGAGCGAGCAGGCGTTGGTGGCCACGGAACTGTTGCATACCCGATACACCCAACTTATTCCGCAGTTAGACCCGACCAAAACGTATTTGTTTGAAATCATTTATCCCGAAAACCGCATTGTGGTGGATTATGGTGATGAACGAAAACTGGTGCTGTTGGCGGTTGTTGATACCCAAACGGGAATTGATGTTACCGTAGAGACGCAATATTTTCGGTCCGCTGACGCGCAGTCCGCCGCCGCGGCGTCTCTACGGGTAAATGGTTTTGAAATCGTCAAACGCTACGATGGCCTCAATGATTTACATTTGCTGAAAACGTTGGAAGAAGAAAACAAAGAAGGCTTTGTGGTACGTTTTCAGAGCGGTTATCGTCTGAAAGTGAAGTTTGAAGAATACCAACGCATCCATCGCATCGTAACGGGCGTTTCTAACGTCAGCATTTGGGAATATTTGAAAGAAGGTTTGGATTTGGCACCGATTTTGGAAAAAGTGCCCGACGAATTTTATGATTGGGTCAAGCAAACGCATTCGCAACTTTTGGGGCAATTTGCAGAAATTGAAGCGATTTGCAAGGCAGATTTTCGGATTTTAGAGACACGTAAAGACACCGCTTTGTATTTTCAAACCTGTCGTTATCCCGCCGTTTTGTTTAAAATGTTTGACCAAAAACCCTACGATGAAGTCATTTGGAAGCAACTGCGGCCTGTATTTCAGAAGCCGTTTGGCCCCCTAACCCCCAATGGGGGATAATGCCAATAGTACCAATTAGATGAGTAAAATCTTTAATAACCTATAAAACAAGTCCCCATTGGACGGTACCGATACGTCGGAACGGCCGCAACGGGATTTAGGGGCTATATGAAAAAAGTAATCTTACTGCGTGGGCTGCCTGCAAGCGGCAAATCCACGCTGGCTCGCCAAATGTTGGACGATAACAAGGGCATGTACAAGCGATTGAATAAAGACGAACTCCGTGCCATGCTCGACAACAGCGAACACTCCAAACACAACGAAAAATTTGTAGAGCGCGTCCGTGACCTGATGCTGACAGAAGCCCTGCGCGATGGGAAACACGTCATCATTGATGATACCAACCTATCGGAGCGTCCCGTGGAGCGTATTCGTCAGGTGGTCCAAAAATATTGCAAAGACACGGGAGAACAGGTACAGATTGAGGTACAAACCATGAATACGTCGTTGGAAGAAAGCCTGGAACGCGACGAAGTACGGGAAAAAAAAGTAGGGCGCGAGGTCATTCTGCAAATGTACAAAACCCACATACTGGGCGATGAGCGCGGCCCGCATTATCAGCCGCAGGACGCAACGCTACCGCCGGCTATTCTCTGTGACTTGGATGGAACGCTGGCAATCCTGCGCCGCAGCCCTTACGACTGCATGGCCTGTGAGCGCGACGATTTGAATGAGCCCATTGCCCAAATCATCAAGAATTATCACGCTCTGGGTACTAAAATTATCTTGATGTCGGGACGGGAAGAGAAATCACGGACGCCTACGGCCAATTGGCTGAAATACAACGCTATTCCTTACGATGCGCTGTATATGCGTCGTACGGGCGATATGCGGAAAGATGCCGTTATCAAAAAAGAGTTGTTTGAAGCCCACGTCAAAGGCCAATACTTTGTGCAATTTGTTTTGGACGACCGCAATCAAGTGGTGGATTTATGGCGATTAGACTTAGGGCTGCCCTGCTTGCAGGTCAATTACGGCGATTTCTGAAGGAGGTCTGTTTGCCTGTTTTGCCCTTTTATTTACGGTAGTTGATTTCCAAAAGATGCTTTTTAGGGATAGTGTTATTCGCAACCGTGTCTCTGAAATGAATCTCCAAAACCGCCGTACGTTTCTGCAACAATCACTCGCGGGATTGTTACTGCCGATGTTGCCTTTCAGTCCTAAAGCAGTTCCCGTCCGCGCCATTACCAAAGGTCCTAACTATCATTGGTTTGGGTATTACGACAAGTGGCAATTTGACCCCACGGGTAGGTATGTGTTGGGCATGGAGGTAGATTTTGAGCACCGTTCTCCTACTGAAAAAGATATCGTCAAGATCGGCATCATTGATTTGCAAGACAATGACCGCCGGACAATTTTGGGCGAAAGTCGGTCGTGGGGATGGCAGCAGGGATGTATGCTGCAGTGGGTGCCAAAGTCAACCGCAGAAGTCATTTGGAATGACCGCGTTGACAATCAGTTTGTCAGTCACATTGTAAATATAAAAACAGGCAAAAAGCGGACGCTTCCCAAAGCCGTTTATGCCCTGAGTCCTGACGGGAAATGGGCCATCGGCACTGAATTTTCGCGCATTCAGGACCTTCGCCCGGGCTATGGGTACGCCGGTATTCCCGACCCGTATTTCTCCGTCAAAGCACCGAAAGACATCGGATTATATAAAATGGATTTGCAAACGGGCAAAACGCAATTACTTTTTTCGCTCGCCGAATTGGCCGAACTGCCGCACCAAGGTAAATCCGTCGTTGATAATTTCCATTGGTTCAATCATTTATTGGTCAATAACGACGGCAGTCGGTTTACGTTTCTGCACCGTTGGCGAGCTGTGCGCGAAGACCGTCAAATCATGGCGCGGACCAATTTTGTCACCCGTATGTTTACGGCCGATGCCAACGGCAAAAACCTTTATTGCATTGACCCGTCGGGTTTTACTTCTCATTTTGTTTGGAAAGATCCGCGTACCATTTGTGCTTACACCAAACCCGAAGGCCAATCTTCAGGGTTTTATTTGTTGGAAGATTTTACGGGAAAACACACGCGCATCGGTGCCGATAAAATGAAGGTGAACGGCCATCAAACGTACTTACCGATCGGTAACGGCATGGATTGGATATTGAACGACAATTACGCAGGCGGACAGGATTGTCTGCAAACTCCCTATTTATATCATGTTCCGACTGACCGTCGACTGGATTTGGGAAGTTTTTATGCCCCTCCTGAATACGTTGCCGAATGGCGTTGCGACCTGCACCCTCGTTTCAGCCACGATGGTACCCAAGTCTGTATAGATTCTACCCACGGCGGCAACGGTCGCCAAATGTATTTACTTGACATTTCCGAAGTTTTAAAATTTTGATTATTAACCTCCATAATTATGCAAAAACTGTTATTCTCTCTTTTGCTGCTTTTTTGTCAATCCATTTACGCTCAAACGTCCAAACCCAATATTCTCTTTCTATTTGCTGACGACCTTCGCGCCGATGCCTTGGGATGTTACGGAAACCCTTACGTGCAAACGCCGAATTTGGATCAATTGGCACAAAACGGCACCATGTTTACGGAAGCGCATATTTTGGGCGGGAATCACGGAGCCGTGTGCGCCCCGAGTCGGGCGATGCTGATGAGTGGGAAAGGCTTTTTCAGGGTTTTGGATAAACTCAACGGCGTGACTACCTGGCCTATGTTGCTGCGGCAAAAAGGGTATACTACCTTCATGACGGGCAAATGGCACAACGAACCCGCAGCCGTAGGAGCGAGTTTTATGGAGGCCAAAAACGTAATGCTCGGCGGCATGGCCGACCATTATCAAACGCCTATGTCCGATATGAAGTCTGACGGAACCTTTACCGAACCCGTAAAAAAGGGCTTTTCCACCGACCGATTTACCGAAACAGCCATTCAGTTTTTGGACAAACAAACCGCCAACAAACCCTTTGTTACCTACGTGGCTTTTACCGCCCCGCACGACCCGCGCTCGCCGCTGCCCGATTACCTCAAACGCTACGGAACAGTGCCTTTGCCGCCCAATTTTATGCCCGTTCACCCTTTCAACTTTGGCAGCGATATGACCGTGCGCGACGAAATGCTGGCGGCGTATCCTCGTACCACAGAGGTCATCAAGTCACAATTGACGGAGTATTATGCCATGATTACGCATTTGGATGAAGCTATCGGAAAAATTTTAGCAAAACTGAAAGAAAAAGGGCTGGATAAAAACACGATTATCGTTTTTGCGGCCGACAACGGTCTGGCTCTGGGAAGTCACGGGTTGTTGGGAAAACAGAATCTCTACGAACACAGCATGCGGGTACCGTTGATTATGAGCGGAAAAGGCATTCCCCAAAATCAAAAACGAAATGCTTTCGTATATCTGTTCGATTTGTTTCCGACCTTCTGCAAAATGCTCAGTGTCAACGCTCCCGCCGATTTGGAAGGCAAAGACCTGTCGGGCATCTTACAGGGAAAAACGCAATCGATACGGGAGCAGGTTTTTACGGCTTATACTTTCTCACAACGTGCCATTCGTGACCGTCGGTGGAAGTTGATTCGTTATCCGAAAGTAGATTTTACGCAACTGTTTGATTTACAAACGGATCCTTACGAATTGAATAACCTTGCCCAAAAACCGGAATATGCGACCAAAGTCAAAACCATGTTGGAAGACCTGAGAAAGCATCAGCAACTATACGGAGATACATTACCGCTGACTGCCCCGGAGATTTCTACCCAAGTATTTGATTACAAAAACATAGTGCGGAAACCTGACCAATGGCAACCCAAAGAAGTTTTAGAAAAATATTTTAAAGAGTAACCTCCTCTTGCGTCTATTGCGATTCTATTGCCTCCATTGCGGTTAAGAATAATTTTTTAACCGCGATAGTCGCAATGGTTTTTCGCAACAGGCGCAAGGTAAAACCTTTAATCCTTTATGAAACGCTTACTTACTTTCATTTCACTCTTTTTTTCTTTAAAAGCCATGGGACAAAATCCTGATTTTAAAGGGAAAAAGCTGCATTTATACCTTTTGGTAGGTCAATCCAACATGGCAGGACGCGGTGATCCGGAACCCGTTGACCGGACGCCGCATCCGCGTATATGGATGCTGAACAAAGAAAACCGGTGGGTACCGGCGGTGGCACCCATGCACTTTGACAAGCCGGTGGCGGGTGTCGGCCCGGGGCAGGCGTTTGCCAACGTCATGGCTGAAGCGGACACATCGGTGATCATCGGATTGATACCGGCGGCGGTGGGCGGCTCTGCCATTGATTCATGGCAACCCGGCGGCTACCACGACCAAACCAAAAGCTATCCCTACGACGACGCCCTTCGGCGGGCAAAAGCCGCACTGCCGGCCGGTACGTTGAAGGGCATTTTGTGGCATCAGGGCGAAAGCGACAGCAAACCCGAATTAGTGCAAAGCTACACGCAAAAATTGGAAACGCTGATCGGGCGTTTCCGTAAAGAACTGTCGGCGCGAAATGTACCTTTTGTAGTGGGTACCTTGGGTGATTTTTTTGTAGTGAACAACCCGGATGCCAAAAATATCAATGAACAACTTCGCCAATTGCCCAAAAAAGTAAAACGCACGGCCTGTGTCGAAGCCACCGGCCTGACCGACAAAGGCGATAAAACGCATTTTGATACGTCTTCAGCACGAGAATTAGGCCGACGCTATGCCGAGGCAATGAAAAAGTTTTTAAAGTAATGGCTCGCATCCTGCCGGTAATGACCGGCGTGCGATTGGCCTGTTATTGAATCAGTAAATTAGTCAAAATCTGCTCTTTAAATCAACGTTATCAAAACCCTTTCATGAATCATGAACCGACGGGAAGCTCTTCGAAAGGCCGCAGTGGCAGCGGGTGGTTTGGCGGTCTTGCCTGCTTGGGCAACGGCTTGGAATCCCAAGACACTTGGGGGGACAGGCTCCTTTTTATCACGCCAACACGAAGCGTTGCTTGTTCTCGTAGCAGATACGATCATTCCGACCACCGACACTCCGGGAGCGAAAGATTTGGGCGTGCCTGCTTTTGTCGAAAAAATGTTGGCCGACTGCTATGAAAAAGAAGTGCAGGAAAACGTGAAAACAGGGCTTGATACAGCGGAGAAAACAGCTAAAATCACTTACTCAAAGTCACTGGGGGATTGTGATGTCCAACAGCGGAAAGAGGTATTGAAGAAGATGGAGGTATCGGCTGAACAACCTCAAAAAGACTTTTTTGCCTTAATGAAGTCATTGACCGTTTTAGGTTTTACTACTTCCGAATACGTTCAGACCCAACATTTGAAGTATAATCCGATACCGGGGCATTATTATGGGTGTGTGCCGATAGCCCCCTAACCGCATGGGCGGCCCCGCCCCAATGGGGAAATAAAGAGGTAAAAATACTTATTCTTATCAAATTAAACACCCCCTTCGGGGGCTTGGGGGCTATGTCAAACTTTAAAAAACCTGAGACATATGACGCTATCGTGATCGGTTCGGGCATCAGCGGTGGCTGGGCAGCCAAAGAACTGTGTGAAAAAGGGCTGAAAACGCTCGTGTTGGAGCGCGGTCGTGACGTTCAACACGTTAAAGATTACCCAACGGCCAACAAACATCCGTGGGAGTTTGAACACCGCGGCCAAGTGCCGTTGGAAATCAGAAATCAATACCCGAAAGGTCGCGCAAGTTTTATGCGGGAAGAAACGTTGCATTGGGCCATCAAGCCTGATGAACAACCGTTTGTGGAAGAGCAGCCGTTTACGTGGACGCGCGGGTATCACGTAGGCGGTAAGTCGCTGCTGTGGGCCCGCCAAACGCAACGATGGTCAGACTTTGACTTTGAAGGCCCGGCCCGTGACGGATTTGCCACCGATTGGCCCATTCGCTACAAAGATCTCGCTCCTTGGTACAGTCATGTTGAAAAATTTTCGGGTATTTCAGGGAACAAAGACGGCTTGCCGGAACTGCCTGACGGTGAGTTTTTACCCGGTATTGAGCTAAGTTGCATCGAAAAGCACTTTCAGGAGGCGGTTGCCAAAAACTACAAGGATCGTCGGGTGATTCAGGGGCGTTGTGCGCATATTACGGAGCCGCAACCCATTCATTACGACCAAGGCCGTGCCAAGTGTCAGCACCGAAATCTGTGCAATCGGGGCTGTCCGTTTGGCGGCTATTTCAGCAGCAATGCTTCTACCTTGCCGTGGGCGGCCAAAACGGGAAACCTCACCCTCCGCCCGCACTCGGTGGTGCATTCGATTATTTTTGATGAAAAAAAACAGCATGCTTCCGGGGTAAGAATTGTAGATGCCAACAGCAAGGAAGTGAAAGAGTTTTATGCCAAAATCATCTTTGTCAACGGTTCGGCACTCAACAGTAATTTGATCTTATTGAACTCCGTGTCGAATCGCTTTCCCAACGGCTTGGGAAATGACAGCGGTACGTTGGGAAAATACATCGCTTGGCACAATTATCGCGGACGCATCAGCGCCCAATACGAAGGATACACCGATAAAATGACGGACGGTAAAAATCCAAGCAATGCCTATATGCCGCGTTTTCGTAATTTGTACAAACAGGAAAGCGATTTTCTGCGCGGCTATGCTACGGGTATCGGCGGCGGCAGGGGGCGAATGCAGGACCAAAGCGACATTGGCGAAAATCTGAAAAATGCGCTGTTACATCCACAGTTGGGCGATTGGAACATCAGCGCTTGGATGATGGGGGAAACCATTCCCATTGAAAGCAATCACGTGCGTCTCGATGCCAACCTGAAAGACCAATACGGCATTCCGCAATTGGTGACGTCGGTGAAATGGACCGAGAATGACGACAAAATGGTGAAAGATTACCTTGAGCAGTTGACGGAGATGTTTACGTTGGCCGGTTTTAAAAACATTCGCGGGGTAGATACCCATTCCAATCCCGGCTCTGATATACACGAAATGGGCGGTATTCGGATGGGAAAAGACCCCAAAACATCCATGTTGAATGAGTGGAATCAGGTTCACAGTTGCAAAAACGTGTTCGTGACCGACGGGGCCTGCATGACTTCTACCGGTACCCAAAATCCTTCACTGACCTACATGGCGATTACGGCTCGCGCTGCTGATTATGCGGTGAAACAATTGAAGAAACGAAGATTGTAACCCCCTCTAAATCTCCCCCTGTAGGGGAGACTTTGTTAAATTAGCTATTTTACAGATCGTAACTAACTCAAATTTACCTTTATACAAAATGAAAAAAACAACGATTTTATTGAGCCTTACGCTCGCATTTGTAGGAGTTTTCAGCGAGGCATTCGCTCAGAAAGGGAAACTTTATAGCTTCCCAATCGGGATGCAGACCTACACCTATCGCGCCAGTTTTCCTAAAAATGTGGCTGCTACGCTGGATACCCTCAAGATGCTGGGTGTGAAGGAATTGGAAGCAGGAGCCCCCAAAGGTTATACGCCTGAAGAATTCAGAAAAATGTGTGAAGATAGAGGCATTAAAATTACAGGCACGGGCGGCGGCTATGATCAATTGGTAAAAGACCCCGTTGCGGCAGCCAAAACCGCCAAAGCGTTAGGAGCTGAATACCTCATGTGCGCCTGGATTCCGCATAAAGTCAAAGGCGGTTTTACATACGAAGAGGCCAAAAAAGCAGTGGAAGATTTTAACATGATCGGCAAAGTGCTGAAAGAAAACGGCATCACTTTCTGCTATCATAACCACGGCTACGAATTTCAACCGTACGAAAACGGAACTTTGTTCGATTTTATCGTTCAAAACACCAATCCCGAATACGTGTCTTTTGAAATTGATATTTTGTGGGCATTCCACGGGGGGGCTGAACCGGTAGCATTGATGAAAAAATACGGCAATCGCTTCAAGCTCGTTCACCTCAAAGACCTTAGAAAAGGCGTAAAAGGCGATTTGACGGGTGGCACGCCATTGGAAAATGATGTTACCTTGGGTACAGGTCAAGTAGACGTAGCAGGTGTCATTAGAGAAGGAAAAAAAATCGGCATCAAGCATTATTTTATTGAAGACGAAAGCCCGATTTGGTATCAGCAGGTGCCTAAAAGTATTGCTTATTTGAAGAGTTTGTAAGTCCTGACCTTGTCGGGCGCATCTTATGGCCGCTTTGTGCCATCGTTCAGCGATGCCGAGGCGGCCATTTTCGATAAAGTCGAAATATTTAAAAAATCGTAATCGTTTAGGTACTCGTTTTATTTAAAAAATACAATTTAACAAGTATTTTTTGGTTAGAAAAGTATAAGTTTCAAGCAAAACAAGTTTTAAAAACTCAAAAACTGCCGCATTCCTCAGAAATTTTTAAAAAAATATTGATCGGCTGATTGTTAGATTATTGATATTTTATGGAGTGCCTAAATAATTACATTGTTTTGTTTGTTTACGAAATATTTTTCATTTTTATAGCTATTCATAAGCACCGGCCATTAGGTTGTCAAACACCTGTTCAGTAGTATATTCAAGCTAAAAAAATAGGAAAAGTACAATTAATGAATAGAACGATTATCGCTTAAAATAACTCAGAAGTTGTTCAAATTTTGAGAGTCCTATAGATTCAAAGAGCACCCCACCCGCAGTATGGGTGGGGTGTCGCTTTTGCACTTTAACCCTACTCCTATTTTTTTCTTTTCTTAACCGTAAACGGCACACAGACCTGGGTCGGACAACAGTTGGTACCCGGCTCAATAATGATGGGGCAACAGCCTGCTGCCGGACACGTTTTATTGGTGGCCGTGAAGGTATAACTGCCCACATCATTCAACAACACCACATTGCCCGTAGCAATTGGGGTTGTGCCTCCGTTTTTAAACCATTTCACATTGGTGTATTGAGCCGGTACACTTGCTTCTACTTTCGCTCCGGTACACAACTTCACAGGCACCGTAAAAGCATTCCCGATCAATATCATCTTCCTCATCAACGTGGTTACAAGGCGTCGAATCCACATCTTTTTCGTTGGTAGTACAAATCTCGGCCGTGTTGAAATGAACCCCTTCCTGCGTCACTTTGATCTGATAGGTCAAGGTCACCGTATCGCCGTTGGCGGCAATGGGTCCGATGTTCCAGTGAATCACATTGCCTGTAATGGTGGCACTGCCGCGCGAGGCAACAAAACTGCCCGCGACAAATTGTACTGTGGTGGCGATGCTGTCGGTTACGGATACGCCCGTGGCATTCGTATTGGATTCATTCCATACTTTCAGGGTGTAGGTGAGAATATCGCCGATCTGCGCAATTTTCTTACTGACCGACTTTTTCAGGGCCAAATCCACTTCTTTGGTGCAATCTTGTGCATTGACCGTGACCAGGACTCGGCTTTGTGCTGACGGCTGTCGGACAAGTAGGGTCGGTACTGCGGGTCTGGGCATAAAAACTTTCCCGCCGGCAGGAACCGTACCGCTCGGTTTGAAGTTCAAACCGGTGAACAACTAAGGTTCCTCCCGTAGGTTGATCGTACCACTCGACGGTGGCTAAGCCCATCACCATGGCTTTCAGCGTCAGGAAAATATCCCCCGATACAAGCCGTCAAACTTGGGGTAAGCAACATCGGCACGGGCGGATTACAGTTGCAGTTGGGTACAATCACGGCTACCGTATCACGACAGGTCAGTCCTCCGCCCGTGACGGAGTAAATGAAGTAATAGGTACCGGAGCCGTCATACCGCTCACCGCTGCCGGCATTCGTAATTGGCGTTGACAGGGTTACCGCTTGCGGGGCGAGTGCCTCCCGCGGGGCTTGCCGTCAGGGTGGCAGTACTCGGGGCGAGACGGCGGTAGATCAAGGCTTGGTCGGGGCCGGCATCGGGTTTGACGCAACCCGCACAAGGTTGGACCGTCACGGCCACGGTGTCTTTGCAGCCGTTGAGGGGTATAGACAAATTGGTAGGTGCCTGCCACGCTCATGCCTGTTACGTTGTTACCTGTGATAGTAGCGGTCGTCGGCGTAGTGCCGATTTGGGTCAAAATACCTCCCGCAGGAGTCCGGTACCAACGTCGTGGCCGGTCGTCAAAGTGTTAGTGGCAGCATTGGCACAAGCCAAACTTTGATCGGCTCCGCATTGGGTTTTGGATTGACAGTGACCACTACCTGAGCGGTATCTTTGCAGCGGCAGCATTTTGGGCCACCTAATACGTAAGTGGTCGTCGTGGTGGGTTTGACCGAGGTCGGCGTGGCAACGGCGGTTCCGCCGGCGGTACCTATTGTCCATACAGGACTCAAATAAGTATTGTAATTCGTGATTTTCGAGGTCAAATCCACGGCTTCGCCGGCGCAAATGGTAGCACTGCCGTCGGCAATGGTGGGTTTGGCCAAGACAATGACTTGAGCCGTGTCGGTACAGGTCTGTCCGCCCGAAGTGACCGAATAAACAAATCGGTAGGTACCGGCGGCTGATAAGCCGGAAATGTTTCCGTTGGCATCGATGGCAGCGGCCGACGGGTTGGCGGGGCTGCCGACGGGGGCCCATGTGCCTCCTGCGGTCACGGCGGTCAATTGGGCGGTGCTTGTGGGCTGACATACCGAAGCGGCATCAGGGCCGGCATTAGGTTTGACGCAGCCCGCACAAGGTTGGACCGTCACGGCCACGGTATCTTTGCAGCCGTTGAGGGTATAGACAAATTGGTAGGTGCCTGCCACAGTCATGCCCGTCACGTTGTTACCTGTGATGGTAGCGGTCGTCGGCGTGGTGCCGATCTGGGCCCAGGTGCCTCCCGCGGGAGTCGGTACCAACGTCGTGGCGGTCGTCAAAGTGTTGGTGGCCGCATTGGCACAAGCCAAACTTTGGTCGGCTCCCGCATTGGGTTTTGGATTGACGGTGACCACTACCTGAGCGGTATCTTTGCAACCGGCGGCGTTTTGAGCCACTAATACGTAAGTGGTCGTTGTAGTGGGTTTGACCGAGGTCGGCGTGGCAACGGCGGTTCCGCCGGCGGTACTTATTGTCCATACAGGACTCAAATAAGTATTGTAATTCGTGATTTTCGAGGTCAAATCCACGGCTTCGCCGGCGCAAATGGTAGCGCTGCCGTCGGCAATGGTGGGTTTGGCCAAGACAATGACTTGAGCCGTGTCGGTACAGGTCTGTCCGCCCGAAGTGACCGAATAAACGAATCGGTAGGTACGGCGGCTGATAAGCCGGAAATGTTTCGATTGGCATCAATGGAAGCGGCCGACGGATTGGCGGGGCTGCCGACGGGGCGAAGTGCCGCCGGGGTGACGGCAGTCAATTGGGCGGTGCTTGTGGGCTGACATACGGAAGCGGCATCAGGGCGAGCATTAGGTTCACTGCCGATCAATATCATCTTCCTCATCAACGTGGTTACAAGGCGTCGAATCCACATCTTTTTCGTTGGTAGTACAAATCTCGGCCGTGTTGAAATGAACCCCTTCCTGCGTCACTTTGATCTGATAGGTCAAGGTCACCGTATCGCCGTTGGCGGCAATATTGCCGATGTTCCAGGTAATGACATTGCCGGTAATGGTGGCACTGCCGCGCGAGGCAACAAAACTGCCCGCGACAAACTGCACCGTGGTGGCGATGCTGTCGGTTACGGATACGCCCGTGGCATTCGTATTGGATTCATTCCATACTTTCAGGGTGTAGGTGAGAATATCGCCGATCTGCGCAATTTTCTTACTGACCGACTTTTTCAGGGCCAAATCCACTTCTTTGGTGCAATCTTGTGCATTGACCGTGACCGGGACTCGGCTTGTGCTGACGGCTGTCGGACAAGTAGGGTCGGTACTGCGGGTCTGGGCATAAAAAACTTTCCCGCCGGCAGGAACCGTACCGCTCGGTTTGAAGTTCAAACCGGTGAACAACAAGGTTCCTCCCGTAGGTTGATCGTACCACTCGACGGTGGCTAAGCCCATCACCATGGCTTTCAGCGTCGGGAAAGTATCCCCGATACAAGCCGTCAAACTTGGGGTAAGCAACATCGGCACGGGCGGATTACAGTTGCAGTTGGGTACAATCACGGCTACCGTATCACGACAGGTCAGTCCTCCGCCCGTGACGGAGTAAATGAAGTAATAGGTACCCGGAGCCGTCATACCGCTCACCGCGCCGGCATTCGTGACGGTGGCGTTGACAGGGTTACCCGCTTGCGGGGCCCAAGTGCCTCCCGCGGGGCTTGCCGTCAGGGTGGCAGTACTCGGGGCGGAACCGGCGGTACAGATCAAGGCTTGGTCGGGGCCGGCATCGGGTTTGACGCAACCCGCACAAGGTTGGACCGTCACGGCCACGGTGTCTTTGCAGCCGTTGAGGGTATAGACAAATTGGTAGGTGCCTGCCACGCTCATGCCTGTTACGTTGTTACCTGTGATAGTAGCGGTCGTCGGCGTAGTGCCGATTTGGGTCCAAATACCTCCCGCAGGAGTCGGTACCAACGTCGTGGCGGTCGTCAAAGTGTTAGTGGCAGCATTGGCACAAGCCAAACTTTGATCGGCTCCCGCATTGGGTTTTGGATTGACGGTGACCACTACCTGAGCGGTATCTTTGCAGCCGGCGGCATTTTGAGCCACTAATACGTAAGTGGTCGTCGTGGTGGGTTTGACCGAGGTCGGCGTGGCAACGGCGGTTCCGCCGGCGGTACCTATTGTCCATACAGGACTCAAATAAGTATTGTAATTCGTGATTTTCGAGGTCAAATCCACGGCTTCGCCGGCGCAAATGGTAGCGCTGCCGTCGGCAATGGTGGGTTTGGCCAAGACAATGACTTGAGCCGTGTCGGTACAGGTCTGTCCGCCCGAAGTGACCGAATAAACAAATCGGTAGGTACCGGCGGCTGATAAGCCGGAAATGTTTCCGTTGGCATCAATGGCAGCGGCCGACGGGTTGGCGGGGCTGCCGATGGGTGCCCATGTGCCTCCTGCGGTCACGGCAGTCAATTGGGCGGTGCTTGTGGGTTGACATACCGAAGCGGCATCGGGGCCGGCGTCGGGCTTAATACAACTCGTTGTAAACCCAAAATCATAACTATGGTTGTTGTCACCGGGATTACCGATTTTAACCAAAGCTGTTGGTACACTTGCCACCAGGAAGGCATCATTGTTGGCAAGCGTTGCCCCTGTGTTGACAACCCCTGAAATTTCGCCGAGAGCAATGCTGAGGTTAGCAAGCGTCAGACCTGCTACGGATGGATCACTGCCCAAAGCCGTCACTTTTACCTCGTATTCGGTATTGAAGTTCAGATTCAGTCCGTACAGCAAGTTCGTTGTGGAGGTACCCGTGGCGGTCGAGAAGATATAATTTCCATTGGCGTCGGTGATTGCCGTAGCAATGGGAGTAGTGCTGCCCTTGGGACAAATCGTCACCGTTACCCCTGCCAAACTTGGCTCGCTTGGGTCTTGGATACCATTGCTGTTGGTATCTTTCCATACCCGGTTTCCAATTTCGACAGGAGCAGGCTCACAAACACCTTCTACTCCGGTTATAGCAAATATTTTAAATCCTGTCACACTTGTGCCCGATTTGGTAAGACCGGTTTTCCAATCAAGATATCTGGCTCCTGATTGCGCAATAGCCATGGGATCTACAAAACCAACCACAGCTTCTCCAGTACCCGGTAAAATAAATACCCCCCCATCATATAGATAAGGGTGGCCATTATTAGGTCCTCCGAATACGATACCCTGTTCAAAAAAGTATTTTAAGCCGGGCCCTCTGTTATCGTTGTCGAAATTTCCGGGAACGTCGGTTGCATTGATTAAAGGATCTACAGGCGTTGTACTATTGATTCTTGCGGTACTTGTAAAAGGGCCGGAAACTCCTGCATTTTCTAATTCAAAAGTGCCATCAGTTTTTTTCCAAGTACGTACCACGTAGCCCATTTCAATGGGGTTAGGATTACCTGATTTAAACAAGGCACGATTGGCAATACCTATTAGCAATGAGCCTGTATCATCAAAAGCCATATCATTCACCATAGGTTGTACTTCTCCATCTGAGCCACCCCAAGTACTTAAAAATGTATCTTTCCATATCGTTTGAAAATGCCCCGGATTGGGCCCATCGCCTGCATTGGACCCCAATGAACCCGCTTGAAAACTTGATAAATCGGCATCCATTACTAAGATGAATGTATTATCTGAAGGGTTCATTTTAAGCACTTTCAGCCTTAAGTTTGGATTGTTTCTTTCCGGCGAAGAGGTAGATGCATCACAAACTCCTGCCACATAGAGAGCACCTGCATGAAACTTAACAATGGAGGGTCGAAATATCCCATTAACACAGGCCGATATGGCTGTAGGTATCGTTATTTCAGAAACAGGGAGATTTGTATAGCCACCCGAAGGAATGGTTGCGTAGTCAGCTAACGAAATATCAACTTTTACTATTTTTCCATTCCCTAAATTCACCACGTACAGGGTTTTGTTGTCTTCTGTAATTGTAATACCGCCCAGCCCATATTCACCTATATTGGTAACCGCACCTACCGGGTTTTGATTAGTGCTATTGATACTGGGGGTAAGGGATGAAAGTTTTGTTAAAAGCTTGATCCCCAGATAGGTATTATTCGGTCCGGAATAATCTGCCATATAGATGGCATTGGCTCCATCAGGTGAAGTGGGCGTTACTGCTGTATTAGGACTTGATATACTCGTAAGAAGCACCCGAACCGCCCCCTTTATTTTTTGAGCTACCAAGGCAAAGGGAGTACCTGTTAATGAACTGTTTACGTCGTCGGTATGTGGTGTGAATTGATACCTCGCCAGTGTAGGAACATTACTGTTATAATCCCATGAAACTATAGAAGTAGTCATTGAGTTTTGTGTATTATTGGCACACCCCGCTACCACTCTGATATTTTTATCAGGCAAACATTTACCGGGCACGTACACTCCAAAATTCACATCAGTGGCCCCTGCTTGAACAAACTGTACCGAGGTTGGTGATGCTGTACCGTACGATCCATCCTTGTATCCCGCCGGAACAATGAATTCAAGTCGGTAGGTCTGCCCTGCGGTGAGGCCGGTCAACGTATATGCTCCAATCGTTCCAGTAAAAGCTGTTATATTGGAAGATACAATGACATTAGAAGCATTGTAGGCGTTTACCACTACCCCCGGAAAACCTATTTCTACAACATCTTTTGTGCCGTTGTTATTACCATCAAAAAAGGCTATACCCGCAATGGCCTGGGCTTGCAAATGCTGTAATGATAAAAAGAAAAAGGTAATCAAAACTGTAATCCACAGCTTTTGACTGACTACCGAGTATAATTTTTCCATGGTATATAAAATTTTAATTGTATTCTTTTGCTGAATGCTTTGACTTATCCTTAGGATTTCGGATATAAGCTATTCCCTGTGATTTCGGGCTTATAACCTGTGGGAGGGATACACTCGGGATTATTCGGTACCTGCATAACCACGAGAAAC
>JAXLVD010000026.1:0-92086 GCA_046329125.1 Spirosomataceae bacterium | reverse complement strand
ACATCACTCACCCCCTTTTTTTGCAGGAGGTGCAAAAACGGCAGGCCTTCCTACTGACCGGGGGAAACTACCCGAAAACCGACGCAGTTGCGGCGGTTGTCGGGCGTGTAGTAGTAGCGATCCGCTACGCGCGCGTCGGAAGGCGTGAAGTTCCACGAGCCGCCCCGCAACACCCGATAGGAACCCACGGCAGGCCCCTTAGGGTTATCTTGAGCAGCAACACTGTAAGCCCCGTACCAATCGCTACACCATTCCAATAGGTTGCCGCTCATGTCGTACAGCCCCAATTCATTTTTTTGCTTTTGGGCTACGGGTTGCGGACGGTTATTGGCGTTATCGCTGTACCATCCTGCTTTAGCCAACTCATTCGAACCGGCATAAAGGGTATTTTGAGATAGACTACCTCCCCGTGCTGCGTATTCCCATTCGGCTTCGGTGGGCAAGCGGTAGGTCAAACCCGTCTTTTTAGTCAGCCAGTCGCAGTAGGCGACGGCATCATTCCAATTCACCCCTGCTATCGGTAAGTTGGAAGCGGTGCGGCTGTAGCCTTTTTCAGCATAGTAATTATTTTTACCCGTTTCAATGTGGTATTCATTTCCTTTCTCCAACCAGTCGGGCCAGTGGCTGTTGGTGGCCTCGCAAAAGGCCAAATACTGCTCCACTGTTATTTCGGTTTGACCTATCCAAAAGCTACTCACCGTTACGTCTTGCACGGGTTTCTCGTCGGCTTCGCCTTCTTGGCTTCCCATCTTAAACTTTCCTCCTTCTGCATACACCATCTTGGGGCCAAAGGGCAGGTCGCGAATGGTGCCGTTTACTAAGCGGGTTGGCGACGTTGGGGCAGCCGGTAGGGTCTTCAAAAACACAAACTTCATGCCCCGCAGCCCATAGGCGGTGGGCTCTTGGGTTTTACCCGTTCTTTGACTGATAGTCAACACGTTGTCCGCTGTTCGTTCGAGAATATCACTCAGGGTCAGGTCGGGTACGGTGAGGTGTTTGAGCAGTTCTTGAGTAAACAAGCCGTTGCGGCCCGTTTGGTTGTCGTCGGCGGTGCGGCCTGCTTGGGTGGCATACACGATCACGTTGCCCGTGGGGTTGTTGGTGGGGTAGGTGAGGCCGCGTTGGTTAAACGGGTCGCGTTGGTCGTCGCGGCAGGTAAAAAGATTTCCCAAAGAGCGGCAGGCGTCCAGCATCAAAAAACTGTTACGTACTTTTTGGGTACTCAGGTCGGCGATGAGTTGGTTCAACGAGATGCCGTAGGCATCAATCTGCTCCAAACACTCTATGCGCGCATCCAAGGGCAGCAGATAGTTGTTGCCCAGATACCCGATGCCGTGGCCCGAAAAATAGATAAACACCACATCGGTGGGGCGCAGGCCGGCCATAAATTTATTGATGGCGGCTTGGGTTTGTCCCCGGTCTTTTTCGGTAATTTTGGTTACTTTAAAGCCCAATACTCCCAGCGCCGCTTCCATGTCATCGGCGTCGTTGAGGGTGTTTTTGAGGGGTTTTATGTGTTGGTATTCCTTCATGCCGATCACCAACGCCAACCTTCGCTCGGCGGCTTGGGTGGTGAGTTTTATCTCGCCCATGCGCTCCTGCGCAAGGCTTTGCCCCCAAAGCAGTAGCAGACTCATGATCCATAAAGTAGGTTTCATTGTTCCATCCGATTTAAAAATTTTTCTAAAGTATTGGTATAAATGAGGAAAACAGCATTAGATTTTGACTTTTATTTTTTCTCTTTTTTCATTTCAACCCCTTTGTTATACTGAGTAGTCTTGTCGTCCCGACGATAGGAGGGATCTGCATCCGTTTTCTGCTTCCTACGTCTCCTCAGCGGACTCAGACCCCTTCTCATGTCGGGACGGTCCGCCGCGCGGTGATAAAGGGCACGTCTATCATGCCAATATTTCTTTGTCGTCCCGACGATAGGAGGGATCTGCATCCGTTTTCTGCTTCCTACGTCTCCTCAGCGGACTTAGACCCCTCGTGCTTCGGGACGGTCCGCCGATGCGGTGACAAAAGAAATGCCCCTCGCTCGTTTGACCCTCCACTACATCACTCACCCCCTTTTTTTGCAGGAGGTGCAAAAACGGCAGGCCCTCCTACTGACTGGGGGAAACTACCCGAAACCCGACGCCGTAGTTGCGGTGGTCGGGCGCGGAGTTGTTGCGAAACGCAACGCGCGCGTAGTACGGCGTGGAGTACCACGAGCCGCCCCGCAACACCCGATAAGTACCGGTAGTAGGGCCTGTAGGATTACTGCTGCTACTAACAGCGTAGTAACTCTTATCGTACCAATCGGAACACCATTCAAATACGTTGCCCGTCATATCGTGCAGTCCCAACTTATTGGGTTTAAAGCTGCCCACCGGCGCGGTATAAATGTACCCATCCGTATAGCCGGTGAAAATCTGATAGTTGAATTTCTTTTTGAAACTTTCGTCAGCTACGTTACCTTCCTGTCCGCTCGTGTCGCTATTGCCCCAACTGTACTTGGCATGGGTGGGACCATTGCCGGCCGCATATTCCCATTCGGCTTCGGTAGGCAGCCGGTAGGGTTTGTTTTCTGTTTTGCTTAACCAGGCACAAAACGCCACCGCATCGTTATAGCTCACGTGCAATACCGGGTGGTTGTAGTCGGCGGCAGGGCGTCGGCTCCCGTCGGCTCCGCAGCGCCAATGAATGCCTGTCGAGTCATAAAAAACATTCTTCCCGCTGTCCCAAAGTCGGCTGCTCCCGGCTTTCTCGGCATCGGTTTGGTAGTTAGTGGCGGCTACAAATTGGGCAAATTGTGCTACCGTCACTTCATATTTGCCCATATAAAAGCCGCTTACTGTCACGGTATGAATGGGTTTTTCATCTTCTTCGCCTTCGTTGCTGCCCATATCAAAGGTGCCGCCGGGAATGGCAACCATCGGCATAAGTGGCGGGAGGTCGGCTTTGGCGTTTTTTAGGTCAGTTTGGGCTTTCTTATAACGTTCTATTTCTGCTTTCAGTGCTTCTTTTTCGGGGTCAACCGGCGGCGGGAGTTCTTTCAATAAAAAGGTAAACTCTCCATCCAGTTCGTTGGCAATACCGGGTTCCTGCTCGTTTTTAGTAGCTTGCTTTACCCCTCGGCGAGTTTGATAATGAATCTGATTGAGGGTCAAATTGGGAAGAGGCAAGTATTTTTTGAGTTCCTGCGTGAAGTAACTGTTGCGTCCGTTGAGGTTTTCTTTGGCAATTTTCCCCGCTCGGGTGGCATACATCGTGTAGGTGCCGGCGGGGTTGGTGTTGGGAATGATAAGGCCATTAGGTAAGTTGCCTTTGCCATTACCTATGGGCAGGCTGCGGCAAGCGTCCAAGGCCACAATGCTTGTCTTTACACCCGCATCTTGAAGAGCTTCATAGACCGTACTTAGCTTGATTCCCTGTGACTCAATATCGGCGTTGTATACCAACGACACATCAGTAGGGATGAGGTAGTTTTCTCCCCTGTATTCGGCCCCGTGGCCGGAATAATAAAAAAATACCACCTGAAAGCCGCGCAGTGTGTCGCGCAGAGCCTGTATCTCGCGGGCAAAACTGCGCTCATTGAGGTCTTTTTTGAACACCATTACCTTAAATCCCATACCTTCGAGTACGAATCTCATATCGTCGGCGTCGTTGTGGGTTTTTTGCAGGTCGTAGCGTGGGTCGGTGTAGTCTTGGTTGGCAAAGATCACCGCTGCCCGTTTTTCAGTGCCGGCGGGGAGTTTGGCCGTACCGAGGGTTTTGTCTTGGGCAAAAGCAGCGTCAACACACCAAAGAAGACAGCAGAGTAGCCAAAAAGTCGGTTTCATGATTCAGTCAGGTTAGAAAATTGCTCATGGGCATTATGATTATATTCGGCTAACTCCCGAAAACATCACCGGTTTTCGCTTGTTTTTTATTTGGAGATAGACAAACATTAATTGATCACTACATTTTTTACCTCACAGGCTTTTACCGAAACCGATTGATGGTCGGTTTTGCGGCCGTCACCTCTTACAAAAAGGGTTACTTTCTTAAAACTGTTTTGAATGGGAATTTGATTCGTCCCTTCGGTTTGCCCGGGGTTTATCATATACGGGCCGCCCTTCACACCGACAAAGCTGATTTCGATCGGTCGACGCGATTGGTTGGTGACACATATACCGCCCAAACTGCGTTGGTCGCAGTCAGAAGCAGCAGAACAAGGGGAAGCGGAGGGAACTGATTCAATGATGCCCGTTGCTGCCGCGATGACGGTGGCTTCTTCGACATCTATGCCTTTTAAAACCAATTTGGTATTGGCTCCCGCCTGTGAGAGCAATCCCGTAATGACCACCTGCACGCCCGCCAAACGCCCCAATTTCGCAACTTCCGAGGGCTTCACGAGGCTCTGCGCCCCGATCGCGTTTTCGTTCATCAGCACATCCAACCGACTGCGGTCGATCACCGTCAGCTTTTTGCTGAACAGCAAGGCTGAAAACTCTTCTGCTAAGGCATTGCCCGCTTCGTTGGGTTTGAGTTGGGCGTTGAGGAAACTTGTAACCGCTACGCGTTTTTTGCCTGCCCTCAACAAATCGGTAGCCATTTGGGAGGCCATTTCTTCCAAGGTGTTTTCGAAAGATGTTTTGCCTTGGGCAAAAGCGGTGGTTGCCAATGCAATCATGAACAGAAGGAGGGTGTGTTTTTTCATGAGTCGGGTGTATGTAAGTGTAGGGTTCAAACTAAAACGCATAATCGCCGTTTGGGGCTACCGAATAGTTCAACGCCTGCCCGCTTTGGGTGAATTGGTCATAGCCTTGTTTGAGATTCGCCCAAAAACGCAATAGATCAGGGTCATTTTCGTACGTTTTTCGGTAGCTTTGATAGGTGGCGTCGGTCATATCAAAAGGGAAGATATATACCGGAATAGTGGCTTGCCCGCTGTTTTTGGCATGAACGGCGTACGGGTAGATTTCCTTCATTAGGTCGTCGGTCATGGGCAGGCAACCGATGGTGACACAAGCCCCGTGGATAAAAATATCGCCTCCCAAGTTACCCAACATTTCTTTGAGACTGTCGGAGGCATTGGGGTAATTGATACCCAAAGAGAGGTGATAGTCGCTGACGGGATTGAAACGGTCTATGTGATAAAAGCCTTCGGGTACCTGCAAATCACCCTCTCTGCGCTTAGGACCCAATTTTCCCGAACTGCGGCAGATATTATAGTTTACCAAAGGTTTGAAAGCCTTATCTGAGGACGATTTGGCGTATATCACTAATTGCTGCTCTGCCTTGAATGCGACCAACAGTAGGTTCAAATTGTTGGTTTTAAGCTGATTTTTATGAAGCATTTCCACCACCACTGCCTGTTTTTCCTCAAAAGCCGTACGTACACGCTCGTACTGGAGTTGCTGTTCCAGAAAACTTAGATGGGAACCAAACATGACGTAGAAAAAGACAGAGACAAAAGCGATTGAGGTTATCATAATTTGTAATTATTAAAGCTTGGTTTTACTTAGGAAAAGACGTTGTGGATTTATGACACGTACTTTTACTTTGCATGCTTCCATGTCAACATTCATTTGCCCATATCGACGCTTTCCTTCATCCTCCTCTCCGGTATGAAAATAAAAAGTAAAACTTACACTTCTTTGAGTATCTGATTTTCTGGCAATAATTACAGTTGGACCGCAATTCCTTGCATTTACGCCAATAGGGATATTTGGTTTATAACCTCCATGTCCTGTCATTTTATAAAGTACCAGAGGTTGTTTCGTCATATTTTCCAAACAAACTTGCCCATAATAGTATGTATTATCAGTACAAGATTCCTTTTTCATGTCAACACTTTTGTCGCCCATTAGTGTGTTGCTAAGATCTTGGCTCTCTGATACAGGTTTTTCTGTTATTCTATCATCGGCACCGGATTCTATGCAGGGCAACATCTCTTTTAAGCCATTCGTTAAAGAAAAACTGCTTTTTGCGTAGCCAAACACCGCCAAAGTAGGTAATTTGACAATGCTGATGGAAATACGAATGTCCTCGCCCAAGGTCGTAATCGTTCCATAGACCAGCGCATCTATCCCCGATACCTGCCCCAATTTGGCCGCATCATTCTTGGCTTCCAGCAATCCCTGAGCGGTAAGTTTATTTTGAACAAGCAAAGCTTCCAACAACTTTTGGTTAACAACCGTGATGGCGCGACCTGATACCGAAAGATTACCTGTAAGTTCTTCGGCCAAAAATTTACCGAATTCAGTCGAACAACCTTTGTAATCCAATGTAGTGACGGCCACTTTTTTGCTCCCGTTTTTCACTACTTGCTCGGCTATTTCGTTGGCAAGTATTTTGATTTTGTCGTCCATACTTTGAGAATAGACCAACGTATGGATCAATAATGTTTGGATAAGAAACACAATTTTCATGACATTTAAAAAGTTGGGTTAATCCTTATAGTCAGCTTGGGCAGAGGACTAAAAAGGTAGGATGTTAAAAAGAAAAAGTTTCATTTGGTTAATTAGGCTGCGTTTTGCTTAAGAATAAACGGCTTGAATTAATGATACGAACTTTCGTTTTGCACGGCTCCATATTAACCGGCATTTTACCGTATAGCCTTTTCGATTCATCATTTTCCGCTGTATGAAAATAAAATGAACAACTCACTTCTTCCAATTTATTAACTTTATAGGCATAATTTAAGATTTCAGTACAATTTCTGCCATTAACATCAATCAGCAAATTGGGATAATAAGGTGAATTACCTCCGCTTATTTTGTACAGAACTAACGGTTGTTTTAGGGTATTCTCAAAACACACTTGTCCAATATAATCTCTTTGATCTTCACACGACCCTTTCTTCATTTCTATACTTTTGTCTCCCATCAGTGCTCCCATAATGTCTTGATTATCTACTTTGGGGATAAAAGGAGTATCTCCCGTCGAACCGTTCCCACTTCCTGTTTTTGAGCGTAATAAGTCATTGATAGCTTCTGTTCGGGTGATAGTGCCGTCAGTTGCGGCAATAGCGCTGCCTCGCGTAATGTCTATAGCTGAAAGGATAAGCTCAACTGTTTTATCCAGAGGAGTGGTGGAGCCAACGATGATGATTTCAATCCCCGCCAATTTTCCCAACTTTACCTGCGTTTGCGGATCAAGCAAACCTTGAGCCGTCATTTTGTTTTCTTTCATTAAAACATCAATGCGACTGCGGTCCACTACGTCCAATCCGTTCCGAATGAGAAATCCGCTGAACTGCTGCGCCAAGTACTTGCCCAATTCTGTCTCGTTGTTTTGCAAATCGTTAAAACTCGCCACGGCGAGGCGTTTGTTACCTTTTTGCTTGATTTGTTGGGTAAGGTCGTCGGCCAGTTTTTTAAGTTCCTGCTTAAAATCAGTTTGGGCTTTTACGGAAATAATGGATAGATAGCACGTTGCGAAAAAGAATAAAAGGAGCTTTTTCATGTGGTTAATAAGGTTTAGTTTTACTCAGAAAAAGACGATTCGAGTTGATGACACGGGTTTTTACTTTACAAGCCTCGACTTCTACGGTCATTTTTCCATAAAGGCGTTTTCCTTCGTCTTCCTCGGGCGTATGGAAATAGAAATTAAGACTTGTAGTTCTCACATCACTCTGTCGATAAGCCATCCTTAATTTTTCGGTACAATTTCTTGTCCCTACCCCGATAAGCATATTTGGATAGTAATTGCTAAAGCCGGTTACATAATATAGAACCAGTGGTTGCTTTAATGTATTCTCAAAACAAATTTGACCATAATAATAGCCCTCATCGGTACAAGATTCCTTTTTCATCTCAATGCTTTTGTCACCCATTAGTGTATAACTTACATCTTGATTCCCGGTATTGGTTGTAGAAAGGGTGGAGGTTTCCTGAGTGGAACTGCTTCCGTTAGTGACATTGGTGCGTAACAGATCGTTCATGGAAGAGGTACGAACCAGTGCCGTTTTGGCACTGGCAATAGCTTCGGCCCCCTGTACATCCAACGCCAACACGTTGATGGCAATGGTGCGTTCGTCAATGGGGGCTACCGTTCCCACGATAATTACCTCCATACCGGCAGCTTTCCCAATTTTGAGCGAATTGGTAGGGTCGAGTAACCCCTGCGCCGTGAGTTTGTTCTCAGTAAGCAACTGCGATAATCGTTGGCGGTTAACCACTCGGAGTTGCTGATTGACCAGCGCTCCCTGAAAATTTTCGGCTAAGTACTTTCCCAGTTCAGTAACATTTCCCTGCAAATCGGTAAAGTCGGTCACGGCAATACGACTTTTACCGGCCGTCCGAATTCGTTCAGATAGCTGTGTCGCCATCTTTTCCATCTTGGTATCAATGTCGCTTTCTTGGGCATAACTAAAATAGGGCAGCATTGTGGTTATCATTAGCAAGAGGGTTTGTACCTGTTTCATTGTTTTGATTATGGTTTAAGCTTGATGGATTTATCTTTTAACTTTTCAACGATCTGTTTCATCGCTTCCTCTTCCGCCGCTTCTTCTCGGTGGTCGGTGGCAAATCCTGTGATTTCTATTTCATCAATCAATTCCTGCCCTTTTTTAAATGAAAGCTTCAATTTTGTATTGACCTTGATTAAGTCGTAGGTTTCATTACTGATCGTCACCGGGTTTTTAGAGGTTGACTTTTGACGAGTGACGATACACGTTATTCCCTTGTTCGACACCCCTTTAGAGCCGCTTTGTGTATTTACTTCATATTCCGGAAATTTACTTTTTAACACTTCTCCCACCATTTTTGTCAGCTCAAAATCATCGGCAGTACTGTTGGGTTGATAAGCGTGTACTGAGATCGCCTTAACCGCCGCGACAGGTGGCGGAACTTCGGTTTTAGTACGTAAAAACACATAATCTTCTACCAGATCATCCCAACGTTTGGGGTCTTGGGTGTGGCTGCTGCGGGTATAAACCCCCTCTTTGGTGAGATCCAGAATTTTTCGAATACCGATATTGGGGAGTGGCAAGTATTTGAGGAGTTCAGAGGTAAAAAGGCTGTTGGTTTTGTCAAAATTATTGTCATCAGCTACAGTCCCCTCGGTCGTAGCAAACGCGATCAAACTGCCTCGGTATTTTTCGAGCGGTTTGGCCAAGCCCTGAATGGAGCCCGTGACCGCACTGTTGTCGCAGTGAGCAAGGGTACCCAAATTTCGACAAGCGTCCAAAAACACAAAATTGAATTTGATCTCCTTACTTAGAAGCAAATCCATCCACCGATTGAGCGACATCGCCTCGTAGGTTTTGAGTTGTTCCACACAAGTTAGGTGTGTGTCGGTGGGCAAAAGATAATTGACACCGCCGACTCCTAACCCATGTCCCGAGAAATAAACCCACGCTACTTCAGTTTTATCTTTGGAAAGTTCATCTATAAATCGTTGAAAAGCCTGCTGTGCTGCAATGAAAGTGAGATTTTTGTAGGCATAGACTTGAAAGCCGAGGATTTCCAAGACTTTTTGTAAAGCACCCACGTCTCGTTCCGGGTTTTTCAAGGGGCCGAAAGTGTAATCATTATTGCCTAAGAGAAAAGCTTTGCGGGATTTTGAAGCGGACATAGCAACCTCTCCGATGGATTTTTGAGCCATGATGCTCTTTGTCGTGGGCCCAACAAGGAAAAGGAGAACAACTAACAGAAAATGACGGCGCATGTTGAGTCAGGTTTAGAAGTGGTAAAATAGGATTATTTTAAAATAAAGAGGAGATAAACCATAAAAAGTTATCCAATGGCACTATCGGGTGGCTTTAGGAGCCGGTATCCATTCGACTACTTGCACTGAGGCCTTACTGCTCTCCGGCAAGATCATTACTGTAATCCTCCCGTCCGACTGTAATACTCCTACATATTGCCCGCTGTTAACTTGGTTTTTGGCTTGAGGGGCAGGCTTAAAACGAGCCCAAAGCCCGTTCATCGCCTTCTGCGGAAGTGTAAACCGGAAAAATCCTTCCCATTGACCGGCGGCAACGACGTAAAAATCATTGTCTTGATAGTGCTCGATCTTTACCTCTTCGTTGGGATTATTGTTGACGAAATACCTGCCTTCTACTTCGGCAACAGATTGCCCCATGCCTTTTAGTGATAACCCAACGGAAAAAACGAACAGAAAGAGAATGATTGTTTTCATGGCTGTCAAGTGTTTTAATGACTGTTTGCAGGTAATTCGTAGTTTCTTTGGCGACATCATCAAAGGACCGAAATTTTTTTTTTTCAGCTTCGACAGATGATGTTTCCTGCGGCTCCGACGAATAGTAGAAAAACGACAAACGAGCCCCTATGAACAACGCATCTAACCAAGGCCCTATGGTGGGGTATCACCTCGGAGAAATAGTCGGACAGGCGCAAGGACAAATTCAAACCCGTCCCATTGGATTTCGTCCCAAAGAGAAAAACGTCACCGCATCGCAACCTTTGCCCCACAATGAACATTCGCTGCTTCACGCCCCGGCGGAGGGGCACGGCATGGTCATTGCCGGCACGGGGGCCGGTAAAGGCCGTTCGGTAGCGATTCCTATGTTGCTGACGAGCGATAACCCGGCCGTCGTACTCGACATCAAAGGGGAGTTGTACACCGTCACGGCCGAACGCCGCCGACAAATGGGACAGGCTGTTTACTGCCTTGACTTTGCCGGACTTATTTCAAAAAAAGGACATCGGTTCAATTTCCTGGACGTGTTTAAGTACTGTACCGACAAAGAATTCATTGATGCACAGGCGCAACTGATCGCCGACATGATGTCGTTTCCCGGTTCGGGGTTCAGTGAAAAATTCTGGGACTCGCAAGGATTAAGCCTTCATGCCGCTATTTTAGCTTGTCTGATCGCAATTGAAGATCCTAAAAATTGGACACTGCGTCATTACCTCCGTAAGCTCTTTGCCGATGATCTGAAGTACTCGTTGGCAGTGATGTTGGATACCGTCGGTAAAAAAATACCCACCATGGCCTATCAGGATATTGCCGCCTTTTTACAATTACCGGATATAACCTTAGGAGGGGTATCGGCTACGGCCCAAAGTTACGTCAAAGCCCTCATGGCCGAACCGGTATTGACCGCTACCGACAGTTCTGATTTTTCCTTAGAAGACATTCGGGACGGCAAACCCATGACGGTCTATATCGTATTTCCTCCGGAATATCTGTCCTCGCACGGGGCTTTATTGCGTGTTTGGATTGGCGCCCTCCTCAAAGCCATTACCTCCCGAACCTCTATTCCGCAAAAACGGACCCTTTTCCTGTTGGATGAAGCGGCTCAACTCGGTACCTTCCACTACCTGCAAACCATCCTTACCCTTTGTCGTGGTTATGGCGTATGCTGCTATACCTTTTGGCAAGACCTCCAACAACTCAAAGCCCGGTATAACGACTGGCAAACGTTGGTTAACAACTGTTCTGTGCTGCAGTTTTTCGGTTGTAAGAACCACTTGGTAGCGAAAGGGGTCGAAGAGATCACCGGCATTTCTGCCCAACGGATCGCTTCCCTGCCCCCTGACCAACAGTTGGTGGTCATGAATGGAAAAAATATGCTGTCTAAGCGCTTTGACTACCTTAAAGACGAGATCTTTCAAGGGCTATATCAACCCAATCCCTTCTACGAGCGTAAGTCCGGCAGTACTAAAACCAATGATTTACATCTGCTCGGGACTTTATTCTAAAAACGCAGGGTCAACATGATGATGTTCGTTCGCAATACGCGAATACGTATCAAACACATAAACGATACAAGCCATGAAAAAAACATCTGTTATCACTATTTTACTTACAACCCTCTTTTTCGTGAGTCTTTTACTTTTAGACAGTTGCAAGCTCGGAGACGTTCCCCCGGCTTCCATTGACCCGGCCACCCAACCCACGGAGTTTACGCAAGCCCTCAAACTGACCGGAAAGATCAAACCGGGAGCTATGCCCGCCGGTAAACAAGATGTGACTTTTCGCATCGAGAAATCGCAGTCGAGTGCGTCGGTCACTAATGATAACTCCCTTTTCATTCCCTTTGTTTATGCGATGAAGCCGTCTCAAAAATTGAAAGGATTTTATCTGCAGATCAAAGGCGCAGAGGTCTATTGGGATATTCCTTTCGTGGCCAAACCTGCCCGCTTAGGAGGAATCAACGAAAATCCTGAAAAAAATGGTTTTGTACTGGATGTGGGAATTCCCCAACAGGTACTCAATGGAAAATTTGAAGTATTGTACCAACTTTATGATGATAAGGGCAACGTAAGTGAGCCTGCCCGCATGAGCGGGTCCATTGTGCCCTCGGTAGATTATTGTGCCAACGGACAAACGAATCTTGGAAAGGTAGCAGGACAGGACGGAATGACCGTTCGTTCCTATGAAATGGGAAATGACCCCGGTTGGGTAAAAGTTAAGTACAATACCTACACCGTTAAAGATCGGATAGATATTCAGTATGCCGGCGAGTGGGTGCGCAGTACCGGCCCATTACTTGCCAAGAATCAGACTCCTCCCGTAGGCCAATGCAGTAACGTAACCGCCGCTCAGGGATTTGTGGGACAAACGGGTGAATTTGATATTTACTATGACCCTAAAAAAGGGAAACGTATCAATATATACGTATCCGGTTGCTTGGACGGCGGTACCCAATGGGATTTTGAAATAATGGGTTGCCCCGAAGAAAAGGCTATTTTGGGTGTTCACTCCAGCGAATATGCCGATGATTGCACAAATGACTGTAAACGCTGGGGGCACGCTTGGGTCAGTCTGACCGATAAAGGAAAAACCACCTACTATGGCCTATGGCCCGACTACCATTCTGAAGTAACTTCCCGAATGCTGGCCAATGGCGCAGGGAGTGATATTCGGACAGGCATCGAAAGCGGTATGGGAAATCAAAACCGTTATTACACGGTTGATAAGGTACAATTTCAGCGTTTTCAGCAATTCTTAGGGCGCAATATTACCTATTCCATATTCAACTACAATTGCGCCTCTTTTGCCTCAGATATTGTGGCGGAAACCGTAGGAGAACGATTGGCCTTTAAAGCAGGTTTTGAGTATGCTTATCGACCGATGCCCTGCGCACTCAGTGTTTCCATCAGAAACGCCAAAGCTGCGAATCCCACCGGAGTGGATAATCCGACAACCGTCAGATATACCAATTTCAGTCACTCTTTTTGTCAGTGAACCGGTTTCGGGCAGTGAATTGTTCACTGCCCGAAACTCAGCATATTTTCTGTCAATGCTCTTCAATAATAATTCGGCAACATTCAAAATTTATATGAACGTATAAGCAGACAGAGAGGGGAGAGTTATTTCGCCCTTAGGAACGCCAAACTCCTCAAAAAGTTCAATAATGGGCATCCTATACGGTCAACAAAACAACGGTCATGAGCAATTAAAAGGAGAACTGAAACAGAAAAACAATGATTTAACCGCTTGATAAAATAAAAGGCATCTTTTATGTCAAATGCTTGTAACGTTTTAAGCAATTGCGGAACTTCATGGCAATGTTTTTTATGCCTATACCTCCGTTAAGAAAATGAAAATACCTGATTCTGTCGCGTCACTACTGAAAAAAATTACGAGGCGAACCCTCTTGAGTATGCTGTACCCCTGATTTTAGACAGGCATGATAATTGAAACCAACTGTCTAAACAATCAAACAAATGAACAACAAACGCAGGAATTTCAGTGCCGAATTTAAGGCGAAGGTAGCACTTGAAGCCATCAAAGAGGAGTTGACTTTATCGGAATTGGCAGCTAAATATGAGTTGGCTCCAAGCCAGATTTCCGATTGGAAAAAGCATTTTTTGGCATCAGCAAGTAGTGTATTTGCCCCTGAATCTGTAAAAAAAGAGGATAAAAAGGAAGATATAGCGAAGCTTTACGAACAAATAGGTCGGCTTCAGGTTGAAAATACTTTTCTAAAAAAAAACTTGTAGAACGTCCTATGGAAATTCGTAAAAAAATGATAGAGTTAGCTCATAAAGATTTGAGTATCACCCGTCAGTGTGACTTATTATCGGTTTGCCGTTCGAGCTTGTACTACAAACCTATGGGTCAGGAAACAGAGTTAAACCTTAAATTGATGGAAGAATTAGACCGTCAGTATCTAAAGACGCCATTTTATGGAATTCGCAAGATGACAGAGTATTTGCGTAGTTTAGGGTATAAGGTCAATCGCAAGCGCGTAAGTCGTTTGATGAAAAAAATGGGTTTAGAAACCATTTATCGTAAGAAAAATACCTCACAGCCTAATAAAGGGCACAAGATTTATCCATATTTGCTAAAAGGTTTGCAAATTAATCGTCCTAATCAAGTTTGGGCTACTGATATTACTTATCTACCAATGCAGAAAGGGTTTATGTATTTGATGGCTATAGTAGATTTATATTCTCGTAAAGTGCTCTTTTGGTCAATCAGTAATACGATGGAATCAGAGTGGTGTGCCTCTGTGCTGCAAGCAACCATTGATTCGCATGGAAAACCTGAAATATTTAACACAGACCAAGGAGCTCAATTTACCTCTGAGATCTTTACTCAAATCTTACTCAATAACCAAATTCAAGTTTCTATGGATGGTAAAGGAAGAGCTATTGATAATATTTTCGTAGAAAGGCTTTGGAGAAGTGTCAAGTATGAGAATATCTTTTTGAAAGCCTATCAAAATGGAGGAGATTTAAGAAAAGGACTCAATGAATACTTCCTCTTTTACAACCAGGAGCGTTTCCACGAAAGCCTTGCTTACAAAACCCCACAACAGGTCTATCAAATGGCAGCATAGTTATTCACACAATTCACAAAAAGAAAAAAATACAACAACAATAGTAAATTAGCTGTCTAAATATTGGGGTACATCTTAGAGTATAGGTCGAAGCAGTTGGCTTGTGTTAAGACATGTCCAATTAATGATGTACCTCATCATTATTTTTGCCTTGGTCATCTTTTTCAATGATCAGGGCAAAGATATTATCCAAGCCCTGCTGAAATTCAATCAATATTGGGTTTGGACATTTGGCGCCCTGTTCCTGTGGGGTATTTCTATCTGGTATTGTTGCCATTTCCTGCTTAAACTCAAGGAAATTACCCACGATAAAAACTTTGGAAAGCAAAACAAAGAGGGGATAGAATTTTGGCTTAAATATTTGCCCGATTTCTTAGGAATATCTCCCCCATTGCTCATGCTTTTCCGTACCGTTAACCAACAGGAACTACTGATCAATTTGGTTTTGGGCGGCGAAATTCTTCTCTTACTTACCTATTTCTTTTTGTATGAAAGTATAATCATACGCCTATTCGGTAGTATCAAGTGGCTTAATGAATATTCCATAAAGAAACAATCACTGAGTTCCTTGCTTTATTTTAAAGATGCCCGTATTGTATTTTGGTCGTTTACGGTTTTTACCTGTCTGTTGTTTGTTTTATCGCTTTCCTCTGTTGAATTAGGTATCGCGGTCGCTATCGGGCCATTAGCCGTTTTTGTATTCGGTTTTGTTTTTTTGACACCTATACTGACGATTATTTCCTATCTGAATATTCCGGGACGTCGCCCGTTTTTTCTTTATCTCGCCGTTTTCTGCATCTTTTTCAGCCAATTCAACGACAATTCCCTGATACAGACTTTGCCGCTCAGCGAAAAATTTAAACGCCCTACCATTGAGCAGGACTTTCAATCGTGGATGACAAACCTGAAAGCTGTTGACACAATACAAACAGCTGTCCCTATTATTTTCATTGCTGCCGAGGGCGGTGGTCTTCGAGGGACAATCTGGACGGGATTATTTTTAGATCAAATGGAAAAAGAGATGCCGGGCATTCATAAAAATATTTATGCAATAAGCGGTGTTTCAGGAGGAGGTGTAGGGGCTACCTTCTATATTTCGAATCTGTATGATAAACTGAAATCGGATAGCTGCGGAGGATGTGCTAATCAAAATTTTCGTAAAACCATAAGAGCCGACTTCTTATCAGATGTATTGGCTGCTTCTCTTTTTCAAGATAACATCCAAAAGTTTATCCCTATTGGTATAAACAGCTTCAACCGAACACGGAGATTAGAAGAGGCATGGAGTAAATCCTTCAGAGAAAACAACAATAGCCTTACCTTCGACAAAGCATTTACGCAGCTTTGGCAAGATACTGCTTCGCGCCTTCCCCGTTTATTTATCAATGGTGTTTTGGCTGAAACAGGTCAAAAAACCATAGTTTCTTACCCATGTATCAATCGGAAAGAGACCAATGATCCTTTTCAGGATGAAATAGATGTTATTGCTCAAACAGGATCGGATATGCCTGTAAAAACAGCGGCTTCCCTGTGTTCCCGCTTTCCGTATATCACTTCCGGAGGACTGATTCAAACCCAAAGCAAAATCCCTATCGGACATGTGATTGACGGTGGCTATAAAGAAAATACAGGACTTGAAACAATCTGGCAAATACTGCTTAGACTCAAACCTGCTATGGCGAATGTTCAAAAAATAAATGAAGGCCTTACCATAAGACCTATTATCATTTTCATTAAAAACAGCCCTTCCAATGAAGTATTGGATAAAAATAAATCAATAGCAAACCTCATGCATGAAATCAATATCCCTATTATAGGATTTATGAACGCCGCCTTTCGGATTTCTACTAAAGAAACCTTGACCGAAAAAATCTTCAAAGACTTTCATACAGAAGAAAACAAACCATTAGACCCTCTTTTTTTTACAGTTGCTTTAGAACGTTCTGATAAGGGATTGGGTCTCCCGTTAGGTTGGTATTTTTCCGAAGAATCTTTCAACTATGTGGATGTAGATATCAACCGAGTTTTTTCAGACAAAAAGCATAAGATGCATGAATTGAGAAGATATTTTCCGAAAAAATAACCCCCGCTATCATGGAAGGATTACAGTCATTTGTACAAGTTGGCCTATTTATTATCGCTATACTCACGCTATATAAAGGGCTTTCGGAATACAGTAAAAACAATGCTTTTAAAAGAGCCGAAATACTTGAAAATCTCATAAAAAGATTCAAAGATCCCAATCTGTCAGTAGCTAAAAATCTTTTAGACGCTTTTGTTGAAATATATAGGGTAGAAAAACGTGGAAAATACAAAGAAATAACCCGAGCGCATCAAACGGTTGGTAATGGCTGTATTAAAGTTTCAAAAGATAATCCGCCTGAAGTGGAGATTTTGTACGGGGATTGGACAAAAGAATCTTTTGATCATACATATAAAGCGATATATCTTGATATATTCAATGACGACGAGCAGGTGCAAGTTATTTATTTTATCGGTTTAGACCGACTTTTACGCCATCATAGAGAAGGCATATTCGCTAATGAGATCTATTTCCGAAATTCTTTTGATGAATTAATCGATTTTGTGTTATTGCTCATTTATTATCTTCGAAACGAAATCATCACTATGCGCGAAGTAGAGGCGCATTTCTCTTATTATTTACGGTTGATGAAAGATAGTAAGGCCATAAAGCAATATATAAAACACTACGCTGATGAGAAGGAATTTGAATGGCTATTCGACCAATTAGCAGAACCGGAAGAAGAGTAAGGGCACCAAGTGCTTTCCCTCCTGATTCATACCTTGTAAGTAGCACAAAACCGTTATTCTATTGCCCGGTCAGGAGAAAACGAATAGAATAGACAACGCACCGGCACCATTTCAGCCCTGCTTCTGTTCGCTCCTTTGTCGTTCAGTCAGCAGCGCTTTCATGGGCACGGTGCGTCGATACGCCGGTGGCAGGGGAGCAAGCCACGACCTTAGCTTCCCCCAGCCGCTTATTGCTTACCCTCCCACCGCACCAAAGCGGATTTTCTGCGTTCGTGTCCGCCCCGCAGTGGCGTACCATGTCGCGTCGGTGCGACTTGACTAAGGTTTGCCGCCCCGCGCATCACCCAAGCTAGCCGCCGTTTCCGCAGTCCGACAAGGCTATACAAGCTCCCCCGAAAGCGTTCAGTTTCGGCTTTACTTACTGCCAAAAGATCGACTGTGCCACAAGTGGGATTGGCAGTTCGTCGCACGATTGTTGCGGATCGGTCGGCTTATAGGAAAAATAGCATCCAAAAGGGCTGCCTCCCGCGCATCAACCTAAGTTAGCCGCCGTTTCCGCAGTCCGACAAGGCTATACAAGCGCTCCCTTCGGGCGCGGCCTTGCGTACTGCCAAAACATCGGCTGTGCCACAAGTGGGGTTGGGTTGCTGCGGGGCGGTCGGCAGCTGCTTGATTCCAAAATGGATGGGGGATTGGGGTTATTTTAGGGCTATGTAGGGAGTGTGCCATTTTGTCACCCTGACGCCAGGAAGGGTCTGCCTTATCAGCTAAAAAAGGCTCATTTGCTTTGGGTCATTTATTTTTACTATTCTCACCGGTTTGCCTGCTTGTTGTGCCATGCGTATAGTGGTGGCCGTGCCTTTACTGCTGCCATCCCAAACCGCTACGAGTTGCTCACTGGCTTCTACGATTTGTCGGTTGCGCAGCTGTCCTGCCTTTGTTCCGTATTAAAAAGATCGTGATTCGTAATTGGTGCTTTTTAGCGAATTCTTCCGCCAGCCTGTCCACGCCCATCGCTCCGCCGCTGATTATTTCTGTCACTATCAGCCCGTCGAGGGCTTGCGTGAGGTCGCAGTCAGTGATGTTTCGACTGCCGATGATGGCGGTTTTCATGGTTCGTTTCCCGATTTTCGTTACTTAAAGATACGCAACTTTTTGTCTTTTTCAAAGATTCTCAATCAAAAAAAGTTGAGATATTTATACTTTTTCTCGTTATAAAACTTGCACATTATCAGGGTTTTAGCTATATTTATATTATCAAATCAGCCGGTACAAGGCAGTTTGAAAGAGTCAACTCATATAATTTTAATACATTCCTGTTATGTCGCCTGTTTTACCCTTTTTCCTCCGTTCCAACAATGGAACGGGGGAAATCTTCTTCTCTGTGGAGGGACACATCGTCACCGAAATTTGCCTCTTCTCCAACAAAATCTCCATGGAACAATACCCCATGGAGGTCAAATGGCTTACCATCAAATCGGGTATTTGGGCCGTCAAAGAAGTTCCTGCCGAGCAGTTTGAACAAGCTAAATTAACCTTCTTCCAAAAAGCCGGGGTCAAAGTCCAAATGGTTCCTGAGCCATTGGCCGACTCCCTGCCTATGACCCCGGCAAATACAAATCCTCCACCCGCTTCTCCTTCGTCCATCATTGCCCAAGCCATCAATGGCATCCGCCGGGGCGAAGGCTTCCCCTACTAAATTTATCATTGGTTAAAGTTTGCCTTTTGCGTTTGGTCACAAAGCCATTCGTAACACGACGTCACGCCCTTTGTTCATCCTTTTTTCATTCATAAACTCTTTTTTATGTCAAACAAATCTCCTCCTTATGAACGTAAGTACCACCGCTGCGCCCGTTGCAACTCAGGGTAAATACAGGGGTAAAAGAAATAGCGGCAGGACAAATGCCCTGCCGCTATCAACTCAATTTCATATAATTTTAATACGTCAAAACTATGCAAAATTCAGCACAAAACCAAATTGAAAGTCCCATTTCATGGGATATTGTTGAGAAACCTATTTTCTCCAACAATCAGATCGTACGCGGCTATAAAGCCCTGTTTCGGGATGATAATGGGTATCTGTTAAACGTCACCAAATCAAGCTATACGCCCACCCGTAACGAACGATTTTCTGAGGTTGTTGACCGCATGAGTACCATTACGGGCTTTCCCGTCAGGTGCTGCGATGAATTTGAAGGAGGAAAGAAAGTGTTGGCCTTTTTGGAATGTACCGAACCTATCAAAGTACAGGGCTACGATTTTCAGGATTTTATGCTGATCGGCAACAGCCACGACAGCAGCACCGGCTTTTTTATGGGCAACAGCTCCAAAATGATTCGGTGCAGCAACCGATTCTCGAAAATGTTCCGTCAATTGCAGGTCAATCATACCAAGAACCACGACACCAAGATCGACCAATTGCTGCACTGTTTTGAAGTGTACCAACGGGAACGCGGGCACCTGTTCGGGCAAATGCAGCGCATGGCGGATGTGCAGATAGAGGACAGTCTCAAAGAAGCGCTGATTCAACGCCTTACCCGTATGAGTGAGGAAGAACGTTTGGGAACCGTTGACATGTCCACCCGTAAAATCAATGTTGTTCATGACCTGTGGAAATCGGTGGATAAGGAGTGTTTGGCCTTGGGCGATAACCTGTTCGGATTGCTCAACGGAGTGACCCACTACACAACCCACGTCCGAAAGGCAAAGGAAACCACGTTTGGCAACGCCTTAGGCACACTTGCCCGCATGAACCAAGACGCCTTTCAATTCTGCGAATCACAGTTAGCAGTTTAAGTTGCCACCTCAAACCCAAACGGGCGTCAGCCCTTCATTTCCAGCCAATACATTTGACACATTAGGAATTTCGGAAAAGTTGCGTCAGCAACCCGAAAGGCCGAAGTGTAAAATGTATTGGCGAGGCCACCGCGGTGGGGCCGCCTAGGCCGGGAGCGGAACAACCAAAACCAAACCTCCATAAAAGCTAAAATGGCTTAAACCAACCACCATGTACGAAACGTACCTACGCCGGTTATTTCGTTTACGAACCGAATATTGGCAAATCGAAAGCACTTCTTTACGAAATCTGAAACTGAGTCAAATGGTGCTTTTTGCCAACGCCTGTGGCCGGGACCTGATGGAGTTTGTGTCAGAAGAAGCACCCGAAAAAAGCGACTCAAAAGCAGAAAGCAAACCAAAAGCGGCCGAAAAAGCAAAAATGAAAGCAGCCGTACCTCCGAAAAAAGCAAAAGCGTACGAATGTCCCAACTGTGATTTTATCACAGCTTCCCCAAAGGCACTAAGTGGGCACATGAAAAAGCATAGCTCCAAATATCAAACCATCTCTGATACGCAATAGCTACCTCACCGACTTCATAAAGTCTATCCATAAAAATATTCTATTGACGATTTTACGACCCAATCTTCTAAAGCTTTAAGCGGATACATGAATCGGACCGTCGCACGGAGGCATAGCCAAAAATACCAACCTAACCCCCACGCCTGATTAGCCTCTTCCCCAATTCCTCTCTACGCTCGTCAGTGGGTTCAGTAGCTGATCAAGATCCCTCACAGGCACACTGCCGCTGAACACCACCCACCGCACTCACCTATCAGCAGCAGAGCGCCGGTTTTACCCGCTGCACAAAGTACCCCACAAAATAAACGGCGCTCCGCCGCGGGGGAGCCGCCTCCCCAATTCCTCCCTGCGTTCGTCAGTTGGCTCGGCCGCTCCTCGCTCACGCACAGGCATACTGCCGCTGAACACTACCCTCGACACCCGCCTGCCTTTCAGCGTCAGAGCGCCTGTTTTCCTGCCGCACAAAGTATCAATAACAATAAACAGCAGTACCAAAGGGCAATAAGAACGGGGTACACTTCACCCCGCCACGGACTGTATTTACTTCGTCCCACATTTACGAACTAAATACCATGTCCGAATCCCTTTGGCAATACCTGCTCCAACAAACCCCCGCACTGGTCGTGTCGTGGGTGTTTTCCTACGTCATGTTCCAGCACTTCAAATCTCAGATCGCCCACAAGGATAACGAGATCCGGCAGCTGTTTGAAGAGGTCATCGACCTGCACAAACAAACCGTCGAGACCAATTCCCGATTGGCCGTCGCCATCGAAACCATGCTCAATCAACTCAAAACCAAATGAAATTTTTGATCTATTCACTCATTCTGTCATTGGCTCATGCACTCATTGGCCGTGCTCAATACATCCAACTTACCGAAGGTACTCCGTTTCCGCTTAAAAACGGCTACGCCATTCCGCTGGCCACGGGCAAACAAATGTTCCAACTCCTGGAAGCTTCCCGCAGTTGGAACACTACCCGCGACAGCCTGCTGCGATTGGTCACTAAACAGCGAATGGACTTACGCCAAGCTCAACGGTTGGCCGACAGCCTCAAGACAGACAACACCCGTATCAAAGTCTACACCCAAAACGACTTGGATACCCAACTGCGTCATTTTGAGGAGGAGCGCCTGGGCCAAGCCGAGAAAATACGCAAACTCGAAGAACTCAATGAACTGTTGATGAGCGGTCTGGATAAAAAACGCGCCAAACAGATCCACGACATCATCTACCCGCCTCCCAAACGGCAATAATGCTGCCATTCTCACTCCTCACTCCTGACTTCTGCTTAAAATGGACCTCTACCTGACCCGCAAGTGGTTTTCACCCACTTCCACCATCTCCGAGCTGTTTTTGCCGGTACCCCTCCGTGTCCGCCGTAAAAGCATCTTCATATTGGAAGACACCGACCGCGGCTTAACCTCCGAAATGGGTCTGAGCGAAATTGCCCGGATCAAGGACCGCTTCCCCGGGGCCTGTGCCATCCCTACGGGACGCTATCCGTTGGTATTGGACTTTTCTCCCAAGTTCAACAAGGTCCTCCTTGAATTGACCGGTGTGAAAGGATTTACCGAAACCAAATTCCACGCGGGCAATACCCCCGTTGATACGGCGGGCTGCCTGCTGACTGGCCTCGAACGCCGTAACGACGAGGTTCGCTATTCCAATCAGGCCTTGGAGTTGCTGCATCGCAGTTTGGAACCCGTCTTTGAAAATGAAGCTGTTTTTCTTACCGTCAACCGCCATACCCATGCCTTACCCTACCGAAGATGAGAAAAACGAGGCCTATGCCGGCTGCGCCCTGATCATCGCCTGCGCTTTACTGCTGTTGGCCATGATGCTGACCGTCATTTTGGCTGTTTTGTCCTCCTTTATTGATTACCCCAAATGATGACCCTATCACAGGAAAATAACTCGGTACGTGTGCAATATACTTACCAAGTCCAACGCATCCGACAGCCGCCCAAAACCAAGCAGGTCAACCGAACATCGGTCAAAACCTATGAGTTGTGTCAACTTCTGGTACGGGCCTTTGACAAACATGGCATCACCGAACTGCAGGGAGCCTTGATGGCGGAAATCCCTTTGGCGAGCCTGCAACGGGATGGAGAGTTCTATCAAAGTATCGTTTTAGGAAATGTCGAATCCTTCGACAGTGCCGTCCGGGCCATTCGGAACCTGTCCCAACGCATCAAAGCCTTACCCCTGCGGCAACGCCGTCCCTTATTGGCCGTCAGCAGCTTGTTCGTCAGTTTCGAAGAAAACGCCCAAGGTGATTTCAATGCCGACTTTTCCAACGATTTCAACTGATTCATTTCACTCAAAACAAGGCAACCGCCACTATCAACAACCATGAAAGCATCTTCCTTTTCCCCATTTTTGCCTTGCCCTATCGGTTTCACACGGTATGGATTAATCATTCATTTACTCATTCACGCCTTCGCTCATTCACTCATTGCTCAGTCCCGCAGCAGCACCCAAACTCAGATCAACAACCTGCTTCCCACCAACGGCAGCCGACAGATCAACGCCGCAATTCTGCGTTTGGCCTTCAATGCCACACTCAACTACACCGACACCAAAACGGGAATCGTCGGCCCTCAAGGCCCCAAAGGCGACCGTGGTGAAAATGCCACGGCAACCATTTACCAATCTAACTTCGCAGCCAATCTCGACAATGCCAACCTGTGGGTTAACGGCAGCTCTACCTTCACCCGTTACAACGGACAACTCATTGTCAGCAGCGTGGACGATGCTGTCGGTTTTGGTAACCCCGCCCTCTATCGCGAAAACCAACTTATCAATGTGTACGTGGATTTCGTCAAAACGGGTTCGGATGTCGTGGTGGTTCCCTGTTACGGAGGTACCAACAGCAGCTATACCCTCACCGCCACCGGGCGTTACTACTTCCAACTCAAACGGACCTACACCTATCCCATTCCCGACTACAATGTCATTCTGTTCCAGCCCACGGGCGTGGGAGGTGCCAAATCCTTTACCCTCAACAGCCTCACCATTACCGAATCGGGCGCGGGCTTTTCCGACAATTTGCCCTGGGTCAAACTGGGGAAAAATGCGCAGGCTTCCTACAACTCGGTGGCCATCGGACTTCGGGCCAATTACGCAGCCAATTACCGCGACGGCGTAGTGATTGGAACCGATGCCGCTTCCGACCAACAGGGAGCCGTGGTTATCGGAGCCAATGCCAACGGAATGCACAACCCGGCGTATGGGGCCGCTTCGGGCAGTGATCTGGTGGCCTTGGGTTCAGGAGCCAAAGCCTACGGTTGGCGTACCACTGCTTTGGGAGCCTTTGCCGGAGCGGGCGGTCAATCTGGCACGGCTATCGGAGCGGGAGCCTTTGCGGGATGTAGCCATTGTGTCGCCGTGGGCAAGGGAGCGTTTGTGCTGGGATTTCCTGCCTTCGGCACGGGCAACCATTACACGGGGAGCGTGCTTACTTCTGAGAACAGCCAAATTTATTTCGGCAACGGCTGGGCCCACCGTTTCCCTGACCATCCCGTCAATAACGTTGAATTTCCAACCAACGATGAGAGTTACTGGCCTGCTTACCGAAAAGTAGTGCTGCACGGAACGGATGCCTTCGACGCCCGCCCCACGCCCGGTAGTTTCAACGTGGCGGGAGGAGACATTGTGCTGATGGCAGGACGCGGCACGGGAACGGCCAACGGTGGTCGAGTACAACTGATGACCGCGCCGCCTGCCTCGGGAACGGCTCCCAACGAAAAAAAACCCGCTGCTCTTGGTTTGGAAATAGACGATTCTACCACCCCTGCCGACGGGACGCGCCTGCTCTTACTCGACATTCAAACCAATACCCTCAAACGGGTCAAACTCACGGCCGCCGACGGCAACGGACGTAAACTGCTATACGTCGACAATTGAGCCTTTTCACTTTCACCTTACACTTTTTTTTACTACACTTTTCACTTTTTTAGCCTGCATTTTCCATGAATTATTTCCTTGTGTGCATCAACCCCGCCTTTAATGGGGCGGCCGGTTTCAGAGTAGGCTCCATCGGCATCAGCGCTTCGGGGCACTTTCATTCGCCCTATCCTTACCATACCTTCAGTGACTGGCCTTCCTTTTATGCCTATTTCCAAACCCTCAAAAACGGTAACACGTTTCAATTGCTCAATCCGGACGGAGCGTATGTAGGATTTACGGGTGGCACCTTTCAGATCCGTCAGGAAAACGGTCAATTCACGTTAATGCGAACGCACACCAACGGGCAGTACGTAGTGGTTTTGGAGGCCGACAACCTGCAGGCCATCGTGGAACGTCTTCAATTGATACTTGTCAACGGAACCGACGACCACAAAGCAGCCATCACCAAACTGGACATTCAAACTGACCGTTGTGAGTTGTAACCCCCGATTTTTCATTTCTGATTTCTTTCTCACTTCTAAAAAAAATGCTTCTTACTCTCTGGTTTCCGCAATGGGTCAACGAAGGCGAACACCGCCGCAACGGGTCGTATTTTGAAGGAATGCCTCACCAACCCACCTATTTACAGGCCTCGATCCGATTTAATGATACCTGTCGGTATGATTTGGAAAATCGGGATCAGTATGACTGGAACAAACTGATCGGTTTGTTCGACGGATTTTTCAATAACCCTCGCTCGGTGCGTTGGGCATGGCGCTGGAGTATGGACAACAACGGGTTGGAAATAGCGCCTTATGTCCATCACGAGGGGCAAATCATTCTGCCTCAGGAGAGTCAGGTGATCTCGGTTCCGTTGAATCAGGCAATTACGGTCTCGATCCAAATTACTCCCACGGGTTATGTGTACAAGTACTTTTGCAACGGCAATACCATTGAAAAGTTGGTGACGCTGGATTTGACCAACACCTACCAAGGCGACTGTTACCTGGATTCGCTTTATTTCGGCGGCAGCAGTCCTGCTCCGCATCAGGTAGTAGTCGAATACCGTCAGGTGATTGTGACGTAGTAATTACATTATGATAAAAACGAAGACCCGTTAAACAAATAAAAAATCATGCAAAAAACAACGCTGTTAGGTCGGGTCAAAGCCCCCACTCCTACGTTCTTTCGTAAACTTCGCACCATCGGTCTTACCCTCGGAGCCATCGGTGCTGCGGTAGTAGCTGCGCCCGTGGCATTACCCGTAGCTCTTGTTACGGCGGCGGGTTATCTGGTGACGGTAGGTTCGGTGGTGGCAGCCGTCTCCCAACTTACCGTCCACCAAGAACCCATGGACGTAGATGAGCGATTGTGAGTAAACCAAAAGAAGCTGCCCGACAAAGGCAGCTTCTTTTGGTTGATATATTTTGGAAAAGCTACGTTACTTCTCCGCCTCAATTCGCTTCAAAAACTCACGGTTCGCCGTTGCGAGCCATTTTCTTCTTGGATAGTTTAAAAATAGTCCGAAGACGCTCCATATCCGTCACAACACCTTCTTTAATCAGGCTCTTGAAAATTTCGTAATTGGCTTTCTCTATTTCTCTTTCGTAGGTACTCATGGTAGTTTATCAGCAATTTTAAACTTACTTCTCTGCCTCAATTCGCTTCAAGAATTCACTCATTTTCTTTTTTGATAGTTTAAATGCCGTGCGGAGACGCTCTACATCGGTCACGACACCATCTTTGATCAGGTTTTTTATCGCCTCAAAATTAGCCTCGTCCCGCCCTTGATTAATCGCTCTTTCGTAGGTACTCATCGCCTTTTCTTTTGTTTCGTTAGAAATCTTTTCAAAAATAAATAATAGTTCCTCAACGGCCAAATCATTGGTTTGTTGGATGTATAGCAATAAGGTTTCGACTAATCCTTCATCAGTCTGAAAATCAATCCTTTTCATCAATTCGACAAATTCACGCTCAAAAACTTTGATGTAATTTGATTGATGTCTGTGTTTGAATAAAAACGTTGAAACCGCCAAAAATCCATTTCTGAATTGATCAATTTGACTGTCCGACATGGCTAATAAGTCAATCAAGTCGTAATCAAACAAAGGCAAATAGCGCAGCAACGGTGTCGGAATACCTTGAAAATAATCCTGCATCGGCTGATAATTCCAGTTCGTCTTACCGTGATAAAACACGATGGGAATGACAAAAACAGGCTTTTGCTGCTGTTTTATATTTTGATTCCAAAGGCCCAATACATACTGGAGTAATTGGAAGTGAGGATAAGGCTCCTGATAGCTTTTATGTTCCAGCAAAAGTACCAATTGTACTTCCCCTTGGTCAGTGAGTGGACAACGATAAACTAAGTCCGCGAAATGCTCCTTGAGTTTGTTATCCACAAATGAACCTGATACAAGTTCTAATTCAGACAGATTGAGTTTTGGAAGAACCTGTTCTGACAAGGTTTTTTGAAACAATTCAATTACGATTTCTTTACGGGAAAAAACACTTTTGAAGAATTTGTCTTGGGCTTTGGTAATAACGGACACGGAAGCAAGGCAGTTTAATGAATGCGACAAAACTAAGCAAACCTTATCAAAAAGAAAAAGCCCTGCTCTTACCAAGCAGGGCTTTTAAATAGGCTATAAAAGTCACTTTACAGGATAATCGGGTCAATGGCATAGACATGGTCATTGGCATGAGGCATCAATCGACCTTTAGTGGTTCGGTACCACTGTCGAACAATGGCCTCCAGTCGCCAACCGGCACCGATAGCGGGCGAAAAACTCAATTCCGTCAACGGCAATTGAAAACTGTAATTGGTCGAAACTGCTGCCCCATGCTCAATTCCTACTCCCGTATTACCCCAAAAACGATGCACGACTGAGCCGTCAGGAGCATAGAGCAGGAAAATCAAACTGATGGAACCTTCACCGGCACCCACGGGCATGGCCCCCGCTCCACTGACGACCTGACTGCTGAAGGAAAGATGAGTTCCGTTCACCGATGCCGTCACATCCCGCAGGTACATAAACAACGATTGTTTCCCCACCGTGGCTGCCACGTCATAACCCCGAATGGTATCCGTAATCATCGCCTCGGCAGCGCTGAGGGTTCCTCCCGATGCCAAAATGCCCTGGACTGTCGCCCGTGCATTCTCGCGGTAGAGGAGCAGGGGCTTTTTGTCCCCTATTTTGGAAAACGCCCGAGCCGCCGGACGCGTCACCGTAGCCACCATGGCCGCGGCCAAAGCTGCGTAGTTTTTGGCTTGCAGACTCGTGAGCAGTTCCGTTTTGGCCGCCCACCAAGCCGCGTTTCTTTTGGCCGTTACCTGAGCTAACAGGCCACCCACCATCGCCCACCGATTGCGGTAAGTGATGGTGTACGTTTTATTGGTAATTCCGCTTGTTAATGGCATGAGGTCAGACGATCAAGGCTCCGATGTCAGAGAGTTTGCTGCGACGTTGCTTTTGGTTCTTGGTTTCAATCAAGGTCAGACGTAACGCCCCGCCGTCGTTCAGCCCCGTATTGACCCCGTCGGGTATCCACACCTTACCTGCCTCGGTGGCCAAGGTCGATAGTTCCACCGTATGACTCAGGGTTTGCAGTGCTGCCGTTCGTAAGTCGGCGGCGAATTCCATACTGACCCAATCCAGTTTAACGTGGGTAAGCGTTGAGCCGAACTGCAACGCCAACGTTTGACGCTGTTCAATGACGGAGGGGATAAATTCCACCGAGAGGGGAGTACCAACGCTGGCAGAGGCAACAAAATCTGTAACCAATATCCCCGACTCTTTAATGCCTTTGGCCGAGATCAGAATGGCCGATACAGCAGCCGATAAATCCGCAGCCGTGGAAAGATCAGTGCCCAAAGCGGCTGACATTGCCGCCGTGCGCACAGTCTTCGTCAATCCTTTGGAGACGATCCGCAAAAAAGCGGACATGACGGCTTTTTTGAACTTTTCCGTATTGGCCGTGTCGGAAGTTGTCAGCAAAGCCGCATCGTCGGCATAGACGGCCGCGGTTTGTTTGGTGGTGAGTTTTCCCACTTTTCCGCCGATAATCACCCATTGCTCGGGTAACTTAAGGGTTTTTGTTTCCATGATTTGAATCATCGGTTGTTTTGAAAAAAATGTTGTAAGAAGGATACAAAAGAACAGGGCAGGCTACCGCCCGCTGTAAAATGGACGAAGGATGATGAACATTAACCACCAATCACAAACCACCAACCACTAAATGGTGGCATCCACTTTGGCGATCACGGCAGAGTTATAAGCGCCGTTGTTCAACGCATACTTTTGACCGTTGACTTCCTGAAAGAATTCAATACCTATCCCGCACACGATCGGGTTCGTGGAATTATCTCCCAGATCGACACTAAGGGTACTTGCCGCGGCTAATACGGCCGTGTTGTTGTAGGGTAAAAAGTCCGTTTCGGTGGTTTGGGAATCAAAGATTTCTTCCTCAAAATTGATGGCCGAGGCCGTCATGATGAGTTTGATGTGAGTCGTTCCTGCCGGAGCGGCAACGTCCTGCAACGGTTTGATCCCCGTAAAAGTTACCAGCACTTCGCCGGTACCGCGGTCGATCGTTACCGCCGGGGTGACAAAAACGGTTTGACTGAAAGACGAACCGGCGTTGATCTCAAAGCCGACCAAGGCTTCGGTTTCGGCGTCCAAAATACCGCGTTGCCCTCGGATGTTGATGTCGCCCAAGGCGATCAGCTCCCGCATTTTCTTGGTCACCCGACCGGTGATCTGCGAATCTCCCGCAGCGGCGACCAATTGCCGCATCGCCAGACGAAATACTTTGCCCGTCCTTGCTGCTTTAGAGAACTCGGAGGCGTTTTCCCGCGTACGCTGCATCGAATCCGACGAATTGAATTTGGCAGCGGTACTGCCCCCCGCCATGCGCACACTGCCTCGTTTGTCGAAGACCATGTTGCCCAATTTTCCTTGGATTTGGATAATCCCTGTGTTTTTTGCCATTGCTGTTATGGTCCGCGTTTGACCCCAACGGACGAGGGTTTTAGGTTTAATTTTTGTCACCCTGAAAGGGCCCTGTTGCCTTTGCTCTGCAAACTGCCTGCTTCCCCCCTTTACCGGGGATCGGCAACATCACAATTCGGTACTTCCTACTTGGTACTCAGTACTTACTCCTCAGTCTGTGGACTGTCGATCTTCGCCACTCCCAAGGCGGTGCCGGGTTCTTTTGTTGCCAAAGCCCTATGCCCCGAATTCGTGCTGATTGTTCCAACCGCCGAAGGTTCAGGTAACGTCCGTATCGGCTTGCCCAAGCGTAACCGTTGGCTGTCAGTAAGGAGTCCATCGGTTTTCCATCCAACCGAATATGGCCCAACGTGCGACCGTATTTATCAGGATACCGATTCGTTTTCAGCGTGATTTGATGAGTGCCGGCAAATAAACGTTGGGCTTCTCGGCCGGCTTCAGGACCGTATGATTGATCGGTCTCAGGACAATCCACATTCAACAACCGCACAGTCTGACGAACTGTCCCCACCTGCAGCAGGTAAGTATCTCCGTCAATGACGCGTACCAAAGTCACGGTTTGGTTGCTCGGAACGGACTGTGCTTTACTCACTCCCGACAAGCATAGCTGAAGTATGGTTGAAGTAGGGATGAAGCATAGGGACAGTAGGGAAACGTGCAGGAATTCTCTAAATTTGTTCATTAAAAAAACGGAGGCGTTTGGAGTGATTGACTTGACAAAAATGGAAGGTAAATCAGTCCTTAAAACCAAAACCCCGCCAATGCCCCCCAAACCCATGACTGATGATAGGATTCAAGATTATCGTGACGACCGAAGATTTTGCCCAGTTATTTGATTGCAGTCTTTACATTGCCAAGGAGCATCTGAGAAAGATTCGGATGAATCTCCAAAAGCCTGCCCGTTCGCGGGTAACGGCTTTGGAAGTGGCGCACTACACCCATACCAGTCCCAATGAAATCATTAAGGCGTTGAATCGGGAATTTTGGAAAGAGGAGGAGTGGCAGGAACACAGAAGACCGCCCCGGTCAACTTTAGAAGCACAGTGCCAAAACTAAAAAAGCCCCAACCCATCGGGCTGAGGCTTCTGAATAATCAAAAATTGAGTTGGCTATGCCAATCCTTTCTTTATTTTCTCAATAATTCCCTCTACTTTCTGGACAGGCAAATTGACAATTGCAGCAATCGTATCAACTTGAAGTCCTTTTTGTAGCGCTCTTTTGATGACTTCAAAGTTAAAGCTCTCAAGTGTTTGCTCGTATGCACTCATGATAATTTCTTCGGTTTGTGGTGAAACTTGGCGAAAAATAGCAAGAACTTCTTCCCGTGTCAAGCCATTTTCCATTCTAAAAACGTAAACAAAGACAGATTCAATAAAATTCCGCTCGTTTTGAGCGGCCAGTGAACCTACTAAATCACGAATGTCGGATTGAAAGGACTCCAAGAATCGTTCGGCTCGACTATGCTTCAGCAAAAACGTGGCTAATGCCAAAAATCGGTTTTGGAAGGCCAAAATCTCTTTGTCAGGCCAAGCCGATAAATCATGTAATAAATAGTGAAAGTCAGGGATAAATTCTTCCAACACATTATCCGTTGCTGCAAAGTAAGATGGCAAGGGAGCGTATTTCCAACGTCCTTGTCCGTGATAAATTACAAGCGGAATTACGGGCGTGAGTTTACGGTTCTGCTTTCGATCTTCCTGCCAAACGTTCAACAGGTAACGAAGCAACTGTAGGTGAGGATAATCTTCCTGATAACTTTTGTGTTCAATCAACAAGGCGATTTTTACGGATTTCTCGCCTGAATAAGTACATTCATACACTAAATCGGCGAAATGTTCACTTAATTCGTCATCGACAAACGAGCTGTTAGTTAGTTCAAGAGTAGAAACATCCAGACGCTTTCTCAAAGGTTCAGGAAAACGATTTTCAATCAAAGCAGCAACTACATCTTTCCGAGAGAACGATGCTTTGAAGAATTTGTCGTGAGGGTTATCTAAGGCCATATCCATTGATTTTGCGAAGTCGGGCAAAGATAGCATTAGCCCTTTTTGCCCAACATCGGTATCTAAAACTTATTTGTTCCAAGCTTCCAAAATGACGCGGTCTTTATACTCATCAATTACCTTCGCATACACCATGGTCGTTTTGATGTCCGCGTGACCCAACGCCTTTTGTAACACCTCTACCGGAACACCCCGGGTAAGCGATAGCGTAGCGTAGGTATGACGTGCAATGTGGCAGGAGATTTTTTCGTACTTGGGCACCAACTTCAGCGTAGGTTTCCCCTTTTCATACGTGACTACTTCGATCAGATCCGTCAAACCGGCCCACATACCGATCACCTTTAAGTATTCATTCATTTTTTGATTGGTGATCACCGGGATAAGTTGCCCGGCTATACCGCTGTATTTTTCAATGATCTCTGCGGCCCGTCCGATCAACGGAATCTCTACCCGCTTCACTTTCTTCTGCAATGCCGAACTCGTTTTTTCTGGAATAAAACTCAACAGCTTGTAAGTACCCCGCTCAATGACATGATCCGCTTTGATACGAGACAGGTCCGAATAACGCAGACCCGTATAACAGGCAAATAAAAAGGCATCTCGAACCCGAACCATGGAATCGGTTAATTCTGCATGGTGCAGTTTTTCCAAGTCATTTTCCGTAAGATAGATCCGATCCGTCTGTACAAACCCGGATTTAATGTCCGCATGGTAGGGGTGCAGGGTGATGTGTTTGTCCGTGCGACAATAATTGAAAAATACCTTCATTTGTTTACAGAAATCCATCACAGAATTCGGCTGCAAATTATAAAGGTCAATCAAGGTTCTTACCACCTGTTGATGAATCGAGTTGGTATACCCATCCGCCGACAGTGACTTCCCCGTAGCCACATACCGTTTCAGTCGCGATAAGTTGGTAGTGTAGCTTTTTTTGGTGCCCGGTTTGATACCTTTCGCCAGTTGACTTTGGATAAACTCCTCAAAAAGAGGAACAATGGCCATAGACTTTGCGGGCTGAGCGTTTGGATCAACGACCGGTTCCGGCAGTAATTCTGACTTCAACAGCGAAGGCGTAGGAATGATACCTTGGTTCATATAGTCGCGATAGGCTTTTCGTAACTTTTCTTCCAAGATGTCCAAATACTCATTGGCCTGCTGAAAGCCGGCGTGACTGCGTTTAAAACGCATCTTGGCAGCGTCCCAATCTTTGGGCTTCACTTTCTCTTTGGTAAAGAAGCGAAACTGATAAGAGTGATAATTGAAGTAAAGATAGACGGGCATTTTGCCCTCCCCATCTATTTTTTCAGTGATAAGTTTAAATCGAATTTCTTTCATAAGTAATTGGCAGTTAAAGTGTTATGTGTTCTCGGTTTGGTGTGAGAATTTTGAATCTTTGGTGTGACCATTGGTGTGAGAATGGGGTACACAAATCACCCTGAAAGCGTCTTGTTAAGGGGGGCGAATAAACAAAAAAAGTCCCCAAACAGCCTGTAAAGGCACATTTGAGGACTTTTTGATTGCTTTAGAAGCACTGGAAAGTGATCCCGTTTGGATTCGAACCAAAGACCGACAGATTAGAAATCTGTTGCTCTATCCAACTGAGCTACGGGACCTGTTCTTGCGAACGTGGGTGCAAAAGTAAAGGTTTTTGGAAGTTTTGGCAACAAACTTCTTAAAAATTGCATTTCCGCAGGCAAACTCTCTATTTTTGTGCCCGCAACTCACTTTCTTTTATCCATCGTAACTCAGTACCGGTGCAGTCTTATCCTCAAAAAATTACGGATGCCTTCCGAGGCGTTTTCAGCAAAAATCCTGCTTTGGTCGTTCGGGCTCCCGGGCGTATTAACCTCATTGGCGAGCATACGGATTATAATGACGGTTTTGTCCTTCCCGCAGCGATTGATAAAGCGATCTATTTCGCTATTGCGCCGCGTACCGACCGTAGCTGTAAATTATACGCTGCTGATTTGGGGGATACGTTCGAATTTTCATTGGATGCTCTGAAGAAGTCTTCAAAAGGTTGGGCCAATTTCCTGATTGGAGTGACGAGTGAGTTAGCAGCGGCCGGTCATGTGCTTCCCCATGGTTTTGAGGTAGCTTTCGGCGGAGATGTACCCAACGGTGCCGGGCTGTCATCTTCGGCAGCCGTGGAGAGCGGTATGGGCTATGCCTTGAGTGAACTATTCGGGCTGAATGTGTCTCGATTGGAATTGGCATTGACGGCACAGCGAGCTGAACATCATTTTGCGGGGGTACAGTGCGGTATTATGGATATGTTTGCTTCCATTCACGGCAAGGCGCATTCCGTGATTCGACTGGATTGCCGAGATCTAAGCTATGAATATTTTCCTTTTCATTTTTCGGAGTATCAATTGGTGCTCTGTAATTCGGGAGTAAAACACACCTTGGCTGATTCGGCCTACAATACTCGTCGCCGGGAATGTGAAACAGGGGTAGCGATCTTAAAGCAGTTTTATCCGAACGTCAAAAGTTTACGGGACGTAACCCAAGCTATGGTAGAGGCTCACCGTGATGATTTTGCCGACAATGTGTACCGCCGCTGTTGTTATGTGACCGGCGAGATAGAAAGGGTTGTAGCCGCTTGTGAAGATCTGAAACAAGGAGATTTAACGGCATTCGGTCAAAAAATGTACGAGACTCACACGGGTTTGAGTCAAGATTATGAGGTGAGTTGCCCGGAATTGGATTTTCTGGTAGAACAAACACTTTCGGACGACCGAATACCCGGAGCAAGGATGATGGGCGGAGGTTTTGGCGGATGTACGCTCAACATCGTACCGACAGTGTATGTGTCTGAATTTATTCGTCAAATGACGGACGTGTATCAAGCCAAGTTTCATCGTCAATTGGTTTGTTACGTTGTGGAAATCACCGAAGGTGTTGAAAAAATAAATTAATCCCTGTCTCACTACCGATCCTTATTCTTTAAAATCATGAATCGCTCCCAAAATCTCCAACGCCTTCAGGAAGAAACTTTTGACATTTGTATTATCGGTGGAGGGGCGAGTGGAGCAGGGTGTGCGTTGGATGCAGTCTTGCGCGGATTCAGCGTGGCATTGATTGAAAAACAGGACTTTGCTTCCGAAACCTCTTCCAAATCAACCAAACTCATTCACGGGGGAGTAAGGTATTTAGAGCAGGCGTTTAAAAATCTGGATTTTGCGCAGCTTAAGCAAGTAAGGCACGGTTTGGAAGAACGCCAAATGGTGTTACAGAATGCCCCGCATTTGGCCCGCCCTTTGCCTTTGCTGACCCCTGTTTTCAGTTGGTTTGAAGGGTTGTATTTTACTATTGGGCTTCGGATGTACGACTTTTTTGCGAAAGGCGACGCCCTTCCCAAAAGCAGATGGTTGAGCAAAAAAGAGACGTTGTTACGGATGCCCTCCTTGGATGCCAAAAAATTGCACAGTGCGGTTTTGTATTTCGACGGCCAATTGGATGACGCCCGGTATTGCCTGGCAGTGGTGCATTCGGCTGAGGAGGCGGGAGTGGCCGTAGCCAACTATACCGAATTGCTTGACTTTAAAAAAGATAAGGAAGGAAAATTGACCGAAGCGATCGTAAAACCGTCGCATTCGGCTTCGGGAACCTTTTCGATCAAGGCAAAATTGTTTATTAATTGTACCGGTGCTGCCGCCGATACGGTTCGCCTGAAAGCCAATCCGCAATTGACCAAACGAATTCGTCCGAGCAAAGGAGTACATGTGGTGCTTCCTTATGAGGTGTTGAAAAGCGAAGATGCCATGTTGATTCCGAAAACGGCGGACGGACGGGTCGTTTTTGCCATTCCGTTTGAAGGACAGTTGCTTTTGGGAACGACCGATACCGACTACCGGGACATGGAAAAAGAACCCGTTTTAGAAGAAAAAGAAGTTGACTTTTTGTTGGATACTCTGACAAGGTATCTGGCTAAACGCCCGGATAAAAGTTTGGTAAAAGCCGGTTTCGGCGGTTTGCGTCCGCTCTTGGCTGCCGGAGAGTCGGCTTCTACTAAGAAATTGGTTCGCGATCATGAAGTGGAACACGACGAGGCGTCCGGACTGGTCAGTTTGTTAGGCGGTAAATGGACCACTTACCGCTACATGGCACAGGATACGATTGATAAAGCCTGTGAGTTGATGAGTGAAGAACGCGATTGCAAAACCGCGAATTATGTGCTGGCCGGCGGAGAAGATTATGCCTTTGAGGATTGGAAAATCATTCAAACCGTGTATCGGCTGGCTAAAGATATTGCCAAGCACCTCATTCGTAAGTACGGCAGCCGAGCCCACCGCGTGGCCCGATTGACGCAGGAAAACCGAGAATGGGCGCAGCGATTGGTAGAAAAATATCCCTTTATTCAAGCCGAAGTCATTTATCAAGTGCGCGAAGAAATGGCTCTGACCCTGCGTGACGTGCTGGCTCGACGGATTCGGTTGGAAATTATGGACTGGGAGGCAACACGGGAAGCTTTACCGACAGTGGCCGACCTGATGGCACAGGAGTTAGGATGGTCGCCTGCCCAAAAGCAGCAGCAAATCAATGACTATCAAGCCATGGTGCAATCCTTCATGAAAGCGGCCGAATAGCCCTGCTTTACCAAACTTTCTTCAAATCGGCGATGGTTTGTACCGGGTCCGGTGCCGTGAAAATAAAATTTCCGGCGACTAAAACCCGCGCGCCGGCGTGGTAGAGTAGGGGAGCATTGGCTTGATTGACCCCTCCGTCAATTTCGATCAAAGCAGAACTTCCCGATTCAGCGATCAGCTTTGCCATTTGACGAATACGCTCGTAGGTACGTTCAATGAACTTCTGTCCCCCGAAGCCGGGATTGACCGACATGATCAGTACGACATCAATGTCATTGATGACATCCTGAAGTACACTTACCGGGGTGTGAGGATTGAGGGCTACACCGGCTTTTGCTCCTAAACTCTTGATCTGCTGAATCGTACGATGCAAATGCGGACACGCTTCGTAGTGTACCGTCAATACTTCAGCACCCGCCTCCCGAAATGCTTCCAAGTAACGTTCGGGTTGAACAATCATCAAATGAACATCCAGCGGTTTTTGGGCGTGCTTTTTGATCGCCGCCGTCACGGGTAATCCAAAGGAAATATTCGGCACAAAAACACCGTCCATAATATCGACGTGAATCCAATCGGCCGCACTGATATTCAACATTTCAACGTCGCGCTGAAGATTGGCAAAATCAGCCGCTAATACGGAAGGGGCAATCAAAGGGGAAGTCATGAACAAAGCATAAAACGTAATTGCGCGCAAAGTTCGCCTTTTTTGCGAGTTTTCGCTAAACTTCGGCCTAAAAAGGCGGCGTAATATGCTTCTCTTCGGCCCCTGTCTCTACCGATTGGTGGTATCACTGAGGTCGTATCGCACAAAAGGGGCGATCGTATCGACGATGCGTATTTCTCCGGGTATTTGCCGGGGGGTGTTTTGTAAATGAGGCTGTTTGTAATTGGCTGAAGCCCGACTCCTTCGGCGAGTTTTCACCGTAAACGTGATTCCGCCTGCCTTCTTCTGCCCCATTTGGATGGTTTTCTGTTCTTTGTATGACAAATATGGGGAAAAAACAAAAGGGGCCTGCCGTACCAATACGCCGACTTTTTTGTTTTTGGGAGGTGTGGGATAGTAGTTGCGGTCTTCTTTATTGGGTTGGGCCGGTAAGGTACCGGCATAGAGCCCAAATAGAAAAACAGCCACTCTCGCCCTCGATCGGAGAGATGGAAAAATTTTCATGATGTGTTTAACTGTTTTTGGAATACAATGACAAAAGCAGTTAAACCCGGGCAGTTAATGCTGTTTACTTAAAATTTTTACTCAACTCTTCGTTTTACGTACCATTCGCAGAATGGATTCAGAGTTGTTGTAATCGGCCACCTCCTCTAAGGTAACCCAAGCCAATGCTTTTGATTCGTTGTTGCTTTGTAACGGTAGGGTGCTGTCAGCCTGCATCAAAAACCGCATATCGTAGTGGTAATGGGCCGGAATCTGCACCGTTGCCGGAATCAGATGAACATCGATATCAAACAATTGGGAGCCTTCGGGTGAAATACCGGTCAATCCGGTTTCTTCTTGAGCTTCTTTAAGAGCTACGCGTAGAATATCCGGATCGCCGTCGGCGTGACCGCCGGGTTGAAACCATCGGTCCAATTTTCGGTGGTGCATCAGTAACACACAATTTTGGGCCTTATCCACAATCCAAGCAGAACCGGTGATGTGGCCGGCGGTCAGCCATCTTTCAAAACAATCAGGGTTTTGTTCTACAAACCGGATGGTTTCGAGCCACATACGCTGCTCCTGTTCGTCAAATGGAAGGTGGGCCTGCAGGAGATTCAGTAGAGAGGAACGTTGCATAAAAACGGGTCATTTTAAAATGCCGATAGCAGATTGGCTGAAAAGAGTATGTAACTTTTCAGTATCTTCGCGGCGCAAATTTTTATAAACATCTGAACAAAATTGCTGAATACCATGAAAAAATTAACGATGCTGACTGCCTTTGCCTTGGTAAGTATGGGGTCAATCGCACAAATTCGTACTCCTCAGCCCAGTCCGGCAGCTACTGTGATGCAAACCGTCGGAGTAACCGACATTACGGTCAAATACTCTCGTCCGGCCATGAAAGGGCGCGAGATTTTCGGAAAATTAGTGCCTTACGGTCAGTTTTGGCGTACAGGGGCCAATCAGGCCACGGCTATTGAGTTTTCAACGGATGTGATGCTGGAAGATAAGTTGGTACCGGCCGGGAAGTATTTTTTATACAGTATCCCCAATGCTGACTCGTGGACAGTTATTATTAATAAAACGGCAGCTACGGCTCCCGAACAGTACAAAGAGGCCGACGACGTAGCCCGTGTTACCGCAAAGGTTGCCGCAGCGCCCGTGACGGAGTCGTTCATGATCGGTTTTTCCAATATCACTGACTCCACAGCTACCCTCGACATGATGTGGGATAAAGTAAAAGTAAGTCCAAAATTATCAGTAAGTACAACTAACATGGTAGCCTCTTCTATCGATAAAGCAGCGGAAGCCAACGCCAACACGATGAATGCCGGGGCCGGTTATTTGTTGAGCAAAGGAATGGATTTACAAAAAGCGTTGTCAATGGTCAATCAAGCCATTGCCTACAAAGAGACATTCCGTAATTTGTGGACCAAAGCGCAAATCTTAGGCAAATTGGGCAATTTTGCGGAAGCGGCCCCCTTGGCTAAGAAAGCCTTGGAAATAGGCCAATCGAGCAATGATGCAGCGTTTCCGTTTTTCAAAGAAGTTATCGAAAAAGGAGCGGCTGAGTTTGTCTCTAAAATTCCGGTACCGGCAGTCGTCCCTGCTAAGAAAAAGAAATAAAATCGAAATTCTTTTTTGAATAAAGACAAAGCCTCGATAAAAATCGGGGCTTTGTCGTATCAGAGCAGTAACTTTTTCAGTGGAATGCTGAAAGGGAGTAATATGTATTTTACAGAAGATAAATCCACATTAAAAATGAAAAAAATAGTAGGGAAAGCCTTTTTCTTTCTTATCTAATCTATCCGGACCGACAACTGTATGAAACACAAAAAACTGCCCCTTTTCTTTAGCTATCTTTTCTTTTTTGTTGCCTTTTCCACTTACTGTTCCCTTGCCCAAAACTCGCCCGTATTCGAACTCAAAGACAGCGACCGCGTGGTTTTTTTGGGAAATTCGCTTTTCGAAAATGAAGGACAATACGGCTATTTGGAATTGGCCCTAACTACGCGTTGGCCGGGTTCGGGTGCCACTTTTCGCAACTTAGGCTGGACAGGCGACAATGTGTGGGGAGAAGCACGCAGTACCTTTACCAATCCGCCTACACCTTATCAGCACCTGATACAGCAACTCACCAAAGCACAACCCACGATCGTTTTTGTAGCTTACGGCGGCGTAGAAGCCCGGGAAGGCGAGGCCGGAATCCCCCGTTTTAAAGAAGGGCTGAACAAGCTGCTGGATAAGATGGACTCTTTGGGAGCAAAAACCATTCTGTTATCTCCTATACCGGTCATGTACGATGATACTTCGGCCCATGTCACCCAACGCAATGCAAACCTTGCCTTGTATGCTTCGGTGATTGCCCAAATCGCCTCCGAACGCAATAAAGCCTACATGGATATTTATAAACCCATTCAGGAGCTCAGTCAAAAAGTACGCATTTTGGAAAACGGGGTGCACCTGAATGAAACGGGTTATTACTATTTGGCGGCTGAACTGGAGAAAGGTCTGGGGCTGAACCCAAAGCCTCAGCCCCTCACCGTCACTTTGACAAAAGAATCAGCAGAGGCATCCGTTCCGGCCAAAATCCTTGCCTATGATAAAGAAAAGGCTGTTTTGACGTTTTCTTTACGAGAGAACTTTTTGCCGCTTCCGTTGCCCCAACATAGCCAATCCCTCACCGATAACGTACAACTTATTAAAATTGCCGGGCTGAAAAAGGGTTTCTACACGCTTCGTATTGACGATTTGGAAGTAGTAACTGCTTCGGCTAAAACATGGGCGGAAGGTGTATCGGTGGTGCAGGGGCCGAACTTTAATCAAGCCAATCAGATACGGGAAATGATACTGAAAAAAAATGAACAGTTTTTCTTCCAATATCGACCGCTGAACCGAACCTATATTCTCGGCTTTCGCTCTTACGAGCAGGGGCGTCATGCCAAAGGGCTCGAAGACCAAAGCTTGATTATCAAGTGGTTGGAAGGACAGATTGCCTTGCGCAGTATGCCTAAAACAAGGGTGTATCAACTGACCCCGGTAAAGTAACTTCGACTTGGTTTATTTTTTATGAAAACATTCCGCAACACTATGCAAACTATCCGCGGTTTCGCCTTATTCCATAATGTCTTTCCGATTTTCAAAAAAACGGCTTTCCTCGCACTGCCTCTGCTGATTCTGTCCTCTGTGGAAAGAGATGATCGAAAGGACATTCCCAACCCGGATGTACAGCAGGAACTGCGCTCGTTTAAGGTAGCTGATGGGTTTGAAGTAACGTTGTTTGCCTCTGAACCGCTCGTAGCCAAGCCCATTCAGATGAATTGGGATGCCGACGGGCGCCTGTGGGTAGTAAGCAGTACGGCCTATCCGCACCTGAAAACGGGAGAAGAAGCCAACGATAAAATCTTTGTGCTGGAAGATACCGACGGCGACGGCAAAGCCGATAAATCCACTGTTTTTGCCGAAGGCCTGATCACCCCTACGGGTATTTTGCCGGGCGACGGCGGTGTTTACGTGGCCAACTCAACCGAAATCCTGCATTTTGCCGATACCGACGGCGATGGCAAAGCCGACAAACGCCGCCGCATCTTAAACGGTTTCGGTACGGCCGATACGCACCACCTCATCCACACCTTCCGTTGGGGACCCGAAGGGCATCTGTACTTCAATCAGTCCATTTACATCTACAGTCACGTCGAAACTCCTTTTGGGGTCAAACGACTGGAAGGCGGCGGAGTATGGCAACTCAACACTAAGAATCTTGACTTGAATGTATATGCCCGCGGGCTGATCAATCCGTGGGGATTGCAGTTTGACCGTTGGGGGCAGTCATTCCTGACCGACGGTGCCGGCGGAGAGGGCATCAATTATGCTTTTCCCGGAGCTACTTTTGTGACCGCTCCGGGCGCAGCCCGGATCATTCGCGGTCTTAATCCGGGCCAACCCAAACACAGCGGACTGGAGGTGGTGTCGGGGCGTCATCTGCCCGAGTCTTGGCAGGGAAGTGTCATTACCAACGACTTTCGGGCCAACCGCATCAATCGTTTTCAGTTGGAAGAACAGGGCAGCGGCTATGCTTCCAAGCAGGCAGAAGATTTGTTATGGACCAATCACGTCGCCTTTCGACCCGTGGATATTTCCGTAGGCCCTGATGGTGCTATTTACGTGGCCGATTGGTACAACCCTATCATTCAACACGGTGAGGTAGATTTTCACGATCCGCGTCGCGACCAACAGCACGGACGCATTTGGCGCATTGTCGCCAAAAATCGTCCTTTGGTCAAAAAACCGTTATTGACCAAAGCCACCGTCCATGAACTTTTAGAATCGCTGAAATTGCCGGAAGATTGGACTCGTGCCCAAACCAAACAAGTACTGAAAGCACGGGGCGCGCGAGAAGTGCTCCCGGTGTTGCAGCAATGGGTACAGGCGTTGGATAAAAATGATACCGATTACGAACATCATTTGCTGGAAGCCCTTTGGGTATATCAAACGCTGGAATCGGTCAATGAACCGCTTCTGGTCTCGTTGCTTAATGCCAAAAACCATCAGGCCCGGGCGGCAGCTGTTCGTACTTTGACCTTTTGGCAACCCAAGATAGCCAATGTTTCGGCACTACTTTCCAAAGCAGTGGCTGACCCGCACCCGCAGGTACGGTTGGAGGCCGTCATTGCCCTCCGCGGTATCAAAACCGCCGAAGCGGTACGTACCGCCCTGTCGGTCTTAGATCGACCGATGGACGAATTTTTGGATTTTGCTCTTTGGCAAACGGTTCGGGAAGGGGAGTCGATATGGACTGCACGCCTGAAAACCACACCTGAGTTTTTCGGTGATTCCCAAAAAACAGCCTTTGCGTTGAAATCAGCTACCGGTCCGGAGGCAGTTGCCCAATTGGCACAACTGTATCAAAAAGAACAGATACCCGACGAATACCAAAAAGAGGTACTGGCTTCCATTGCCAAATTCGGCCAATCGGCGGAGGTTAGTGTCGTGTTTGAAAAAGCGATTCAGGGAAACATAGCTAAAAATACGAACGTGCCCGCCCAACTGTCGGCCTTGGAAGAAGCCGCCAAGCGGGGTGTCAGACCGAGCGGAGCCTTGAATCGTATCACCCATTTTATCGAAGGCGATGATGAGGCCGTTATTACCGCTTCTTTGCGCCTGATCGGATTGTGGCAATTGAATGAATTGACCGGTATGCTGGTCAATCTGGCCGAAAAAGGGGAAAAAAATACCCGAAAAGCCGCCTTAGGGGCTTTAGCTTTGATGACCGGCGAATCGGCCCGTAAGGCACTCCTTGACCTGACCGGCGGTAAAAATCCAACGGGCCTGAAATTGGCCGCCGTGGCTCAATTGGTCGCCGTCAATGCTGTTGAGGCAGCACGTATCGGCGCTGACTTACTGCGCACCTTACCGCCCCAAACCGAGGTGACAGAGTTGTTTCAGGCATTTTTTACCAACAAAGCCGGTACTGTAGCACTGACTGAAGAGCTGAATGCACAGAAAATACCTGCTGAATCGGCTATTGCCGGTCGGTTGGCCCTTCAACGTTTTAATCGTCGTAACAGCGATGAAGCGAAAGCCTTAGCTAAGGCACTGGAAGCCTCAGGAGGCATATTGCCTGCTGAGAAAATGCCGCAACAATTGAGCGACAAAGACATCAGCAGTTTGGCTAAAACCGCCGCCGAAACGGCTGACCCCGTGAAAGGAGAGTTGATTTTTCGCCGAAGCTCGCTTATCTGCCTTACTTGTCACGCTATCGGCGGGGCCGGCGGGCGGGTCGGGCCGGATCTGAGCAGTTTAGGGACGAGCTCTCCCGCTGAAACCATCATTCGTTCTCTGCTATACCCGAATGCTTCCATCAAAGAAGGGTATGAGTTGCAACGTATTGTGAAAAAAGATAAAAGCGAAACCTTGGGCTATATGGTCAGCAACGGCACTGCCGACGTGGTCATTCGCGATATCAGCGGTTTGGAAACAGTCATTCCGAAAAGTCAAATCAATGCTATAGAAAAGGCCGCCGGCTCGCTGATGCCTCCCGGCTTGACGGCCGGATTGGACAAAGAAGAGTTTGTCCACTTGGTCGGTTTTCTTTCCAAATTGGGGGAATCGGGTCAATTTCGCGTGCCTACGACCCGATTTGTACGTCGGTGGGCAGCGGTCGCACCGAGCAAAGACCTGACTAAAAAACTGACAACGGAAGGACTTGGCTATCTTGCCAAAGACAATGCCAAAGTTACCTACGAGCCTGCCTACAGTAAAGTAGCCGGCGATTTGCCGGTAGACGAATTGCCCGTACCGGAAGCCGGAGCGGGCAAAAAATATTCGTTTGTCAAATTTGACATCGAAGCCGTCAGCAAAGGTACTGTAAGCCTCACCTTCAACTCGACGGTCGGAGTCTCGGCTTGGGTAGGCGGAAAATCCCTGAAACTGACGGAACAAGGGCTCATGACCGACCTACCGACGGGAATTCATTCGGTGATGCTGGCACTTGATCGCGGAGTGTTCCGCGAAAACTCATTGATTGTTCAGTTGCAGGACGCCGAAAACGGTGCCGCACAAACCCGATTGGTCATGGGAAGGTAGCTGCTGTCATCCTGCACTGCATTCTACTAATACCCATGGGCATATTCGTATAGAAAGGGAGTAATTCAAAAAGATTCCTGAGCGAAAATCCCTTTTCTGAAGACACCGATTTGCCCCGCTGTTCTGCGTCTTTGTCAGAATCTTTATAAAAAAACAAGCTATGGTAAGGGATTTTTTTTGAGGAGTATTTGCAAAAACCAAAACATACATACATCTTTGCAACCCGATAAAACGATTATCGACCATGGGGATGTAGCTCAGCTGGCTAGAGCGCTTGCATGGCATGCAAGAGGTCGTGGGTTCGAATCCCATCTTCTCCACAAAACCCCCTAAAACCCGCAAAAAAGCGGGTTTTGGCGTTGGAATAAAATTAGAAGGCATTTCGGAAGCAATATTCCAGTATTATTAGGTTAAATGAGTGTATCTTTTAATCCTCACTTCATTAAAATGAAAAGTTTTTACGAAAAGGAAGAATATTCATTTGAAGACATTCAATCCCTTATAGAGAATGAAGTTGAAGAATCTATTTATCTGGACTTCAAAGCCTCCGCATTGAAAAAAATGATGGAAAGCGGAAAGATATTATTTCAAAAGATGTGGCATCTTTTGCAAATTCCGATGGTGGTATTATTATCTATGGCATTAAAGAAGAAAATCACAAAGCTCATTCTACAACTTTTATTAATGGGAATGAATTTACAAAAGAGTGGTTGGAACAAGTAATAAATTCAACTATTCAAAGACATATACCAGACGTAAAAATTTACCCTATTCGAGAGGCAGGAAGAATTGAAAAGACAATTTATATAGTTAAAATCCCTAAAAGCTTAGAAGCTCCTCACATTAGTAAAGACCAACGATTTTATAAAAGATTTAATTTTATGTCTGTCCCTATGGAAGAATATGAAATTAGGCAACTTTATGGAAGAACTAGGCTTTGTTGCATGGCTATGTTGGTTGCCTTTTAACCGACTTTGGCATTCCCAATTTAGTGAATTGATTTAGACAAGCTGCTTTGACTTGAGCCTCTGTTTGCTGATGAGTCAACAATCGCGTAGCTAACCGTTCGCCAAAACAGGCCTTCCATCGAAACATGGCTGTTTCTGCTTTACTACGGCGATGATAGCCACATTGCCGTTTCCAAACGGTTAACCCGATTATTTCTATTTGCCTAATGGCTTCATTACGAGGATGAATCAAGTCGTTACCTGTTTGGTCTATCCAGATAACCGCATTCACACGAGGAGAATTTAAGGGCTGAATGTGGCGGGTTTCCAACTGCTCACCCATACTTTGACTTGGTCGTGAGCCCATCTGCACCTACTTTAGCAACACACTGTTCAATGTCATCTAATAAGGTCTGACCATATCGGCATCACTAACGGCATTGGTGGTCAATTCAGCAACGTGGATGTCATTAGTGGCCTCATCAATGGCCAAATGCAGTTTGCGCCAGGTACGGCCATTTTATCAGCTCCGTGCTTTCTGACTTTCCATTCACCCTCTCCATATACTTTAATCCGCACCTGTACTTTTCTGTCGATGACAGATGAAGAGCTTCGACAATACTACCCTCAGAAGGAACCAGGGCTGAAAAGGCTGCTACTTTGGCCTGTCGGCGACATAATTGGGTGTAGCTTGGTACTTGTAAATTCAGCTTCACCGTGGCTAACACACTCTGAATCAGTCCTTGAGTTTGTCGAAATGCAAGTCGAAAGACTGCTTTAAGAGCAAAGCAGCCTGAATGCACTTGTCGGAATAGCGAAACGTGGCCGCCGGCATCGCGTGGACACACTTGATAATACCAATTCGCCAACGTATCTTCACTAAGCCAAAGCGTAACAAATCCTCTGGAAATCAATGATTTATTATATTCAGGCCAGTTGCTTAGTCGGTAGATTTCTTTGGCTGATTGAGACTTCTTAACCTTTTTTGGTTTTTGGGGAATTTGGTTGTCGACTTGGGTAAAAAAGTGTAATTTTGGCATAGCACTGGAAGCCATAAGGCGGCAGCTTTGGAGGTTTGGCGATCTCAAAGAGTTCGCCATTCCAGTGCTTTTTTTATACAGGTAGTGATGCTTTACTGCTGCCATGCAACAAAGCCGAAGAACTAATAAGTCTAAATTGAGCCTTAATTGTTGGTCCATATGTATTTTAGATAAGAAGTCAGATGATAAAAAGACTCAAATACTATGTGAAGTTATGATAGGTAACGATGGAAATGTAATAGAATCTGCCTACAAGATAAATATTTATATTGCCCCATTTAAAGACTACTTATATGTTCATTGGGCGAGTAATATGAATTACCAATATACCGTTATGGAAGAAGATAGAGTAAAGCTATCTGCTATCAGTCAGGCTCCTATTTATCCTTCAGAAGCACTTTGCGGAATGCGTTTTAAAATAGACGTTCCTAATGAAAAACTTGAAGAAGCACTAAAAGAAATCAAAATAGAGATTCTTTTACTGTACCCAAATGGAGAAGATAGAAAAGAAGAAAACTTGGAAGCATTATTGTAAAATTATACGCAAAAACCTTAAACTTTGTAAAATTTAAGGTTTTTGCTACGTTAATTGTGAACTCTCGAGCGTGACTATACGCAGCCGAATCACAACTGTGACGTGCCTGGCTTAATTACTTTTGGTACTGTCACAATTCACTAATAGAAAGACCGATTCTTTTAACATTCGGGTTCATCCAAACATTGCCGTTTTCGTCAATATCGTAATCAAGCCCTCTTTTTAAGCGTGTTTTCTTCTGTTTGCCATTTTTAGGCGTTAGGTCGGTCACATCCTTGTGATACCTTGTGTTGTGATTTTTGTTGTTTTCCATGGCTTGTAAATCGATTAAAATCAGTTGAATAATCTCGGAAATGTGCTTTAGGGGCTTCATGGCTTTTTTTTACCAAATCACGCCCCTAAATGTCAATTTCAAAAGGACAACGCGTTTAGCTGTAAGGGTGCCGCTTTTTCCATTGCATAAGCGCAAATTTATTCGGGTCTTTGGATTCTTCCTCTGTATCGGTAGAATTGCCGATACTGGAGTTTATTTCTTCATCGGCTGTCGGGTTGCCGGTTTGCGTCTCAATGAAGGCTACCAAGTCATCAAAATAATTATGGCCTGTAATGTCAATGATTTTTGTCCCCGGGTTTCCGTTGACCTCAATGATGTAATTTTTGCCGTTTTCATCTTTCATCAAATCCACCCCTGAAAAACTTAACCCTAACGCCTTGGAAGCATTCACGCAAATTTGTTCCTGTTCCTTAGTCAGTTCGACCAAACGACCCGAACCGCCTTGGGAAATATTGGCCCGGAAATCCTTCTTTCCTGAACGTTCCATTGCTACTACCACTTTTTCCCCTACTACAATCGCTCGTATGTCTTTGCGGTCTGACTCGATGTAGCGTTGCATCATTACATCAATGTTGAGCTTCCAAAAGGATTCTAAAGAGGTGTTGGTTTGTTCCGGATCCCGAAAGATCATTACCCCTTGCCCTTGCGACCCTTTGAGCAACTTTCCAACGACGGGCAAACCTCCTAAAGAGTCCATTAACGATTGAACGTGAACGGGGTTTTTGGCAAAGGTCGTCAATGGGACTTTAATACCTGATACACTCAAGCGCATGACGGTTTTCATTTTGTCACGGGCGGCTAAAAGCCCGTCAGCCGTTTGCGGGCAATAAATAGTAAGGTTTTCGGTCAGATGCTGCAAGATAGTCGCCCCGAAGTCCAGCCCGGCCCCTAAGCGGCTAATGATGGCATCGTAGCTCTTTGCTTTGAGTCGGACAGGTTGGTCGAGTTTGGGCGAACCGTTGTAGATGCGGTCATAGCCGTTTACGCTTTCGGAGATGTAAAGATAGAGGTTGTCGGGGTCGTGGTGTTCGTAGGTGTGTCCCCGCTTCTGAATAGCACTAATCAGGTGCGCCGACGGCGTACCGGTTCCTAAAATCAAAATGTTCATGGCTGTAATTGTTAAACGTTAAAAACTGATACAAACGTAGCGGATAAACAATTTTTACAAAAGGACAACATTGCAAATTGTTGGAATCAGTAGGGGCTTTAGGCGTTTTCAGCTATTCGTTTTTTGCAAAGTGTGAATTCACAAAATGTCAAAGGGCGGGCACACACGAGAGAATTTACCCGAAAAAAAATAGTTACAAAATTGTAACTTGCAGATAATCAATGTTTTATGTTGATAAAAAATCAAAAAAAGGTGCAACTTTTTTAACGTGCTGATAATCAATGATTTAAAGCTAAAAAAGCGGAGATTCTTAAAACTCCGCTCTAAAAGCCAAAAAGCTCTCATTAAAAAGCTCTCATTAATTATTCATACATAAAGCTTTCGATTTTCATATTGCGCTCCCTGATATTGCCCTCAAAGTAAGCGGCTGTTATGGTTTCGCCTTTGGCTTTTTCTTTCTTTAAGCACTCTATTGCTTTGCCAAAATTGGCCACTTTAAACGTTAGTTGCTTTGTGGCTCTCGGATTGCCGGAAGTTGGCCGTAAAACGTAAAACTTTACTTTAGCCTGTTCTGTTGGTGTCATTTTAATTTGAGCTTTTTTAATGTGAGCTTTTTCATCTTTTAGGGCGGGATTTTCAGCCCGAAGAAATTGCACTGCTTTTTTGAGGGTTTTTCAAAAGTCCATATTTCAGCGGATTTGTAAAAAAAATGGAACAAAACGGAACATTTGGAACAAACCCCTTAAAAATGGAACATTTGGAACAAACTTGGAACAACTTTTGGAACAATATAAAATATTGATTATCAATAATATATATTACTTTGTTCCAAATGTTCCATTTTTTTTACAACTTTTGAAAGTGGCACTTTTGAAGATTTTTTTTGTTCCAAATTTTGTTCCACTTTGTTCCATTTGTTCCAAAATGGCAAACGCTAAAAATCGTCATTTGTACTTTTCCAAGTTTCGGCCTCAATCTTTGAGAAAGTATAGTGTACTTTATTTTGTCCATTTTTGAGAGGGTGGTAATTAGGGTTAGATTCTGCCATTCTCCTACTGTGAAGCGTGTAGTGGGTTCGGGCTTGAGGTGTTTTATTGAGTTCCTTTTCAATGGCAAACCGTACCCGTTCGCGCTCGACGTTGCGGAGTTCCGTCTTTAATTCTTCCATAATGTCAGCAATGCCAAACTTGATAGTTTCCTCTTTCGGGAATAAATCAAAGGTATCTACTATCAGTTTTTTGATGTATTGCGCTACCTTGCTGATACTGTTATTATAGTAGAGTTGGAGTTGAGCCGTTTGATAAACGGCCGGATCAAAAAACATACGGCTTTGTCGGCTGTATGTTAGAGTCCTATGACCCAAAAAATGCAGAAAAGCCGGTATCTCTTTTTCAATTTTCTCATCAATCAAAGGGTCGTCTTTTATCCCTTTCTCGGCAAAGGTTGGCACCTTAAAAACCGCCCATCGGGGGTCGTTACGCTCAATAAAAAGGGCTTTTCCTTCTTCATTGGAGATAAATATAAACTTGCCAAAAAAATCAATTTCGGTTTGTGCTTTATTCTTCTCATTGACCGTTACTTTACCCGTTTCGGTGCTGAATCGCTTTAGCATTTGGGTAATGCCTTTTTTCTCCAATGAGGTTTCATCAACGATAATGCACAACCTTTTTACCCAAACTGAATTAAAATCGCTTTGAAGGTCGTTATTGCCGATTTTAATGGCATTGTCTTGGAATATCTTATAAACGACATTGGCAAAGGTAGATTTACCTGTATTTTTTTCCTGTGACTCAAGTAATAAAATGGGTAATCGTTGGTAAGGAGAAGTATAAAGAAGCTGTAAATAATCAATGGCAAAGTCAAAGTAATGTTCTCCAAAAACGTGCCTAATAACCGATAAAATCGTATCACAGTTTCCCGGTTTCGGTTGGTGGTTCAGTTCGCTGTATTCGTTATAAAAGCCATTGATAACCTGCTTATAGTCAGTATGAGAGGCAACCATGCAAAAATCATCGTATTTATTGATATACTTGATTATGCCGTGGGTATGGTCATCAATGATAGTACCTTTGTTTAGCTTCAAATAGTCTTTAAAGAGCTTACCTTCTTTATCCGGCCGGTAAACTATTTTAAAGTAATTATCCCCAACTCGGATATAATGCTTTGAGCGATTTTTAAGCCTTAAACGGGTTGCTTCGGCTTCTGCTTCGGTTTGGTTTTCCTTGGTATTCTCAACGATTTTAGGAGAATCATTTTTAGGTAATAACACAGAAGGATTAATTTCGTCAATTTTCAGTTTTTTCATACTTTTGAAGGTTTTCATTTCTGATTTAAATGGCTGTATAAGGTGTCCGGCAGGGCGCCGGCGGTATAAATCAGCGTTTCATAGCCGATTGATTTACAAAAGCCCGTCAAATCTGACGGGCTTTTGTGCTTTAGTTATAAACGGCTTGTTTGAGCCGCGTTTTGAACATTTAGCAGAGCTTCTTCTGATTCGCGTAGTTGTTGCCTTAAAATTGCGTTGTCAAGTGTTAGCGAACCAACAACCCCGTATAGTAAAATGATGTAATTTTGTAGGGTTTCTACATTGTTAGGCAAGTCGCTTATTTCAGAATATAAAAAAGGTGCTTTCATTGGGCTAAACGGCTTTTGAGTTCACGTACAATTGCATCGGGTTGCAGGGCTGCATAATGCTTTTCGGTCATGGCTAAAGTTGCATGACCCATAGATGCCCGGATGGCTTTTTCGTCAGTTCCTTTGGCATATAGGATAGTGGCATAAGTACGACGTAAGCAATGGCAGGTCATTATTTTCTTAATACCGGCTAAGGGTGCCAACTCCTTCAAAATACGGTTAAGCCCTTGATTAGTAAGCATAGGAAGCACTAATCCGGTTCGTTGACAAATAGGGTTTTCCCGATACCGTTCCAGTATTTCCAAGGGTTTTTGACCCAAATAAACGATGGTAGGTTGACCCGTTTTTTGTCGTGCTTTTTCAATAAAAAAATCCCCGTCGGTAGTGCGTTTAATATGCTCATTGCGAAGGGTATTCATATCTATATAAGCCAAACCGGTCCAAGCCATAAAAACGGCAATATCGCGGGCTATTTGAAGCATTGGGTCGAATAAAGTGGCTTTTTCGAGTAATTCTACTTCCTGAATCGTGAGGTATTCGCCACGCGTGGTTTTGATTGAGCGTCGGAAGTTAAGCAAAGGGTTTCGGTAGATGTATTCATGCTCTACGGCATAGTTTAAAACACGTTTGAGGTGTGTAATGATATGCTGCGTATAGTTATGAGATGCCCTTTTATGCTTTTTTAACCACGCTTCCAAAGCTTGAGCGTGTGCGGGTTTGAAGTCATCAATGGCGGCAGATTTACCGAGGGTGGCCGTAATAAACTCGTTTAAGTACCGATTCCAACGAAGTATTTTATTGTGTGTTGGCCGGGAAACGTCACTTACTTCATGGCGTTCGGCTTGAGACTTTTCAAATTGAACGATTAAGCCCAAAAGCGAGGGGGTTTTATCCCTTAAATGGTCAATGCCTAAAATACAACCCCAAATCAATTCTAAATCAATTGGCCGTTCTGTTAGCTTACATTCTAAAAACAGTTTTTGAGCTTGATTTTGAATGTCTTTGAGCATAGCCGTTTGTTCGGGGTTGTTTTTGATGGCCGGACCTTGGGCGTTTAAATCGGTTGCGTTTTTGACCTTGATACCGGTAGCACGCTGAAAACGGATGCCTTTGTAGGTCATCCGAAAATCAATATAAAACCCCGTATGTGTCCGTCGGTCACGACGCAGCACATACAATGTGTGTAAAGTCATTACGTTCTTTGCTCCGGCTCTTGATTTTTCTGCCTGCTTGAGTATGGTTTGCAGGCGATTTTTAATTACCTTTGTCATAGTTTTAAAGTGTTTGTTTTGAGATACTTAGAACTGTTACGCCTGCCACTGTTGGGACCAGTGACAGGCTTTTTTATGGTTAATTGATAAGGTCATTAGTGGGTACTTTAAAGAAGTTGGCTAAGGCTTTAGCTTCGTCAACGTTCATTACAAGCTCACCGCGTAGAATCATTCCGAAACGCTTCTGATTGATTCGGACGTGCTTGTAAAAGTGGTTTGTAGGCTTCCATTTGCCACAAATACGTTCTTCGTATTTTGTGACTACCCTTTGGAGCGGGGTTTCGGTCGTGGTTTGTGTGAGCATATTGATAATTATTGATTAATTTCTTGCAAATATCTATAATTGCCAATTTAAATACCAAATATTATCAATATAAAATATTGTCAATGTTTGATAAATTGCAGAATGAAAGTAGCAGATAACATAAAATCCATTAGAAAGAGTAAGGGTATTACTCAAGTAGAAATAGCCGAAAAGTTGGGAATAGGACAATCTAATTACACCTACTTAGAAAACAGGGGTGAAAAGTTGACCATTGAACAATTGGAAAGTATAGCCGGGGCATTAGGTGTATCGGTGGTGGAACTGCTAACAGGTGAGCCGCAAAAGGTACAAGAAGATGAACGGGTAGAAGAGCTTGAGAATAAATTAAGGCTTCAAGAACGGCTTTTATTATTCTTCCAAAATGCCGAAAATTCGATTAATAACCAATATGCACTAATGTTTATTGATGATGCTTGGGTAAAAATGAGAGTGGAGAAAATCCCGCCGGAATTAGAAATTGGTTACACCTTAAAATACAACTTTGATATAGAGGAAGAAATAGAGAAATTTATCAATGAAAAGGTAATTTCTGATGATATTGGTAAAGCGTTAGTCAATGGTGGATTAGTCAGAAAAGAGAGTTTATTGAGGTCTTTTAATCGCTTCAAAAACACTATACCAAGTAAGTATAAAGTTATTTTAGATAATTACCTTAGGAGTTTGTTAAACCCTGATTAATAGGATATTAATAACCTATTCTATCAATATTCATTGCAAAATAATGAAGCACAAAAGGAGTCGTGATTTATGAAAAGGTAGCACTATAATAGGCTGATATTCAGTAGCTTATAAAGGGTATGCTCAGAAACGTATCTAAAACGAAGGATGCCAAACGTAAAACATAGCCTAAAAATAGACTTAATTCATTGATAATCAATTGATTGTTTATTTGCCATCTTCTCCACAAAACCCCGCTAATGGCATCATTAGCGGGGTTTTTGATTTTTGCGACAATAATAGCGACAAAGTTAGGATTGAGTCAAGGCAAGAAACACCCATATAAAGAAGCTAAGTTAGTGCATGGAAAACGTGCCTATATTGAGTTCTACGCCTTTTCAGATTGTGCCGGTACTCTTATAAGAAAACGGTTGTTTTGCCCTGCCAAATACAAAACGCCGGCAATGGTGGAACGTTGGGCTAATGATTATATTCCCCAAATCAATCAGGCTTTAGAAAACGGACTCCACTTTAAGAGTTCCCCGGATCCGGGAACTCTTTCCACTATTCAGCCGAAAACCATTCCCGCCCCGCTACTGATTGAAGCCCTAAAAGATGTTCTAAAAGACAAAAAAGCGCAAGTAAGGAGTAAGACTTTAGGAACCTATCAAAGCGTTTTTAACAAGTTTGAAGCATTTATAAAATCTAAAAATCTGCAAAGTATTGCCATAGGAGATTTTACAAATGCTCATGCTTACGATTATAGAAACTACTTAACCGGCATTTGTGAGAACTCAAACAAGACGGCAAATAATAATATCACTTGCACCAAACTGCTTTTTGAAGGGGCAATAGAAAAAGGGTTTATAGTTAAAAACCCTATGGCAATAAAAATGCTACCCGAAACCGATAGCGACCAGCATGAAGTTTTTGAGCCTAAACATCAGACCATTTTAGAAGACTATTTAAAAGCGAATGATTTTAACCTTTATGTTTTTACAAGAATGCTTTATTATGCTTTCTTGCGTCCGGCTGAAATCCGGGGGCTAAGGCTGTTTAATATTGATCTAGCAAAACGAGTTATTGACGTACCGGGAAAGATTGCCAAAAATAGGCGTACCGATACCATACCGATTAATCAAAGCCTTTTTAACATTTTACTCGAATACTCAAAAAGCGGCCAAAACATCAACAACCATTATTTATTTGGGAAAGGCATAAAAATAGACCGGTTCCCGTTGGGGATAAATCACGCTTATAAAAGCCATAAGGCCGCTTTGATAGCTTGCGGATTACAGGACTATAATTATACTTTATATTCTTGGAAACATACGGGCGCGTCACGGGCTTATGAAGTGACAAAGGACATTTTGAGGCTGTCTAAATTATTGCGGCACGCATCAACGAAGGAAACAGAAAACTATTTACGTAGCATCGGGGTAAGGTTAAAATCTGATCCTTTAGAATATGATTGGTAGGATCACTCACGGCCTCTTAAGACATAGGTTATTATATGCAATATTTTAAACTTTCGGCCAATGGTAGCAGTAAGAGCCGCAAATAACATAATGTGAATGTTAAGTGCAGCTCATTCACAAAAAGGAAACCCCCGCCCAATGAGCGGGGGTTTGTCCAACTGATTCCACCATGTGACAAAGAAAAAATCTTAGCCGGTACATCTTACGTTAGGAAGTACGCCGCCGTTTATCATTCCTTCAAATTGGGCTTTGATTGCATCGTAGCCGTTTTCGTTGAAAATCCTTTCCAGTGAATAAGATAACAGGCCGTTACGGGCGGGGCTTTGTACGGGCTTATTCCAGTCGCCTGAATCTATCAAAATTTGTCTTACTTGTTTTGCCATGTTCCAAGCCGCCCCGCCGCCGTTGGCATCGGGTACGTGAAAAGCAAAAGAACACAAGTTACCCCCCTGATTAATTGTGTTGCGGTGGTGGATCGCTAAACTTTCGGCGGTTGCGCCGTCGGCGTTTGTCCACTCTGTACAATAGTACCCGCTATGGCGTTGCTTCCAGTCATATTGTAGGGCGGCGTCAAAGTCTTTGGAAGTGTTTATAATCGGATTGTTTTTCAACCATACAACATTTGGAATATTAGATATTTCGTCATAGTTGAACGTTGCCGCGAATTTGTGGAAGCCATAGTAAAAGCTACCGGCTTCAAACCCTACCCGCCATCCTGACAAAATAGAAGCAATACCCGCGAGTTTGTTTTTGAGGTTAAGCGTTTGGAACCGGTGGTAGTCGAGCGTATTTGTTCCGATCCTGTTGAGATTGTTTGAAGCAATAGTTTCCGGGTTGGAAAAATCGCCGAAACACGCTAATTGATAGCCAAATTCCCCCGTAGAATGATTAGCAGGGAAACAGGCGATAACATAACCGGCGTCGTAAAAAGGTTGGAACGCGGTTTTAAAGCGATTGATCCAATCATACACTTTAGACCATTTAGAAGAACTTAAAGATAAATGATAACGAGAACCAAAAAGACGATTGCCGCTACTGTTGGTTTGCATTTCGTTTTCTGTAAAGTCCGCGTTCAGGTCTTTACCTAAAAAAATAATCCATGGCTTAAGCACAACGTTAAGCCCTAAATTTACGGCTACGTTGGCGTATTCTATGTACTTATCAAAACCCGCCGTGTAAGTTTCGCCAATGGGTACAACTAACATAACTGTATCAAATCCGGCGGCACTAATCACGTTCATTCTGTTTGTCCAGTTTTCCGCGTCGGTTAGCATCATCATTTTATAAACCTTTGTAACATCAAAAGTTCGTTTTGCTGCCGGTATGCGGTATTTTGACCCCGTTACGGTTTTGGCCGTAGTGGTGATAACTTCAGCACGTTTACGCCAAAGGTAAACCACCCATACCAGCACTAAGACAGAAAGAATAATTACCCCCGTGAGAGTTGGGTTTCTGCGTACCCATTTTGACGCTTTTTTGATTGGATTTCGCATAATTATTTGATTTTGTAAACTATTCCACTATCCAAGAATCAATTTGAATATAAGCAAGGGTATTAGCCGCCGACGGTTGAAACTGGATCAATAAATCACGGCTTGCACTTGACAAATCGGGTACAGTGGTAGCGTCTATACTTCTGACTAATCTTTCGTCTGTGGTAATCCCGCCACCTTTGGCATGAATATAAAGACCGCCCCGGACCGACGTATTAGAATCCGCAATTAAAAGTATTTCCCCTACGAAGTGAAAGACCGTAGCGGTATTGTTAAACCCTTCGGCGTTGGTCGTTGCCAACGTCGTACCGCCTAAGCCGACTTGCATCGTAAAGTTGGTCGTACTGCCTGTATTGCTTAAACACTTGCCGTAAAATTTCATTTTTAACGGCCTGTTTATGTTGAGTCTCCCTGCCGGTAGTGTCACCGTTGCCGCCGTGGTCATGGCCGTGGTGTTGATAACCTGCGAACCCGTGCCAACCATTTCACGATAAAAAACGCCCCAAAACCTGTTATACGACCAAACTTTATTATTTTGGAATCTCATGTTTTGGTATTGGGTATCAGTTCCTGCTACATCCACACAGGCAAAAACAGCGTTATCCGTTCGGTTGCCTTCCAATGTACCGCCGTAGTAAGTACTTGCAATAAATACATCAGTTTGGTAGGTACTTGTATCGGGGTTGGTAGTTACGTCTGTATGTACGGAACTGGTACGGGTTCGGCCTGAATTGGTAAATTCATTGTTTCCGCCTATATCAAAAATACAGTTGTCACGGCCGATAATTGCCCATCGTTTGTGATTGGAAAACCGACAATCATGGATAGAAACATATCCATTCCCGACAATATCAATAGCGGTATTAGTGGGTGAGGTGGTACTATTCAGAAAAGTACAATCGGAAAACGTCAAACGGTTAATGCCGCCGGTTGTCGTGTTTCTAATCATAGTATTCCTGATCGGTGTTCTGAAAGAAGCTAATTCAATCGGTACGTCGTAAGTATGTCCAAACTTACACCCTACTACCGTTCCGTCCTGAATATAACCCGACGTTGTTACTACTATATGCGCCTGACTTTCGTCAAATTGGCAGTTAAACAAGGTTGTACCGTCGTAAGCGGGACCGGAGAAAAGCAACGCATAAGTATAAGAGTTGGTAAAATTGCAATTCTCAAAACGAAGGTGCTTTGATTGTCTGACATTGACCCCGGCTACATCTCTTGTGCCGGTATAATTCCCGCCTTGAAACCAACAACATAAAACATCAATGTTGTAATAGGCTTTAATTTCCAATCCGCTAACGTCATTTCCATCTGTACCGTAAGCACTCGAAACGTGCAAATTACTGATTTCAACGTCATACGGTTGATAAGCGTCCGAACCAATGGTTACTAATGAAAATTTAGTAGTTCTTGGAAAAGAGGCTAACGGCTTTAAGACAGTCGCAAACTTTCCGGCACCGGTAAAGGTGAAATTGTCCTTATTGAGCAGGATTTGATTTGCCAGTGCATACGTGCCGGGAGAAAGTAAAACCACGTCGGCAGCTTGTACGGCCGCGTTAATGGCTGCACTATCGTCGGTTGTTCCGTCGCGTTTGGCTCCGTACCATTCAGGACGGGCATAGTTGACGTTTAGTAAATCTACCCAAACCGTTCCGTTATACACCCACGGATTTTTTTTGTTGGGCGTGTAGTGAAATTGTCCTTCGTATGGACTTGAAGGGAATGTATTATTATTTAAAAGGCGCAAGTTTTCACTACTTGCGCCCCCCAAATATTGTACATTCCGATAGGTTCGTTTAGCCATATCGTTAAGCCTCAGTTACACAAGTAACGTTCGTGAGTGCTGAAAGTGATTGCACTGTATAGGCGTTACTTGAAGTTGAAACTACATCCAGTTCAATAATTTCGTTACCCTGCCAAATGGTAACGGAAGGCAACGCAACCCCTAAACCGTGCGTTACGGTCGTTGCAGTATTGGCTGGCAAACTTGCGATAAGCGTAGAAACCCGGCGCGAATAGAAGTAATTAGCCAAATACCCGGCCAACGTAGCAGGGGTTAAGGCGCGGGTTGTGTCGCTTCCTGCGTTGGCTTCGGCTTGCGTTGCAAGTTCGATAACCCCGGCGCGGGTTTCACTTGCGGCAAAGGTATTTGCTTGCATCACAAACCACCCGGACGAACCTCTTATTAATTGGTCGCCTATCTCAACGTCAATACCGCCAACGGTTCCCGCCGTGGTGGTAATAAACCAAATATCACCGGTAGAAGGTGAGCCGGGGAAAGCCGGGTTAGTATTGGCGTTGGTAATGTCGCCTTTAATATTGGCCGGACTGTTCATTATTTGGGAAAGGTCTATCCATGTTGTACCATTCCATCCCCAAAACTTTTTATCTGAACTGTTAAAGTAGGTTTGTCCGTCATAGGGTGACGTTGGGGCCGTTGAACTATTAGGGAAACGAAGGTTTACAATAGCGGCCCCGGCTTCTAAAATCAAATCCCAAAATCTGCGTTTTGACATTGCGGTAAAGTTTTAAGTTAGTATAAGTATTCCCGTGATCGGGGTATTTGATTGTACTCGTATTTGATTGGTTGCCGGGTAAGTTACCAAAGCGTCTATACTTTCGCCGTTTACAATTATGTCGGCATCTACGTAACGGCCGGCCGTATGGGTAAAGGTTTGATCGGTTAGGTTTGTAAAATTGATTTCTTGATAGAAATCGTCGCCCGTTGTTACCGTTCCCGTTTGGCTTACTACATACCGGTTAATAACAATCGGTTTCGGGGTTTCGGGAGCAACAACTCTAATAGCTATCACTTTGGGCTTATTTGTAGCCCGGTAAATAGCCCATAAAATGAAAGCTACCAAAACGATAACTAATAAAGTTCTTGATTTCATGCCGCCGCTGTTTTAACATCTTTTAATGAGGTAATCAGGTCTATTAAATCCGTAGAAATATAAATAGCCTTCATACAAATAGCGCGGGTATTCGGGGTTAGGTCAATATCCATTTCATCGGCTACCAAGTGCGTAAGGGTGTCGCGGTCTTCGTCGGTAAGGCTTCGGAAGCCATCCCAAACAGCGGGCAGGTCGTCAAACGCGGGGCGAATCACCGGTAGCAAACGGGCTAAATAGCCTACGTCTTTTACCGTTACTTTGCCGTCTTGCGTCACTAAAAAAATAGTGGCTATGAAGCGAGCCAAAAAGCGTAAAAACTCTGATACGTCGGTTTTCATTATTTAAAAGTTTGAGGTTTTACAAATTTTTTACGAAGGTTGAAAGTTTGAGTAGTGTCGTATCGGTCGGCATCGTGCAGCCAGTCATACGCCCCGATTGCTACGGAATAAGGTCTTATTTTTTCAAAAACGCCATCCTGTTTGCCGGGCGTAAAATTGACCGCTTTGGCGTTGCTGGTATTTCCTTCGATAGTGACCATATAGCCGGGGTAAGGCTTTTTCAGTACTCCGACATGATACCGAGAAAACTTCATTAACACCACCATACCGGGGGCTAACTTTTGTACGTGTGCGGCGGTGGTGTTTCTTCCTAAGATTACGCCCTGCTTGCGCTGCCAACTTAATGCCGTAGCGGGGGCGGCAACTTTGGGCTTATACCCGGCTTCTAAAAACCAAGTGTATAAGGCACAACCGCAATAAGGGGCTTTCCATTTGTTGAGTGCGGGCGATACGTTGGCCCGGTAGTAATCAAAAAGGGCATGGTCATTGTTCCGGGTCTTCTCTAACGTGCCTACGTCTTTTTGTGCTTTTTCTATAACCTTTGCCCCTTGTCCTATTGCATCAAAATACCCAAGAATAATAACCCATACACCAACATACGAACGGAACGCTTTGCAATACTTAAAAGGCATCTTTGAAACGGCGTAAGGGTTTGAAAATCTATATCGTAACCGAAAGACCTATGTATAAAAGCACTTGCGTATTTAAACTCTTTTCGGTCGGTAAAGAGGGAAAAAACGTCAAAAAACACTTTTCCGATCAGATAGGCGAGTAGGGCTAAACCCGCTTTTTCGATCACCAAAGAACCTAAAGGGGTGGTACTGTTGGCTAAGTATTTAGGAACATCCACGCAAGCCCTGAACAATAAAAAAATGAGTGAGGCTTTTACCAAGAAATCAGCTAACAGGTTATCAGTAACCGCCTTAAAAATTACTTTCAGGTCTTGCCCTACGGTTGTTTTTACAGGCGGCTTTCGTTCCTGTATTTTGGCGGCTACGTCGTTTTCTAAGTAGGCTAACAGCGAATCAGCTGAAACGTCGTATTCCGTTTCTACGTCGTCTAACGTGATTTCGTTAGCGACATACCGGGCTAAAATCTTGCGCCGGGCGCGAATGTCGAGCGAATCAAAAGAGCGCATCAGATTAAAATAAATTGGCGTTCAATCATTACGCTACTTGCGTTTGCCTGTGCATTGACTAAAACGAACTCACGATAATCGTGTTTTGTCAAATCGCATTCCAGTTCTTTTAGATTGCCGTCTACTTTCCACAATGCCCGGACGTTGGTTTTTGCCGTACTTGATAAAGGGCTGTTTGCATTGTTCAATTCATCGTACACGGGTTTAGGCAGACATTCTACGCCGCCTTCTCCACGGTTGAAAGTTAAACATTGTACTTTCGGATCAACTTTAAAAACCTTTGTTTCCCCTACGGCAAACGCAATAGATACCACGTCTGATTTAAAAATTTGTCTCATTGGAGTATTTTTTAGAGAGTTAAAAATTACTTGTTACGATAGGCATAAAAAGCCACTGCCATTACTGCTACGATCAAAACCCAAATCCATGTAACAGACTGAACCGCCCCGCCGCCGGTGTATTGCACTATATTGGCTTCTCTGCGTTTTTGCAGGGCGGTGTTTGGAGATCCGTTTACGTTTACCCATTTGCGAAACTCTGTAGCTACGGCGGTGTAATCGTTAGGCGTTGAATTGACCACTTTCAAAAGGGTTGAAGAACGAAAACGAGTTAGCCCAAACTGATAAATAAAATCAATCAAAGCGTCGAATTGCCCTTGTGTAAGGGTTACAATAACAGACGCATTTAAACCCGATTCAGCCGCCGAAATGTCGCGGTTAAACAGTTGCTCTACATAGCTTTTTCTAACTATTTCATCTTTTTGGATCGGTTGGCCGGTGTCGCCGAAGCGGGTTCCGTAGCCGATAGCATAGCCGTTAGAATCCCAATACGATTCTAAAAAAGTATCGTTTGATAAATTGATAATTTTGGCGTTTTCATACTGCTTAATATGCAGTTTACCCGCGTCGCTTGTTGTCCGTGCCATATTAAACGATTTTTACAAAGTCCTTACGAATCCAGCCTTTTGCCTTGAAAACTACATATACCGGATAATCAACTTCTATGTATCGGTACGTTTGTCCGTTGGTATGTTTTACGTCAAACTCACGTAAATACGTGCCGGCCAAATCGCCGTTTTGCAGGGTCTTTACTACTTTTGTGCTGTTGGATGCGTCGTACATCGGCGCGGTTTGTTTGGCATAAGCCAGACTTTTGTTTGCTACGGGGGTGGCTGTTGCGTTGGGGTTCCCTGCCAACAATAAAAATCTGTCTAAACTTTCGCGGCTCATTTCAGCAGCCAAACGGTCTAACAGTTCTTCGGCAAATTGCTTTTTATAAGAAGTTCGTACCGCGTTTAAATCCTTTATTTGAGTAGCAAGCGCAAAAAGTTCTGTTTCGTCGGTTCCGTCTATGTCAATTGCAGATATTCCACCAATAGACCCCCACGGGTTACAAGCCTGACGGATCAGAAACGCAATACGGGCGGCGGGGTCGTTAGCTACGTTGTTGTATTCGTTGGCTTTCTGAACGGCGCGAATTATACGCACTATCAGAAATACCACTACTACCACTACACCCATTATAATAGCCGTATTGCGGTAAGAAGAAAGCGGACTTTTTGCGCTTGTTGTTTCCATCGGGTTAAGACATTACAAGGTTTACTAAATCGGTAATCGCCCAAATATTCAACCCTTTTACATCGGAAGCCTTTTGTATAAATTCTTTGCTGAATACCTTTTTGAACTTATCGGGGGCGGCTTTTGCAAACATGGTCATAGCGTCTAAGCATCGGACTAATTCGGCTTCTTCCATTTGTTCGCAACCTGTTACAAGAAAATTTTCTACGGCGGCTTCCAGCGTCGGAGATTCTAAAAGTTGTGTTTGTTGGGCGGGGGTGTTTTGCTTCTTTGCCATTGTCTTTTTTGTTTAGCGGTGGTTGGTTGGTTTTTGTGAAGGATCAGTAATTAGTAGTCAAAGCTTTATCACAATTTATCCGCCCTTTGCCATGATTGAGCGGACATTAGAAACGATAGACGTAATTTTTGGAATGTTTTGGGACACTTTTTCAAATGCGTCGTCGTCGTTTTCGTCGTCTTCGTCGGTAAGGTCTAACAGGGCTTTCATTACTGTTTTTTCGTTTTCTGCCAGTTCTTCTAAAAAGGGCAGTACTTTTTCGAGTCGTGCCATTAAAGCGCGTTGCCGTTCTTGTTCTGCACGAATTTGGCCTAATTGAATCCCTAACTCAAAGGGTGATAGACCAAGACCGCCGGGGCTTGATTGCTGACCAAATGCCATATTTAAAAATTGGTTTTCGTCTTCTTTTTTGAATGTCACCGACATAGAACCACGGTCGGCGCGGTCGGTTTTGCGAATAAGTAGCCGATAGCTACCGGTTGAAAGAAACCCGTACATCTCCGAAAAGGCTTTTACGGGGTCGTCGTCGTCGTCATGCGACGCTACCCGCTTATCTTTATCCGTGTACAGTGTCCAGTACTTGTATTTCGGATTTCTTTGTATGTATTCTACGGGGCTATCCATGAGAGAGAAGGTTAAGCAGGGCGGTGCTTGAAAAATACCGCCCTGCGGTTGATAGTGGCAGTAAGGGCTACTTTTTGCCGCGTGTTGCTTTTACGCCTTTGGTCTTGTTTTGGATAGATTTCTTTTTTGCTACCCCTTGCAACATTTTGGCGTTGTCGGCTTGTACGTCTTTTACCTTCTTTTCGTAGTTCTCCCAAGTTTGAAGGCTTGCAGACGCTTTAGGGCGTTTTGGGAGTTTCTTTAATTTTGCCATTTTTGGTATTAAAATTTAAGAGTTAATTATCAAATTTTGAGAAGAAAAGGGGCTAAAAAAAGCCCCTATCCTATTGGCATCTTAGCGGCGGCGTTTGCCTTTTTTCTTCGTAAAGTACTGATAAAGCAGTACAAGCAAAATTGTAATGGCAATAGCTAATCCGATTACCGTGTACGGGTTTTCTTTGGCGAAATCTGCCAGTTTTGCGGAAAACGTGGTAGAAGTAGCCGGTACGGTAGTATCGGGTATTCCGTCGCCGTTAGTGTCGGTAGTGCTTGAAGTAGCAGCGGTAGTAATACCGGCTTGCCAATCGGCCAACGTAGCGGCGGTTACAATGTTCTTGTCAGTCGGAACGGTGGTTACGTCGCTACCTTTGATTCCGAACATGGTAATAGAGGCATCCCACAAACGCGGATAGGCAGCGGTTCCCGCTGTGCCGGGGGCGTTGGTGATCGTGATAAGACCGTTAGAATCAATAAGGCCGTCCGGGGCGGTTTCGAGCAAGTTTGAGTAACTTACGATTCTTGCCAATTGTGTACCGGCTACGCCTGCCTGAATCGCGTTTACCAACGTAGAGCGGCTAATAAAAGCCGGGCGCGGGGCGGTTCCGCTGTTGCCGTCGTGATCGTCAAGCGTAAAAAGGAAATCGCGGCCTGCGTCCGTGGTTCCTAAGTAAAGTACGCCCGTGCCTGACAAGCCTACGAACGCCCCTACATTGTACTTAAGTTTTGCCATTGGAAATATGAAGTTTGAGAGTTAAAAAATTTCGTTGGTTGGGATTGGCTACTTTTTCCGTTTGAAGGGATTATAGCCGCTAAAAAGAAAGGCTAAAACGATAATCGTCAAAATGATCCAGCCGATTCCCGTTACATTCTTGCCCGTGGTTGGGTTGGTTGGCAAATAGGGGTAGGTTGGCGTATAGTCTTGTACGGCCGTACCGGATGAAAGCCCGGTAGGAAAAAGAACCTTTAGGAGTTCGCCGGCTGACTTCAAAACGCTGTTGAACGTTACACCGTCCCAAAATTTACCCGTTGTTGCCTTCGGCACGGTTGGTGCGGCGGCGGCGGTCCGGCTTGTGCCGTCGGAATAATTAAAGGTCTGAATCAGTACCCCCGCGTCGGTATAGGTCGCTATTGCCTGACCGTAGGCATCGTAGGCCGTTATCATAGTTTGGGAAGTTTGAGGTTTTGCGTATAGTCCACGGGAAACGAGATTCCGAACGCCCGCACATTGCCCACAAAGCGCACGGGTATAATCGTTTCTTTGAGGTTTATATCCGGTATGGCATAGGTTAGATTTACCAGCGGTATAAACACATCGGCGTTAAAAATGCTTTCGGATAAAGCGGCTATATCTTGCGCTTGCAGGGCGTAAACTGTTCCTAATTCATTGTTTTTGAAATAGGCTTTTAGGTTTAAGCCGCTTATCCTAAGCGAGTCGGGAGAGCCGTTTAAGACTCTGATAGGCAGGGTAAAATAAAGTGCAGCGTTGCGGACTTTAAACCCAAACGGCACGTTCAGGGCAAAAGTCAGATTTTTTGCGGCGTTGGCTTTGCGCCAAAAAAACAGGGCTATCAAAACGAGTGCAGCCACAAAAAGAATCAGGGTGTTTCTTGTGTTTATCATCGGAAGCGAACATATAAAAGTATGAGTATAGCCACTACCACGGCTACCAGCCACGGCGTTAGATTGCTGCCGGCGGTTGGGTTTACGCCCGTTGGGGTAGGGTTGGGGTTGTCGGTATCACTACCGGGTTTAGGGTTCGGTAGCGGGGCAGTGGGGTCTTTGGTCCGGCTTACGTCGCTTTGAATGCGAGTAGCCAGCGTACCGCCGTTTTTTTCCACGGCTAAAAGAACGTAGGTATTCAGCACGGAATCAGTAAGCACCAACGGCGCAAACAGCATCGGTTTAACGGCCAACGTCCAAAATAAAACCAGTTCCCAAGCGTCATAAACGCCGTCGGTTGGTACGGCTTTATTCAGTTTGGCTTTTATGGTGTCTATTCGAGCGGTTACGGGGGTCGGCGGGTTATTGGCATTCCATTGAATAACCTGTTCCATCATTAGAAGCAAGTCTTCTTTTTCAGCGGCGGCGTTCATTCCAAACGAAATACTGATAGTACCGGTAGCAGGATCAAGCATTACGGCGTTGTTGTACTTTTGGTACATTGCCAGCGTCGTAGCTTTGCCCGTATTAGTACCCAGCCACGTAAAGAGGTTGACGGGTAGGCCATCGGCGGTAGTGGTGTCTGTTTCCACTACGGGCGGATTTCCGGTGCCGGGGTCTTCGGGGTTAGGATATTCTTCTTCCATTACTTTTTACGTTTTGAAAGTTTGTTGAATCCTAAAAAACCCGCTACCAATGCCAATACAGCCACTACTACCCAAATGATTGTATTTTGTGAGTCTGTACCCGTACCGTTGCCGGTTCCGCTTCCGTTTGTGCCGGTGTTTCCCGTGCCGGTACCGGTGTCGGTAACGGGCGTATTTACGGGCGCGTCGGCTTGAGGATCGGGTAGCCCCTGAAAATAGTAAAAGCTATCTTCACTGATAAGCAAATACCCGGTTTGGTCTTCACGTACCCAATCAATAACCCGCTTACGCCATTTTACCAGCTCACAATTAACCTGTATAAAAGTGCCGTCGGCGGTGGTGGTCATTTGACCCGTTGCGGTTCCGATCCGTGAACCTTTAAGCCAGTCAAAGTATTTATTCTTTTGACCGCTTACCGTCCGGTTATGCGTGAAACTGTCTTTTCGCGGTTCGCCGTAAACGTTGATTGTATCACGTTTGGCATAAACTACGGTTCCTTTTTGTACGCTCATCGGAATATAAAAATTAAGATTATAACCACTAAAATAAGGATCAACCACACGGCAGGATTTTGTGCCAATCGTAACCACTTCACGCGGTTTAACTCTTTGGCGGTATTCTCATACAATACGGCCAACGATTGCGCCTTTACTTGGATCGCCTGTATTTCCTGCATTACGTTGGCAAGTTCACGGCGGCGGGTACTGCCAAAAATCGCTTTGTATAATTCGGACAAACCTGCTACGGCAAAACCGTAAGGGTTGCCGGTACTTATACCAATGGTAGAAGCCAGTGAAGTAACCGTAGTTTCTATGTTAGCCCGTTTTACTACTATGCCGTATTCGGCGGCACGGTTGTTAAATTCGGCTTCATAGATTTTAGCCACGGTTGCCGATTCAGACAGGATAAAGGTTAGGGTCTTTTCGCGTTGGTCTAAATCTTGCGTGAGTGCCTGACTGTATAGAGCGGCCAAAGATTCTAAATCATATACCGCCGTTCCGATTTCTGCCATTACATTGCTTTAGTCGTTTTGTTGCCTTTTGGATTCTCAAAAATGGACACAATTCTTTAATTTTGAGAATCGCAAAAAAGCATCTATAACCAATGCAAAGTTTTTGGAATAAAACAGACGTTTTCACGGCTTACGGCTGCAAGTCGGGGCAACAATTTGAACGGAGAGTAGGCGAGGCACGACTTTTAGAAATAGGTTGGACAAAGGGGAACCAATTTTTTACGCCTAATCAACTCCGTAAGATATTTGAAGTATTGGGAGAGCCTTTAAATTCCAGCGAAATAAGAACCAAATAAGGGGATAAAGTATAGGTTTAAGGGCAAAAAACGGCCAAAAACCACCCTTGAAACCACTCTTTACACCACTCCAAACGGCAAAAGTTGAAAAGTTCGGGGAAAAACATTTACTACATTACTACGCCCCCGAAAATGTAGTAAATCTCTGAAACCTATTTACTACGCTTTTACTACACTTTTACTACACAAAAAAGCCGTTTTTGAGCCTATTATCTTATATTTTATATATTATGTAGTAATGTAGTAAATAGAAATAAGTTAAAATATACGAAAATAGGCTAACTGCCTGAAAAACAAAACCTTTCTTTTTAGCGGCCTAAAGTACCATTTAATCGGAAACGTAGTAAAATGTCGTAGTATTTTTACTAAATCCTTTTACTACATCGGAAGTTTTATTAAGATTGCATTTGTTAAAAACCGTTGAAAATACCATGAAAACCACTTTAAAAACCACGGCCTACGCTTGCCTTTTATTCCTGTTGGCGGCTTGCGCGTCCCCTTCCCCCACACCCCCTACCCCCGCCAATGAAGTAGCCGGCACGTATAGCGTAAGTACATTTACTTTGAATAACAGGGCGGTAGCCATCACCAAAGGAAGTATGACCATAGCCGAAAGCGGCGAACGGATCAGAATAAGCGAATTGAACGTAAACGGCACAACCTACCCGGTAGCGGCTGAATTAAATGTAGCAAAGGAAACAAACGGGAGTATTTCGATTGGTGACGGCTACGGCGTTTATCAGGATCGTATTTTAAATCTTAAATTTTCGGTAGTATCGGGCGGGGTTCAAGACACTTATATCATTAAAGCAAGTAAGCAATGAAAAAAATTATTTACTCAATTTTATTTATTATCGGGGTAGCCTGTATTTTTGGCGGCCTGTTTATTCACGAAGAAATAAATAGCCAAAAAAGAAATTTAATAGCGCGTACTAAGGATATTTTCGAGGGGAATTTTAGGCATCAAATGTCCCAATATGAGCAAGGGCAGTCTTTTGCTAATGTTCTTTTACTTACAGGGGCTATCTTAGGAATTATAGGTTTTTTGGGGTTTTTACTTGCATTTCGGAAGCCACAAATAACTTATACTACCCAAGTAGATAAATATGAACAATTAGAACGCCTACAAAACCTTTTAGACAAAGGCACGATTTCAATTCAGGAATTTGAGAGAGAAAAGAAGAAGGTTCTAAAAAATTAAAATTTTACTTTAATGAAAAATAAACAAAAATTGCTTGAAAAAGCTAATTCAATTCTTTTACTGATAAAAGAAAAAGAAGACCACTATTACAGCACTGAAATTTCTATCTCCGATATAATTTCAGAAACTGAAATATTATTTTTTGCCTATGATAGAGCCTATCCTGCGCTTTCTGACTTAGTCGAGTACAAACAAAATCGTGATGATTATAGTAGAAAAGGCATCCATTTACATCCTAAGATAAAAGTCCACATTTTAAGGTTTATTGACTTTTTAAATGATTATGAATGAGCAAATATTTATTATAAAAAAAAACCCGATTATTCGGGGCTTTTTTTATGAACCAATGTAAATATGTTCTAAATCTTCAATTATTTCCTCAATGATACGTTTATATTCTTCCTTGCTTTCTTCATCCTGTATTCTGTTTACTAATGTTTCAAGCCAACAGGCGCGCATTGGCGGACTATCATAACGATTAGGTAAAAATCCCCTGTAAAGATTTTCTCCATCTGTCCAAAGAACGTGATAAGTAAAACCTTTTTGCATTTCATTATCTTTCCAATAATATTTAACGTACCCAATCGCCGTGCCTTTTGGTTTTTTATTCTTAAAATCAAAGAATTCCCAATACTGTATCTGCCTAAAAAAAGCCATTGATAACATTTTCTTATCAAGATAAACGACCTTTACGGTCACGGGTACATCTAACACTTTAATTACATTTTCCATTTTGGCAGTTGTGGTTTTAATTTGAAAGCAATATAATAAAAAGCCCCGTTGAGGGGGCTTTGGTAAATTAATAATTATCCCAATGGTCATTTTCAGGCTTACTCCAGTCTTCTGTATTCATTGGTAATTGTTTTGGCTCAACTACTTCGTAAGTAGTATCTTCTATTTGGGCTTCCCGTTGGGCTTGTTGGCGTTTTTGGGCTGATTCCGCAAATGACTTGCCTATTATTTCACAAATTGAAAGAAATGCAGGAGACAAGCCAAAAGGGTTGTTTTTGTACTTAGTCCCGGTTCGCATCGTCTTTAGGCTTTGAGGTTAAGAACTCAATACGGGCTACATTAACGGTAAGGTCTAACGACGCTTCTTTTTTGTCGTTTACGTAAATCTTCGGGTTTAGTTCGCCCTGTACTAAAATCTGGTTGCCTTTTTGGATAAAATTGGCTACTCCCTTGCGGCGATAAACGCAACCGTACCAAGTTGATCGTTCTACTTTTTCGCCCTGTTGGTTAGTGTATGATTCGTTAACGCATACGCTAAACGTTGTCAGGTCGTTTCCGTTGGTGGATTTAACTACGGCGTCTTTACCTACATTTCCTACGATTGTGATCTGTTGCATTGATTGAATGAATTTTAAAGGTGAATAAATGTTACATTTGTGGAATGGATTTTTTCTAATTCCCTCTTGACAACCATAGTCGTAATTACCAAGTCAGGCACTGAAATTTCTTCCATATTTATTTGATAAGGCCGTCTTACGTTTACCGTTGGTGAATTCAGGATACGTATTAAATGACGGGGTAACCAAACATCTTCAATAATTAATACTTCTGTATCTATAGGCATACACCTTACAGCAGAATGCAGGTCGGAACTTTCGGCATAATGAAACTTTTTTCCCTGTACTAACTCCCAAGCCTTTTGAGATTTTCCTATGCCCTGTTCTCCGGTAATTATGGTTATTTTGTTCATTTTGATTCATTGGTTTTGTGATTAGAAAAAAATGACGGATTGAACTCTGTTATTTGAAATACTTAATCCAAACCCCCGTACTTCAAATCTGTAAAAGCCCTCTTTTTTGATTTTTCGGGCAAAGTATTGATAGGTTACGGGGGTTTTCATTGGCTTACGATTGTCGGGGGCGTTTACATAGTCATAGGCTTTTTTTACGCTACTGAAAGCCGCTACGAGTGATCCCCAATCGTCAAAGAGTGCATAGATTTGCCGTTGTCGTTTGTTGGTTTGCATGAGGCTCGACAGGTTACAATAAGACAAATAGTAAACTTTTGCTTAAGAGAACGGCAAGAGCCGCCATTAGTGGCTTACTAAGGTTTGATACTCCCATGCCTTTGCTTCCTGTTCGTACTGCTTGTAATAGTGTGCTTTTAGGTCTTCGTTTTTATAAACCACTTCGGTAAGGAGGTCTAAAATGAAATGTTTAAACTGTACTTCGGTCGTTATACCTGTTGTAAAATCGTTACACATTCCGTCAACTTTGTAGGTGAATTGGTCTGCTGTCATTTTCGTAAGATTTTGAGGTTTTTTATTAGTTTCTTGTGCTGAATATTGAACGCCAAGCGGACAAACACGGCGATTGTCGTAATCATTGAAGGAATTACTATTAGATGAATGTTTAAATTGGTTTGCGGTCATTTTCTTAAGATTTTGAGGTTTAATACTTGCTTCTTTCGTCTTCGATTTCGATTGTGGTACGTTCACGTAAGGCATACACTTTGAGCGGCATATCTCCGCGTCGTCTTGAAACAATTTGGGCGTTTACAATTTTGAGGGCTTTGGATAGTTCGCCTTTAGATAGCCGGTCCCGTGTGAAGTTTTGGAGAAAAGAAAGTATTTCAGATACTTTTAAGAACCGGTTGGCGTATTCAGCATTAGCGGGTATATCGTAATAGGTTAGAAGTAATTCAAGCTCTGCGCTGTTGTTCCTAAATTCTGCCATTGTGCCGAAATGCGTTTTTAGTTCGTCTCTTGTCCAATAGTGCCGGTAGCCTGTTTTATACAGGTGATAGGCTTGCAACCAAACCAAATTTATATCAATGGCTTTGGTCGCTTCTATGTCAATGGATTGAATCTCAAACGGTAGGTAACGGCGGTTTTCATCGTCGGCCAAAAAATCAGAACCATTGATAGAGCCGATAAAATTTGCGAGCCGTTGCATATCGTCACTAAACAGGGCGTGAGGGCGGCGAACGCTTACCTTTGGATGCGTGACTAAGTTTTTCATGCGTTCATTGTCTTTCTTAATCATGTTCCTTAGTTGGTCGTCCAAGTTAATTATGAACTTTTCAGCCAAATAGATAAGGGTGTCACGGGCTTCCGGGTTTAGGTTGAGCGTACCTACATACAGGTAATCGTATAGGGCGGGGGGGCATAGGTTGTTAATCCATGTACTTTTAAAAGCCCCTTGCGCTCCGGTGAACACAATACAGGTTTGATTTTGACAATCGTTTGCTTTCGGATCGCGTAGCTTTATTTCGTCTACGAACGCCTGAGCAACTGACGCAACCAGCCATTTAGTTAAAGACAGTTTCCACGTATCGGGATTGTTTACCGTGACGGTTGCGGCCAATTGATCTATTGCCCAAGTGCCGGCGGTGGTGGCCTCCTTTTTTTCGAGTTCAACAAAATACTCTTTGATAGGGTGATACTTTGCCGTAAAACTTGATTTTAGGGTTTGATTCAGTTTTGCGGGGGAATAGTCTTCTCTATGTACTGAATCCAGCCAACGCACTAATGAGTTTACTTCGTAATCGTCAATCCACTTTTTTAGACCTGTCTTTTTGTCTTTGTATTCGATTTTTGCAAGTATAGAATTATACCTAAAATCAAACCTATCTTTGAGGTGTCCCTCTATCCGTTCGCGTTTACTTTTGGCTTTTGACATAGTAAATCATTAAAATCTTTATGGTTGGGGTAGGCTTTCTTTGAGCAGTCGGTAACAGTAACCAATGGCATTGCATTTTGCACCCGGCTTACGGCATAATGTCCCGCTTCGTCGTTGTCAAAGTATAGGTTGATCCGTTCGTAATTTGCGCCCCAATTACCCATTAAGTCATTAGTGATTAATGCCAAAGAATTTAATACAACCACGTCGGTATTAAGCATAGCATTTTGCCCTAAAAGAGTTAGCCAGCTAAGAAAGTCAAGATAACCTTCAAAGAGTGAGAGCGTATCAACGAAATCGTTTTGAATGAATGATGAAACGGCCTTTTTGCCTACACATCCTTTAAACTTTGCCGATCTGATTTCATGCCCCCCCGCGTCGTTTTTCCAGCAACCGGCGTAAAAAATGCCGTGTTTGTTTTCATAGTGGATTTCGGACAAATACCGCTTTGCAATGACTTCTTTAATCATTCTTTCATATAGAAAATAATTTCTCAAATTTTGAGAATGAAGAGGCAAAATTTTTTTAATCACTACCCGTTTTTCTTCGTCGGTAGTGCGTAAGGTTCGCTCAAAGTTTATTGCCGCTGTTCCGCCCCTAAATCGTAAAAGTGTTTCCATTGCTCCCGAAAAATTGGTACTGTCAAGCAGTTGACAAAGGGTGATAATGTCACCTTTATTGCCCGTGCTGAAATCATGGAAAACGTTCTTTGCCGGGTTCACATTGAAGGACGGCGTTTTTTCTTCTTTGAGGGGTGAACTATACACGAGTTCCCCAGCGGTTTGGTGATCGGGGTTTATTCCGCGTTCGGCTAAAAATTCGGCAATGTCCACCGATTTAGCCCGGTTAAGTTGTTCGGGGGTGTATTTCATTTTAAAACGAGTTTGATTTTATGAAGTACCATTAATTTATCATCGGTCGGTAAGTAGCTGTTTACCAAGCCTTTTACGGCATTTACTTTGGCTTCCAATGCTTCTATTCTTGCCTGTTGTTCCCTTAATTTTTCCGTATAAGCGAACAAAACGGAATTTTCTGTTTTACTCATTTGCTTAATCCTATTTTCGTGAAGAACTCCATTTGCAAACCCGAATCTTTGATTTTGGCAAGACGCTCTAAATCAAGATAAAAGCCGCGTTCAACGCTTATGCCGATAGCGTGATACTGATATAAATACTTTATGTCGTCCTCAAACTTTTTCAATTTGGAAGAATCAATAACGCGACGGGCGGCCTGTAAATCACACTGATAGCGTTTTGCCAAACCTGCCAATAATTCTTTTTTCTGTGTTGCGGATAGGTCGTTTTGATAGACCTGCTTAAGTGTTGCCATTATGAGAAGTTGGTTTATTTGATTGATAAAATTATTTTCTCTTTCCTTCTTTGGAGTGAACCCAGCCGGATCAATAGCTTATACTTTGCGCCGTACTCGTTGATAAGTTCAAAGACTGCACGCATAGCGTTTTCAATGTCGGCAAGGTCTGAACATTGGTTGGCTTTGTAGATTCTTTGGAGTTGTTTTAACATGGTTTTTGCCGTTTAGTAAATTTTTATTTTTTGATAATCAATTTTTGTTAGATTGACACTGCAATATTAAAATATAATAATCTAATTATCAAAATTTGATAAAAATATTTCTCATTATTTCGGAAAGATGGATACAAACCTACACCTTGGAAAAAGAGTAAAACGAGTTTTTGACCGTGCCGGGCATACGGTAGAAGAAGCCGCCCGGCGGGTAGAACTTTCTACCAGTAACCTGTACAAAAAAATAAATAGCCCTGATTTAGATACGGAGTTTTTGCGCCGGGTGTCATCGGCCTACGGTGTTTCTCTTGCTTCGTTTTTTGCTGAAAATCAGTATAGTAACAACACCCAATCAGGCATAGTAAATGCAGTAGGTGAAAAAATAATGCAGTCTTATAGCAATGAGAAAGCAGGGGGGCAAACTACAAACGACAAAAGAGAGGTAGAAATTTTTATCGAACGCCTAAAAGGTTGTGAAGCCGAAAAAGAAGGGTTAAAAAAGCAAATTGAACTACTCGAAAAAATGGTTAAAATGTATGAATCTGCGACAAATACAGCGACAAAATAACTGCGACAATAGCGACAAAACCGTAATTAATTGGATTGCAGCCTATTGCATACTGTTTTGCACTATATCCCATCTTCTCCACAAAACCCCCTAAAACCCGCAAAAAAGCGGGTTTTGGCGTTTCTGATAGTCTGTTTGACAGTAGATTGCAGGTAAGTCGTATTACAGCAATGCGGGATATTTTTAAATTAGGGTTGACTTGTTTCGTGAAAAACGAGAATCCGATACATGTAATTAGATTACGTTTTTGATGTCAAAGAAACCAATGCTTGAGAATTAGATATAGATGCGGATAAAATATTATGCCTTTCGAACATGGCAGCAGGATTAAGGGTATATGGTGCAAATGGGCAACTTATCCCCTGCCACCCGTTTACTAAATCAATCTTATACAAATCCGGGCGGGATATTGCCTGCTTTAGCTAATTACCCGGCTAATCGAACTATTAACAGTGCAGCAACCCTAAGAGTGGGAGGGCTTAATAATTGTTATGCAGGATAACCATCACCCTGAGCCCCGGCTTTCAGGCAAGAACGGTAATGGTGTTTACGTAAGGCATCCGAATGTGTATACTAAATTATTCTGCATATTCTGACAATTACAGACTGCCCCCCTTCTCAACAGAAGTGCTAAACAAAATACTATTGGATAATTACAGAAATAAAATTTTAAGACGCGGCCGAAGTCAGCCACGACTAGAGCAGAATCTTATCGAGAATGCCTTCTTTCCGGTGAAAAATATAGATTCCGGTCAAACAGTATTTGGTTTAATTTCCCGTTAAAAAACGCTTTTGCACCCACCCGTCGGAGAGATAAAACCAGCCCTCTATGACATACTTACTGCCGACATTCCCTAATTCAACGGGGTTTAAATTCTTGCAAAAATCTCCTATATGCCATGTTCCCCCAACCGGTGCTGAAGTGCCTTCGGTGTATTTTGATGAACTCATTTTAACCATACCTCCGGATGCGTTTAATCCGATTGGTATAGAACCTGAGCTTTCCGAAGTAAGGATATGAGGTTTTAGTCCGGCTTCGGCTTGATAGGAGAGATAAGTGATTTCAGAACCGCCCCCCGGTTTGCCTACAATAGAAAAAGGGGCGTTATAATCGTTTAAGGAGCGATATTCCGTATAATAATTCCCCCCGGTTGTGGGTGATAGCCTTAGTCTATCAGCCGTTTTAGCCGTGTAATTTGTGCCGCTAACCATACCGTTCATGAGAGTTAAAGCCGTTTCAAAGTCAATCAAAGAGCAGTTGTTTCCTACGTTAAGCGCAAGACCTGAATTATATTCCCCCACTCGAAAAAATCCTTGATGACAGTTGTTGAGTTTTAGACCTACTACCCGAATAGAATCAAACGCCGGATTAATAATATTGAATTGATACGTATCATTCAATGAAATATTTGCATGAGATTGTGTAGAAAACCAGCCTCCGTAAACGTTCAGATGCGTTACAGCTACAATGTCCCCGGGTGTTTTTTGAGTACGAATGCCGTATTTACCATAAGCACAAAAAGCGTTTTTTACATTGATAGTATAGGCACCAAACGGATTTGCTGACATTGTAGTCGGGTCGCTGCTGTAGATGTCCAAACCTATACTGACCGTGTCACCTGCCGACGCCCTAAAAGAAAAATTATCTATGATGCCGTTCCAAAGCCCCTGCACTTTTAGTCCGGTAGTTCTTACCCCCGTTCCGGTAGCATCTATAGTCAGACCGTTTATTACAATTTGCTTTTGAGATTTGACGGTAAATAAATCGCCGGTATAATTATTGGCCACTTTAAAAACTGCCCCTTTTTCACACTCTATGTTATTGGTGAGATTGAAAGTTGAATTAACTAAATAAGTACCTTTAGGAATATACAACTTTTTTCCGGTAGCTATGGCGGCCTGCACAGCTGCGGTTGTGTTGGTGGTTCCGTTAGGATTGGCACCAAATTTCAAAATGTCTGCAGTATTTGATTCTGCAAAACTTAATGCTTTTTCAAATGCTTTTCGTATTTCCGGTATTCTAACTGCTTGACCTGGAGGTAATAAACTGTCTATTGAGAGTTTAGTTTGTGTTCGTGTGGCTTGCGAAAACCCATAAACGGGGAAAAATAAAAAACAGATTAACCAAAGATAAGACTTCATTTTTGTAGTGTAAAAGCTGCGATTTTGAAGATAATGTGATATTATGATGGAGAACAACACTTAAATAGTGTATTGAAATAAACTTTATTCTGAGCAGGTTAAGCTCTTTAATACTTCGATCCTGCTTATATACTAACTCCGTATGACAAATCATTCCCTCTACCGAATTGTCAAAAATCAACCCTGCCCGAGGCCCCTTCCAGCCAAGTGTTTTTAATGGCTCCGGGGCCGTTGAATCGGTATTGCACCCCTACCATTTCGGTGGCTTTGTGCGACATTTGCGCTTGATAGACCAAGTGATTGTTGAGATAAAACTTCATTGCCCCTTGGCGGCTTTCCACCCTCAATTTGCTCCATTCCTGCGGCCGGCACCCGAATCCGCTCAGATCTGCGTTCTTACTTTCGGCGTAATACCCAAAAGCTGCCAGATAAATATCACCCACACACCCCTTGGTGACGAGGGGGATGATCATGATATCATTTTTGGCCTGAAGCAGCACCTCAATCTTTTGGCAGGCATTAGCCCCCTCGGCATACTCGTTTTTCAGTTGCGTTTCAAAGGTAAAATGATCGGTCAGAATACCATGGAGGTCTTGTTGATTGAAAAACCTGATTTTCGGAGGACTCGGATTGAGCGGGAGATGGTATTTTTCAAGCAGTTCTTTTGTCACCGCGACGGTGCCGGGGGCAGCGATTTCGGCCGGTGTAAAGTAGAGAGGTTGTTTTCCCCACTCGGCCTCCGCCAACCCCAGCCACCCTTTGGTTTTGATTTGGAGGTCGTGCTCACGAATGATTTCATCGCCGATCATCAATTTAGCTCTGAAATAGCCCGGATAATAGTAAATAGCCGAATGATGTTTGTCGTTTTTGTTGACCCAAACCTTACGGCGGATGTCCCACGTTTGGCAAATAAAAACAGAGTCCTGCGCGTTGGCTTGGGAAGCATCAAAATCAAATACCACCGAATTGGGGAGTCCTTCGGTCAGCATGGTTTTGGAATGAAAACGGAAATCTGCCGGATCGTAATGCGGTTTGGCCGAAAGGAAAAAGAAACTGAAAATCCCGACAGAAACAAGAAGCAGAAACCCGAAAACGAATAAACGTCGATTGGTTTGGAGAGAGGCAACCGGAGCAGGGCTTGCTTTTTCTGCTTTAAATTCGCCGGCAGTCGGGATGGCCGAATTTTTTCCTTTGAAATCTCTCCAATCGGCATAGCCAATAAATTGAGACAGCGCATTGAGCGTAGTCAAAGAAGGTTCACTTTTGTAGTTGACCTTTCCGAAAATCCGCTTTAGGGTAGAAACACTCAGAGATATGCCCGTTTTTTGGGCAATTTGTTCACTCAGCCGTTCAAAATCATAGTTACTCCAAGCGGTACTTTCTCCCCATTGGAGACGGGCCTCGATTTGATTTTTTAGTTTTGATAGCTGCTCATTGATGGCTGTACCGACTGTCATGGGTGACAAAAAAAGAATAAGTGTAGAAAAATGCTACTTCAAGTTAGTCTAATTTCTTTTTTTGTTCAACACATTGTATAAAAAATAAACGCGAGGCGCTGAGTGCGGATTGTTTTTAAAGGTATGGAGAAGTGGAGTGTTGAGGGGAGGCAATGGTAAAATCATCGTTGGCCGCAGACATAAACACCGCCTTTGCAAGGCAAGGGCGGTGTTCCACAATATCTAACCTAATACTAACTAAATCGTCGCAAAAATAAGCATTCAGCTGCTGAAAGGCGTATGTTATAGACTATCTGCCTGATTCAAGCGACGTATTGATAGGTTGGATAAAGGGAAAGGGATTGCTTTTGGGCAATCATTTATTGACGAAGGAAAACGCATAAAATAGAGCGGCTTGCTATTGTTTTCGGTCTTTGACGATCAGGAAAAAGTCGTTTTCGAGCGCCAAATAGCCGTATTCGTACACAAAAAAGTAAGTAGCTCCTTTTTGAGTGGTCCGGATGTTGGTGAAAAAACTGAAATCAAAGCCTTCCCGTTGCAGGGCGTTTTTGGAAATCTTGGCTTTGTCTTCTTTGCAAAACTCCTCCAGGATACGCCGATTCTTGCGAAGGGTATTATTGACATTCCGGACCAGATTGTTGGAATCCGAATTGAGTTTGTTGTTGTACGCATTGCGGCACAGGTCCGAACAAAATTTTTTGTCCGAGCGTCCGATAATTTTTTCGCCGCATTCTAAGCATTCTTTCATGGTGGTTAAAGTCAGCTTTTGTTGTCTTGAGAGGTTCACTTTGATGCACGGTGGCCGAGGTCGCCCTATCGCTTGCTTTTATTCATTGGCGAAATTTCTTTTCATATACTCCGCAATTAATCTCGCATTAGCGTCCTTACTTTCCGACAAGGTATCAATAATTTTCTTTTGCTCGGTTTCGGTTCGGTTTTGGCTTAACTTTTTCTTCGCTTGTACATCCGTCACAATTATCTCAAAAGCAACAATTCCTTTTGCCATTCTTAATTTATAGTCTTCCGGAAAGGTGTCCCATTGGTTTCGATAAGTGTTTTCATAATTGTCAATGGTTGTTTCGAGGACTTCTAAAGCCTTGGCGGTTTCAGTAATTAATTTCCCCTGACCGTAGGCGTGAACAGCTATATAATTCCAAGTCGGTACATTGAGCTCTTGGTCATAATTTTTGGGTGAAATATAAGCATGCGGCTCACTGAAGATGACTAAGACGTTGTTATTTTCAATGTCTTGCCACTGTTCATTGGCTTTGGCAAAATGAGAAGTCAAAATAAGGGTATCGTCTTTCACCGAAACGACAAACGGCAAATGGGTCGCCGTTGGAAAATTGTCTTTTGCCGTAATGACAGTTGCAAAGCTGAACGCTTGCATAAACGCGGTAATTTCTGCTTTGTCGGTCGTTAAATTTATTTTCGGGATGTACATCGTTAATTTGTCTCTGTCATTAGGTGCGCTTAAAAAAAGTAAATAGGGTATTTCTAAGCGATCTGTTTTCGGCATAAAAAGCCATAATGCCCTTTTCTGAATCCAAGTCCGTTGTAGCCGTTTAACCTTTCATACCTAAATCCGACTTCGGATAATATATTTTCAATTTTTGCGACATTAAACAAAAATTGTCTGTGTATTTCAGCATCTTTTTCGTAACAATTATTCTTCCTGAGAAAATAAATCATTTTTCGGGTCAATACAGTTTTTTTACTGTCAACTTCTATATCCGGAAACAGGGTCAAATCTTCTTTTTCGATGATTCTAATGGTATGCTCAGTATCCACTTCATCGGTGAGAATATCAAAAAGAAACAATCCGGAAGGGTTTAAATGAGTATAAATGGTATGAATAAGTTTCGTTAATTCGCTATAATTGGTTTTATTATCAAATAAATAATTGAAGGGTTCGCCAATAGCACAAATTATATCAACAAACTCAAAGGGATAATCAAATAAAGAACCGTGAATAAAAGTAGATTCAGGTGATCTTGTTTTGGCTATTTCCAATAAGTCTGAGGATAGATCAATGCCGCTGACTTTGATGCCGTTTTCCGAGAGAACAGAGGCTAAAATGCCGCTGCCGCACCCGAGATCAACGGCTTTTTTCGAAAAAAGAACCGTTGACGTATTTAAAATTTCCGTTGCCGCATTACGGGCAAGGTCCCCGTAATAAGTGTCGTGAATATAAGCAAGTTGTTTTCTGTAATACGATTCCATCAAAGCAGTTCTGTCAAGGTTTTGGGTTAGGGGGAGCCGAAAACGGTCGGCCAATTTTAAGATTATTCATTGCTCAAATCGCCTGAAGTTGAACAACATACATAAAGGTTTGTAGCTATTGGCCCATAGCCCGGCTAATTTTTTTAAAATAGAAGTAACGGTTTGCAGCTACCCGAAGGGCGGGACTTTTACCGCAAAACTTGATTTGAAAAACTAATGTTTGATTAACCACAAAACTGTCTTTGGAAAACGAAACCCCGCCTTTTGGGTAGGTGCTGTTAGGCGTCTGGCCTTCTTGTCCTGCTTGGTTAAAAGTCGTTGCGTAATACATTGTCAAGCTTGATTAATAAATTTGTTTCAATTTCTGAATGGTCTATCGAAGACCAAAATGGCACGTCAACAATTTTGATTTTTATTTCCTCATTTTGATTTGATTTCTGAATTTTGAAAACATAATCTTCTGCTAATTTTTCAGAAGTGTTCGGATAAATTAGAATTACTTTGTCTGTTCCTCTTCGATATGCATAACTAATCATTTGATACATATCTGTCTGAGAAACGCCTTTTTTATTGTCAGATGATTTTAAATCCCATCTAGGCTTATACTTTGTGTCGATAATTATTTTCTCTTTAGTCTTTTTATTTGTCAATAAAATGTCGTGTTGTAAGTTAAATGTTTTCGGACTTTGATGAAGATATAGTTCCGATTTTTGGGATTCAATTTCAAAGTCCTTGCTAAAATGGTCTTTTAGAAAACCCGAAATGAAATCTTCAAAAACATATTCCATCGGAAATAGCAAACTCCAATTTTTCATTTCATATTCAGCATGAGAATAAATCTGATTTTCAAGAATCATTCTACAGCATTGCATCACATCTTCATACTCGTCAAATAAAGTCGGTACTCTTATTTGATTCAGTTGTTTTATTGTACAGGTTTGGTCTTCAACCTCGTCAAGTATATGAATTATATCATGAAGTATTCTTTGCGTTTCAGGTATTGTCGTTTGTGTTAATAGCAGTCGAACGCAATGTTTAATAATTCTATTGACTTTATTGTCATAAACGAAAGGCTCATAATCACAATCAATAAATTGATGTCTGCCATAAGTTAGGCTTGTTGTGTATCTATTAAAATTAATTTTTCCTCTTGGAGTCAATAATGCCTCTTCTACTTCCTCATAAGCAGAATAAGGCTTTGCGCTAACAGTTTCGATGATTTGTTTCCCGATTAAATAAATAATCAATTCAGGGAATCGGTCGATATCAAAGTTGTCTAGGAAAGATTGGTTAAATGGGAATTTTAATTTTTTACAATAACTAAACCAAAAGAACAAATGCTTATGCATTAAATCCTTATTTGGATATTGCATATTTTGAAAAACCTTTGGATATATTTCTAAAGAATCATCATTGCAATTAATGAAGCCAACAAAATTATTTGCTTTAGCTTTTTCGCCATCAAAAGAAATAAAAGGTTGATAATTTGAGCTATTTACATTTTCTGTTTCTTGATTTTCATCAACCCAGAGGTTTTTATAATCTTGCCATAGAAAACGCAAGTATCCCTCAAGACCTTTTCTGTCTTTTACGGTAATCTGTTCGCCATATTCAAATAGAGTAAACATTAACTTATCGGTTGAATAATCCAATCGTATTTCTCAATGTCATATTTGATGCTCCACGAACTATTTTTAAATATTTCTTCGACTACTTCAGTTTTACCTGAAAAATATTCCATCAGAAGCGGAATAATTTTGTTTTTGATTATTTTGAATGTATCGAGTCCCGTCATAAAATAGGCATGCCCAATTAGATAATCTGCTGATTTTTTACGAGAATATATTTCCTTGTTTATGTGTTTGAGAAAAATGCCATCACTCTCTTCCAACTTGCTATAATCAGGGAAATATCCAATAAACTCAAAACGTCTTCTAAGTGCAATGTCGATAAGAGCAATTGATTTATCAGCGGTATTCATAGTACCAACAAGATATAGATTTGGCGGTACGCCAAATTCTTTATCTCCGTTTGGTAATGTAAGTCGTAATTCGTTTTTTGCATCAATTCTTTTGTCTTCTTCCAAAAGAGTTATTAATTCTCCAAAAACCTTAGAAATATTAGCACGATTAATTTCATCAATGATTAATACGAAATTTTTGAGTTTCTCTGTTTGTCCGTTGCCCACTGGCTTTCTTTTTTCTCGGATAAGCTTCGCTAGGGGATTATAATAAACGGAAAGTCCAGATGTAACCTCTTTAATGCCTTCAACTACATCTTGAAGTGTTTGAATACTTAAAGTGTGTTGAGTACCGCCTGATGGTTTTGTAAAATGAATAGTTGTGTCACTTACATCGGTGATTTTATATTTAAGACCAGAAACCATTGTGATTTCAATGCTTTCATTTTTTTCTTCAATTGGTTTAATGATTTCACTGAAAACTTGGTCAAAGGACTTGGCCAAGGCTGTTTGTTCTTTTGAAGCAAAATAATTCTCTCTTGCTTTTTTTGCTATCTCATAAAAAATTCCTCTGTAAGGTTTGAAGCGCAAATGTTCGAATTCAATATCAGGTCGTATTCCAACCATAAAGTCTTCGTAGGAATAGTTTTGATGAAATGTAACGAATTCTATTTGCCCTTCCTTTTTTAATTTGTCGAAGATTACTTTACTGTCTTCATGATTACTTTTAATTCCAGTAACAATTTCAACTGCTTTGTCAATGCTATTGTAAGTCTTACCTGTTCCTGGAGGGCCAAATAAGATAATATTGTTCGGATGCTTTTGTAATTCCCCTTGCACCTTAATTTTTGTAGCACCTTCAGAAATAAACTCTACTCCAAAATGAGGCTCAAAAATATTTGTGTTTGCCTCTTCTATTTTATCAATCGTAATTTCTGTAAACGTGCTGTTGCCACTTGGATAAATAAACTCTTTGAATGATTTTAAAGGAGAAGGGTCAGGGTTTGTCGCTGATTTAATGTATTCAACTTCTCTATATATCCATCCATTTTCATCAGTTATATCTTCGGGAACATAGCCCCAAGAACCTGCTTTTACTTTTGCAATCGTAAATAACTCATTTCCGCCTATTGTAATGTAAACATAGTCGCCTTCTGTTAAATCATTTTTAAAGGCTTCGGCTTGTCCTTTTCCGGTGTTTTCATGAATTACTATCCATTGATTCTCTTTAAATACATCTCTTATACTTTCATTAGCTTTTGTTTTAAAGGAGCCATGCGATATTTTGTAAAGTCTTTTTTGATTAAGAGGAATAGTCAGTAATTTATCCTTTATCGGCTCATCATCGATTATCAAGTTTTTGTTGTCCGAATACAACTTTATCATCTCTTCAAAGTCAAAATTTTCAGGAGACACTTCAATCGGACCTTTTAAATATGATTCGTCTGAATGTCTGTAAACACCGTACTTAATTGTTCCGTGATGAAAGTCAGCAAAAATTTGTAAGCCTGTCGATTGAGTTGCCTGTTTGTTGTTGAATATTGCAAACCACAGTCTATCGCTTCCTTGTTGTCTTGCTCCTTGAAAGTCAAAGTATATGTGCTTTACTTTTCCATTTAAGTCAAGGCGATTGATTATTTCAGAAATAAAATCATCAATAAATTTCCTTAATGGATTGTGTCCGTAGAAAGTGATGATTGGAAAGAAAATCGAAAAATAGTTTTTGTAGGCACGATATTGATTCTCTTTTCCTGTCTTATGTTTAATAATGAAGCCTTCAAGTGTCGACAAGTCGAGTTTATTACCTTCTTTAAGAAATTTTAAAACGTCTTTTCTTAAGTCAACAATAACACCTGAACGTGAAGCGTAATAATCGGAAGCCTTTTGTAGTTCGTCCAGTGGAACTGAATTTAATTTTGCTACTAAAGCATTATTGTCGGCATAAAGAGTTGCTATTTCTGTCGAAATTTCACAAACCTCTTTAACTCCTTTTTTAATTTCTTGTTCTGTCATATTGTCGATTTATTTTCTGTCGTTGTCGGTCTCACAGGCTTGCGCCTAACATCCATATATACGCAAGATACAAAGAACCTCAGCCGTTTGCAAACGGTTACAAATAGATTTGTGGCGGAGTCACCTTTGACAAAGTTCTGAACTTTGTCAAAGGTGATGGTTAAGGATTCATGCGGGCAAATGCCTGTTGGAGCGCTTCCGGGCCGGCTTTGGCCATGGCTTCACTGAAACCGAACGTGATTTCGGTTTTTCCCTGTTTTAATTGCTCAAAAACGGCCTCAATAAAAGCACTCACCGGCGGGGCCAAGTCGTGCAGACCCTTGCCGCCCAAGTCGGTATTGAGGGCCGGAGGAATCAATTCAATGACCTCAACAGCTTTGGCTTTCATCAAATGACGCAGCGAAAGCGTAAAGGAATGAAAGAAAGCTTTGGTGGCCGAATAAACGGGTACTTTGGTCAGCGGTACAAAAGACAGACCCGAAGTGACGTTGATGATGGTGTTCAATGCCGGCAATTGGAGAAAAAGCGAGGTCAGGTGCAGCGGTGTTTCGATATTGACGGCAATCTCTGCTTGCGCTCGTTGAAAAAAATCATCGTCCGTCACCGACATCCATTGCTGAATTCCGGCGTTGTTGACCAATACGTTTAAATCAGGGTGTTCTTCAGCGATCCACTGATACAGCGCTTCTCTTTCTGCCGCTATCGACAAATCGCATTGGCGAGCGATTACGGAAGGAAATCGGTTGGTAGCTTCCTGTAAAACATCGGCGCGGCGGCCGCAAATGATGACAGTGTTGTTTTCTTGGACAAACCGTTCGGTGAGACCTAAGCCAATGCCCGATGCGCCGCCCGTAATTAAGATCTTGTTGTTTGAAGTATTCATTTGGGTGATTTATGTTGGGAGTTATCAAAATCTTCGTCCAAAATGGCGTAGGAAAAAGAGTCACTCCAAGTAGGTTGTAGAGGTAAATTTTTGCGCTTTCGACCTTCCTGTGTCATTCCCGCTTTTTCCAATACCTTGCTCGAAGCGATGTTGTCCACGGCACATCCCGCTTCAATTCGGTGCAGGTTCAACTCATTGAAACCCCACGAGAGAATCCGTTGCAATGCTTCGGTCGTGTAGCCTTTTCGCCAATAGTTTACGTGTATCTTATACCAAACTTCTGCATTTCTGAATTTGGGTTTACCGATATTCAGGGCAATGAGCCCGATAAATTGGGTTTTTTCAAGGAGTTCTATGTAAAAAACGTAGGAAGTTTGCGGAGTAACCGTTTGCTCGGATAACCATTCGTTGACGATGGTTTCGGTGGTTTGAATGGCATCCGGAATACCGAGCGTATTGAATTCGTCGGTTTCCGGCAACGAATGTAATTCATGAATAAGCCCCGTGTCATGGATTGATATTTCTCGAAGGTACAGTCGGTCGGTTTGAAGCAGCATGATTTTGGGGACGCTTTATTCTTGCTTTTTGCCGAGAAATTCGTCGGTAAAATGCGCCTTATGTTTGGGTTTTGAAAATTTGTCGGCATTGTAATCTTTTGAGGCTCCTTTGGCCACCGAAAGAGTTGACCATTGGTCATTACACACCATTTTTCCAATGAATACAATCTGCCCGATGTGATAGGGATAATGGGCCAATTGTCGGTTGATGGCTTCGATTACGCTGTGTCCCTGATTACGTATATAAATTTCTTTGTTTAAATCTTCCGGCGTCAAAGAACGTAAAGCACCCAACAGACACGCCCAACCGTCATTCCATTTGGCTAACAGTTCCTCTCGGGTGGTGATGTCATTTTCAAATTCTGCATCTCGATTTCGCCATTCCTTTTCGCCGTCGGTAGTCAAAAAGTCGGTCCAACGCGACAGCATATTGCCCCACAGGTGTTTGACAATGGCGGCAATGCTGTTGCTTTCTTCGTTGTATTGCCAAAACAGTTTTTCGTCGGGCAGTTGCGCAAAAGTTCTCTCGCCGAGCATTTTGTAATACTCAAATTGCTTGACGGCGCTTTCTAAATAGTCGTTATTTTCCTCCTTTTTCATACAAAACAGATTGGGGTTTGTTCTCAATAAAGACCGCCCATGAACGATAGCAATATACAAAATAAGGCCTGTTTTTAAACGACTGTGTTTACTTTTTCCATAGTCCCCCAAACTGTACAGGAAAGGCAGCTTAGTGAATATAGTCAGTCGGATTATTTCGTTTCTTCCTCACCTCCGGCGATGCCGCCCCCTTCCACTAAGGAAGCAAAGAAAATGCTGTTGAAAAACAGACGAGCCGTGCCTAACCAATAACTGCGGTAGGTCGGGTCGTCGGCAAACAATACCGCCCGCCCGTTGCCGACCGTACTTAAAATAATGGCGGCGCTGTTGCTTACTTTGCTGATGTTGGCTTTGGAAGCGTAGCCGTTGATAAAGGGCTTGTCGGTGTATTGGGCTACGGTGGCGTATTTGTCGGTACTTTTTTGCAGCAGCGTCGGGCCGTTTTTATTGATAAAAAGTTTACGGTCATTCAGCCCGAACGCAATAGGGTGGGTAATGTCAATGTCGGCCTGAAAAATGGCTCCGTTGATTCGTTTGGAACCTTCTACGTCCTGTTTACTCACAAATTCCAGTCGTTCCTTGTTTTTAGCCGAGGCTGCTTTTTCATCCGACTCTGCCAATTTTTCTTTGACCAACTCATTTTGAATAGCCCAAGCGGTAGCGGTTTGAAACGTGATCAGTGTGCCTCCGTCGGCTATCCACGCTTTGAGTTTATCAATCACCGTTTTGTCCCACGTACTGTAATTCCCGGCCGGTAATACGATGGTTGTGTATTTTTTCAGTGATGCCTGTCGGAAGTAGGGCAGATCCAATTTTACGACGGGCATTCCCAATTGTTGATTCAACAAAAACCAAACTTGCCCGGCTTCGCTCGCCGTAATGCCCTGCCCAAAGGCCAAGGCCACTTCCGGTTTGCGAACCGTTTTGATGTTGTTGCTGCCGAGGTCAACTCCGGCAGCGCTGAAACCGGTAGAGGCAGCCGTAAAACGAACCTGACAGGCCAAAGCTACCTTTTGCAATTGCGCATACATCGAATCGGAGGAAATAGATTGTCCCGCTACGGGCACTACCAAACTGCCATAACCATACGACCTTTTCTCATTACCGATGACGGCCGTAAACGGTTTGAATGCCGTTTTGACCATTATATTTTTACTCAACAGTTGGTACAATGCCTTGCCGGCGTTGTAGTCGGTATAGGGCAGCAGATAGGCATACGAAGATTTGCCGCCTTCGATGCTTCCTTTGGCCGGAACACCGGCGGTTATGGGAGCGCCTTTGGCAAAACCGCTCGTCTTTATCTTGGCGTATTGCAATCCGTAGGCATGAATGACGCTCCAGCCCGTGTTGTCATAAAACAGACTGTCTTTTAACGTAATTTCCTCAAAAAGCGAGTGAATGACCAAAAAATTCGGCTGTTCGGCAGGAACGATGTAGGCTTTGCCTTTTTCGAAATTTTTCCCTTCCACCGGGGCAGTTGCAGCAATGTCATACACTTGAATCCGATGCTGCAACAGCAAGCCCAAAAATTTTTGAGTGAGCGTTTCATCCCGGCTGTCCCCAAAAATATAGGCTTTGGCCGCATTGGCGGCCCCCTGTTCCAAGCCGTATTTGAAGAGGTTTTTCTGAATTTTAAACAGGTTCGATTTCTCGGCAACGGCGGCTTTCAGGGAGGAAAAACTCGTGGCCAAGTGATTGCGAATGGTAAAAGCGAAAGTCAACGGACCGTTGGCGGTTTCTTTGACCAGACCGCCGCTGCCGGCTTCTTCAAAAGTAGCGGCCAAACTGCCGTAAAATTTAGGATAGGTAGAGCCGTAAATAGGGGAGAGGTTGTCGTAATTTTCTTTGGTAAAATAAAGCGATCCTATGTCATCCAAAGCTTTGGCGTGGTATTTGGCAAAAACGGCATTCTCTTCGTAGAGAAATTGGGGAATGATCGGACTTTCGTGCCGCTTGGGGGTAGGTTCAAAATAATAGGTCGCGTTGGGACCCATCTCGTGAAAGTCGATCTGCACATTGGGATACCATTGATGGAAGAATTCCACGCGGTTTCGACTTTCTACATGCACCAGATTCAGCCAATCGCGGTTGAGATCGGCAAAATAGTGGTTTGTTCGTCCGTTGGGCCAAGCTTCCATGTGTTCTTTATCTAATGGGTCGGCTACGGGCGGAAAAGATTTGTAGCTGTTGAACCAATTGGCCGCTCGGTCTCTTCCGTCGGGGTTTAGGGAGGGGTCGATAAAAATCACCGCTTCTTTTAGCCATTGATTAGCCTCATCGTCCTGAGCGGCTGCCAAATAATACCCCGCCAATAGACTGACTTCGCCGCAGGAACCTTCATTGCCGTGGACACTGTAGCCGAGCATCACCACGACGGGTGCTTTGCTGTCTAACACGGGTTTGGAAGGGTCAATAGAAGTGAGGTGTTCTTTGCGAATCTCCTCCAAGCGGTTATAGTTTTCAGGAGCGGTGAAGGTGACCACAATTTGCTCCCTTTCTTCGTACGTTTTTCCGATGGTTTGGACGTGTACGCGATTACTGACTTTGGCCAATTCCCGGAAGTAAGCCACTATTTGGTCATGCCGGGTATAATGGGTTCCGATGGCGTACCCTAAAAATTGTTCCGGGGTCGGAACCGCCGGGTCAAACTTACGGGCTTTGGGGAAATAATAACTGCTTTGAGCGAAAGCCCATTGCACCGACATCATCAGCACAATAACGACTGTACAGGTGTTTCTCATAGTTAAATTAGTTTGGGTGAAGCTATTCGGTAAATGTAGATTTTTAATTGATGGGCAAAAAATATTTTCTGCATTTCCGATGGGCAGAAGGCCTTTTTCAGATTGAGCGCATTGTTGTAGCCGTTTGTAAACGGTTACAATTGTTTTTATCCAAATAGAAACGAATACCAACCGAATCGTTTATGGGCTATGCTGCACCTTTGCAATGTCAATTCGGGACAAACCCATTGACGGCAAAAATAAATCACGAACACAAAACTTTTCAGGAACATGAACAAGGTAACATTGATCGGTAACGTAGGCAAAGAAGTAAACATGCGTACTTTCGAAAACGGCAAATTGGCCTCTTTTACGATGGTCACAAAAGAGACCTACACCAATAAGAAAAATGAAGAAGTGGTGAGCAATACGTGGCATAATTTGGTCGCTTTCGGTAAGGTCGCGGATGTGTGTCAGCGGATGGTCTCCAAAGGGAAACTGATCTCGGTAGAAGGCAAAATCAATCACCGTTCTTACAAAAATAAAGAAGACAAAGTCGTATATGTCACCGAAATACAGGTATATAAAGTCGAAGAAGTCGCCAAAGAAAGCGAGAATTAAATCAACCGCTTGGTCGGCATTCAGTAAAGCCCGCAGAAGCGGCTATTAACAGCTATGTAAAAAAATGGTTGGTTAAATGGGTGCAACTTTGCCAACCAATTCAGCCATGAACTAAGGAAGGGAGAGAGTGAAAAGAATGGGGAAAGGGGTTTTCTGCACGAATTGTGGGGAATTTCCGCCCCATTTTGTGTATAGATTGGTGCATGTTACCCTTTAGTTCTGTTTCGAATGAGCCTTACCGATTGATACCGTTTTTCCCGCTTATGGCTCGCAGAGGCCGCCCCGCATAGCTCAGCCGGCAGTAAGAATGATTTTGGCGCTTCTTCGGAGGCGTATGCAATCCTCGGTGCCAACGGGCATTGTTTTTTAATCAGTAGAGCAAACTAAAGGGTTACGCTATGAATAAGGTTAGTCTCTACATTATTCTGTTATTTCTTCTTTTCACGTTGGCGATTTCCTGCAAAGGACAAATCATATCGACCGGTGTTAGAGAGACTCAAACCCGAATGAGCGCAATGGTGGAGGAAAGCCGGCAGAATCTCATGCCCATGATTGAAAAAAATACCGAGTGTTGAGTGGTGCTCTTTCAATCAGAATCCCTACTGAACTCACCACTCGGTACTTACTGCTTTAAACGGCTTTTTCAACAGCGTGACCGCCGAATTCATTGCGAAGAGCGGCTACTACTTTTCCGGTAAAGGTATCGTCCTGCTGTGAACGATAGCGCATCAAAAGCGACAGCGCAATAACCGGAGTCGGAATGCCCATGTCTAAGGCCGTTTCGAGCGTCCATTTCCCTTCCCCTGACGAATGCATGACCCCTTTGATAGTTTCTAACTTAGGGTCCTTGGAAAAAGCGCTTTCGGTCAATTCCATGAGCCAACTCCGGACCACGGAACCGTGATTGAACACCCGAGCGACCTGTTCCAGATTAAGATCGTAATTGGAACGCTCCAGTACTTCAAAGCCTTCGGCAATGGCCTGCATCATGCCGTATTCGATTCCGTTGTGAACCATTTTGACGAAATGGCCGCTGCCCGGGCCACCCGCATGAAGGTAGCCGTTTTCAAGAGAAATATCTCTGAATACCGACTCGCAATAATTAAATACTTCGTCTTCTCCGCCAATCATGGTACAGGCACCCAAAAGAGCGCCCTCTACCCCCCCGCTGGTACCACAGTCCAAATAGTCGAATCCTTTGGATTTGAGGTGTTTATAGCGACGTACAGAATCGTTGAAATTGGAATTTCCTCCATCAATCACGATGTCGTTGGGAGCCAGGTGAGGAATCAGGGCTTCAATGCAATCATCGACGGGTTTGCCGGCAGGTACCATCAGCCACACCACCTTTCTGCCTTCCAATTGTTGGCACAGTTCGCCCAAACTGTAAGCGGGGGCAATGCCTTCCAGAAGAATATTTTTGACATTTTCGGTAGCTACATCGTATGCTACGACTTCATAGCCGTGACGATGCAGGTTGAGCGCTAAATTATAGCCCATTTTGCCGAGCCCTACGAATCCGATTTGCATTGGCTAAGTATTGAGGAGTTAGTAATGAGTATTAAGAGGTTAATCGAAGCGGTTGCCCGTCTGTTTGTTTTAAGTGGGTATCAAGTATTGAATGGCAAAAATAGAATTCTCTCTACTCAATACCCACTTCTCACTACTTAAAATTTATTTATCCCACCAGACCTTGCTCTCCAAATCATCTGCTCCCTGACGGGCAATGGCTTCTTTGACGTTGGCGCTGTTGACCGAAATCTCCGAGTTTGGATATGTCAGGCGTCTGATGAAATCCCCTTTGATGGCTTTGCCCGGGAATGGATTAGGGGTTAGTTTAGGGAATCCCGTTCTTCTGAAGTTGGCAAACGCTTCGGGGCCGTTCATAAAGGAGGCGATCCAGTATTGGGTGTTGATCTGCTCTAAGGCGTTGGCCGCTACATAAGGATTGGCTTTTAAGTAACTGTCAATGTCAGCAGCCGGTACGGCGGCATTGGCATCTACAGTAGCCAATTGTTCCATGTGGGCTCTTACGCCTTTGTTGTAAAAATCCTCTACCGAGCCGGTAGTCCATCCGCGCTGGGCGGCTTCTGCCAATAATAGCTGCGTTTGCGCGTAAGTCACCAAAAACATAGGTGCCTGATTTTTGGCCAAGCGCGTTCTGTCTACTTGGCTGAAATCATAGAAACTCTTCAAATTTAAGTTTTTTACAACAGTTGCAATAGAGCTGTTATCGTAGCCAAACGGCATCCCGATCTGAACTGAAGGGTCTGTAGAAGCGCGCGAAGCTACCTGTTCCGGACCGGAAGCCGCTCCTACGTAGCGTACCGCAATGGATTTTAACCGGGGGTCGTTGGTTTTTTTGAGATAATCCGCAAAAGGTGCTGCTAAATAGAAGTTAGCGGCTTCGGTAGAGTTCAGCATTTGGCCGGGGCCGTTGGTGTAGTTGGCATCATGCTTAATAGTCGCATTGTCGGTATTAGCCGCCATAACGCCGCCGGTTACGGCCTTCTGTACGGTTTGTTGGGCCAAGGTGGGGTCTACTTTACTAAGCCGCATACCCACTCTGAGCAACAATGAGTTACCGAACTTTTTCCATTTGGCTACGTCGCCGGCGTATAAAATGTCAGCGGTTTCAATCGTTTTGGAAGCATCCATGGCTGCCGTAGCCTCGGTCAACTCCTTAATGAGATCCGTGTATATTGCCTGTTGAGTATCGTATTTCGGCAAAACAACCTGATCTGTGAAGCCTTTGGCTGCTTGCGAATAAGGCACATCTCCGTAAGTATCGGTCAAAACCATGTAAGCATAGGCTTGCGTAATACGGGCCATACTCAATAGATTAACCCGATTGGGCAGCGCTTTTGCTTTTAAGATCACATCGTAGGTATTCCGTACCACACTGCGATAATAACGTTGCCAAATTTGCTGCGTGTTGTCCCGGTTGTCCTGATTGAAGTTGGCACCGGTCAAAACCCCTGAGTTGGGAGAAACCATCTGCTGCACCACGCCCATTTCGTAAATCACTACTCCACTCGGAAAAGAAACGTTGACGAGCGCATTGTTGAGGATGAAAGCCGGGTCTATGGCGGTAGCGGCGGTTTTGTTGACATTAAGGTCGTCAAAACCTTGGTCGCAGCCCCCCAGCCCTAATATTAGAAGGACAGCCCCCAATCCCCCAATGGGGGCTTTTTTCAGTAAATATTGAAATGTTTTTTTCATTTTATTTCTTTTTATATTAACAATTGACTTTTAGTCAAATTTTTACAAATTAAATTATTCCCCCATTGGACGGTACGCCGCAGCGGGGTAAGGTCGGATCGCCGATGCGGAGCTAAAATTTAACGTTCAAAT